>NZ_JABFMP010000022.1 GCF_013359595.1 Pseudomonas sp. C1C7 | reverse complement strand
AGCTCAGCCTCAACGGCAACGTGCTGACCAACGACGTGCAAGGCGCCGACCGCGTACCGACTGGCCCAAGCGCCGGCCCGGTCACGCCCGGCACTTTCGTCGGCACCTACGGCACCCTGGTGCTGAACGCCAACGGCACCTACACCTACACCCTCAACACCAGTGACGCCGACTTCAAAGCGCTACACGGCGGCGGTAATGGCACCGAAACCTTCGCCTACACCCTCACCGACGCTGACGGCGATACCAGCACCGCCAATCTGGTGCTGAACATCCACAACAATGACGACCCGGTGATCGTCAGAGGTCTGGATGTGTGTGGTGGCGAGCTGACCGTCTACGAGAAAAACCTCAGCGACGGCACCAACCCCAACGCACCGGCACTGACCCAAAGCGGCACCTTTACCGTCACCGCAGCCGACGGCCTGCAAACCCTGACCGTGGGCGGCATCAATGTAGTCACTGGCGGCGTCGCGGCCGGCTTCCCACAATCGATCACCACGCCGTTGGGCAGCACCCTGACCATCACCGGCTACAACCCGACCACGGGCGTGGTCAGCTACAGCTACACCCTGGTGGACAACGAGGCGCATCCGACCGCCAACGGCGCCAACAGCCTCACCGAAAACTTTAACGTGGTGGCGACCGACACCGACGGCGATTCGGCCAGTGGCCAGATCAACGTCAACATCGTCGACGACGTGCCCAAGGCGGTGAACGACAGCAATACGGGAACCGCTTCGGAAACCCAACTCACCCTCAATGGCAACGTGCTGAGCAACGACGCGCAAGGTGCCGACCGCGTAACGACCGGCCCCAGCAGCGGACCCGTCACGGCAGGGACCTTCGTCGGTACCTACGGCACCCTGGTGCTCAATGCCAACGGCACTTACACCTACACCCTCAACCCCAACGATGCCGACTTCAAGGCCCTGCACGGCGGCGGCAGCGGTACGGAAAGCTTCACCTACACCCTCACCGATGCCGACGGCGACACCAGCACCGCCAACCTGGTGCTGAAGGTCTACAACAACAACGACGGCGTCACGCTCAACGGTCTGGATGTGTATGGCGGCGAGATCACTGTCTACGAGAAAAACCTCAGTGACGGCACCAGCCCCAATTCATCGGCGCTGACCCAGAGTGGCACGTTCACCGTCAACGCACCGGACGGCCTGCAGACCCTGACCGTGGGCGGCATCAACGTGGTCATCGGCGGTGTGGCGGCGGGCTTCCCGCAATCGATCGTCACGCCGTTGGGCAGCACCCTGACCATCACCGGCTACAACGCGACCACGGGCGTGGTCAGCTACAGCTACACCCTGGTGGACAACGAGGCGCATCCAACCGCCAACGGCGCCAACAGCATCACCGAGAACTTCAACGTGGTGGCCACCGACGGCGATGGCAGTTCGGCCAGCGGACAGATCAACGTCAACATCGTCGACGACTTGCCAACCGCCAAGGCCGATACGTCTTCGGTGGCGGAGGGCGGTACCGTCAACATCAGCGTACTGGGCAACGACATCAGCGGTGCCGATGGCCCGGCGACCGTGATCGGCGTGCGTGCCGGCGGCAATACCTCGACCTCGGCGGTCGGCGGCCTGGGCAGCAACATCAATGGCACCTACGGCTACCTGACCCTCGATGCCGCGGGTAACGCGGTCTATCACAGCAACCCGAACTCGGTCAGCCCGGCGGGGGCCACCGATACCTTCACCTACACCGTGCGCGATGCCGACGGCGACGAAAGCACCACCACCATCACCATCAACGTGTCCGACAGCAACATCAAGGCGGTCACCGATACCGATGTGACGGTCTACGAAAAAGCCCTCGACCTGACCAAGGATGGCCAGGATCTGGCGGCGGGCAACGTGACCGGCAGCGACCCAGGCAGCACCGGCGAAACCTCCAGCGGAACCCTGGTCGGTTCGGTGACCGGCGGCAGCGGCGCGATCACCTACACCCTGGTCGGCAGCGCCACCGGGACCTACGGGCAGATCCTGCTCAACCCCAACGGCACCTACACCTACACCCTGACCTCGGCGCCGAAAACCTCGCCGGGTGCCAACGACGGTGCCAATACGCTGACTGAAACCTTCACCTACAAGGCCACCGATGCGCTGGGCAACAGCACCACCAGCACCATCGTGGTCAACATCGTCGATGACGTGCCCAAGGCGGTGGCGTCGGAGCGCTCGGTGGCGGCAGTGGAGGTCGACACCAACCTGCTGCTGGTGATCGACGTGTCCGGCAGTATGGCCGACAACTCCGGCGTGGGCGGACTGTCGCGCCTGGACCTGGCCAAGCAGGCGATCAGCGCGCTGCTCGACAAGTACGACGACCTGGGCGACGTCAAAGTGCAGATCGTCACCTTCAGCAGCAACGCCACCGACAAGACTTCGATCTGGGTGGACGTCGCGACGGCCAAGTCGATCGTGGCCGGCCTGTCGGCGGGCGGCGGCACCAACTACGACGCGGCGGTGGCGATGGCGCAAACCGCGTTCAACACCAACGGCAAGCTGACGGGGGCGCAGAACGTCGGTTACTTCTTCTCCGACGGCAAGCCCAACGAAGGATCGATTGGCGGCGGGGACGAGACGGCCTGGAAAAACTTCCTCATCGACAAGCAAATCAATAACTACGCGATCGGCCTGGGCTCGGGTGTTGGCAGCGGCGACCTCAACCCGTTGGCCTATGACGGCACCGGCACGGGCACCAATACCAACGCGGTGATCGTCACCGACCTCAACCAGCTCAACTCGGTGCTGTCGGGCACCGTGGCGGGCGCGCCGGTCACCGGTTCGCTGCTGGGCGATGGCGCGACCTTCGGTGCCGACGGCGGCTTCATCAAGTCCATCACGGTCGATGGCACCACCTACACCTACGATCCGAAAGGCAACAGCAACCAGGGCTCGCTGACCTTCAGCGGCGGCGCCAACCATGGCACCTTCAACACCGTCAACAACACCCTGAGCATCGCCACCGACAACAAGGGCACGCTGGTGGTGAACCTCGATACCGGCGAGTACAGCTACACCTCGCAGAAAGCCACTTCGGTGCTGATCACCGAAAACATCGGCTTCACCCTCAGCGACAACGACGGCGATCTCGCCAGCTCCACCCTGGTGGTCAAGGTCATTCCGAATGCGGCGCCGGTGGCGGGCGATGACCACATCATCACCAACATGCTGTCCAGCAACGTGGTGGTGCCGGCGGATGTGCTGCTGGCCAACGACAAGGATGCCGATGGCGATCCGATCAAGGCGTCGCCGACCACCTTCAACACCGGGTGGACCAGCAAGGCGGCGGACTTTACCGGCACCGGAGCGATCGACTTCTCGGGCAGCGGCGTCAAGCCGTCCAACCAGGTCCTGGCCGATGTGCGCAATTCCTTCGCGGCCAATGCGGCAACCATGACTGCGTTGCTGGTGATCAGTGGCTACCTTGGGCCGGTCACCAACGCTAATGCCAACGATGAGGACAAGATCACCGTCAACCTCAAACAGGGCGAAACCCTCAACCTGGACCACAACCTGGCCGCCGGCCACATCACCATGGAGTACTCCATCAACGGTGGTAACTGGATTGCCATCGGCGATGGCCAGACCATCACCGCGGCGTCGGACGGTGTGTACCAGATCCATATCACCAACATCACCAACACCTCCGGCAGCAATACCAATGCGGCGGAGAACTACCAGCTGACCATGACGCTCAACTACGCCGGCGCCCATGACACCACTCCGGACTACCACGGTACCTACACCACCAGCGACGACCATGGCGGCAGCGCCAATGGCAACGTGACCATCAGCTACCAGGATGGACACACCCTCACCGGGACTTCCGGCGACGACACGTTGGTGGCGGGCAATGGCGACAACATCCTCAATGCCGGCGACGGCAACGACATCCTCACCGCCGGCACCGGCAACAACGAGCTGCATGGCGGGGCGGGTAATGACCTGCTGTTCAGCGGTCCGGGCAACGATCTGCTCGACGGCGGCACCGGCAACGATACCGCCAGCTACGCTCATGCCACGTCCGGGGTGACGGTGAACCTGGGCGTGACCACGGCGCAGAACACACTCGGCGCCGGTACCGACACCCTGACGGGGATCGAGAACCTGGTGGGTTCCAACTTCAACGACAACCTGACCGGCGACAACAACAGCAACGTCATCACCGGCGGCCTGGGCAACGACGTGCTCAATGGCGGGGGAGGCGACGACTTCCTGATCGGTGGCCTGGGCAACAACACCCTGACTGGCGGCAGCGGCGCCGACACCTTCCAGTGGCTCAAGGGCAACAGCGGCCACGACGTGGTCACCGACTTCACGCCGGGCACCGACAAACTCGACCTGTCGCAACTGCTGCAAGGGGAGAACGGCACCGCGGCCTCGCTGGATGACTACCTGCACTTCACCGTCAGCGGCAGCGGCGCATCGGTGGTGACCAGCATCGATGTCAGCGCCATGGCCGGCGCCGCGCCGAACCAGACCATCGACCTGGCCGGCGTCAACCTGGCCAGCCATTACGGGGTCACGCCAGGGGCGGGCGGGGTGGTCTCCGGGCCGGACACGGCGACCATCATCAACGGCATGCTCAATGATCATTCGTTGAAGGTGGATACCGTGTAATTGCCCCATCTCTCCTTGCAGGCGCTGGCGCAGGCTGCGATCTTTTGATTTTGATTTTTTGAAGATCAAAAGATCGCAGCCTTCGGCAGCGCCTGCAAAAGGGATGTGCAGTGCCGTGGCTACATGGGTTCCGGCGGCCCGATCAGCCTTCCCATCACCCCGAACACCCCCAGCTCCCGGATGACTTGCAGCTCACCCTGGGTCTCGACCATTTCCGCAATCAGCGGCAAATCGATGCTGTTGGTCGCCCTGAAGATCGCCTCGATGAACAGTCGTTTATCCCGCTGCTCATCGATACGCCGGATGTAGGCGCCATCGATTTTCAGGTAAGCCAGACCCAGCTGAGTGAGGTTGCCGATCTGGCTGAAGCTGCCGCCGAAATGCTGAAGGCCCAGGCGGTAATTGGTGTCGAGCAGGGCGTGGCTCAGGCGCTGCAGTTCGTCGGGCGGCGGCAGTTGGCGTTCGTCGATTTCCAGGGTCAGCAACGGCGCCAGTTCCGGCAGTGAATCGAGCATGTCGAGGATCAACCGCAGCTGCGTCTGATCGCGCAGGGTACTGCCGGACAGGCTCAGCGCCAACGGCCAGCGATTGACCGCCAGGTAATCGAGTGTCGCCTCGAGCATGGCCAGATCGAAGCGGGCGGACCAGCCCAGGCGCTCGATCCACGGCAGGAACTGCCCGGCGGCAATCGCCTGGCCCTGGGGATCGAGCAGGCGGGCGAGGACCTTGTGATGCAGCACTTCGCTGGTGTCGGCGCATTGCACCACCGGCTGAAAGTACAGTTGCAACCTGTCGTGGGTCAGGGCGTCGTCGATCCAGCTGCGCCAATCATGTGGGGCGTGATGGATTGCAGAGTCCTCATGACTCAGCTGCGCCCAGGGGCGTTCGGGCTGGAGCCGGGCCTGGGCCAGCGCCTGATCGAGGCGCATCAATACATCGCTGGCCAGTTCACCCGGACGGAAGACGACGATGCCCACGTGCGCGACGGGCAGGCAATCGCTGGCACCGGTCTGGCGCAGGTTTTCCAGGGTGGCACTGAGCTCCGCAGCCAGACGCGCCGCATCTTCGGCATTCAGCCCCGGCGTCAGCAGACTGAATTCGCCCCCACGATTGCGCGCCGCCAGCCAGGTGCGGCGTTCCGGCAGTCCGGTCAGGCGCTTGAGCAGTTCGCCGACGGCGCTGATCAACGCATCGGTTCGCTGGCCGCCAAGGCGCTGGTTGAGCCCAGTCAGGTCGTTGAGTCGCAGCATCAACAGGTGACCTTCGCCATGGTGCTCGGCCAACAGCAGATGGTCGGCCAGCTGTTCATCGAGCAAGCGTCGATTGGCCAGCCCGGTCAGGCTGTCCCGGTAGGACTCGTCGCGCAATTGCTCGCTGCGCGCCGCTTCTTCGCTGAACAGCGCCTTGAGCTTCTCGACCATCTGATTCATCGCCAGCACCACCCGTTTCAACTCGGGCGTGCGCGGCAGTTTCGGCAGGCTCAGGAACTCGCGCTTGCTGATGGCTTCGGCCTGTTTGACCAGGGTGTCAAGGGGGCGAAGTTGCCGGCGCAGCAGCCAGCCCCCGAACACCGCGCTCAGCAGGCCGCAGATCAGCAGCCAGATCAGGCTGCCCAGGGTGCTGTCCCAGAGTTTGGCCAGGGCGAATTGCGGGTTGCTCAGCACTTCGACCCGCGCCGCCTGTTCCCAGCCGCGCATGATCAGTGCATCACCGCCCTGATGGCGCAGGTTGACCAGACGAATGAACCAGCCCGGCACGCCCTCGATCCGCTTCGACGCATTGCGTTCCACCAGTACACGCTGATCGCGGTTGTCGATGATGCGGATGCTGCTGAAGTAGCCACTGTCGAAAATCGAGCTGACCATCAACTCCATCATCGCCGGGTCATCGACCTGCGCGGTCAGCGACAGGCCCAGGGCGGTGGCCGCGTCCTGGGCATGGGAGCGCAACTGGCCGAGGGTCTGTTCGCGGGAGCTTTCCAGACTGACAAAAAAACTGCCGCTGAACGCCACCACCAGGAACAGGCAGATGGCGAGAAACAACTGATTGCGCAGTTTCATGACACGCTCCTTGCTCGGGCTTTCAGCCGTCGCCGACGGGGAAGCCTTCGGCCTGCATTTTTTTCAGTACGTCCTGCCAGCGCGACAGCTTTTTCGAGTCGCTGCTGCGTTTGCCGCCATTGGCGCCCGGCAGGTACAGGCCTTCGGCGTTGAAGGCGTAAACCGGCAGCAGATCCTTGCGTTGCGAAGCGGGGCGGATGTCGCTGATCAGGTTGTCCAGCACCAGCGGGTCGGCGGTGGGGCTGCTGTAGAAGGTCAAGACCATGTGCGCCTGATTCTGGGTCAGTGCCTTGACGTAGGTGATGCGCAGTTTTTCGCTGGGAATTCCCAGCTCGCGCAGGCTGAAATATTTCGCCAGGGCGTAGTCTTCGCAATCGGCGGCGCCCTTGACCAGAGCCTCGACGGGGGTGGCCCAGTAGTCGGTCTGACGCCAGATCCGTGTGTCGTCCTGAAAGCTCAGTTGCTGATTGAAGAAGCGATTGACGGTATTCAACTGTTCGCGCTCGGGGGCATTGCGTTCGCCCTGCAGCATCTGGCTCCAGGCCTCTATCCGCCCCCGCGCCGGGCCGAGGTTGCCGTAGCGTTTTTCGGCGGTTTGCAGGATCTGCGCGAAATCCCAGTCGGCGCGGACCATGCCGAGCCCGGCCAACAGAAATACGCCCAGCAACAGCCACCCGCCGAACCGAAGCCGGGGCGCTGACCATCCTGGACTACGCGGACTGCGGAGCATGTGTGTCTGCTCGGGGGGCGGATTGGTGAAGTCTAGGTGGTGTTTGGGTGGGGGGAGGGTAGATCGTCGTTTTTCGATGTCTGGTTTGGGTACATATCCGTTTCTGCGGTAACGGCTCTGCCCCCAATCCCAATCCCAAAAAACCTCAGGACTTGCGCAAAGTCTTCTGCCGAAGAATATAAACCGTCACCAACACCGCACTGGTCAACATGAACCCCCGCGCCCAGGGCATCGGCACCAGATAGCAGGAAAACAGAATACTGACCCACATCAACCCAATGGCATACACCTTGCCCTTGAGCGGAATGCCATTGCCATCCAGATAATCGCGAATCCACGGCCCGAGACGAGGGTGATGCACCAGCCAGTGGTAGAAGCGCGGCGAACTGCGGGCAAAGCAGGCGGCGGCCAGCAGCAGGAAAGGAGTAGTGGGCAGTACCGGCAGGAAAATCCCGATTACCCCCAGCACTACGCTCAGCCAGCCGATGGCCAGCAGCACGTAGCGCAACATCAGGGGGCGGTTGCCTATGGGGTTGTCCATAGGCGGGACCTTAGTGGTGACGAGGCTTGAGGATCGCCGGTTTTTCGTCCGGTGCGTTGCACAGCAGGTACAGCGCAGTCAGGGCTTCAGGGATTTGAACGATCATGTCGTCCATCAGGTTGGCGTCAGCGGCGATGTCGGAGAACTCCGGTTGCTCGTCAAACAGGCCCGAACCGACCATGATCGGCAGCAGCATTTCGCTGACTTCGTCTTCGGCGGTTTCGAACCAGGCTTCCTCGCGCAGGAACACGCCTTCCATGAAGCCGATGCACCAGCCGCGCAGGTCGGAATCGTCCGGGTCTTCGCCCAGGTCCAGGTCGCAAGGCAACTCGAACTCTTCATCGGAGGCCAGCTGGCGCGCGATGTGGGCCTTGAGGGCCAGCAGGGTGGATTCGATGGCTTCACGCTCGATGTCGTCGGCGTAATGCGGCTCTTCGGCGAAGAGCGCGTCGATCCATTCGCGATCGGGAACGGGTTCGGAACAGATCGACAGGGCAGTGAGGTAGCCGTGGGCGGCCACATAGTCCAGAGCCTCGTCATGCAGTTCATCGGCGTCGAGGAAGGCTTGCAGGCGGGTGAGTTGCTCAGCGAAGGACATTAAAGGGCTACCTTGGGGAATGTGCGATGCGGGAATTCTAGGCCTTCTTGAGCCTCGGGGCCAGCCGCGCGGCATATTTGCTTTGCCCCTTTCCCGTAGGAGCTGCCGAAGGCTGCGATCTTTTGATTTTGTTTCAAAAACAGGATCAAAAGATCGCAGCCTTCGGCTGCTCCTACAGGTCGTATCTCTTCCAAGTGGCACCCTTTGCACAGGAGCGCTCGGGTATACTCGCGCGTTTTGTGATGCCCTGCCGGCTTCACGGCTGGAATGTGAAGCCCCATGTAATGCGCACTTACGATTCGACGGTGCAGCGTTGCCGGTTCTGAACCAGCCTTGCAGGGATGTTTCGGTGATTTTTGGAGTTTTTATGCTCGAACAGGCTCAACGCGTCCTCAAGGACATCTTCGGCTACGACAGTTTCCGTGGCCGTCAGGGTGCAATCATTGAGCGCGTGGCCAGTGGCGGCGATGCCCTGGTGCTGATGCCTACCGGTGGTGGCAAGTCCCTGTGCTTCCAGGTCCCGGCGCTGTTGCGCGACGGCCTGGCGGTGGTGGTTTCGCCGCTGATCGCCCTGATGGACGATCAGGTCGCCACCCTCGAAGAGCTGGGCGTGGCCGCGGCCGCCTTGAACTCCACCTTGAGTGCCGAGCAGCAACGCGACCTGGCCGCGCGCATCCGTCGCGGCGAGGTGAAAATGCTCTACCTCGCCCCGGAACGCCTGGTCCAGCCGCGGATGATGTCCTTCCTGCAGGGCCTGAACATTGCCCTGTTCGCCATCGACGAGGCCCACTGCGTATCGCAATGGGGTCACGACTTCCGCCCGGAATACCTGCAACTGGGTCAACTGGCGGAAATGTTTCCCGATGTGCCGCGCATCGCCCTGACCGCCACCGCCGACAAGCGGACCCGCGAAGAAATCGTCACCCGCCTGCACCTGCAGAACGCCGAGCGTTTCCTGTCGAGCTTCGACCGACCGAACATTTTTTACCGCATCGTGCCCAAGGAACAGCCGCGCAAGCAGTTGCTGGCGTTCCTCGCCGAGCGCCGCGGCGATGCGGGCATTGTCTATTGCCTGTCGCGCAAGAAAGTCGAGGAAGTCGCGGCATTTCTCACCGAACAGGGCTTCCCGGCACTGCCTTACCACGCCGGCCTGCCCAACGACCTGCGTGCCTACCATCAGAAGCGCTTCCTCAACGAGGAAGGCCTGATCATGGTCGCCACCGTGGCGTTCGGCATGGGCATCGACAAACCCAACGTACGCTTCGTCGCGCACCTCGACCTGCCGAAATCCCTCGAGGCCTATTACCAGGAAACCGGTCGCGGCGGCCGTGACGGCCTGCCGGCGGACGCCTGGATGGCCTACGGCCTGCAAGATCTGGTGATGCTCAAGCAGATGCTGCAGAACTCCGAAGGTGACGAGCGCCACAAGCGCCTGGAGCAGCACAAGCTCGACGCCATGCTCTCGCTGTGCGAAGAGACCCGCTGCCGCCGTCAGGCGCTGCTGGCCTACTTCGACGAGGAAATGCCCGAGCCGTGCGGCCACTGCGACAACTGCGTCGATGGCGTGCAGACCTGGGATGCCACCGAGCCTGCGCGACAGGCGTTGTCGGCGATCTTCCGCACCGGTCAGCGCTATGGCGTCGGCCATCTGGTGGACGTATTGCTCGGCAAGGACAACGAGAAGGTGCGCAGCTTCGGCCATCAGCACCTGTCGGTCTACGGCGTCGGCAAGGCCCTGGGCGAAAGCGAATGGCGTTCGCTGTTCCGCCAACTGGTGGCTCGCGGGCTGGCGGACGTTGATCACGAAGGCTACGGCGGGCTGCGTCTGAGCGACACTTGCCGACCGCTGCTCAAGGGCGAAGTGACCCTGGAACTGCGCCGCGATCTCAAGGCGCAGACCACCCCCAAAACCAGCAAGAGCCAGGCCAGCCAACTGGTGCGTGGCGAAGAGCGCGAACAATGGGAAGCCCTGCGCGCCCTGCGTCGCAAGCTCGCCGAAGAGCATGGCGTGCCGCCATACGTCATCTTCCCCGATTCGACCTTGCTGGAAATGCTGCGCAGCCAGCCGACCTCGCTGGCGGAAATGGCCCGGGTCAGTGGCGTTGGCGCCCGCAAGCTGGAGCGCTATGGCGAGGCGTTCCTGGAAGTGCTCGGTGGACAGGTCGAAGCGCCGAAGCCGGTGGCCGACCTGCGCCACGAACTGATCACCCTGGCGCGGGCCGGCATGACGCCGCTGCAGATCGCCGGTCAACTGCAATGCTCGGAAAAGAACGTCTACGCCATGCTCGCCGAAGCCATCGGCAAGCAGCAACTGTCGCTGGAACAGGCGCTGGATCTGCCGGAAGACTTGCTGGGTGAAGTTCAGGATGCGTTTCTGGACGGCGAAGGCGAATTGCCATCGGTTTCGGAGATTTCCGAACTCTTCGCAGGGCGAGTGCCGGAAGGGGTGCTGTACTGCGTCCGAGCTGCCCTTCAGTCGGAATTCGAGATTTAAGCCACTGTTTTTGAACGCGGAATCGCTGATGTAACGATTCAGTACAGAACAGGCCTTGCCACTGCTTCTGGCTCATGCTTAGCTGACTAATAATTAGTAATTCTTTATTTCAGTCTAATCATGAGTGTTTTATGCCGTTAACCGATCAACACCGTTTTGGCATGCAATTGGCCCAGATGTCGCGAGGCTGGCGTGCCGAACTGGACCGCCGTCTGGCAGGCCTTGGTTTGTCCCAGGCTCGCTGGCTGGTGCTGCTGCACCTGGCGCGTTTCGATGAAGCCCCCACCCAACGTGAACTGGCGCAGAGTGTCGGCGTGGAAGGCCCGACCCTGGCCCGGTTGCTCGACAGCCTGGAAAGCCAGGGCCTGGTGCAACGCCAGGCGGTTCTCGAAGACCGTCGGGCGAAGAAAATCGTTCTTTGCACCCCGGCCCGTCCCCTGATCGATCAGATCGAAACCATTGCCAATCAATTACGCCACGAATTGTTCGAAGGCGTCGATGAGGCAGATCTGAAAACCTGCATGCGGGTTCACGCGCACATTCTGGCCAACCTGGAAAAATCTTGATGCAGTGCCCATCTTTGATTTTTTGAGTTAGTGCGTTGAGCGGACTATAAGAACTACCAGGCAATATCGTGTTCGTACTGGATATGCGAACACGTGGAAGCTGGTTCTTGTTACCTAAGGGATGCTCATGCTCGAAAGTCGGCGGGTCGTTGTACGGTGTTGTGCCAGGTGGATACTGGCCGGTACCGCTGTCTGTTGGTCGGCGTTGGCGCCGGCGCTGGGGCTGGGTGAAATCACCCTGCATTCGGCGCTGAACCAGCCATTGCGTGCCGACATCGCCTTGGTGGATGTCGGCGGGCTGGAGGAGGGCGAGTTGTCGGTCAGCCTGGCCACGGCGGACGAGTTCAGCCGCGCGGGCGTCGAGCGGGTGTTCTTCCTCAATGACCTGAAGTTCACGCCTGTGCTGCGGGGCAACCGCAACTGGATTCAGGTCACCTCCAGCAAACCGGTCAATGAACCCTTTCTGAATTTCCTCGTGCAGGTCAATCAGCCCAACGGCCGATTGCTGCGCGAATACACGGTATTGATCGACCCACCGGGTTCCCCGGGGATCGCGCCAGCCGCCGATGAGCTGGTGCCAAGTCGTACCGACTCTGCCTTTCCAAAGGTCCAGCCTGCTGCCGCGCCACCGTCTGCGCCGGCGCAAACCTTGCCGAAACCTGCTGCGGCCCCCGTGCCTGATCCGCTTGCCGAGCAACTGGCGGCCAGCGTGCTGCAGAACCAGCAGTTGCAGGCCACCATCGATCAACTCAACCAGAAGATTCAGGCTCAGGACGAGCAGATCGCCGCTGAAAGGAAGCAGACCGCCGAACTGCAAACCCGGCTGGCGGAGATCAAGCAGGCACCACCACAGCCCGTGGCGCCCGTGGCGGTGACCCCGGCGCCGGTGGTGGTCGAGGAGCCGGGGATCAATTGGCTGTTGGTGGGCGGCTTGTTGCTGCTCATTGCGCTGGGATTACTGGTTGTATGGAATCGTCGACGACAACGGGCCCCGGTAATGTTCGATGTAGCGGCCACACAGCCACCGCGCCATGAACCGTTGGTCAGCCCCGCGGCAGAACCGCTCAGCCAGGATCCGGCGCTGCAAACCACTCACGTACATCCCGAAGAGACACACGCCAGCGAAGTACTGGAAGCGGTGGCGGTCTACCTGACATACGGTCGTTATGCCGAAGCCATCAGCCTGTTGCGCGAGGCGATCGACAAGGACCCGCAACGCACCGATCTTGCCCTGCAATTGCTGGAGGTGCTCGGCAGGCAGGGCGATGTGGCGGCCTATGACGCGCAGGAAGCCAGCCTGCGCAATGCGGGGTTTGACGAGCAAACGCTTCATGACATCCGCTCCCGTCACCCGAAAATCGAGCCCGTCGTGCCGGCTGCCGTTGCTTTACCGGTGGTTGCACCCATCGCTCCGATCTCGGAACCAGAACCCGAGCCCGAACCGGCACCCGCGGACGAGTACCAGTTGAATCTGGAAGAGCTGTCGATGGATACCCAGTGGGACCTGGGGCCAATGGAAGACTCTCCGGTGTCTGACCTGCATTCGAACGAGCCGCCGCTGCCCGAGCCGGAAATCGAATGGGAAATCGAACCCGCCTCGCGATCCCTGGACGACAGCTTTCTTGACGAGTTCAGGGACAGTCCGTCGCTGGAGCTCGAACCGCTGAGCCTGGAGCCGGCCGAACCCGGCAGTGCCGGCAAACTGGAACAGGCTCAGACCTGCATCGACGACGGCGATCTGGACAGCGCCATCAAACTGCTCAACGAGTTGCTCAAAGAGGCCGATGAGCCGATGAGGCAGACGGCTCGCAGCCTGCTGGCCGGTATCCGCTAACACCACGCTCCTACAGGGGAGGGCGGCGTAGGGTTATGATGGCCGCGCCCTCCGGCCTAAGAGACCTATCTTTCATGACCGCTCAAAAACCCGAAATCACCATCACCTATTGCACCCAGTGCCAATGGCTGCTGCGCGCCGCCTGGCTCGCCCAGGAACTGCTCAGCACCTTTGGCGACGACCTCGGCAAGGTGTCCCTGGTGCCAGGCACCGGCGGGGTCTTCCATATTTTCTGCGACGACGTGCAGATCTGGGAACGCAAGGCCGACGGTGGATTCCCGGAGGCCAAGGTGCTCAAACAGCGGGTTCGCGACCGGATCGATCCGGAGCGCGATCTGGGTCACAACGACCGAACTCACAATGACGGGACTCAGTGAGAAGCGGCTTCGGCGGCGACGGCTTTCTTGCTTGAACTGCCGGAAAGCCTGCTGGACACCACGATCGCAACGATGATCAGCGCGCCGCCCAGCAGCATGCGCAGGGTCGGTTGTTCATTGAACAGCAGCCAGGCCATGGTGATGCCATACACCGGCTCCAGGGCGAAGACCACGGCGGCGGTCCGCGCCTTGATCACCGCCAGGCTGGCGACGAACAGGCTGTGGGCGACGCCGGTACAGAACACCCCGAGCAGGGCGATCCACAACCAGTCCAGGGCGCGCACTTCGCTTAACTGCGCAGCGGCCATCGGCAGCAGGCACAGGGCGACCACCACGTTCTGACACAGCGCCGCCTGCACCGGCGCAATGCGCGCGGAGCTGGCGCGATTGGCCAGCGACAGCAGGGAAAACAGCAGACCGGATGCAATCGCCCAGAGCAGACCGGTCGTAGCGCCGCTGGCCAGATCGAAGTCCGGCGTCACCAGTACCAGCCCGATACTCACCAACGTCACCAGGACAATCTCATTGGCGCGGATCCGCTCGCGGAAAATCAGCCCTTCGAGAATCACGGTGAACGCCGGGAAGCTGGCAAAGCCCAGGGTGGCGATGGCAACGCCTCCAACTTTTACCGCAATGAAGAAACTCACCCAGTGACCGGCCAGCAGCAAACCGCTGAGCAGCAGCCGGCGCCAGTCCACCGCTTCGAGTTTTTGCCAGCGGGTATTGCTGGCGAATCGGGCAAAGAACGCCAGCGCCAGCACCGCGAACGCCGCCCGGCCGAAGACGATGATGGCCGGAGACGCGGCCGCGAGTTTGCCGAACACGCCGGTCAGGCCGAACATCAATGCGCCAATATGCAGGGCGCCCAGGGCGGTACGGGGAGTCATGGGAATCCTTAACGAAAGAGCACGAAAATCAATGCAGGAGCTGCCGAAGGCTGCGATCTTTTGATTTTGCTTTTAAAGATCAAAAGATCGCAGCCTTCGGCAGCTCCTACATTAGATAGCGAAAAGGCTGAAGGTGTCTGTCGCGAGGCTATTGTCTTTTGTCGCCAGCCTCGCGCCGCAGCGCACCCGGCGAGGCGCCGAACTCGCGCAACACCGCAGCGGAAAACGCACTCTGGGAGCTGTAACCGACGCGCATGGCGATTTCACCAATGGGCAGAGGGGAGTCGCGCAGCAATTGCACCGCCTTGTGCAAACGCCGGCTGCGGATGTAGTCCATCGGCGTCTGGCCGCATTCGGCGACGAAGCGCGCGTGCAGGCGGGCACTTGAAAGGCCGGCCACCTGGGCCAGGTCGGCGACCTGCAACGGGTAGGCGGCATACTGGTCGATGTGCGCATTCAGCGCGGCGTAGGGCAGGCGTCGACCGCCAACGCTGTCGGGGCGGGCGTTGTTGAGACTGGCCAGCAGCAGTACGGCGCCTTGTTGCGCAATCAGCGGATCAGCGACGTCGCTGTTGGCCAGCCAGTTGACCAACTGACTCTGCCCGGCGTCCAGCGACAACCGGCCGGCAGTGTCGAGCAAGCGCCGACTGGCCTCGGCGTGATCGCCCAAAGACTGGCCAAGCCATTGATCGTCGGGCACATCCAGCACCAGGCAGCGGCTGCCGTTTGGGCTGCCGCACGCATGATGGAACCCCGAAGGGATCACCACAAAACTCTGCTGGACCACCTGACTGCCACGCCCGTCCACCTCGAAATCCAGCGCACCGGACAGCCCGAACACCATTTGCGCGTGCTCGTGGCTGTGGACGATCAGGTCTTCGGTGTACTGGCGCAGTGTGAGGATCGGCCTCATCGCGGCTCTCATGGCAGGTTTGATGGACAAGCCGGCAGTCTACACCGCCGCGGCAGAAGCGCGTTGTCACGGGACTGACTTGCGCTTGTCATGGGCGATTAATCCGACGGGCGCAAGCTTTGCAAAACATGTCTGAGGGTTGCCCATGACCAGCGCCGAGCTCGCCAAACCCACCCGTAAGCAGCGTGTGCGGACCCTGTGGATTTCCGACGTGCACCTGGGCACGCGCGATTGCCAGGCCGAGCACTTGTCGCAGTTCCTCAAGAGTTATCACGCGGACAAGATCTATCTGGTCGGCGACATCATCGACGGCTGGAAGCTACGCGGCGGCATGTACTGGCCCCAGGCGCACACCAACGTGATCCGGCGCCTGCTGACCATGAGCAAGCGCGGTACCGAAGTGATCTACGTCACCGGCAACCACGACGAATTCCTGCGCCGTTATTCCAAGCTGATCCTGGGCAACATCCAGCTGGTGGACGAGGCGGTGCACGTGACCGCCGATGGTCGGCATCTGCTGGTGATCCACGGCGACCAGTTCGACGTGATCACCCGCTATCACCGCTGGCTGGCATTTCTCGGCGACTCGGCCTACGAATTCACCCTGACCCTCAACCGCTGGCTCAACCACTGGCGCGCCCGCTACGGTTACGGTTACTGGTCGCTGTCGGCCTACCTCAAGCACAAGGTGAAGACTGCGGTCAGCTTCATCAGCGACTTCGAAGAAGCCATCGCCCACGAATGCGTCAAGCGCGAGCTGCATGGCGTGGTTTGCGGGCACATCCACCATGCCGAGATTCGCAAGGTCGGGGGGGTGGATTACCTCAATTGCGGCGATTGGGTGGAGTCGTGCACGGCGCTGATCGAGCATTGGGATGGCACGATCGAGTTGTACCGGTTGGCCGATGCGCAGGCGCGGGAGGCGCAGTTGAAAGCGGTGAAGGTTGCGGAACCTGCATAAAAGCAAAATCAAAAGATCGCAGCCTTCGGCAGCTCCTACACAGGTATCGTATTAATCCTGTAGGCGCTGCCGAAGGCTGCGATCTTTTGCTTTTTACGCTGGCGCGTGCTCTTCCATCGCCGCTTTGTAGATCGAGTTCTTTGGCTGCGCAAACAGCCGCTCCATCATCGGCTCGAAGAAACTCAACGGCAGCGTGTCGTACTCCGGATCGAACGCCGCCGCATCGTACTTGGAGCAGAATTCGACGGTCGCCAGATACTGCGGATGGCCTTTGAATTGCTCGCGCAGGTGGCGATCCATCCCCAGATGATGGAAGAAGTAGTAACCCTGGAATATCCCGTGTTTCTCCACCATCCACAGGTTCTCGGCGCTGACGAACGGCTTGAGGATCGCCGCGGCGATGTCCGGGTGGTTGTAGGAACCCAGGGTGTCGCCGATGTCATGGAGCAGGGCGCAGACCACATACTCCTCATCGCGGCCGTCGCGCCAGGCGCGGGTGGCGGTTTGCAGCGAATGGGTCAGGCGGTCCACCGGGAAACCGCCGAAGTCACCTTCCAGCAGCTTCAGGTGCGCCATGATCCGCGAAGGCAACTGTCGGGCATAGGCGCTGAAGTCCGCGGCGATAATCGCCCAGTCTTCCTGAGTGCCATCTTTCATGTGAGTGAAACGTGCGTTGGCATTCATCGGCGATCCTCTCGTGATCTAGAACGGCACGCGTCCCAGAACCATGTCCCGATACATGACGAAGTCACCGAGCAGGCTGTAGAAGGGATGCTGGAAAGTCGCAGGACGATTCTTTTCGAAGAAGAAGTGCCCGACCCAGGCGAAGCCATAGCCGGCCACCGGCAGCAGCCACAACAGCATCCAGGCGCCCCGGCCGATGGTCAGTGCCAGGATGAAGATCACCAGCGTGGTGCCGATGAAATGCAATCTGCGGCAGGTACTGTTGCCGTGTTCACTGAGGTAATAGGGGTAAAACTCAGCGAAGCTGTTGAATCGTCTGATGTTTTCCACGACTGCGATCTCTGTGGTTATTGTTCTGACTGCAAGTTGTTCTGCGGGTAGCTTATTTAAGTCTAGAGTGAACAGTGGTGTGAGCCAGTGACAATCGGCGCCACTTTAGTATCCTTCGGAAATTGGCCGCGATAGCGGCACTTCATGCAAGAACCCGACATGAGCGAACGAACGACTTCTGCAAGCTGGGCGATGGGGATTGTCAAAGCACTGGAAATGGACGGCCTGGATTGCAAGGTTCTGTTCAAACAGCTGGGGCTCGACTACGCGGCGCTGGACGATCCGGACGCCCGCTTCCCGCAAGACTCCATGACACGACTGTGGCAACGCGCGGTTGAGCTGTCCGGCAACCCGGCGATCGGCCTGAACATGGGCAAGGTGGTGCGACCGGCGCAGTTTCATGTCACCGGCTACGCCCTGATGTCCAGCCAGACCCTGGCCGATGGTTTCCGGCGCCTGGTGCGTTACCAGCGCATCATCGCCGAAAGTGCCGACCTGAGCTTTCGCCTGCTGGACGAGGGCTACGCGCTGATCCTCACGGTGCACGGCGATCATCTGCCGCCGACCCGACAAAGCGCCGAGGCCTCGCTGGCCTGCGCCCTGGCACTGTGCGGCTGGCTGACCGGGCGCACGCTGCATCCGCGCAAGGTGCTGGTGCAGGGCGATGAGCCGGTCAATCTCGAACCCTATAAACAAGCTTTCCACGCGCCGCTGGTGTTCAACGCGCCCTACGATGCGCTGATTTTCGAGCGCGCCGACATGGAGGCGCCGCTGCCGACGGCCAACGAAGCGATGGCCCTGCTGCACGACCGCTTTGCCGGGGAGTATCTGGCACGGTTCTCCGAAAGCCGCGTGACCCACAAGGCGCGTCAGGTGCTGTGCCGGCTGCTGCCTCAGGGCGAGCCCAAGCGCGATGCCGTGGCGCAGACGCTGCACCTGTCGCAGCGCACCTTGCAGCGACGCTTGCAGGAAGAGGGCACGAGTTTCCAGACGTTGCTCGACGACACCCGACGAGAACTGGCCGAGCAATACCTGGCGCAACCGGCCATGACCCTGCTGGAAATTGCCTATCTGCTGGGGTTTGCCGATCCGAGCAACTTCTTCCGCGCTTTCCGCCGCTGGTTCGACACCACGCCCGGCGAATACCGGGCGCGGCTGGTGCAAGGGCCGGCGCCGGTCAGTGACGCCAGAACGCCGGAATACACAGTACAAACACCGTAATGATCTCCAGTCGGCCCAGCAGCATGCCGAACGAGAGAATCCACTTTGCGGCATCCGGCAGGGACGCGAAGTTGCCCGCCGGGCCGATGGTCTCGCCCAGACCCGGCCCGACGCCGGACACGGTACTGGCCGCGCCGGTGAGGGCGGTCATCCAGTCCACGCCGAGCAGCGACAGCAGCAGCGCGATCACGCAGATGGTGATGGCGAAGAAGAACGAAAAGGTCAGAATCGAACGCACGATCTCTTCATCGAGACGGTGACCGTTGTACTTCTGTTTGATTACCGCCCGCGGGTGGATCAATTGATTGAGGTTGGCCTTGAGCAGGATGTAGGCCACCTGGAACCGGAAGATCTTGATCCCGCCGGCGGTCGAGCCCGAGCAGCCTCCGACGAAACCCAAGTAGAAGAACAGCATCAGCGAGAAATTGCCCCACAGGCTGTAGTCCCCCAGCGCGAAACCGGTGGTCGTCACCACCGAGGTCACGTTCAGTGCCACATGCCGCAGCGCATCCAGCCAATGCAGCTTGGTGGTCCACCAGTACCAGGTGCCTAGCACCAGCCAGGTCACCAGCAACATGCCCAGCAAACCCTGCACCTGCTGATCCCTGATCAACGCCTTGCGATTGCCGCGCAACGTGGCCACGTACAGGGTGAACGGCAGGCTGCCCAGGATCATGATGACGATCGCCACCCAGTGCACCGCCGGTTGCGTCCACTTGGCCAGTGACTGGTCCGAGGTGGAAAAACCGCCGGTGGAGATCGCCGACATGGAATGGTTGATCGCATCGAAGGGGCTCATCCCGGCCCACCAGAAGGCCAGGCTGCCCAGAATGGTGATGCCGACGTACGCCGCGACGATCAGGCGCGCCACCATGTGCGAGCGGGGCATGACTTTTTCCGAACGGTCCGACGACTCGGTCTGGAACAGGCGCATGCCACCGATTCGCAGCAGCGGCAGAATCGCCACCGCCATACCGATGAACCCGATGCCGCCGATCCAGTGCAGCAACGAGCGCCACATCAGGATGCCGGGGGACATGTCGTCCAGGTGATTGAGCACCGTCGATCCGGTGGCGGTGATGCCGGACATGCTTTCGAAGAACGAGTCGGTGTAGCTGATGTGCTGGGTCAGCAGGAACGGCAGCGCGGCGAAGATGCACACCACCAGCCAGCTGCTGACGGTCAGCAGATACATGTCGCGCGGGCGCAGGTGGATATGTTCGGGACGTCCGGGAATGACCAGGGCGAGGCCGCCGACAAAGGTGATCATGCTCGCCCAGAGGAACGACGGCAGATCGCCGGTGCGATCGAAGATCACCAGGGTGGCCATGGGCACGACCATGGCGATGGCCAGCGTAATCAGGAAGATGCCGATGATGAAACCAATGAGACGTAAGGTCGGCAACGCCATGAAATCCGCTCGGCTGTGATGAGGAAGGGCGCCATTCTACCTGTGGGGCAGGGCATGTAAACCGGCACTCCGGCAGGAGTTACAGCTAGAATAGCTGCACATTTTTTTCAGGAGGTGGCCGATGCAGGCTCTCGACGTTTTGCTCAACCGTGTTTCCGTCCCGCGACTGATCGAACCGGCACCGACCCAGGCGCAGCGCGAAGTGCTGTTCGGCGCGGCCATGCGCGCCCCGGATCACGGGCATTTGCAGCCATGGCGTTTCCTCACGGTTGAAGGCGCGGCGCGCGAGCAGATGGGTGAGTTGCTGGCTGAAGCGGCGCAGATGCAGGAAGGTGAAGTGACCGAAGCGGCCATCGACAAGGCGCGCAATGGTCCGCTGCGGGCGCCGTTGGTGGTGGTGGTGATTGCGCGGGTGCAGGATCACGTCAAATATCCGAAGTCCGAGCAGTTGCTGGCGGCGGGGTGTGCGGCCCACGGGATTTTGCTGGCGGCTTATGCGCAGGGGATTGGTGCGGTGTGGCGTACCGGTGAGTTGGCTTATTCGCCGCATGTGGCCAAGGGCTTGGGGTTGGCTGAGGGGGAGGAGGTGATTGCTTTCCTTTACCTGGGGACGCCGCAGAAGGAGCCGCGGGTGGCGGAGAAGGTTGAGTTGGCGGAGTTTGTGAGCGCTTGGCCTGGTAAGCCTTAACCCTTGTGGGAGCGAGCCTGCTCGCGATGGCGGTTTTGAGGTTGGGTACATATCCGTTGCTGCGGTAACGGCCGCTTCACTCAGCCTGCCCTCGATCCAGATGTAGGAGCTGCCGCAGGCTGCGATCTTTTGCTCTACGGCTGCGCCACTGCTCCCGGCACCAACGGTAACTCCAGACTGGCCACGAACCCGCCTTCGGGGTGGTTGGCCAGCACCAGGCTTCCGCCATGCCGCTCAGCCGCGCGCCGGGCGATGGCCAGTCCCAGGCCGTGGCCGGCGGCGGTTTGTCCTGGGGCGCGGTAGAAGGGTTCTCCCAGTTGATTCAGATGTTCGGCGTCTACCCCCGGGCCGTGGTCGCGCACGGTGACGACGATTCGTTCGCCGTTGCGCAATGCCAGCATTTCGATCGGTTGTCCGCCCGCCGGGTTGAAGCGTTGGGCGTTGCGCAGCAGGTTGTCCACGGCGCGCTCGATCATCGTTGGCCAGCCACGCAGGTTCAGTTGTGGTTCGGCTTCAAGGCGCACGCTTTGTTCCGGCGAGCCCAGTTGCGCATCCTTTTGCAGGCCATTGAGCAGGGCGTTGAGGTCTACGTCTTCGGCGCTGGCGTTGTCGGCGTCGACCCGCGCCAGCACCAGGATTTCGCTGATCAGGGCTTCGAGGCGGTCGCACTCGCGGGTCAGGCGCGGCCAGAGTTTTTCCCGCTCTTGCGCGGACGCCCGTTCGGCCAGGGCCAGGGCGATGCGCAGGCGGGCAAGGGGGGAGCGCAATTCGTGGGAAACGTCGCGCAGCAATTGCCGCTGACTGCCGATCAGGCTCTGCAGGCGCGCGCCCATGCGGTTGAAGTCGTTGGCCAGCACGCCGAATTCATCGCGACGATTGGCCAGTTTGACCAGGCTGTTCTGTTGATAGGCGGTTTGTCCCAGATCATGCACGGCACCGCGCAAGCGGCTGAGCGGACGGGTGATGGACAGGGTCACCAACAGACTGAACAGCGTCAGCACCACCAGGGCAATGCCCAGCGCGCTCAGCGGCCAGAGCAGGCTTTCGCGGTGCCAGGCGTCCAGTTCCGGGTGGGGAATGCGGTAGATCAGCAGGTAGGTGTCGCCGGTTTTTTCGCTGGTGTATTCATCGGTCAGGCGACGCCAGGGCAGGCGCCGGTCATCGTTGTTCTGCCGCGCTTCGAAAGCCGCCGCGCGACGGGGGAACGTGCCGCGCACCACCGGATCACCGCTCTCGTTCAGGACCTGAACGTCGATGTGATACTGGCGTTTGCGCTGTTCGAGAATGTCCTGGGCGGCTTCTTCGCCCTGGGTTTCGTAGGTTTGCGTCCATTGTTCGGCCAGGGTGTTGAGGCCAGGATGGCGGCTGAGAATCCACGCGTCCTGATTGAGCATGTGCCCCAGCAGAATGGACAGGCCTGCAACCAGAGTGATGGCCAGCCAGAAGCTGGCCAGGATACGCCAGAACAATGAACGCACGAAAAATCCTCGGGTGAGCAAAAAAGACCCAACGGCGTTGGCCGTTGGGTCCGGGGTTAACGCATTATTGCGCTTTTTGCGGCTGTTGCGCTTTCCACGCCTTGAATTCGGCCCATTCGGCGCGGCGTTCGGCCTGTTTCTTCTGGATCTCGTCGAATTTCTTCTGTTGATCCGGCTTCAGCACGGCCCGCACATCGGCTTCGGCTTTCTTGTGGTTGGCGGCCATCTCGTCCTTCATGGCTTTCTGGTCGGCTGGCGAGAGTTTTTCCAGGTACTTGTCGACCACTTGCTTACGCTCGTGCATCTGCTCGCCCATGATTTTGCGGATCTGCTCGCGTTGTTCGCGGCTCAGGTCCAGCTGGCTGTACGGGCCTTTACCGTGCATGCCGTGCATCTGACCGCCGTGGCGTCCACCGTCCAGCGGGCCACCCATCGGGCCGCCGCCTTCAGGCATGGCCATGGCCACGGTCGGCAGAGCGGCGGCGAACATCAGAGCGATAAGAGTCTTGCGCATGGTGAATCTCCTTGTCTCATTCCCGGTACGTTCCGGATGAGTACAGATTACGGAGATCAAGGTCAGCGGCGGTCAGCGGAGCGTAAAGCTTGGGTAAAGACGGTTTTGAACTGCCCTGACAATTCAGCCACTCCAATCTCACCGACTGAACATGCCTTATGTAGCAGCTGCCAGGCCCCAGCGCGGCTGCGTCCGACCGCGCAGCGGTCGTCATCCGCCTCACGCGGTATGCAGGCAGGAACGCGTGCGAAGGTTTTTGCGATTGCTGCGCAATCGGACGCGGCCGCGCTGGGGCTTGGCAGCTGCTACAGGAAAGAGCGTGTGGGCGTCAGAGGCTGTAGTAGTAACCGCGGCTGCGCAGCGCCACGATGCGCGGGCGGCCGTCGGGGTGCGGGCCGATTTTCTTGCGCAGGTTGCTCACGTGCATGTCGAGGCTGCGGTCGTACAGGGTCAGCTTGCGGCCGAGGGCGATTTGCGCCAGTTCCTGTTTGTCCAGCGGTTCGCCGGGCTGCTTGAGCAAGGCTTCGAGCAGACGGCTTTCGGACACCGTCAGGGAAAATTCCTGTTCATTGATGCTGACCACGCCGCGTACCGGGCTGAACGCCAGGTCGCCCAGTTCGATCTGGCTGGACACCGCCGCCGGATGGCTGCGGCGCAGCACGGCGCGCAGGCGGGCGGTCAGTTCCCGCGGGTCGCAGGGTTTGGCCAGGTAATCGTCGGCGCCCAGTTCCAGGCCGAGGATGCGGTCCAGCGGTTCGCCCCTGGCCGAGAGCATCACGACCGGCAGGTCCGGGTGATCGCTGCGCAATTGCTTGAGCAGTTCCAGGCCGCTGCCATCGGGCAGCATCACATCCAGTACAACCGCCGCCGGAGAGGTTTCGGCCAGGGCGCGACGGGCGCTCAGGCCATCGTGGCAGGCCCGCACCTGAAAACCTTCCTGGCTCAGCCAACTGCTCAGGAGCTCACACAGCTCCTGGTCATCATCAATTAGTAACAGCTCGCTCATGACTCACTCAATTTAGCCATTGTCGACGTTTTCGACTTGCACCACTGGCGAAGATACCGCAGAGCAGGGCCAATAGCGCAACTCCGGCGCCAACGACGAACCACTGTTGCTGATCGGTCAGCAGGCGCGATGTCACGCTGCCGGCCTGGGCTTCGCGAAGTTGCAGCTTCAGACGCTGATTCTCCTGACGCAGGCGGGCCAGCAGGGGGCTTTCGCGTTCGCTATCGGCGCTCTGCAATTGTTTGCTCAATTCTTCCCGTTGCCGCTCGCTTTCCTTCAAGCGTTGCTGCAACTCGTTTATCTGGCTGCCCGCGCTCAACGACAACGGCGTCGAGTTCGTGCCCTCGGCATGTTCTTCACCATGGGCGGGGGCCACGATCGACAACGTGACCAACATCAGACACAACGGACCCTTGCGCATCGCGACTCCTGATTCCAATACGGGTATTGGGAAGTTGTCGGCCGGCAAACGGGAATAATGAGCGATTGAGAGCGCGGTGAACCGATAAGGTTCACCGCGCGGGGGTATTGCGAAAGGAAAGTTACGGCAGGACTTGCTTGAACGGCTTGACCGAAACGTTGGCGTAGACGCCGGCGGCGATGTACGGATCGGCATCGGCCCAGGCCTGGGCGGCGCTCAGAGAGTCGAATTCGGCGACGATCAGGCTGCCGGTGAAACCCGCCGCGCCCGGATCGTTGCTGTCCACCGCCGGGTGCGGGCCGGCCAGCACGATGCGGCCTTCGCCCTTGAGCACTTGCAGGCGCTCAAGGTGGGCAGGGCGCGCGGCCAGGCGAGCTTCCAGGGAGTTGGCGACGTCTGTGGCAATGATTGCGTAAAGCATGTCAGTCCTCGGTTTTGGGCGATGTGGTATCGGCGTCATGCAGGTGGCGGGACAGGTAGATACCCTGACCGACCAGGAACAGCAGCGTCATGCCCAGGCTGCCGAAGACCTTGAAGTCGACCCAGTAGCTCTGGAAGGTGAACGCGACGAACAGGTTGGCGGCGCCGCAAAACAGGAAGAACACGATCCAGGCGATGTTCAGGCGCGTCCAGACCGGCTCCGGCAGGGTCAGCGCATGGCCCATGATGCGTTTGATCAGCAGACGGTCACCGATGAAGTGGCTGCCGATGAAGCCTAAGGCAAACAGCCAGTTGACCACCGGGGCCTTCCATTTGAGGAAGGTCTCGCTGTGGAAGGCCAGGGTCAGGCTACCGAAGACCAGGCAGGCGATCAGCGTCAGCCATTGGCTCTTCTCCAGCTTGCGCTGCTTGATGAACAGCGTGCCGTACACCACCAGCGAACTGATGATCAGCATCGCGGTGGCACTGTAAATACCGCCTACAGTTACCTCGTGACCGGCAATGTCGACGACCCGTGGATCGATTTTGAAGACGATGAAGAACAGCAGGAGCGGGATGAAATCGATGAATTGTTTCACAGTGGCAGCCAGAAGCAGGATGTGGCGGCATAATAACAAACATATGGGCGCGCGATAGCGCCAGCTGATTTGAGGTTACAACCCCCTGTGAATGTTGATTTGCACTGCCATAGCACGGCCTCCGATGGCGCCCTGGCGCCTGCGGTTCTGGTAGCGCGTGCGTTCGAGCACGGCGTGCGAGTCCTGGCCCTGACCGATCACGACACCATCGAAGGCCTCGAAGAAGCGCGCATTGCCGCCAATCAATTGGGGATGCAACTGGTCAATGGCGTCGAATTGTCCTGCACCTGGGGTGGCGCGACCATCCACGTGCTCGGCTACGGTTTCGACGTCAATGCCGCGCCGTTGGTCGAGGCGATCGCCAAATTGCACGATGGTCGCTGGCTTCGGTCTGAAGAGATAAGCCGCAAACTTGCATTGAAGGGCATGCCCGGTGCGCTGGAAGGCGCCCGGGAAATTCAGCAGGAACTGGGCGACAGCGGCAATGCACCGGCCCGTCCGCATTTCGCCGACTGGATGGTGCGTGAGGGTTTCGTCAAGGATCGTGCCGAGGCGTTTCGCAAATGGCTGGGCGCCGGCAAGCTGGGGGACGTCAAGCAACACTGGCCGACCCTGGAAGAAACCGTCGAAACCTTGCGACAGGCCAATGCCTGGGTGAGTCTGGCCCACCCCTGGCATTATGAATTCACCCGAAGCAAGCGTCGGCGCCTGATTGCCGACTATATTCAAGCAGGGGGCCAGGCAATCGAGGTGGTCAATGGTCATCAGCCTGCCGAGCAAGTAGGCAGCCTGGCCATTCTGGCCCGCGAGTTCGGTCTGCTGGTCAGCGCCGGCAGTGATTTTCATGGCCCTGGAGGCTGGTCCGAGATAGGCGAATATCGCCCGCTCCCGGAGGATCTGCCACCACTGTGGTGTCGGTTCAAACATGACCCAATTATTGCCGTCGTCTGAACAGGTAGAGAATGTGAGTCAATTTTTCCAGATTCATCCGGAAAACCCGCAACCGCGCCTGATCAAACAGGCAGTCGAGATCATCCGCAGCGGCGGGGTGGTGATTTATCCCACAGACTCTTCCTACGCAATCGGTTGCCAGATCGGTGACAAAGTCGCCGTGGAGCGCGTTCGCCGTTTGCGCGGGCTCGACGAAAAGCACAATTTTGCACTGATCTGCAGCGATCTTTCGCAACTGGGTCTGTTCGCCAAGATCGACACCGGCACCTTCCGCATTCTCAAGGCCCATCTACCGGGTCCTTACACTTTCATCCTCAACGCCACCCGCGAAGTCCCGCGGCTGTTGTTGCACCCGAAAAAACGCACCATCGGCCTGCGCGTCCCCAGTCATCCGATTGCCCTGGCGCTGCTGGAGCAACTGGGTGAACCGCTGATGAGCGTGACCCTGATCATGCCCGGTGAAACCGATCCGATGAGCGATCCCTATGAAATGCGCCAGTTGCTCGAGCATCAGGTCGACCTGATCATCGACGGTGGCTTTGGCGGCATAAAGGCGTCCACCGTGATCAACATGGCCGACGGTGAACCTGAAGTGATCCGCGTCGGTTGCGGCGACCCCACGCCGTTCATGGCCGAGGCCTAGATGTCTGCAGTAGAACCCGTCGACCCGCAAGCCGGTGCCCAGCAAGAGCTGCCTTTCGCCATGGTCTATGGCCAGGCGGTCATGGAAATGCCGCTGGACCTGTACATCCCGCCCGACGCGCTGGAAGTCTTCCTCGAAGCCTTCGAAGGCCCGCTCGACCTGCTGCTTTACCTGATCCGCAAGCAGAACATCGACATTCTCGACATCCCGGTGGCGGAGATCACCAAGCAGTACATGGGCTACGTCGAGTTGATGCAGTCGGTGCGCCTGGAGCTGGCCGCCGAGTATCTGGTGATGGCCGCCATGCTCGCCGAGATCAAGTCGCGCATGCTGCTGCCTCGCTCGGAGTCCATCGAGGAAGAGGAAGAAGACCCTCGCGCCGAACTGATCCGCCGTCTGCAGGAGTACGAGCGGTTCAAGGCGGCGGCTGAAGGTATCGATGGCTTGAGCCGCGTCGGCCGCGATGTGGTGGTGCCCAAGCTCGATGCGCCCGAAGCCCGGGCGCGCAAGTTGCTGCCGGACGTGCGCCTGTCGGAATTGCTGTTGTCGATGGCTGAGGTATTGCGCCGCGGCGACATGTTCGAAAGCCACCAGGTCAGCCGCGAAGCGCTGTCGACCCGCGAGCGCATGAGCGACGTGCTCGAACGCCTCAAGGGCGCCGGTTTCGTGCCGTTCGTCGAGCTGTTCACGGCCGAAGAAGGGCGACTCGGCGTGGTAGTGACCTTTATGGCAATCCTCGAGCTGGTCAAGGAATCCTTGGTCGAGCTGGTGCAGAATGAGCCGTTCGCAGCGATCCACGTGCGAGCCCGAGCCGAATAACGAGTTGAATCATGAACCTGAGTGAACCCCGCGAGCTGGCGCCACTGCTTGAGGCCTTTCTGTTGGCCTCGGGAAAACCGCAATCCATGGAGCGCCTGTACGAACTCTTCGAAGAGGGCGAGCGGCCGGAGCCGGCGGTTTTCAAGAAAGCCCTGACGATTCTGGGCAAGTCCTGCGATGGTCGCGCCTTCGAATTGAAGGAAGTCGCCTCCGGTTATCGTCTGCAGATCCGCGAAAAGTTTTCGCCCTGGGTCGGTCGTTTGTGGGAAGAGCGCCCGCAGCGTTATTCCCGGGCAATGCTGGAAACCATCGCTCTGATTGCCTATCGCCAGCCGATCACCCGGGGCGAGATCGAGGACGTGCGGGGCGTGGCGGTCAACAGTCAGATCGTCAAGACTCTGATGGAGCGCGAGTGGATTCGCATCGTCGGTTACCGCGACGTACCGGGCAAACCGGCGATGTTTGCCACCACCAAGGCGTTTCTCGATCACTTCAACCTGAAGAACCTCGACGACTTGCCACCGCTGGCGGAACTGCGTGAGCTGGAGCCGGATCCTGTACTCGACTTCGACGACGCCCCGGTGCCGGCCGGGTTGCAGGAACTGGCCGACGCCAGCGCCGAACCGGAGGAGCCGAAGGAGGAAACCAGTTTCCATACGCTGTTGCTGGAACTGGACAGCATGGAAGAGGGGATCAAGACCGATTTCGACGATTTGTTGCGCGATGGGGAGATGCCGGTGTTCGATTCGGCACTGCCGCAGGTTGAGGTCGAGGTTGAGCTGGAAGGTGAGGTGGCGCAGGTTGTGCCAGAGCCAGAGCCAGAGCCAGAGCCAGAGCCAGAGCCTGAGCCTGAACCTGAACCTGAACCGGAAGACGAGCCAGAGCCTGAGCAGGATGACGACATTCTTGGCGTGGCCGAGGCTCGGGAAAAACTGCTGGCTGCTGTGGCTGCGTTGGAACAAACGGCGCCCGAGCCTGAATTGAGTGAGGAAGAGGCCGAAGCCTTGGCGTTGGCCGAGGCCATCGAAGCCGAGCGTCGCGAGCTTGAAGATTAATCAGTATTCCAGATGATGGAGATCCCTGTGGGAGCGATGCAGGTGAGATGTGCATTCCTCACCATCGGTCGGCGCAAACCCGGTAAATTTTCATTCATCAACTAGTCTCTGATGCGCAAACGCCCTCATGAGCGTATGATTCGCGACCCTTTGGCGATCCCTTCGCCCAAGACCCAGTTCCATATCGCTTCAGGCCACGCCTGAACAGACCACACCGGGAGGTGCCCAGATGAGTATCAACGACCAGCAAGACGACCAGCCAATCGGCCCAGCAGGCGAAAAACTGCAGAAAGTCCTCGCCCGTATCGGCGTCGGCTCGCGCCGTGATGTGGAAGCCTGGATCAGCCACGGCCGGATCAAGGTCAACGGCAAAGACGCCACCCTCGGCCAGCGCGTCGACATGCACGACGCCATCAGCATCGACGGCCGTGTCATCAAGCGCGAAGAGGCCGCCGAGTCGGTCCGCCGCGTGATCATGTACAACAAGCCCGACGGCGAAATCTGCACCCGCGTCGATCCGGAAGGCCGTCCTACCGTTTTCGACAAGCTGCCAAAGCCCAAAGAAGGGCGCTGGATCAACATCGGTCGCCTGGACATCAACACCACCGGTCTTTTGATGTTCACCACCGACGGTGAGCTGGCCAACCGCCTGATGCACCCGTCCTTCGAGATGGACCGTGAATACGCCGTGCGTGTGCGCGGTGAAGTCGACGACGAGATGATCGATCGCCTGAAAGCGGGCGTCGTCCTCGAAGACGGTCCGGCGCGTTTCACCGACATCCAGCAGGCTCCGGGCGGTGAAGGCTTCAACCACTGGTACCACTGCGTGGTGATGGAAGGTCGTAACCGTGAAGTGCGTCGCCTTTGGGAATCCCAAGGTCTGGTGGTCAGCCGTCTGAAGCGCGTGCGTTTCGGTCCGGTGTTCCTCAACTCCGACCTGCCGATGGGCCGTTGGCGCGAAATGAGCCAGTACGAAGTCGATGTCCTCAGCGCCGAGGTTGGCCTGACGCCGGTGGCATTGCCGCAGATGAATGCCAAGAGCAAGGACAAGCTGGAGCGTATGCAGCGTAAATCCTCGCGGCCAATGGCCCGCACCGATCGCGTGCGTACCTTGCGTCCGGCTACAGACGCACCTGCCGCGCCACGCGCCAACCGCGAGCCACAGCTCGAAGGCGAGCGCTCGGGTCGCAAGCCGGCCGCGCGTCAGGATGGCGAGCGCAGCCCACGCGCTCCGCGTCCGGCCGCTGGTCGTACCGAGCGTGGCGAAGGTCGCGGCACGCCAGTGGCCGACCGTCCAGCCGACACCAAGCGCCCGGCCAAGCCGGCGCCGAAGCGTCCGGGCATCAAGCTGACCGACGGCGATACGCCTTCGGGCAAGCGCCGCGGCGCACCGGCCGGTTCCGGCCAGCGTCCGGGGTTTGGACGTCGCAAGACGGAGTGAGGCAGCGGTAAGCCTTGAGCTTCAAGCTGCAAGCGAGATACGCCAGCCTTTGGGTTGGCGTTTTTTTTTGCGGTCAGATTTGATTTTTGGGGGGTGTGAGGGCCTCTTCGCGGGCAAGCCCGCTCCCACAGGGATCGAGTGTGCGGCGCGATTTTGTGATCACTGCAAAAACCTTGTGGGAGCGGGCTTGCCCGCGAAGACGTCAGCGGCAACAACATCGATTCCCGAAATGGAAAATCACCGTTACGGGCTGTAAAGAAATCCTGACGAAATCCACGGATTGCTCCTGTGGAATCACCCTTCACTCGCTACTGTAAGAAAATTCTTCCGCATCCCGACCAAACACGACGCTCCTTAACGCCCCGACCCGCTTGTTTCCCCCCTCCACGCAAGGTGTCATGCGCGCCATGCCCGAGGTTCGGGCGCGCAGTGTCTGGCAGCACGGGGTTGGCGGTGTACAATGCGCCGCGTTTTACCTGTGACCTCCTGCGCTATCGCGCACACCTCAAGGCTATCCGCCTTGTTCACTCCGCCGCGTCACGAGCGCGTCGGGTTCGATTTCGTCACAGATAAAAACAAACAGGTGACGCATGACCGTTGTAAATACGCTGAACTCCTGGTGCCTGCGCTGGGGTTTGATCGGTGCCGCTTAACGTCGTTTCCAAGCAGCAACGCTTCCCGAACATCATCAAACCTTGCGTGAGACCCTTTTCATGAGTGGACAAAACTCGCATTCAGGCGAGCTGAAACGCGGCCTGAAGAATCGCCACATCCAATTGATCGCCCTGGGCGGTGCCATCGGTACCGGATTGTTCCTGGGTTCCGCCGGGGTGCTGAAATCCGCCGGCCCGTCGATGATCCTCGGCTACGCCATCTGCGGTTTCATCGCCTTCATGATCATGCGCCAACTGGGCGAAATGATCGTCGAAGAGCCGGTTGCCGGTTCCTTCAGCCACTTCGCGCATAAATACTGGGGCGGTTTCGCCGGCTTCCTGTCGGGCTGGAACTGCTGGATTCTGTACATCCTGGTGGGCATGTCCGAGCTGACCGCGGTCGGCAAATACATTCATTACTGGGCACCGGAAATCCCGACCTGGGCCACGGCGGCAGCCTTCTTCGTGCTGATCAACGCGATCAACCTGGCCAACGTCAAAGTCTTCGGCGAGGCCGAGTTCTGGTTCGCGATCATCAAGGTCGTGGCGATCGTCGGCATGATCGGCCTGGGCAGCTACCTGCTGGTCAGCGGCCACGGCGGCCCGCAGGCGGCGGTCTCCAACCTCTGGTCCCACGGCGGGTTCTTCCCCAATGGCGTCAGCGGGCTGGTGATGGCCATGGCGATCATCATGTTCTCCTTCGGCGGTCTGGAAATGCTCGGTTTCACCGCCGCCGAAGCCGACAAGCCGAAAACCGTGATCCCGAAAGCCATCAACCAGGTGATCTACCGGATCCTGATTTTCTACATCGGCGCGCTGGTGATCCTGCTGTCCCTGACGCCCTGGAACAGCCTGCTGGATACCCTGAATGCTTCCGGCGACTCCTACAGTGGCAGCCCGTTCGTCCAGGTGTTCTCGATGCTGGGCAGCAACACTGCCGCGCACATCCTCAACTTCGTGGTCCTGACCGCGGCGTTGTCGGTGTACAACAGTGGCACTTACTGCAACAGCCGCATGTTGCTGGGCATGGCAGAGCAGGGCGATGCACCGAAGGCGCTGGCGAAGATTGACAAGCGCGGCGTGCCGGTTCGTTCGATCCTGGCCTCGGCGGCCGTGACGCTGATCGCGGTCCTGCTGAACTACCTGATGCCGCAAAGCGCGCTGGAACTGCTGATGTCGCTGGTGGTGGCGACCCTGGTGATCAACTGGGCGATGATCAGCTACTCGCACTTCAAGTTCCGCCAGCACATGAACAAGACCGGCCAGACTTCGCTGTTCAAGGCCTTGTGGTACCCGTACGGTAACTACGTCTGCCTGGCGTTCGTGGTGTTCATTCTGGGCGTGATGCTGCTGATTCCGGGGATCCAGGTCTCGGTGTACGCGATCCCGGTGTGGCTCGTGTTCATGTGGGTCTGCTACGCCATCAAGAGCAAGCGTCGTGATGCTGCCGTGGTAGCCGCGCCAGCCCGCTAACGGCCAGTGCGTCAATGAAAATGCCCGTCTCGCGAGAGGCGGGCATTTTTTATGGGCGGCGGATTTTTCAGGCCGCAGAAACGCAAATGCCCCGACAAGTCGGGGCATTTGTGATTGTGGCCTTGGCTTACATGTTCGGGTAAGTCGGGCCGCCGGCCCCTTCAGGTGTCACCCAGGTGATGTTCTGTGCAGGGTCCTTGATGTCGCAGGTCTTGCAGTGAACGCAGTTCTGGGCGTTGATCTGGAAGCGCTTCTCGCCGTCTTCCTTGGTTACCACTTCATACACGCCGGCCGGGCAGTAGCGCTGGGCAGGTTCGTCGTACAGCGGCAGGTTCTTGCTGATCGGGATGCTCGGGTCGGTCAGCTTCAGGTGGCAAGGTTGCTCTTCTTCGTGGTTGGTCCCGGAGATGAACACCGAGCTCAACTTGTCGAAGCTGATTTTGCCGTCCGGCTTCGGATAGTCGATCTTCTTGCAGTCGGCTGCCAGCTTCAGGCAAGCGTAGTCCGGCTTGGTGTCGTGCAGGGTGAACGGCAGTTTGCCGCCGAAGATGTTCTGGTCCAGCCAGTTGAAACCGCCGCCGACGATGGCGCCGAATTTGTGGATCGCCGGGCCGAAGTTACGGCTGGCGAACAGTTCTTCATGGAGCCAGCTGTTCTTGAACGCGTCGACGTAGGTGGTCAGCTCTTCGCTGCCGTCCTTGTCGGCGAACAGCGCGTCAGCCACCGCTTCAGCGGCGAGCATGCCGGACTTCATCGCGGTGTGGCTGCCCTTGATCTTGGCGAAGTTCAGGGTGCCGAGGTCGCAACCGATCAGCGCGCCGCCCTTGAAGACCATCTTCGGCAGCGAGTTCAGGCCGCCTTTGCAGATGGCGCGAGCGCCGTAGCTGATGCGCTTGCCGCCTTCCAGGTACTGCTTGAGCACCGGGTGATGCTTGAGGCGCTGGAACTCGTCGAACGGCGACAGGAAGGTGTTGCTGTAGGACAGGTCGACGATCAGGCCGACCACGACCTGGTTGTTTTCCAGGTGATAGAGGAACGAGCCACCGGTGTTTTCGGTGCCCATGATGTCCATCGGCCAACCGGCGGTGTGGACGACCAGGCCTGGCTGGTGCTTGGCCGGATCGACTTCCCAGATTTCCTTCAGGCCGATGCCGTAGTGCTGGACGTCGGAATCGCTGTCGAGCTTGAAGCGCTTGATCAGTTGCTTGCCGATGTGGCCACGGCAACCTTCGGCGAACAGCGTGTACTTGCCACGCAGTTCCATGCCCGGGGTGTAAAGGCCTTCCTTCGGATTGCCTTCGCGGTCGACGCCCAGGTCGCCGGTGATGATCCCGCGCACGATGCCGTTTTCGTCGAACAGCGCTTCCTGTGCGGCGAAGCCCGGGTAGATTTCCACGCCCAGGTTCTCGGCCTGCTGGGCCAGCCAGCGGCACAGGTTGCCCAGGGAGATGATGTAGTTGCCTTCGTTGTGCATGGTCTTGGGCACAAAGAAGTCAGGGATTTTCTGCGCGCTGTCGGCGTTTTTCAGGACGAAGATGTCGTCGCGGGTGACCGGCGTGTTCAGCGGTGCGCCGAGTTCTTTCCAGTCCGGGAACAGCTCGTTCAGGGCGCGTGGTTCGAACACGGCACCGGACAGGATGTGAGCACCGACCTCGGAGCCTTTTTCAACCACGCAGACGCTGATTTCCTTACCGGCTTCGGCGGCCTTCTGCTTCAACCGGCAGGCGGCGGACAGGCCAGCGGGGCCGGCACCGACGATGACCACGTCGAATTCCATGTATTCGCGTTCCACAGGCTATCTCCTACTCAAGGCTCAACAGTTTTTTCTAATTTTTAAGGTTTGGTGTCGCATCCATGAATCCCAGCGTAGAGTCGGGAGAGGACAATCGATCGACCACCTTTGTCTTGGGGTGGCGCATTATATCTACACCACTCTCAGGGTCCAATACAAACGTTTGTTTGAATTGGCTCAAAGCCAGAGAAATCAAAGTCACGCGGGTTATGAACGGCTATTTTGCCGTATTGACCGGAATAGGTGTTCCGGTCAAGATACGGGCGGTTTTGCGCTCGCCGTAGGCTTAATACAGGTATCAAGAGCACCTCTAAAGACAGGGCGATGGCAGTGGAAAGTGAAGCGCCATTGGGATTCAACGCGCAGTTTACACGCCACGAAATCGAATGACTTGTCGGTCACTCCTGACCAACGGTCATGAACATCGTGAGTGATGGTCACTTGACACCAATGCCGGCGTTTTTAGAGGTGCCCTTGCGCCCGATGAGCATCCAACCGCCAGGTTCGCCTAGGCGACTTTCTTTTCACCGGAGAGTAACGAGGAATCCATGAAGGTTCTTGTAGCTGTCAAACGCGTTGTGGATTACAACGTCAAGGTCCGCGTCAAGGCGGACAATTCCGGCGTCGATCTTGCCAACGTCAAGATGTCGATGAACCCATTCTGCGAAATCGCAGTGGAAGAAGCGGTACGCCTGAAAGAGAAAGGCGTTGCATCTGAAATCGTCGTCGTCTCCGTCGGCCCGTCCACCGCTCAGGAGCAACTGCGCACCGCGCTGGCTCTGGGTGCCGACCGCGCCATCCTCGTCGAATCCGCCGAAGACCTGACTTCCCTGGCCGTTGCCAAACTGCTGAAGGCCGTTGTCGACAAGGAACAGCCTCAGCTGGTGATCCTTGGCAAACAGGCCATCGACAGCGACAACAACCAGACTGGCCAGATGCTGGCTGCACTGAGCGGCTACGGTCAGGGCACTTTCGCCTCCAAGGTCGAAATCAGCGGCGACAGCGTAGCTGTCACCCGTGAAATCGACGGCGGCCTGCAGACCGTTTCTCTGAAACTGCCGGCCATCGTGACCACCGACCTGCGTCTGAACGAGCCGCGCTACGCGTCTCTGCCAAACATCATGAAAGCCAAGAAGAAGCCTCTCGAGACGCTGACTCCGGACGCTTTGGGCGTTTCCACCGCTTCCACCAACAAGACCGTGAAAGTCGAAGCGCCTGCTGCACGCAGCGCCGGCATCAAGGTCAAGTCGGTCGCTGAACTGGTCGAGAAACTGAAAAACGAAGCGAAGGTGATCTGACCATGACTATCCTGGTAATCGCTGAACACGACAACAAGGCGCTGGCTGCCGCCACGCTGAACACCGTTGCTGCCGCTGCCAAAATCGGCGGCGACATCCACGTGCTGGTTGCCGGTCAAGGCGCTGGCGCCGTGGCTGAAGCCGCTGCGAAAATCGCGGGCGTGAGCAAGGTCCTGAACGCTGACAATGCCGCCTACGCGCATCAGCTGCCGGAAAACGTTGCTCCTCTGGTTGCAGAGCTGGGCAAGGGCTACAGCCACATCCTGGCTGCCGCCACTTCCAACGGCAAAAACATCCTGCCGCGCGTTGCCGCTGCACTGGACGTCGACCAGATCTCCGAGATCATCTCGGTAGAAAGCGCCGACACCTTCAAGCGTCCGATCTACGCCGGTAACGCCATCGCTACCGTTCAATCGAACGCCGCCGTCAAAGTGATCACCGTGCGTTCCACCGGTTTCGACCCGGTTGCAGCTGAAGGTGGTTCGGCTGCCGTTGAAGCCGTTGCCGCTGCTCACGACGCTGGCATCTCCAGCTTCGTCGGCGAAGAACTGGCCAAGTCCGATCGTCCGGAACTGACCGCTGCCAAGATCGTCGTTTCCGGCGGCCGCGGCATGCAGAACGGCGACAACTTCAAACACCTGTACGCCCTGGCCGACAAGCTGGGCGCTGCCGTGGGTGCTTCGCGCGCCGCGGTCGACGCAGGTTTCGTACCGAACGACATGCAGGTCGGCCAGACCGGCAAGATCGTTGCGCCACAGCTGTACATCGCCGTCGGTATCTCCGGCGCGATCCAGCACCTGGCCGGCATGAAAGACTCCAAGGTGATCGTTGCGATCAACAAGGACGAAGAAGCGCCGATCTTCCAGGTGGCGGACTACGGTCTGGTTGCAGACCTGTTCGAAGCCATCCCTGAGCTGGAGCAGCTGGTCTAATCCGGCCGCTTCACTTATAAAGAGCCCGACCTTTTGGTCGGGCTTTTTTTTTAACTGCAGGAGCGAGCTCGCTCCTACAGGTGTCAGTGTTGTAAACAAGAGGAGTGCTTTCGCCATGGACCTGCGTCTGGCATGGAGTTTTCTGGGACTGGCGCTATTGCCAACGCTGTCGATCGCCGCCGGCAAATGCGAGCGCCTGATGGTCACCGGCAGCCCGGACGCGCCACCGTACCTCTGGCAGGACCCGCAAAATCCCAAGCACCTGATCGGCGCCAGTGCCGACCTGCTGCAGCAAGTGGCGGGGGAGTTGGGCATCAAGGTCGAGTTGCTTTATGCCGGCAAACGTTCCCAGGCCCTGGAGGAAGTGCGCAGTGGCCGCATGGACATGCTGGCCGATACCCCCTTGACGGTCAGCGAGCTGGAATCCCTGGACTACATCCATCCGCCATTGCTGGAAAACGACTACCTGGTCTGGACCCGCAAGGACTCGGCACTGATCTACAACGACCTGCAGGATTTGCCCGGACATGTCGGCGCTTTGTCGGAAAAGTCTCGATTGACGCCAGAATTCGTCGCTTCAACCCAGCAGAATTTGTCCCTGATCCGTACACCAAACCTGACCCAGGCCTTTCAGAAATTGCTGCTGGGCGAGGTGGAATTTGTCCTGGCGGGACGTTACTCGGGCATGGCCATGGCGCAAACACTGGGCATGACCAACGACCTGATCGCCCGTGCGCAACCTATCGACAAGCCGGGATTGTTTCTGGCGGTTTCCCATAACTCGGCCTGCAACGATCCGTGGTTGCGCGGACAGCTGGCGAAAAAGATGACAGAATTGCCCGCGTCCGGACTGACGGAGGCTGTGTTGCAACGCAATATCGAGCGTTGGAATACGCAGCAGCAACAGCCTGTCAGTGCCCCAAAACAGTAGGGATTCTTAGTGAGTATTCGACCTCTTTGCGCTGCCCTGGCCGTACTGGCTCTGGTGGGTTGCGCAGCCGATCCGGCACCCAACGAACAGATGCGCCTGACCGCAAAGGCGCTGGAACAGGCCAAGGCCGTGGGCGCCACGGCCGATGATGTGCCGGAAATGAAGCTGGCGGAAGAAAAGTACAACCGCGCCAAGGGCAGCATGGCCGATCAATCCTTCAAGAACGCGCGCATGCGCTCCGAGCAGGCCGAGCTGGATGCGCGTCTGGCCGAGGCAAAAGTCCTGACCCTCAAGAGCGAGGAGCAGATCAACGTGCTCAACACCCGCATCACCCGTCTGCGCAAGCAATTGGGAGATGCCCAATGAACTTCGGATCGAAGATTGTCGGTGGTTTGATCCTGGCAGGTTGCGCGAGCCTTTATGGCTGCGCCGGCCAGCACAGTGAAGCGGCGTTGCAGCAGGCAGGTGCCGACTTCCAGAAGGTCAAGGAAGATTCCAACGTCTTGCGCATCGCGCCCAAGGACGTGATCCGCGCCGGTGAATCCCTGGCCCGTGCCGATCGCTTGTCCACCTATTGGGGCAGCGGTTCGGACGTGGCGCATTACGCCTATTTGAGCCAGCGCTACAGCGAAATCGCCCGTGAGCACACCAATCAGGTGCTCAACGAAGAGCGCGCGGCGAAGCTCGAACTGGAACGCCAGCGCCTGCAACTGGCTTTGCGCGAATCCAAGCTGCTCAGTGTGCAACAGCAAGGCAAATGGCTCGAAGAACAGATGGCATTGGCCACCACCCAGACCGACCGCGGCCTGGTGCTGACCTTGGGCGATGTGCTGTTCGACACCGGTGAGGCGGAACTGAAAAGCTCGGCCAACCGCGTGGTCTTGAAGATCGTGCAGTTCCTGCAACTCAACCCCAAGCGCGTGGTGCGCATCGAAGGCTACGCCGACAGTACCGGCGGCAAGCAGGAAAACCTCAAGCTGTCCCGTGACCGTGCGCAATCGGTGGCGGACGTGCTGATGGACCTGGGGATCGACGACAAGCGCATCCAGGTCGAAGGTTATGGCGACGAATACCCGGTGGATGCCAACGCCTCCGAACGCGGTCGTGCGCAGAACCGTCGGGTGGAAATCGTGTTCTCCGACGAAAAAGGCCAGCTCGGCGCCGCCCGCTAAGGGTTGCGTCTCTGGAAAACCCGGCACTGTCATGCAGTGCCGGGTTTTTTTGTATCTGCCAACCCTTTGGCAGAACAGTACAGTTTTTTGCTGACACTGCACTGTATGGTCGACTATTGTGGTAACTGTCCCAGTACACTTACGAACTGTTACGGTATCGTTTCCCACAAGAATAAAATGCCTGTGAAACCGAGTGCTGCGTCATGACCAACCTCTTGCTCTATCAACGTATTGCTCAGCAACTGGCTGAAGACATCCGTCGCGGCGTCTATCAACCGGGAGAGCGCGTGCCTTCGGTGCGCAAGATGAGTTCGCAGCTCAACGTCAGCCATGCCACGGTTCTGCAGGCCTATGCCAACCTCGAGGATCAGGGCCTGATCCGCGCCCGTCCGCAGTCGGGTTACTACGTACACCAGACGCCGGCCCTGACCGCGCAGACTCCGGACATCGCCCGGGTCGAGCGTCCCGGCCTGGTCACGCGTAGCAGCATCATTCAGCAGGTACTGGTCGAGTCCCGTCGCGAAGGGGTGTTTCCTCTGGGCGCGGCGGTTCCGAGCGTCGACTACTTGCCGGTTCGGGCGCTGCATCAGCAGTTGGCCAAAGTCACCCGTTTCCACAGTCCTCGTGCATTCAGTTACATGTTCAGCCCGGGTTTCGAGCCACTGCGCCGGCAGGTGGCGATCCGCATGCGCGATGCCGGGGTGGTGGTCGATCCGTCGGAAGTGGTGATCACCCACGGTTGTGTCGATGCCTTGCAGATGTCCTTGCGGGTCCTGACCCGCCCTGGGGATCTGATCGCTGCCGAATCGCCAACCTATTACGGTTTGCTGCAACTGGCCGATCTGCTGGGGCTCAAGGTCATCGAAATCCCCAGTGATCCGGCCACCGGCATGAGTCTGGAAGCCCTGCAACTGGCGGCCAATCAGTGGTCGATCAAGGCGCTGGTGCTGACTACACGCCTGAGCAATCCCCTGGGCGGCACCATGCCCGAGGAGCGGCAGAAACAGTTGTTGCGCCTGGCGTCGGATTTCGACATTCAGATCGTCGAGGACGATATCTACGGCGAACTGATGTTCGAGCAGGGGCGCACGAAGGCGCTCAAGGCCTATGACCGGCTGGACCGGGTGATCTATTGCTCCAGTTTCTCGAAAACCCTGTCGCCGGGTGTGCGGATCGGCTGGATGATCGCCGGCAAGTTCCAGCAGGAAATCCAGCGTTTGCAGACCTTCAGCACCCATTCGGCCTGCAGCGTCACGCAGATGGGCATTGCCGCCTATCTGGAGAACGGCGGGTACGACCGGCACTTGCGCTACATCCGTCAGGAATACCGCAAGAATCTCAGCGCCTTCCAGTTGGCGGTGCAGCAGTATTTCCCCGAAGGCACGCAGATGACCCGCCCGACCGGTGGATTCATCTTGTGGGTCAGCCTGCCGGGAAGGGTCAATACCCAGGAACTGCATGTGCGGGCCTTGCAGCAGGGCATCAGCATTGCGCCGGGGCTGATCTTCAGTAATACCGAGCAGTTCAACCACTGTATCCGGCTCAACTGCGGCATCCCGTGGAACCGTGAGGCCGAGCGTGCCTTGATGACGTTGGGCATGCTCGCCACGCAGCTTTGCCAGGAGACGGCCCTGGGCTTTTGACGCTGTGGGCGGGGTTTGCCTGTCCACACTTGTCTTGTCTCGTGCAACAGGCGAGCATATGGCCTCTCTGTCGTTTTCGCCCGTGCGTCGTTCAGTCCATGAAACCCATTCTTCCCGCCGCTTGGTTATTGATCTGCCTGTCAGTGGGCCTTCAGCCGATTGCTGTCCAGGCTGCATCCGCTCAGGACAAACCGGCGGCCAGCACGACGTCGAAGAAAGCCTCACCCGCCAAAGCCACACCTTCCAAAAGCACCTCCGCAAAGAAAGCCGCGTCGGCCAAAAAGCCTGCCGCGGCGGTCAAGAAGCGTCCACCGATCGCCTCCAAGTCCAAACCGGCCAGCGAGGTAGTGAAGACCCAGCTCCCTCCCGCCAACATCGACTTGAGCCTGCCCCGGGACATGGTCGAGGATCTGGACCCCGTCGGCACCGTCCCTTTGCCCAAGCACGATCCGGTGTTGCCGCAGATGTTCGGAGAAAAGGGCAACAGCCAGTTTCAACTCAACGGACGCCTGATCAGCAACGAAATGCAGCTGCAACTGCGCAATGAGGAGCGTCATGAAGTCGATGGTGCGGCGCTCGAGTTCGAATTCAAGCGCTGATTGCCCCGTTCGTGAGCCGCGTGATAGACGCTTTGTCGGAGACTGCCCGGTCACGCCCGTTTGCAGCGAAAAACCTGTGGTACGGTAATTTAAAACAACTGTTTAAGCGGTTACTCTGTGCCCCGTCCTTTAACACATCGCCCGTCGCGAGGAGCTTGTCGTCATGAAATGCCGTGAGGGCTGTGGCGCCTGTTGCATTGCCCCATCCATCAGTTCCGCCATTCCCGGCATGCCCATGGGCAAAGCCGCCGGGGAACGTTGTGTGCAATTGTCTGCCGAAAACCTGTGCAATATTTTCGGTCAGCCCGAGCGCCCGGCGGTGTGCTCAGGATTCAAGGCGGACGTCGAGGTGTGCGGCAGCAGCAGTGAAGAAGCCATCCGGTTGATTGGCTGGTGGGAGCAGATGACCGCGGCGTGATGTGTTCAACGAACGGAACTTCAACAACAAGGAATATAACTATGGGTTCGCTGCATCGTTTGGCTGTGTTGTGTGGGTTGACGGCGGTTCTGGCCACTTCGGTTGCCCAGGCCGAGGATTGGAAGGAAGCCAAGAATGAAGACGGCATCAAGGTGTCCCTGAGTGAGGTGGCCGGTTCCGATTACAAGGCTTATCAGGGCGTCACCCTGATGAAGACCACCGTGGCCAAACTGCGTGCCCTGCAGGATGACGTGGCTGGCGCCTGTGCCTGGATTCACGAATGCAAGACCCAGAAGTTGCTCAAGCACGAAGGTGATCAGAGCTGGACCTATACCCAATTCAATACACCGTGGCCGGTGACTGCGCGTGATTCGGTGTTGCATGTCACCACCACTGAAGGCGCCGACGGCAGCCTGACCCGCAAGCTCGAAGGCGTGCCGAAGTACATTCCTGAAGAGAAGGGCTTTGTGCGGGTGACCAAGGTTGACGGTTTCTGGAAGTTCGAGCCGTTGGGTGACAAGGTTCGCGTGACTTATCAGGTGCACACCGAGCCGGGTGGTAGCGTGCCTTCGATGGTGGCCAACAAGTTTGTGGTTGATGCGCCGTTCAATACTCTGAAAAATCTGAAGGCGTTGGCGGAGAAGTGATCGGCGTTTAGCTCCTGCATAACCTGTGGGAGTGAGCCTGCTCGCGATCTTTTGATCTTGCTTTTAAAAATCAAAAGATCGCAGCCTCGTTGCACTCTACAGCTCCTACACGGTTCCTGGTTTCTCCCGCAGACATCACGCAAACCGCCTCGCAATCAGGCGGCATTCAGCTCGATGCCTTTATTGTGTTTCCGAATATTCGCTGTACGAAATTTTCACAACACCTCCCAGACAATTCGCGCGCGTTGGCGTGATCGAACAGTAATCAATGGCATTGCCACGTTTGATCGTGCAACATTTGCGCACCGCGCAAACCCCGGGGCCAGGTAGTTGGCCGATAGAGGGCAGGCGCAGCTGTATTCGAACTTAAACTTCCAATGGGTCCTAAAACGACATGGCAATTCCGGACGCCCTGAATCAGCAGCGAGCTTCTAGTCGCCTGCTGCAACCGACCGTCAAATCGCATCTGGCCTACACGTTGTTGTGTGCCCTGATCATGATGGTCATGTTCAGCCTGCTGCGCCTCGCGCTGCTGGTCTACAACCGCGAGATGATTCTCGACACGCCGGCCTCGACCTTTGTCGAAGCGTTCGCCAACGGCCTGCGTTTCGACCTGCGTCTGGTGGTGTACCTCAGCATTCCGTTGCTGCTGGCACTGTTCAGCGCCCGGGCCATGGCGGCGCGCGGTTTTTTCCGTTTCTGGCTGACGGTGGCTTCCAGCATCGCGCTGTTCCTGGGCCTGATGGAGATGGACTTCTACCGTGAGTTCCACCAGCGCCTCAACGGCCTGGTCTTCCAGTATGTGAAGGAAGACCCGAAAACCGTGATGAGCATGCTCTGGTACGGTTTCCCGGTGGTTCGCTACCTGTTGGCGTGGGCCGTGGGGACCTGGATCCTCAGCCTGGCATTCAAGGGCGCCGATCGCGCGACCCGTCCACGCGGTCCATTCAGCGGCGGCAGCATCGGCGCTCGTCAGGTTGCCCCCTGGTACACCCGTGTCGCGGTGTTCGTGGTCTGCCTGCTGATCTGTGTGGTCGCCGCCCGTGGCACTCTGCGTCAGGGCCCGCCGATGCGTTGGGGTGACGTCTATACCACCGATTCCAACTTCGCCAACCAGTTGGGCCTCAACGGCACGCTGTCGCTGGTGGCGGCGGCGAAGAGCCGGATGTCCGAAGACCGCGACAACATCTGGAAAGCCACGCTGCCACAGCCGATGGCGCAGCAGACCGTGCGCGACATGCTGCTGATGAAGGACGACAAACTGGTGGACGGCGAGACCGCCGCGGTACGTCGCGACTACACGCCGCCGGCCGACAAGACCCTGCCGATCAAGAACGTTGTCGTGATCCTGATGGAAAGCATGGCCGGTCACTCGGTGGGCGTGCTGGGCGGTCCGGGCAACATCACGCCTTACCTGGACAAGCTGTCCCAGGAAGGCCTGCTGTTCGACCGCTTCTTCTCCAACGGTACCCACACCCACCAGGGCATGTTCGCCACCATGGCGTGCTTCCCGAACCTGCCGGGCTTCGAGTACCTGATGCAGACGCCTGAAGGCAGCCACAAACTGTCGGGCCTGCCGCAGCTGCTCAGCGCCCGCGACTACGACGACGTCTACGTCTACAACGGCGACTTCGCCTGGGACAACCAGTCGGGCTTCTTCAGCAACCAGGGCATGACCAACTTCGTCGGTCGTAACGACTTCGTTAACCCGGTGTTCTCCGACCCGACCTGGGGCGTGTCCGACCAGGACATGTTCGACCGTGGTTTGCAAGAGCTCAAAGCCCGCGACGGCAAGGACAAGAAACCGTTCTATGCCTTGCTGCAAACCCTGTCCAATCACACCCCGTATGCCTTGCCGACGCCATTGCCGGTCGAGCGCGTGACCGATCGCGGCAGCCTCAACGAGCACCTGACCGCCATGCGCTACTCGGATTGGGCGCTGGGTCAGTTCTTCGAGAAGGCCCGCAAGGAGCCTTACTTCAAGGAAACCCTGTTCGTCATCGTCGGCGACCACGGCTTCGGCAACGAGCGTCAGATCACCGAAATGGACCTGGGTCGTTTCAACGTACCGATGCTGATGATTGCACCGGGCATCCAGGAAAAGTTCGGCAAGCTCGACCACACCGTCGGCACCCAGGTCGACATCGTGCCGACCATCATGGGCCGCATCGGCGGGGAAGTGCGTCACCAGTGCTGGGGTCGCGACCTGCTCAACCTGCCGGAAGGCGACACCGGTTTCGGCGTGATCAAGCCATCGGGTAGCGAGCAGACCACGGCCATCATCACCGCCGACCAGATCCTGGTCCTGCCGAAGGACAAGGACATGGCACCGAAGATGTACGCCTACGAGCTGGGCGCCAAGCCTCACGCCGAGGTCATCCCGGATGCACCGCGTACCGCCGAGATGCGCACCAAGCTGGAATCGTTCCTGCAAACGGCGACCAAGAGCCTGATCGATAACACCGCCGGTGTGATCGACGGCAAGCCGGACTAAATAGCGTCACCCATAAAAAAGAGGCCCTTTGCAGGGCCTCTTTTTTTTGCCGGTCGAAACTTCATATCTTGCCGAGTAACAACAGGATCAATATCACTACCAACACCACGCCGATGATACCGGACGGGCCGTAACCCCAACTTCTAGAGTGCGGGAAGACCGGCAGACCACCGATCAGTAACAGGATCAGGATGATGAGTAGAATTGTGCCCATGTCTATTTCCTTGCTGTAAGTAGTCAGGAATGACCTAGTCGTTAATGGTCAGCAGGAATGCAATTAATTCGAGCTGCTTAAAGTTTCCGACTGCTGCGCCTGGAAGAAAATTCCAAGTTTTTTTCATGTTTTTCGAACATCGGATTATTTCGTTGCGCAAGCGCTAGTTACCGGCGTTTTGCTCGGGCCATTCAGCAATCTGATGGAGCGTGGGTCGGGCAATATCCTTCGCTACACTGAGGCGCATCTTCCCCGGAACAACAAGGCTGTCTGCTATGCAAAATCGCATGATGATCACTGGTGCGGGCTCTGGCCTGGGTCGCGAAATCGCGCTGCGCTGGGCCCGCGAAGGCTGGCAGCTGGCCTTGTCCGATGTCAGCGAGCCGGGCCTTCAGGAAACGCTGAAACGGGTACGCGAGGCCGGCGGTGACGGGTTTATCCAGCGTTGCGACGTGCGCGACTACAGCCAGCTGACCGCTTTCGCCCAGGCGTGCGAATCGAAGTTCGGCGGCATCGATGTGATCGTCAACAACGCCGGTGTGGCGTCGGGCGGGTTTTTCAGCGAATTGTCCCTGGAAGACTGGGACTGGCAGATCGCGATCAACCTGATGGGCGTGGTCAAGGGCTGCAAGGCCTTCCTGCCGCTGCTGGAAAAGAGCAAGGGCAAGATCATCAACATCGCGTCCATGGCGGCACTGATGCAAGGCCCGGCGATGAGCAACTACAACGTGGCCAAGGCCGGTGTGGTGGCGCTGTCGGAGAGCCTGCTGATCGAGCTGGCGCACCAGGAAGTGGGCGTGCACGTGGTGTGCCCGTCGTTCTTCCAGACCAACCTGCTCGATTCGTTCCGCGGCCCGACCCCGGCCATGAAGGCCCAGGTCGGCAAGTTGCTGGAAAGCTCGCCCATCACCGCGGCCGATATCGCCGACTACATCTACCAGCAGGTCGCCGCCGGCGAGTTCATGATCCTGCCCCACGAACAGGGCCGCATGGCCTGGGCGCTCAAGCAGAAGAACCCGCAGCTGCTGTACAACGAAATGACCGTCATGGCCGACAAGATGCGCGCCAAGGCCAAACAATCCGCGGGCTGATCTTGCCCGCAGTCGACAGCCTCGTTAGGGTGGCCGCCATTGGCCATCCTGACGGGACACTCCCATGCTCAACTACCTGTGGTTCTTCCTCGCCGCGCTGTTCGAAATCGCCGGCTGCTTCGCCTTCTGGATGTGGTTGCGCCAGGGCAAAAGTGTCTGGTGGGTGCTGCCGGCGCTGCTCAGCCTGACCCTGTTCGCCCTGTTGCTGACCCGCATCGAAGCCACTTACGCCGGTCGCGCCTACGCGGCTTACGGCGGCATCTACATCATTGCCTCGATTGGCTGGCTGGCGGTGGTCGAGCGGATCCGTCCGTTGGGCTCGGACTGGATCGGCGTGGCGCTGTGCGTGATCGGGGCGAGCGTCATCCTTTTCGGCCCGCGTTTCTCCGCGTCCTGAAGGATCGATCCTGCATCGAGAGGATTTGTCAGACGTTTCCGTCAGGAGGTCGGTTCGCGGGCTGTCAGTCCGTTCTGGATTGCCGCTGTTGCCTTGTAGGCCCGTCTCACGCGGGGCATCTTCAGGGCCTGGTAACCCTGAAGGACGCAAGTCATGTTAGTACTCAGTCGCGTAGTGGGCGAATTGATTTCAATCGGCGACGACATTTCCATTCGGGTCGTCGCGGTCGATGGCAACAGCGTGCGTTTCGGCGTCGAAGCGCCGCGCCACATCAATGTGCACCGGTCCGAGATTTACGACCGGATCAAGCGCAAGCAGCCAAAAAAGGAAAAGTCAGTCGAATAGATGCTTGGGCACGTCGTGCTTGAGCATCAACTGGCATTGCTCGCTTTCCGGATCGAAGACGATCATCGCCTGGCCCTTGATCAAGGCCTGACGCACCCGCAGCACGCGGGTCTGCAGCGGCGTGTCGTCGCCGTTGTCGGTGCCGTCGCGGGTGACGAAGTCTTCGATCAGGCGGGTCAGGGTGTCGACTTCGAGTTGGTCGTGGGGAATCAGCATAGGCACCTCGGGGGAACAATGTCGGGATGCTACGGCGAATGTTCGGTTGCGGCTAGCCTTGGTGCCTTGTGTTGTCTGATCTGGCGCCTTCGCGGGCAAGCCTCGCTCCTACAGGTTTTGGGTCAGATTGACTCGAACCCTGTAGGAGCGAGGCTTGCCCGCGAAGACGTCAGGTCAGGCGCTAAAATCCCGGATCAGCCGTCAGATCGCTGCCCCACCAGACTATCCACCGAAGGCACCCGCGTATCGCTTTCCATCTGCGTGTCATGCTCGATCTGATGACTGAACCGGTCCAGCGATCCGGTGGCCGGCTGCGCATCGCTGGCGAACACAGGCGGGCTGAGGATGTAGGCGCCGAGCAGGCGGCTCAGGGCGGCGAGGCTGTCTATGTGGGTGCGTTCGTAGCCGTGGGTCGCGTCGCAGCCGAAGGCGAGCAGGGCGGTGCGGATGTCGTGGCCGGCGGTCACCGCCGAATGGGCGTCGCTGAAGTAGTAGCGGAACAGGTCGCGGCGCACCGGCAACTCGTTGTCGCTGGCCAGCCGCAGCAGATGCCGCGACAGGTGATAGTCGTAAGGCCCGCCGGAGTCCTGCATCGCGATGCTCACTGCATGTTCGCTGGAGTGCTGGCCGGGAGCGACCGGGGCGATGTCGATGCCGACGAACTCGCTGACATCCCAGGGCAAGGCCGCCGCCGCGCCACTGCCGGTTTCCTCGGTGATGGTGAACAGCGGATGGCAGTCGATCTGCAACTCCTGGCCGCTGTCGACGATCGCCTTCAACGCTGCCAATAACGCCGCGACGCCGGCCTTGTCATCAAGGTGACGGGCGCTGATATGGCCGCTTTCGGTGAACTCCGGCAGCGGGTCGAAGGCCACGTAGTCACCGACGCTGATCCCCAGGGAGTCGCAATCGGCGCGGGTTGCGCAGTAGGCGTCCAGGCGCAGTTCGATGTGATCCCAACTGATCGGCATTTCATCGATGGCGGTATTGAACGCATGCCCGGAGGCCATCAGCGGCAACACGCTGCCGCGAATCACGCCGTTGTCGGTGAACAGGCTGACCCGGCTGCCCTCGGCAAACCGGCTGGACCAGCAACCCACGGGAGCCAGAGTCAGACGGCCGTTGTCCTTGATCGCACGCACGGCAGCGCCAATGGTGTCCAGGTGCGCGGAAACGGCTCGGTCCGGGCTGTTTTTCTTGCCCTTGAGGGTGGCGCGTATGGTGCCGCGGCGGGTCATCTCGAACGGAATGCCCAGCTCCTCCAGACGCTCGGCGACATAGCGCACGATGGTGTCGGTGAAGCCGGTGGGGCTGGGGATGGCGAGCATTTCCAGCAGGACTTTTTGCAGGTAGTTCAGGTCGGGTTCGGGGTGTTTGATGGTCATGGAAACTCCTGATGGGTTGAGCACATCGATGGTTTCGATGATGGAAATTTGGTTTCTGTGCCGGCCTCTTCGCGGGTAAGCCTCGCTCCTGCAGAGTCCGCTTTTGTAGGAGCGAGGCTTGCCCGCGAAGGCGTCAGTCCAGACGCAGCATCATTTGCCAGCCGCCGGCTGACTGTAGGGAAACAACAAATCCACAAACCGCTCCGCCGTCGGCTGCGGCTCATGATTGGCCAGCCCGGCGCGTTCATTGGCTTCGATGAATACGTACTCCGGTCGATCCGCGGCAGACACCATCAGGTCGAGGCCGACCATGGGTATATCCAGCGCCCGGGCCGCCCGCACCGCCGCATCCACCAGGGTCGGATGCAGAATCGCGGTGACGTCCTCCAGAATCCCGCCGGTATGCAGATTGGCCGTGCGCCGCACAAACAGATGCTCGCCCGCTGGCAGAATGCTGTCGTAGTCGAAACCCGCACCCTGCAAGGTGCGCTCGGTTTCGTGGTCCAGGGGGATTTTGCTTTCGCCACCGGTGGCGGCCTGGCGTCGCCGGCTCTGGGCTTCGATCAGCGCGCGGATCGAATGCTGACCGTCTCCGATCACCTCGGCAGGCCGACGAATCGCCGCAGCGACCACCTCAAAGCCGATCACCAGAATCCGCAGGTCCAGGCCTTCGTGGAAGCTTTCCAGCAGCACACGGCTGTCGAATCGACGGGCCGCTTCGATGGCTTGCTGCACCTCCTCGATGCTCTGCAAATCCACCGCCACCCCCTGACCCTGCTCACCGTCCAGCGGCTTGACCACCACCCGCTGGTGCTCGTCGAGAAACGCCAGATTGTCATCGGCATTGCCCGCCAGTTGCTGCGCGGGCAGCTTCAGGCCGGCGGCCTTGAGGGTTTTGTGGGTCAGGCTCTTGTCCTGGCAGAGGGTCATGCTGACGGCGCTGGTCAGGTCGCTTAAAGATTCGCGGCAGCGCACCCGGCGCCCGCCGTGGCTCAAGGTGAACATCCCGGCGTCGGCATCGTCGACCTGCAAGTCAATGCCGCGACGCAAGGCTTCCTCGACAATGATCCGCGCGTAGGGATTGAACTCGGCTTCAGGGCCAGGCCCGAGAAACAGCGGCTGGTTGATGCCGTTCTTGCGCTTGATGGCGAAGGTCGACAGGTTGCGAAAGCCGAGTTTGGCGTAGAGGTTTTTCGCCTGCCGGTTGTCGTGCAACACCGACAGATCGAGGTAGCTCAAGCCACGGCTCATGAAGTGTTCCACCAGATGCCGCACCAGCACCTCGCCGACGCCGGGCCGCGAACAATGCGGGTCGACCGCCAGGCACCACAGGCTGCTGCCGTTCTCCGGATCGTTGAACGCCTTGCGATGATTGAGGCCCATGACACTGCCGATCACCGCGCCGCTGTCCTCGTCCTCGGCCAGCCAGTACACCGGCCCGCCCAGATGACGTGGAGTCAGCAGGGTGGCATCGATGGGCAGCATGCCGCGAGCCTGATACAGCTGATTGATCGCCTGCCAGTCCGCCTCGCTTTGTGCGCGACGGATACGGAAGCCGCGAAACACCCGGGTGGCCTGACGATAATCGCTGAACCACAAACGCAGGGTGTCGGACGGATCGAGAAACAACTGGGCCGGTTCCAACCCCAGCACCTGCTGGGGCGCGGCGACGTACAAGGCGATGTCGCGCTCGCCGGGCTGCTCGTTGAGCAATTCCCGGGCGAGGCACGCCGCGTCGGAAAACGTATGGCCGATCAACAACCGGCCCCAGCCGCAATGCACTGCAATGGGTTCTGCGCCCAGCTGGCTGCCGTCTTCGGCCAGCCGCGCCTGCAAGCGCTCGTAGGAGGGCGTCTGACCGCGCAACAGGCGTTGGCTGATGGCCGTAGCGTGAGGTTTCATCGATCAGATTCCTTGTTCGCTGAGCCACAGGTTCAGGGCCGCCAGTTGCCACAGCTTGGAGCCGCGCAGGGGCGTCAACTGGCCCTGGGGATCGGTCAGCAGGCGGTCGAGCATGGCCGGGTTGAACAGGCCGCGATCCTGGCTCGGGTCGAGCAACAGTTCGCGCACCCAGTTCAGCGTGTCGCCTTGCAAGTGCTTGAGGCCCGGCACCGGGAAGTAACCTTTTTTGCGGTCGATCACCTCGCTCGGAATCACCAGTCGCGCGGCTTCCTTGAGCACCTGTTTGCCGCCGTCCGGCAACTTGAATTTACCCGGCACCCGCGCCGACAGTTCTACCAGTCGGTAGTCGAGAAACGGCGTACGGGCTTCCAGGCCCCAGGCCATGGTCATGTTGTCGACGCGTTTGACCGGGTCGTCCACCAGCATCACCGTGCTGTCCAGGCGCAGGGCCTTGTCCACCGCGGCATCCGCGCCGGGTTGTGCGAAATGTTCCTTCACGAAGTCACCGGCGGCGTCATTGGCTGTCAGCCATTTCGGCTGCACGGTGGCGGCGTAGTCCTCGTAGCTGCGATCGAAGAAGGCTTCGCGATAGGCCGCATAGGGATCGCTGGCGCCGTCGACCTGCGGGTACCAGTGGTAACCGGCAAACAGTTCGTCGGCGCCCTGGCCGCTCTGCACCACCTTGCAATGCTTCGACACTTCCCGGGACAGCAGGTAGAAGGCGATGCAGTCGTGGCTGACCATCGGCTCGCTCATGGCGCTGAAGGCCGCGGGCAGTTGTTCGATGATCTCTTTTTCGTCGATGCGCAGTTGGTGGTGGCGGGTGCCGTAGTGCTGGGCGATCAGGTCCGAATACTGGAACTCGTCGCCGCGCTCGCCACCGGCGTCCTGAAAACCGATGGAGAAGGTCGACAGGTTTTCCACGCCGACTTCACGCAACAGGCCGACCAGCATGCTCGAGTCGACACCACCGGACAGCAGCACACCGACATCCACCGCCGCACGCTGACGGATCGCCACCGCCTCGCGAGTGCTGTCGAGCACCCGGTCGCGCCAGTCTTCGAGGGTCAGGTTCATCTCATCGGCATGGGGGCCGTACGGCAGGGTCCACCAGGTGTGCTGTTCGCTGCGGCCATCGGCATCGATGCGCATCCAGGTAGCCGGCGGCAGCTTTTCGATGCCCGCCAGCAGCGTGCGCGGCGCGGGGACCACGGCATGGAAATTCAGGTAGTGATTGAGCGCCACCGGATCGAGGATCGGGTTGATGTCGCCCCCCTTGAGCAGCGCTGGCAGCGACGAGGCAAAACGCAGGCGCTGGCCGGTGCGCGACAGGTAAAGCGGTTTGACGCCCAGACGGTCGCGGGCGATGAACAGGCTTTGGGTATCGCGCTGCCAGATGGCGAAGGCGAACATGCCGTTGAGTTTCGGCAGCAATGCCTCGCCCCAGGCATGAAAGCCCTTGAGCAGCACTTCGGTGTCGCCACCGGAATGGAACGTGTAGCCGAGGCTTTCCAGTTCGGCGCGCAGTTCGGGGTAGTTGTAGATCGCGCCGTTGAAGGCCAGGGACAGACCCAGTTGCTGATCGATCATCGGCTGCGCCGAGTGCTCCGACAGGTCCATGATTTTCAGGCGTCGGTGGCCCAGGGCAATCGGCCCCTGACTGTGAAAGCCCCAGGCGTCGGGGCCGCGTGGTGCCAGGTGATGGGTGATTCGTTCGATGGCTGCAAGGTCTGCAGGTTGATTGTCAAAACGTAACTCGCCAGCTAATCCGCACATAAATTCCTTACCGGTTTTTCCGTTGGGGAGGGTCAATCGATACCGCGCCAAAACGGCGGGTACTCAGAAACTGACCCGGCGGACTTCTCGTAGTTTTAGATCAATGAGTTATAAGCCGGAAATCGGCCGTGAGGACAGGGCAGATGGGCGGGGGAACGGGTGGTAAGTAAGGCTGCGCTGCCGACAGGTGGCGGGACGTAGGCTTGAGCGCTTCCGAACGCAATAAGGACATTGCCCATGAAAGCGACTGCTACAACCCTGACCCCGGCGCAACGCCTGGCCGCGCTGGTGGAACACACCGGTGACCTGGACAAGGCCGAAGTGCTGGAAAAATCCCTTCCGGACTGGCTGGCCAACGCCGACTTAAGCGTGGTCCAGGCCCTGAAAGCCGATCTTGCCCAATCCCATCTGACCTACTCAAGGGCGTCTGAAGCGCTGGCAAAGCTCAAACCGCTGGATCTGTTCTGCAAGGAGGAGCTGACCCGTGCGCTCAAATCGAAGTGGAAGCGGGAGGTCGATGTCGAGCGAGACACCCTGCAGATCGTCGAAAAGAAGTTCACCGGCACAGGTCTGTTTCCGCTCGGCTACGACGGCAAAATCACCACCACCTCCCACAGCCTGCTGCATGCGGCCATGGTCAATTTCACCGAGGCAAACGCGAAGCCCAACGGTTTTCTCGAAGAGTCAGCGATCAGGATCGACAACAAAACTCAGACAGATTCCGGGATAAAACCCGCAAAATTCGCTGCGCTGTGTCGCGAGCTGGACCTGGGCGCCAGTTACCAGCGCCATATCAACGAAGTCCTGGCGGTGCCTGCAAAAAACGCGGTCATTACCGGCCCGGGTTCCGCTGATGTCCGCCGGCTCAGGTTGCTGGACATGCGGGGCGCCGCCCACATGGCCTTTTTGAAAAACGACATCAGCGATGCGGCCTACAGGATGTTGCTCAAAGTCATCGAACGGGATGTCCCGCTGGCCCAGGCCAAAGACATCCTCTACGACGGGGCACCGGTGCACTGGCAGGGGCTGGTCATTCATGACGCCAGCCTGTACGGCGTGCTGGTGTTCAGCAAGGCGTCCATCGATACCGAGCGCAATGCCAGGTGCGTGGTCTACATGCCCAACAATCCCCGCCGGCCGTTCTATGAATACCCTTCGCTCAATGACCTGAAAACCTATCTGACGCTGCACCTGCAAAGCGAGAGTTTTCGCAAGCACTTCGCCACGCAGTTGCTCGCCGGCGACGACAAGGTCGGCTTTTTCAACCGGTTCGACAAGAACAGGAGCCTTGGCGTGCTCAAAGCGCTGCCAGCCGACAGTTGTCCGGGGGATATCCTGTTCAGCGATTTCGTCAACAAGGCGCAAGAGGACGCGCGAATCCTCGCGATCCCGACGGCGACTGTCGATGCGCAACAGCGAGAGAAGACCCTCCAGGCCCTGTTGGAGGCCGGTCTCCTGCTGTTGAACACGGCCTCGCTTTTCGTACCGGTGCTGGGCCAGTTGATGCTGACCGTGGCCGTCATCGAAATGGTCGGCGAAGTCTATGAGGGCGTGGAGGACTGGACCCACGGCGAGCGCACCGAAGCGCTGTCCCATTTACTCAATGTTGTCGAAGGCCTGGCGCAGATGGCCGCATTCGCGGCGGCAGGCAAGGTGCTGGGCAGCGCCATCGGTAAAGATGTGAAGGAGCCTGCGGCTTTTTTCGATGATTTCGAAGCGGTGACCCGTGCCGATGGCAAGGCCATGCTCTGGAAGCCCGACCTCAAGGCCTATCGACAGCCTGTGGAACTGGAGCCCGATGTACAACGGGTTCCCCAAGGCATCTATACCCAAGGCAGCACCCATTCGATCCGGATGGACGGAGCCACTTTTCGGGTCTCCCGTAAAACGCCGAAGGATCCGTGGCAGATCAATCATCCCACCCGCCCGCAAGCCTTTCAGCCCGCCATTGAACAAACCCTCGAAGGCGGCTGGCGCCATGTATTCGAACATGCCCACGAATGGTCCGACGGCGGATACGCATTGAAACGTACCCATCCTCACCTCGGCGAACTGAGCAGCGACCTGGCGGCAATGGCCGATATCACCGGGCTGACCCCCGGTCGACTGCACCAACTCCATGAAAGCCGACTGAAATTGCCACAGCGCCTGAACGATTGCGCCGAGCGCTTCAGGCTGGACCGGAAAATCACCGGTCTGATCGAGGCCATGGAGCGGGGCGAAACCGCCAGCACCGGGTTCGTGCAGGAACAGCTGCATGCCTTGCCAACGCTGCCCGGCTGGCCGGCGAAACGCTTTATCGAAGTGCTCGATCAGAAAGGCGTCTCCATCGCGCGCTACCCGAAAACGTCCCCGGCGAACGACCTGGTCAACTCCGTCCACGTCTACCGGTCGCAACTGAACTCGGGGCAATTGCTCGATACGGTCATCAGCGGTCTGTACCCGAAGGAAGTCGAAGCCATGATCGGTACGTCGGCCAGCGAAGCGAAGCCGGCATTGCTGGCGCAAAAAATCGCCAGCCATCTCAAGGGCAATCGCCAGCCGTTGTTTGATCGTCTTTACGAAGACTACGACGGCACGGCCAGCGGTGATGTAGCGGTGCTGTGCGAGCAGGTTCCCGGGCTGCCGACCCGTATCGCGCAGGAACTGCTGGAAGCTGTGAACGGCCGAGAACGATATTTCCTCTTCGATCGCAAAATCCAGGGCTCGGATCTGGCCCGGGAAGTCGCGCAGGCTCGGTTTGCCTTGCGCCAGGACCGGGCACTCGCAGGCTTGCATCGGCCGAACCTGGCCAATGCCGACAGCGACACGCTGACGTTCGGGCTGATGGATCGGGTGCAGGGCTGGGAAGACGGTTTTCGACTGGAGCTGCGGCAGGATTCCCGTACCGGTACTTTGCTGGACGCTGTGGGGGAGGCGAATGCGACGTCGAGCGGGATCATCGTCAAGACCTCGACCGGCTATCAGGTCACCCAGAGCCATGACAACGTCTCCTCAACGGTGACCAGCGAGACTCTGCTTCAGGCAATACTCGATGCGTTGCCCGCTGCCCGCCGTACCCGCATGGGTTTGACCGGCGACGACACGCTGGACGGCACGACGCTGCGCCTCCGACTGGGCAAGGCCGGCGCCGGAGATTCCGCGCGCAGCGCTCGGTTGTTAAGGGGCGAGTCCGATAAAACAGCCAGACACTTGTTGTCCTGCGTCCAGTCGGCTCCACCGGCGGCGAGCCAACATCCCAAGAGCCTGTTCCGTAAAGTCAGGAAGCTCTATCCATTGTTCACCGACGTTCAGGTCTCGGCCTTTCTCGACCAGGCCGGCAGCACGCCGATGTTGCGCATGAATCGAATCCGCGAGCTGAAGCAGCAGCTTGATGCCTTCCACAAGACCCTGCACGCCTGGCGCGACGACGAGGTGCAGATGGCCAAGGTGCCGGGGCGGCGTAGCGATGTGCGAATCAACCGGCGCCAGGTGGCCAATGCCATCGAGAATTGCTGGCGCCGGGTTCCGCCGCCGCGCTGGCCGCTCAACCAGCCCCATACCAGCCTCACGCTGGAGCGAAATCCGGTGGGCCCGCTGCCGACGCTCACCGAACAGGATGTCGCCCATGTCCGCACCCTGCTGATCAAGGACATGGAAGCCGGCGATGAACTGGCCTATTTCCTCAAACCCTTCAAGGGCCTGACCCGCCTGGAGCTGGACGGCAACCGGCTCACCCGCTTGCCGGAAGCGCTGTCGCACATGCCCGACCTTCAACACCTGAGCCTGAATGACAATCGGCTGGTGCTGACCGAGCACACCTTGCGCAAGCTGGCCGACATGCGCGGGCTGCGAACCCTGTCGCTGGCCGGCAATCGACTGGGGGCCACGGTGGATGTCAGCAAGATGATCGATCTGCAAGGGCTGTTTCTCGGTTCGACCCATGCCACTGAACTGCCGGTGGGGCTCGAGCGCTTGCCGTATCTGGACATGGTGGATTTGCGGGGCAACGAGATCCGTACCTTGCCCGAATGGCTGTTCGATGCACCGCAGCGCCTGGCCCGAACCATCAATCTGCGGCACAACCCGCTGTCCAGCGCGAGCTCGACCAAGCTCAAAAGCTACCGCGACAGGACAGGCGAGGGGATGGGCTATCTGGAAAACGACGTGGGGGTAATCAACGAGCAAATGGCCCGAGACCTGTGGATGCCGAAATCCACGGAACCGAACTTCGTCCGGCGCAACCACACCTGGCTGGCGTTGAAGAACCAACCGGCCTCCGATGGCTTTTTCCGCCTGCTCGCGGAGGCGGGAAGCACCGCCGACAGCCGTTATCTGCGCGAAGACATGACGCGCCGGGTGTGGCGCGTGATCGAGGCGACCGAAAGGGGATCGGCATTGCGCGATCAGTTGTTGTCGATGGCGGTGAAGTCCAACTGTGCGGATTCGGCGGCCACCATCTTCAGCAATCTCGAAGTGGCGGTGGAAATCGACGGGGTGGTGCGGCACTCGGTCAATGCGCACGACCGCGCTGCGCGGCTGATCAAACTGGGGAGGGCGCTGTTCAATCAGGATTACCTCGACACGATCGCCCGGGAGAAGGTCAAGGCCAATCCCGCGCTCGATCCGGTGGAAGTAGAACTGGCGTATCGCACGGGGCTTGCCGAGCGACTCGATCTGATCGGGCAGCCCCATTACATGCGTTACGCCTCGCTCGCCGGTGTAAAGCCCGCAGATCTGGATGCGGCGTACGGCAGAGTGATCAACGCGCAACTTTCATCGGAACTGCAGACGTACCTGAACGGGCGCACGTTCTGGGTCGATTTTTTGCGCGAGCACCATGGCAAGCAGTTCACGGATCTCGCTGAACCTTTCCATGAGCGCATGCAGACCGCGTTCGAAAGTCAGGGGAAGCTGGGGGACAAGTATCGGGCGAAGGTCGACGGGATCATGGAGGAGATGCAGGCGGCGGAAGAGGGGTTGTTGGAGCGATTGACCCGTGCGGCCCTCAACGCAGATGAATCACACGTCTGCTTTGCGCTGGATTGATTGCTGAAACGCCGTCCCTTGTAGCCGCTGGCGAAGCCTGCGTTCGGCTGCGAAGCAGTCGTGAAATCAGGCACTGCGGTCTGTCAGACAGACCCGGTACACAGGTTTTGCGACTACTGCGCAGCCGAACGCAGGCTGCGCCAGCTGCTACAGGTGTTACGCCTTGCCGCGGATCAGCCGCCGCAACGCAAAGCGATTCGGATGACAAGCCTGCGCCACAGCCCTCGGCAATGGCAACGGCTCGCCATCAATCCACGCGGCGAGCAATTCACCGGACAGTGGCGCGGTGATCAGCCCGCGCGAACCGTGCCCGCTGTTGACGTACAAACCCTCCAGCCAGGGGCACGGAACGTCCGGCACCTGCCGGGCATCCTTGCTCAGGGCGCTGTAGGCCTCTGTGAAAGCCTGCACATCCGCCAGCGGCCCGACAATCGGCAGGTAGTCCGGGCTGGTGCAGCGAAACGCCGCGCGACCTTCGAGGCTTTCCGGTTGCAGGGTATCGGCGTGCAGCCGCGCGACCAGATCCGGGGAAATCTCTTCGAGCATCTGCAGATTGCCGGCGTGCTCCGCCGCCGTCGGCGTCAGGTCCTCGTTGTTGAAATCGAAGCTGGCGCCCAGGGTGTGCTCACCCAGGCGTGCCGGCGCGATATAACCTTCGGCACACACCACCGTGCTCAGCGACTGACTTTCAGCGGTTTGCGTCAGGCGAGTGATCTGCCCGCGAATGCGCTTGAGCGGCAGCTCGCTGCTGTACGCAAAACGCTTGATCTCGGCAGCGCCGGCCAGGACCACCACCGGCGCCTCGGCCAGCAGGCGCTCACCGTCCCAGGCTTGCCACTGTCCTTCAGACCTGCGCAGTTCCAGCACATCGTGGTGGGTGAGCGTGCGGATATCCGGCCGCGCCGCTTGCCATTGGCACAACGCCGGTGGATGCACCCAGCCGCCTTCGGGATAAAACAGGCCACCCGATTGCAGGCCGATCCCGGCTTCGGCTTCGGCCTGGGCCTGATCGAGAACGTGCAGCAAGTCTTCGGGAAAGGCCTCGGCCAATTGCTTCTGGCGCTCCGCTTCCTTGACATTGAATGCCAGCTGCAGCACACCGCAGTCCGCCCAGTCGACACCGCGCTGCAAGTGTTCAAGCAGGCGCCGGGTGTAGCCGAAACCGCTGACGATCAATTGCGACAACGCCGTGCCATGGGCCGATAGCTTGAGATAGAGCACGCCCTGAGGATTGCCCGACGCTTCCTGCGCCAGCGCATCATGGCGTTCCAGCAGACTCACCTGCCAACCCCGCGCAGCGAGGCTGGCGGCGCTGGCGCAACCGGCCAGCCCTGCGCCGATCACCAGCGCCCGACGCTCGCCAGTGTGTGGCATGGGGCGGGCGAACCAGGGTTTGGCCGGGGCGGGCGCCGGGGTTTCTTCAGGCCAGCCAAGAAACGCGCCGCGCAGGATTTCCCATTTGTGGCCGATGCCTGGCGTGCGCTTCATCTTGAAGCCCGCCGCGTTCAGCAGGCGTCGCACCCAGCCGGTGCTGGTAAAGGTGCTGATGGTCGAACCGGGCGCGGCCAGCCGGGCGAGTTCGGCAAACAGCTCGGCGGTCCACATGTCGGGGTTTTTCGCCGGGGCGAAGCCGTCGAGAAACCAGGCATCGATCTGCGCGTCCAGCTGCGGCAATTGCTCCAGCGCATCGCCGATCAACAGGGTGAGGGTGACACGTCCGTTGTCCAGCACCAGGCACTGGAAGCCCTGATGAATCGCCACGTACTGCGCCAGCAACTGATCGGCAAACACCTTGAGTTCCGGCCAGAGCGCCAGGGCGCGGCTGAGGTCGGTCGGGCTCAACGGGTACTTTTCGACGCTGACAAAATGCAGGCGTGCGCTCGCCGGGGCGTGTTGCTCGAACTCCTGCCAGGCGCAGAGAAAATTCAGCCCCGTGCCGAAACCGGTCTCGCCGATGACCAGCCGGCCACCTTCCGGCAGCGCGGCAAAGCGCTCGGCCAGACAGTTCTGTTCGATGAAGACGTAACGGGTTTCTTCCAGCCCCGATTGATCGGAGAAATACACATCGTCGAACACTCGGGAATAGGGACGACCCTGGTCGTCCCAGTCGAGCTGGGCGTGGGGCATTACAGGTTTCATGGCGGGCTCGGCAGGGGCTAGGGCGCCATTCTAGCCGATCGCGGGCCGGACGCAGCCTTCGGCAGCTGCTACAGGTCAATGCTGCGGATAGGGATTTCTGCCACGAAAAACGTGTCAATCCGCTAGTCTTGCTCAGATCTGGAAGGGAGCCATCCATGTTCGAATCCGCCGAAATCGATCACATCATCGACAAAGAAACCTACGAAGCCGAAGTGCCGGCCCTGCGCGAAGCCTTGCTCGAGGCGCAGTTCGAACTGCAAGAGCAGAAGCGTTTTCCGGTGATCATCCTGATCAATGGCATCGAGGGCGCCGGCAAGGGCGAGACGGTCAAACTGCTCAACGAGTGGATGGACCCGCGCCTGATCGAAGTGCGCACCTTCGATCAGCAGACCGATGAAGAACTGGCTCGCCCACCGGCCTGGCGCTATTGGCGGATGCTGCCGGCCACGGGGCGCATGGGGATTTTCTTCGGCAACTGGTACAGCCAGATGCTTCAGTCCCGGGTCCATGGCGACCTCAAGGAGCCTCGATTCGATCAGGCCATCAACGCTGCCGAGCGCCTGGAAAAGATGCTCTGCGATGAAGGCGCGCTGATCTTCAAGTTCTGGTTTCACCTCTCCAAAAAACAGATGAAGGCGCGGCTCAAGGCCCTGGCCGACGACCCGTTGCACAGCTGGCGCATCAGCCCGCTGGACTGGCAGCAATCGCGAACCTACGACAAGTTCGTGAAGTACGGCGAACGTATCCTGCGCCGCACCAGTCGCGACTATGCGCCGTGGCACGTGATCGCCGGGCTGGACCCGCACTATCGCAGCCTGGTGGTGGGCAAGATCCTCCTCGAAGGCCTGCAAAGCGCCCTGAAACGCCCGCAAATCCATCCGGAAAAAGTCAGCGCTGCGCCGGTGTTCCCCAGTGTCGATCAAATCAATCTGCTGGACAGCCTCGACCTGACCCAGCGCCTGGACAAGGAGGATTACGAGGAACAGTTGATCACCGAGCAGGCCCGCTTCTCCGGGCTGATGCGCGACAAACGCATGCGTCGTCACGCCCTGGTGGCGGTGTTCGAGGGCAACGATGCGGCGGGCAAGGGCGGGGCGATCCGTCGGGTGGCCGCGGCGCTGGACCCGCGTCAGTACAGCATCGTGCCGATTGCCGCACCGACCGAAGAGGAGCGGGCGCAGCCGTACCTGTGGCGCTTCTGGCGGCATATTCCGGCGCGGAGCAAGTTCACCGTGTTCGATCGTTCCTGGTACGGCCGGGTGCTGGTTGAGCGCATCGAAGGGTTTTGCAGCCCGGCGGACTGGTTGCGCGCCTACAGCGAAATCAACGATTTCGAAGAACAGCTCGCCGACGCCGGGGTCATTGTGGTCAAGTTCTGGCTGGCCATCGACAAGCAGACGCAACTGGAGCGCTTCCAGGCCCGGGAAGACATCCCCTTCAAGCGCTTCAAGATCACCGAGGACGACTGGCGCAACCGCGACAAGTGGGATGACTATCGCGCCGCCGTCGGCGACATGGTCGATCGCACCAGTACCGAAGTGGCGCCATGGACGCTGATCGAAGCCAATGACAAGCGCTGGGCGCGGGTCAAGGTGCTGCGCACGATCAATCGCGCGCTGGAGCAGGCGTTCGAGCGCTCCGACCGTCATGCGCACAAGGACAAGAAAGACAAGAAGTGAGGCGATGGCTGCGCATACGCGAGGTGAATGATCGTCGCGGTCGGTAATTGCGTGGGCTTATGCTCGATCCACTCTCAACCGATAACAACAATGAGGTATGCCATGCGTGAAGTGGTGATCGTCGACAGCGTGCGGACCGGCCTGGCCAAGTCCTTTCGCGGCAAGTTCAACCAGACCCGCCCGGATGACATGGCGGCGCATTGCGTCAACGCCTTGCTGGCGCGCACCGGCATCGACCCGGCCAGCGTCGAGGACTGCATTGTCGGTGCCGCCTCCAATGAAGGCGCCCAGGGCTTCAATATCGGGCGCAATGTCGCGGTGCTGTCCAGACTGGGCACCGGCGTGGCCGGCATGACCCTCAATCGTTTCTGTTCCTCGGGCCTGCAAGCCATTGCCATCGCCGCCAACCAGATCGCCTCCGGTTGCAGCGACATCATTGTTGCGGGCGGCGTCGAATCGGTCAGCCTGACCATGAAAAGCGTCAACACCGACAACCTGATCAACCCGCTGCTCAAGGAACAGGTACCGGGCATCTATTTCCCGATGGGCCAGACCGCTGAAGTCGTCGCCCGCCGCTACAACGTCAGCCGCGAAGAGCAGGACCTGTACGCGCTGCAAAGCCAGCAGCGCACCGCCCTGGCTCAGACCGCCGGCCTGTTCGACGATGAAATCGTGCCGATGGCGGTGAAGTATCGGGTGGAAGACAAGGCGACCGGCGAGGTGAAGATCCTCGAGGGCGTGGTGGACCGCGATGACTGCAACCGTCCGGACACGACGCTGGAAAGCCTCGCGGGCCTGAAACCGGTGTTCGCTGAAGACGGTTCGGTCACGGCTGGCAACTCATCGCAGCTGTCTGATGGCGCGTCCATGACCCTGGTGATGAGCCTGGAAAAAGCCTTGGCGCTGGGTTTGAAGCCCAAAGCGTTCTTCCGCGGCTTCACCGTGGCCGGTTGCGAGCCGGATGAAATGGGCATCGGCCCGGTGTTCTCCGTGCCCAAGCTGCTCAAGGCCAAGGGTTTGCAGATCGCCGATATCGATCTGTGGGAGCTCAATGAGGCTTTTGCTTCGCAGTGCCTGTATGCGCGCAACCGGCTGGAGATCGATAACGCCAAATACAACGTCAATGGCGGCTCGATTTCCATCGGTCATCCGTTCGGCATGACCGGGTCGCGGCAGGTCGGGCATCTGGTTCGCGAGTTGCAGCGGCGCAATTTGCGCTACGGCATCGTGACCATGTGTGTGGGTGGCGGGATGGGGGCTACCGGGTTGTTTGAGGCGGTGCGTTGAATCTGAAGAATTGTGGTGATTGTTAGATAGCATTCGCGGGCAAGCCTCGCTCCTACAGGTCATTGGAAATCCTGTAGGAGCGAGGCTTGCCCGCGAAGCAGACGCCGCGGTCTACCGGCCCAAATGCAAATTCCGCATCCGCTCGATGTAAGCCAGAATCTCCTGCTCAGCCACTTCGGCACTGACAAACGGCCCCTCCAGGGTGTTCTCCCGGGTGCTGAAGTACAACTCCCCATTCACCCGACACAACCGGTCACTGCGAAAGTGGGTGGCGGGGGCGTTGTCCTGGGCGCGCATGCCGTACATGGCTACCTCCTGAAATGATGGGGGGGGCGGATCCAATCAGCTTATGCATGAATCACTTGCGGCGCCTGACAATCGGATCGATGGCTCATCGCCAATTAACTGATGCGACCTGCACAGTTTCATTCGCGGCCAGGCTGCAACTGTCCCTGTGTGCCACATCGCGGTGCGCCTAGAATGGCGATTCCGGACATTCGGTTAATTGGGGGGCACATGCACATTTCATCCGGTCGCTGGGTTTACGGGTTGTTCCTGGCCTTGCTGACCGCGCTTCTGTGGGGAATCCTCCCCATCAAGCTCAAACAGGTCCTGTTGGTGATGGACCCGGTCACCGTGACCTGGTTTCGCCTGATGGTGTCCGGTGGTTGCCTGTTCCTTTATCTGGCCGCGACCAAACGCTTGCCCAGCCGCAAAGTACTGGGCCCCCGTGGCGGCTGGCTGGTGGCGATGGCCGTGCTGGGCCTGGTGGGCAACTACGTGCTGTACCTGATGGGCCTGAACCTGCTCAGCCCCGGCACCGCGCAACTGGTGGTGCAGATGGGCCCGATCATGCTGCTGATCGCCAGTGTGTTCGTATTCAAGGAGCGTTTCAGCCTGGGGCAGGGGATCGGCCTGGCGGTGCTGCTGGTCGGTTTCGCGCTGTTCTTCAATCAGCGTCTGAGTGAACTGCTGACCTCCCTGACCGACTACACCGCCGGCGTATTGCTGGTGCTGCTGGCTTCCACGGTCTGGACCTTTTACGCGCTGGGCCAGAAGCAGTTGCTGACGGTGTGGAATTCGTTGCAGGTGATGATGGTGATCTACCTGTTCTGTGCTCTGCTGCTGACGCCCTGGGTGCATCCGCTGGAAGCGCTGCAGTTGAATCCCCTGCAAGGCTGGCTGCTGCTGGCGTGCTGCCTCAATACCCTGATTGCCTACGGTGCATTTGCCGAAGCCCTGGCTCATTGGGAGGCCTCGCGGGTCAGTGCGACGCTGGCGATCACGCCGTTGGTAACCTTCGGCGCCGTGGCGCTGGCGGCCTGGTGGTGGCCTGAGTATGTGCATGCCGAGACGATCAATGGTCTGGGGTATGGCGGGGCAGTGCTGGTGGTGTTGGGGTCGGCGCTGGTGGCGTTGGGGCCGTCTCTGATTGCCGGGCTCAAGGCTCGGAAAATGCGGATGGCGGCCAGTTAGACCGCGTTATCGTTCTTCGCGGGCAAGCCACGCTCCCACAGGGGAGGGGGTTGTTCACAAAAATTGTGATCGACACAAATCCCCTGTGGGAGCGGGCTTGCCCGCGAAGACTGACTACCAGACGCTAAAGAATTCAGCCCTTGGCCCCGGCCTCCAGCATGTTCTCCGGCCGCACCCACGCATCGAACTGTTCATCCGTCAGATACCCCAACTGCAACGCCGACTCCCGCAGGGTCAGCCCTTCGCTGTAGGCCTTCTTGGCAATCTCCGCCGACTTGTCATAGCCAATGTGCGGATTCAGCGCCGTCACCAGCATCAACCCACGCTCCAGATGCTCAGCCATTTTTCCGGCATCCGGCTCCAGGCCCGCGATGCAGTGCTGCTGGAAGTTGCTGCAGCCATCGCCCAGCAGGCGGATCGATTGCAGCAGGTTGTGGATGATCACCGGTTTGAACACGTTCAGTTGCAGGTGGCCCTGGCTTGCGGCAAACCCGATGGTCACGTCGTTGCCCAGCACCTGACAGGCCAGCATCGACAGCGCCTCGCACTGGGTCGGGTTGACCTTGCCCGGCATGATCGAGCTGCCCGGCTCGTTGGCCGGCAGTTTCACTTCGGCAAACCCCGCGCGTGGGCCAGAACCCAGCAGACGCAAGTCGTTGGCGATTTTCATGAGGGCCACGGCGAGGGTTTTCAGCGCGCCGGAGAGGCTGGTCAGCGGCTCATGGCCGGCCAGCGCGGCGAACTTGTTCGGTGCGGTGGTGAAGGGCAGGCCGGACAGCGCTGCCAGCTCGGCGGCAATCGCTTCGCCGAAACCGTGGGGCGAGTTCAGCCCGGTGCCGACGGCGGTGCCGCCCTGCGCCAGTTCGCAGACCGCCGGCAGTGCCGCGCGGATCGCCCGTTCGGCGTAATCCAGTTGCGCTATGAAACCCGACACTTCCTGACCGAAGGTGATCGGCGTGGCGTCCATCATGTGGGTGCGCCCGGTTTTCACCAGCTTCATGTGTCGCGCCGACAGCTCGGCCAGACCGCCCGACAGTTCGGCAATCGCTGGCAGCAAATGTTGCTGGACGGCCTGGGCCGCGGCGATGTGCATGGCGGTGGGGAAGCAGTCGTTGGAGCTCTGGGAGCGATTGACGTGATCGTTGGGGTGAACCGGGGATTTGCCGCCGCGCGGGTTGCCGGCCAGTTCGTTGGCGCGCCCGGCGATCACTTCATTGACGTTCATGTTGCTCTGGGTGCCGCTGCCGGTCTGCCAGACCACCAGCGGGAACTGGTCGTCGTGCTCGCCGTCGAGCACTTCGTCGGCGGCCTGTTCGATCAGGCGGGCAATGTCGGCCGGCAGATCGCCGTTGCGGTCGTTGACCCGCGCCGCGGCTTTCTTGATCAGCGCCAGGCCGTGCAATACCGCCAGCGGCATGCGTTCGTTGCCAATGGCAAAGTTGACCAGCGAGCGTTGCGTCTGAGCGCCCCAGTACGCTTCATCCGGGACTTCAACCTGGCCAAGGCTGTCGGTTTCGATACGGCTCATCGGTCACTCTCCAGTAGTCTGATTGCGCAGTTTAGGCCGTGCTCGACGGCCGGGGTTCCATCGGTCTCGCTTGCCTCCATTGAACCCCTCTAAATCAGGTGCGACAAGGCTTGGGGTTGAGTGACACACTTTTTTAGGCGCAGAATGGTCGTCCTTGGGGTTTAACCTCGCCTGCTAGATAAGGAAACTCGATGACTCGTCTTCGTGCCATCTGTACCGCGGTTGCATTGGTTTGTGCCAGTGGCCAGGTTCTCGCCGATACCGCCAGCCATAACGCCAGTGCCGAGGCTTTCCTGACCCTGGCGCATGCTGACAAATTGGGCACTCCGGTGTACATGCAGGTTCAGCAGATGTTCGCCCAGCGTTTCCAGCAAACCAAAGCCCCGGAATCGAAAAAAGCGGTCCTGGAAACCTACCAGGCCAAGGCCAACGCGGCGCTTGACCAGGCCATCGGCTGGAACAAGCTCAAGCCGGACATGGTCAAGCTCTACACCACCAACTTCACAGAATCGGAGCTCAAGGACCTGGTGGCCTTCTACCAGTCGCCATTGGGCAAGAAAGTGCTGGAAAAAATGCCGCAGCTGACCCAGCAATCGGCGCAGCTGACCCAGGCCAAGCTGGAAAGCGCGGTGCCTGTGGTCAACAAGCTGCTGGCTGACATGACCGCCGAGCTGGAGCCGAAAGCCGCTCCGGCCAAGAAAAAGCCTTAAGCGGAGTTCGCAATGACCATGCAACAACGCATCGAATCGACGCTGGGCCTGCTGCAACCCGAGCACCTGCAAGTGCTGGATGAAAGCCACATGCACAGCCGTGGGACACAGACCCATTACAAGGCCGTTGTGGTCAGCCAGCAGTTCGAGGGGCTCAATCGCGTCAAGCGTCACCAGAAAGTCTACGGCACGCTCGGCGAGCTGATGGGCGAGTTCCATGCGTTGGCGCTGCATACCTACACGCCAGAGGAATGGGCACAGATGGACGGGGCTCCGGCTTCGCCGACCTGTGCCGGTGGCAGTAAGCACTAAGAGCAGCTGCAAGCTACAAGCTGCAAGTTTGCGACGGTTTGCCTTGAGCTTGCAGCTTGAAGCTTGCCGCTCGAAGCTGCACTTTTGTTAGAATGCGAAACGCGCCGCTCACCCGGCGCGTTTTTTTTCGCATCCGGTTCACCCCTTACGAGGGTAGCCACCTGGAGATTCACCCATGACACAACCGATTGTCGTGGCGGCACTGTACAAGTTCGTCACCCTGGAAGATTACGTCGCCCTGCGCGAGCCACTGCTGCAGGCGATGGTCGACAACGGCATCAAAGGCACACTGCTGATCGCCGAAGAAGGCATCAACGGCACCGTTTCCGGCAGCCGTGAAGGCATCGATGGCCTGCTGGCCTGGCTGCGCAACGATGCGCGCCTGATCGACATCGATCACAAGGAATCCTACTGCGACGAGCAGCCGTTCTACCGCACCAAGGTCAAGCTCAAGAAAGAGATCGTGACCCTGGGCGTCGACGGCGTGGATCCGAACAAAAAGGTCGGCACCTACGTTGACCCGCAAGACTGGAACGCGCTGATCAGCGACCCGGAAGTGCTGTTGATCGATACCCGCAACGACTACGAAGTGTCGATCGGCACCTTCGAAGGCGCGATCGATCCGAAAACCACCAGTTTTCGCGAATTTCCCGACTACATCAAAGCCAACTTCGATCCGGCCGTGCACAAGAAGGTCGCGATGTTCTGCACCGGCGGCATTCGTTGCGAAAAAGCTTCGAGCTACATGCTCGGCGAAGGCTTCGAAGAGGTCTATCACCTCAAGGGCGGCATCCTGAAGTACCTCGAAGAGGTGCCGCAGGAAGAAACCAAATGGCAGGGCGACTGCTTCGTGTTCGATAACCGCGTGACGGTGCGTCATGACCTGAGCGAAGGCGACTACGATCAGTGTCATGCCTGCCGCACACCGGTCAGCGTCGAAGATCGCGAGTCCGAGCACTATGTGGCCGGCATCAGCTGCCCGCATTGCTGGGACAGCCTGAGCGAGAAGACCCGCCGCAGCGCCATCGACCGGCAGAAGCAGATCGAACTGGCCAAGGCACGCAACCAGCCTCACCCGATCGGCTACAACTATAAGCAAGCATCCACCGAGGCCTGAACCATGTCTGCATGCCGCCTGCTCTATGTAATGGACCCGATGTGTTCCTGGTGCTGGGGTTTTGCTCCGGTTGCAAACGCACTGGTCGAACAGGCGGCGGCAGCGGGAGTGGACGTGCATCTGGTGGTGGGCGGTTTGCGCACCGGCAGCGGCGCGGCGCTGGAGCCGTCCACCCGGCGCTACATTCTTGAGCACTGGCAGGCGGTCACCGAGGCCACCGGCCAGCCGTTCAAGGTGGAAGGCGCCTTGCCCGAAGGATTCGTCTACGACACCGAACCGGCCTGCCGGGCTCTGGTGACTGCGCGTAGCCTGGCGCCGGATTGTGCGTGGAAACTGCTGGGTCTGATCCAGCATGCGTTTTATGCGCAAGGCCGCGACGTCACCCACGCCAGCGTGCTGGTGGAGCTGGCTGAGCAGGCCGGTCTGCCGCGCATCGAATTCGCCGGCGCCTTCGACCGCGCCGACATGCACACCGCGACGGCCGCCGATTTCACCTGGGTCCAGGACCTGGGCATCGCCGGTTTCCCTACCTTGCTGGCTGAGCGAAATGGACAATTGGCGCTGCTGACCAATGGCTATCAACCGCTCAGTGTGCTGTCACCGCTGCTCGGCCGCTGGCTGGAGCGCGCTGCCTGTGCATGACCTGCCCGACGACGTTCAAACCGCAAAACGCGTCGACCGCTTGAGCTGGGCGGAAATCCGTCGTCTGGCCCTTCAACACAAGAAATCCCTGTGGATCGCCAACGGCGTGGCCGTGCTGGCGACCCTGTGCAGTGTTCCGATCCCCTTGCTCCTGCCATTGCTGGTGGACGAAGTACTGCTGGGACACGGCGACGCCGCACTGAAAGTCATGAACCTGGCACTGCCCGAGGTTTGGCAAAAAGCCGCCGGCTACATCGGCCTCATGCTCATGGTGACCCTGGCCTTGCGTTGCGCGGCCCTGCTATTCAACGTGGTGCAGGCGCGACTGTTCGCGTCTCTGGCCAAGGACATCGTCTACCGAATTCGCATCCGCCTGATCGAGCGGCTCAAACGCATCTCCCTCGGCGAATACGAAAGCCTGGGCAGCGGCACGGTGACCACGCACCTGGTTACCGACCTGGATACCCTCGACAAATTCGTCGGCGAAACCCTCAGTCGCTTCCTGGTGGCGATGCTGACCCTGGTCGGCACCGCCGGGATTCTGCTGTGGATGCACTGGCAGCTGGCGCTGCTGATTCTGCTGTTCAACCCGCTGGTGATCTACGCCACGGTGCAATTGGGCAAGCGGGTCAAGCATCTGAAAAAGCTGGAGAACGACAGCACCTCGCGCTTCACCCAGGCGCTGACCGAAACTCTGGACGCGATCCAGGAAGTGCGCGCCGGCAACCGTCAGGGCTTTTTCCTCGGTCGCTTGGGGTTGCGGGCCAAGGAGGTTCGCGATTACGCGGTCAGTTCGCAGTGGAAGACCGACGCCTCGAACCGTGCCAGCGGCCTGCTGTTCCAGTTCGGCATCGATATCTTCCGCGCCGCCGCGATGCTCACCGTGCTGTTCTCCGACCTGTCCATCGGCCAGATGCTCGCGGTGTTCAGCTACCTGTGGTTCATGATCGGCCCGGTGGAGCAGCTGCTGAATCTGCAATACGCCTACTACGCCGCCGGCGGCGCGCTGTCGCGGATCAACGAACTGCTGGCCCGGGCCGATGAGCCGGAATACCCCAATGGCGTCGACCCGTTCACCGGTCGCGAGACCGTGGGAATCGAGGTGCAGGGCCTGAGTTTCGGTTACGGCGACGAACTGGTGCTGAACCAGATGAACCTGTCCATCGCGCCCGGTGAAAAGGTCGCGATCGTCGGCGCCAGCGGCGGCGGCAAAAGTACTCTGGTTCAACTGCTGCTGGGCTTGTACACGCCGCAGTCCGGGACCATTCGTTTCGGCGGCTCGACTCAGCAGGAGATCGGCCTGGAAACCGTACGGGAAAATGTCGCGGTGGTCCTGCAACATCCGGCGCTGTTCAATGACACCGTGCGCGCCAACCTGACCATGGGCCGTGAGCGAAGTGATGAGGCCTGCTGGCAGGCGCTGGAAATCGCCCAGTTGCACGCCACGATCCGCGAATTGCCCAATGGCCTGGACAGCATCGTCGGGCGTTCCGGGGTGCGGTTGTCCGGCGGGCAGCGCCAGCGTCTGGCTATTGCGCGAATGGTATTGGCCGATCCGAAGGTGGTGATCCTCGACGAAGCCACTTCAGCGCTGGACGCCGCCACCGAGTACAACTTGCACCAGGCATTGGCCCGGTTCCTCAGTCACCGCACCACGCTGATCATTGCCCATCGCCTGTCGGCGGTGAAGCAGGCTGACCGTGTGTTGGTGTTCGATGGCGGGCAAATTGCCGAAGATGGCGACCATCAACAATTGATCGCTGATGGCGGCTTGTACGCCAAGCTTTACGGGCATTTGCAGCAGCATTGATCGACACGCGACGCGCGCGGTGGTGGAAGCCGCGACGGGCTGATCCAGAAGGGCAACGCAAGTATTAATAATAAGTAGAGAGTACGCCTGAATGTTTTCCATTCATGACTTGCCGGGATTTGTAACGCCCCCTAGTCTAGCTGTAGCGATCACGTTGGATGATGATCTGGCAGTGCTAAGTCAAGGGAACTCATGAATCAAACGCGGACTCTCGCAACGCCTCGGTTGCTGGGCATCGTATGGCCCTTTATCGCCGTCGTGCTGTTCCAGGCCTTGTTGGGCGGCGTCAGCCTTTATGTACTGTCGGCCGTCCGGGGCTATGTAGCCGGTGAAAGCCTTTGGTCCAAGGGCCAGAAAGACGCCATCTATTACCTCAATCTCTACGCCGACAGTGGCGACGAGACCGTTTTCCGCAAGTACCAGCGTGCGATTTCCGTCCCCCAGGGCGGTCACGAGTTGCGTGTAGCGCTGGATCACGAGCCCCCTGATATCGAAGCCGCCCGCGTGGCGATCATCAAGGGTGGCAACCATCCCGACGATGTCTCCAGCCTGATCTGGCTGTACCTCAATTTCCGTCATTTCAGTTACCTCGAAACCGCCATCGAGCGCTGGACCGTGGGCGACTCCTATCTGGTCAAGCTCGATGACGTTGCCCAGGACATGCACCGGCACATCACTGCCAGCCCGGCTTCCCGTGCGGATATTCAGCACTGGAAGGAGCAGGTCCTGGCGATCAACGAAGAAGTGACGCCAGCGGCGAAAGCCTTCAGCGATGCACTGGGCGAGGGCTCGCGGGTCATTCTGCGTCTGCTGCTGGTGACCAACCTTGCCACGGCGCTGATTCTGATTGCGCTGGCCCTGATGCGCACCCACAAGCTGCTCAAGCAACGCCACGCCTTTGCCGACGCGTTGCAATTGGAGAAAGACCGGGCGCAGATCACCCTGCAATCGATCGGTGACGGGGTGATCACCACCGATGTGTCCGGCGCCATTGCCTACATGAACCCGGCCGCCGAAGCCCTGACCCACTGGAAGGCAGAGCAGGCGACCGGTCTGCCGCTGGCGGCGCTGTTCAATCTGCTGGACGAGAACGCCCAGGCCGAAGGTTTCAATCTGATCGAGCGCATTTTGAGCGGTCATCTGAGCGGCGGCAGCGAACACTCCAAACTGATCCAGCGTCTGGATGGCAGCACGGTGTCGGTGACCCTGGTCGGCGCGCCGATCCGCAATGCCGGCAAGGTCAGCGGTACCGTGCTGGTTCTGCACGACATGACCCAGGAACGGCAATACATCGCCAATCTGTCCTGGCAGGCGACCCATGATGCGCTGACCGGCCTGGCCAACCGCCGTGAATTCGAATATCGCCTCGAGCAGGCGCTGCACAACCTGACGCGCCAGTCGGGGCGTCATGCGTTGATGTTCCTCGACCTGGATCAATTCAAACTGGTCAACGATACCTGCGGCCACGCGGCGGGCGACGAGTTGCTGCGTCATATCTGTGCGCTGCTGCAATCGGGTCTGCGCGAGGGCGATACCCTGGCGCGTCTGGGCGGCGATGAGTTCGGCATCCTGCTGGAAAATTGCGGCCCGGATGCGGCGGAAAGAATCGCCGAAGGCTTGCGTCAGACCGTGCAGAACCTGCATTTCGTGTGGAAGGGCCGGCCATTCGTGACCACCGTGAGCGTCGGGCTGGTGCATGTATCACACAATCCGACCACCCTCGAGGCCTCGCTGCGAGCGGCTGACATGGCTTGCTACATGGCCAAGGAAAAAGGCCGTAACCGGGTTCAGGTCTATCACCCGGATGACTCGGAATTGTCCCTGCGCTTCGGCGAAATGGCCTGGGTGCAGCGTCTGCACATGGCGCTGGAAGAGGACCGCTTCTGTCTTTACGCCCAGGAAATCGCACCGCTGGGCACCAGCGACGAAGGCGGGCATATCGAGATCCTCCTGCGTCTGCACGATGAAGCCGGGCGCATGATCCTGCCTGACAGTTTCATTCCCGCCGCCGAACGTTACGGCTTGATGACTTCCCTTGATCGTTGGGTGGTGCAGAACGTTTTCCGCATCATTGCCCAGTGCCGGGCCGAGAAGCGCAAGGGGCCTCTGGCGATGTGTGCGATAAATCTGTCAGGCACGACCATAGGAGATGAGGCGTTTCTGGACTTCCTCAGGGAACAGTTCGTTACGTATTCGATTCCGCCTGAAATGATTTGTTTTGAAATCACCGAAACAAGCGCAATTTCCAATTTAGGTAGCGCAATCAGATTTATTAATGAACTCAAAGGGTTAGGTTGTCATTTTTCACTGGACGACTTTTGCGCCGGTATGTCTTCATTCGCTTATCTGAAACATTTGCCTGTAGACTTCTTGAAGATCGACGGGAGTTTCGTAAAGGATATGCTGGACGACCCGATTAACCGCGCCATGGTCGAGGTGATCAATCACATCGGCCATGTCATGGGTAAACGCACGATTGCCGAGTTTGTCGAGACGCCCCAGATCGAGCAGGCATTGCTGGAGATCGGGGTGGATTACGCTCAGGGCTATGTCATAGAACGCCCGCAATTGTTTACCTGCGACAGTTTGCAAAGTCGTCCTGCCAGGCCTCAGCCTTTGCTGTTCAAGGCGCCTGGCACATTTCGTTGAAGTCTCTTGCCGGTCCAACAATCACAATCAAAAGGAGCTCGACAGTGATCGACACATTCATCCGAACCGGCCCACTCATGGAAGCTGCAAGTTATCCTGCCTGGGCCCAGCGCCTGATCCAGGATTGCAGCGAGAGTAAGCGCCGGGTTGTCGAACACGAACTGTATCAGCGCATGCGTGATAACAAACTCAGCGCAAAAACCATGCGTCAGTACCTCATCGGTGGCTGGCCTGTGGTCGAACAGTTCGCGTTGTACATGGCACAAAACCTCACCAAGACCCGCTTTGCCCGTCACCCGGGCGAAGACATGGCCCGTCGCTGGCTGATGCGCAACATTCGCGTTGAACTCAACCATGCCGACTATTGGGTCAACTGGAGCCGTGCCCACGGCGTCAGTCTGGAAGATCTGCAGGCGCAAAGCGTGGCCCCGGAGCTTCACGCGCTGAGCCACTGGTGCTGGCACACAAGTTCGGCGGATTCGCTGATCGTGGCCATCGCCGCCACCAACTACGCCATCGAAGGCGCGACCGGTGAATGGTCGGCAGTGGTCTGCTCCACCGGCGTGTACGCGGCAGCCTTCCCTGAGGAAGAGCGCAAGCGTGCAATGAAGTGGCTGAAGATGCATGCGCAGTACGATGACGCGCATCCATGGGAAGCGCTGGAGATCATCTGTACGCTGGCGGGCATGAACCCGAGCAAGGCGTTGCAGATGGAACTGCGTCAGGCGGTGTGCAAGAGCTACGACTACATGTACCTGTTCCTGGAACGTTGCATGCAGATCGAACACTCGGAAAAAGCACCGGTAGCCCGTGAGCGGTTGGAGTTGGCGGAAAGCTGAGTGAGCGGTAAGAGGTAAAACTGTGGGAGCGGGCAAGCCCGCTCCCACATTTGTTTTTGCGTTGTTCTTGAAATCTCAGCCCGCCATCGTCAGGCGGTTACGCCCCTCGCGCTTGGCGATATACAGCGCATTGTCGGCCCGTCGCAACAAACTCTCGGCCGATTCCCCCGGCAGCAGGGTCGAACAGCCAATACTGATGGTCAGCGCAATCGAGCGCCCCTCGGCCAGATAATCCTCGGCCTGCACCGCAAACCGCAGTCTCTCGCCCACCATTGCCGCCGCTTCGCGCGGGGTGTTGGACAGCAGGACCAGAAACTCTTCCCCGCCATAACGAAACACCATGTCCACATTGCGCAGCTGGCTTTTGATCGAAGTGGCCACGGCCCTGAGCACCTCATCGCCGACGCTGTGGCCGTGGGTGTCGTTGATCAGTTTGAAGTGATCGATGTCCAGCATCAGCAAGGACAGCGGTTGCAGGTGGCGCCGCGCGACTTCGATTTCCCGCGCCAAGGTCTGGTCCATGGCAATCCGGTTGCCGGTGTCAGTCAGCGGATCGCGCAGCGCTTTCTGGGTCGCGGCGCGGTAGAGCAGGGTGTTGCGCATCGGGTAGAGCAGAGCGGCCAGCAGCGACTCGAGGCTGCCCTGATCCTTCTCGCTGAAGCGCTGCCCGCGGCGAAACACCAGTTCACCCAGGTGTTCGCCTTCATGGCTGAGGCTATAGCTGATCGAATGACGGCCGCGCTGGCCGAATTCCAGGCGCAGATCGCTGCTCTTGTGCTCGTAGGTCAAGGCGTCGAGGGGAACGAGTCGCTGAACTTCACGGAAAAACAGCCCGAGAATGCGTTGAGGCTCAAGACTGGTCTGCAGCTGTATGCTCAGTTGCTGGCGCAATTGCGCAAGACTGACAGGCCTTTCCAGAACCGGTTGCTGCTGACCAAAGCCCAGGCGTTGCAATTTGGCGCTATCGAAGTCAATTGCGTTGGTCTGGGAGGGTGATTTCATATGGCGCGTGCTCTTGAGCGTTCAGGCTGTCTTACAAGCTGGGTGAGAGCGGCCTGGGGCAGCGCGTCATACTGGTCCGTCAGTCCCGTAGGACATTTCTTACAAGTCTAATCCGCTTTGTACAAGTTTTGCCTGCGCAAATGCCGCGACGAGAGGTCGGCGCGGCACAAAAGCGACGTACGGCATTACTGGGCGTTGAAAGCCTGGCCGTTGATGCCCGTACTGTCCGGCCCCATCAGGTACAGGTAGACCGGCATGATCTCCTCGGGTGTCGGGTTGTTCAGCGGGTTTTCTCCCGGATACGCCTGGGCGCGCATGCTGGTGCGCGTGGCGCCCGGGTTGATGCTGTTGGAGCGCACGGGCGCCACGGTGTCGACTTCATCGGCCAGGGTCTGCATCAGGCCTTCGGTGGCGAACTTGGACACGCCATAAGCGCCCCAATAGGCGCGACCCTTGCGGCCGACGCTGCTGGAGGTGAACACCACCGAGGCGTCCTGGGACAGCTTGAGGAGCGGCAGCAGGGTGCTGGTGAGCATGAACATCGAGTTGACGTTCACCTGCATCACCCGCATGAAGTTCTCGCCGGAGAGTTGCTCGATTGGCGTGCGTGGGCCAATGATCGAGGCGTTATGCAGCAAGCCGTCGAGGTGGCCGAATTCGGTCTCGATCATCGCCGCCAGCTCATCGTATTGATGGGGCAGGGCGGTTTCCAGATTGAACGGGATCACGGCAGGTTGCGGGTGACCGGCCGCTTCGATTTCGTCATAGACCTGGGACAGGTTGGCTTCGGTCTTGCCCAGCAGCAGCACGGTCGCGCCGTGGGCGGCATAGGTTTTTGCAGCGGCGGCGCCGATGCCACGACCGGCACCGGTGACCAGAATGATGCGGCCTTGGAGCAAATCGGGGCGGGCGGAGTAATCGAACATAAAGAACCTCGACAAATCATTGTTTGCGCCACAGTGAGTGCTGCGCAGGCAAGTCACTCAATCAAGTCGAAACACGAACCCTGTAGCAGCTGGCGAAGCCTGCGTCCGGCTGCGAAGCAGTCGCAAAACCTGAGTCCGCGGTCTACATGCAATACCGCATTGGCTGACTTCACGACTGCTGCGCAGCCGGACGCAGGCTTCGCCAGCTGCTACAGATCCTGCGGCGTATTCCCGACAAAACATTTTCAGGATGTGAAACCGGATCTCAGCAGCTGCACAGCGCGCTATCGAGCACCTTGCGCAACTCCAGCGGATGATCAACCACCACATCCGCCCCCCAATGCCGCGGATTGTCATCCGGGTGGATGTAGCCGAAGGTCACGGCAGCGGTTTTGGTCCCGGCATCGCGTCCCGATTCGATATCGCGCAAGTCATCGCCCACGAACAATACGCTGGCCGGGTCCATGTCGAGCATCTTGCAGGCGAGGATCAACGGCTCCGGATCCGGCTTGCTGTTCTTCACATGGTCCGGGCAGATCAGCAGTGCCGAACGCTCGGCCAGGCCGAGTTGCTGCATGATCGGTTCGGCGAAGCGCAGTGGCTTGTTGGTGACCACGCCCCAGGTCAGGTTGGCCTTCTCGATGTCCGCCAGCAGTTCACCCATGCCGTCGAACAGTTTGCTGTGAACGGCGCAACCGACCAGGTAGCGCTCGAGAAACTCCTGGCGCAGCTCCTCGAACCCCGGGGATTCCGGATCCATGGCGAAGGTCACGGCGACCATCGCTTTGGCGCCGCCGGAGATTTCGTCGCGGATGTGCTTGTCGTTGATCGGCGGCAAGCCGCGGTCGGCCAGCATCGCCTGACAGATCGCGATGAAGTCCGGCGCGGTGTCGAGCAGGGTGCCGTCCATGTCGAAAAGAACTGCTCTGATTGGCATCGGCTTACTCCTCGCGCAGGGTCTGGATCATGTAGTTGACGTCCACGTCGGCCGCCAGCTTGTAGTGCTTGGTCAACGGGTTGTAGGTCAGGCCGATGATGTCCTTGACGGTCAGGCCGGCCATGCGGCTCCAGGCACCGAGCTCGGAAGGGCGGATGAACTTCTTGAAGTCATGGGTGCCGCGCGGCAGCAGCTTCATGATGTATTCGGCGCCGACGATGGCGAACAGGTACGCCTTCGGGTTGCGGTTGATGGTGGAGAAGAACACCTGGCCACCTGGCTTGACCATGCGGAAGCAGGCGCGGATCACCGAGGATGGATCGGGAACGTGCTCGAGCATTTCCAGGCAGGTGACCACATCGAACTGCTCCGGCATTTCTTCGGCCAGGGCTTCGGCGGTGATCTGCCGGTATTCGACGTTCACTCCAGACTCCAGCTGATGCAACTGCGCGACCGCCAGCGGCGCTTCGCCCATGTCGATGCCCATGACGGTGGCGCCGCGCTGGGCCATGGCTTCACTGAGAATGCCGCCGCCGCAACCGACGTCGAGGACTTTCTTGCCCGCCAGGTTGACGCGCTCGTCAATCCAGTTGACCCGCAGCGGGTTGATGTCGTGCAGCGGTTTGAATTCGCTTTCCCGGTCCCACCAGCGATGGGCCAGGGCTTCGAACTTGGCGATTTCGGAGTAGTCGACGTTGCTCATGGTGTAGTCCTCGAAAAACTTGAAAAATCCTGATGCCCCGGTTTTGAGTCCGGGGGACTTACGATTCGGTGTGGCCGCTGATGCGCTCGCCCCAGCTCCTGGCCGTGGCGCAAAGCTGTTCTTCATCCAGGCGCGTCAGACGACGCTCGTCGAGCAGTTGCTTGCCTGCGACCCAGACGTGTTTCACGCAATCGCGGCCGGTGGCATAAATAAGCTGCGAAACCGGGTCGTAGACCGGTTGCTGGGCCAGCCCGGAGAGATCGAAGGCCACGATATCGGCCGCCTTGCCGACTTCCAGCGAGCCGACCTCGGCTTCGATCCCCAAAGCGCGGGCGCCGTTGAGGGTAGCCATGCGCAAGGCGCGATGGGCATCCAGCGCGCTGGCCGAACCCGCGACGGCCTTGGCCAGCAGGGCGGCGGTGCGGGTTTCTCCGAGCAGGTCCAGGTCGTTGTTGCTGGCGGCACCGTCGGTACCCACGGCCACGTTGACCCCGGCTTGCCACAGACGCTCCACCGGGCAGAAACCGCTGGCCAGCTTCAGGTTCGATTCCGGGCAATGAATGATGCTGGTGTTGCTTTCTACCAGCAGCGCCAGGTCTTCATCGCTGATCTGGGTCATGTGAACCGCCTGGAAGCGCGGCCCCAGCAAGCCCAGGCGCGCCAGGCGGGCCAGCGGGCGTTCGCCGGTCTGTTCCACCGCCTGCTGCACCTCGAAAGCGGTTTCATGTACGTGCATGTGGATCGAAGCGTCCAGCTCTTCGGCGATTACCCGGATTTTTTCCAGGTTTTGGTCGCCCACGGTGTAAGGCGCATGGGGGCCGAAGGTGATTTTGATGCGTTCGTGGTGCTTGAGATCGCCGAACAGTTCGACGCCCTGACGAATGGCGTCATCCGCCGTGCTGGCGCCGGGAATCGGGAAATCGAGGATCGGAATCGCGATTTGCGCGCGAATGCCGCTGTTGTGCACGCGTTCGCTGGCAACCTTCGGGAAGAAATACATGTCAGAAAAACAGGTGATGCCGCCTTTGAGCTGCTCGGCGATCGCCAGATCCGTGCCGTCGCGCACGAAATCTTCGTCTACCCATTTAGCCTCGGCGGGCCAGATGTGGTTTTCCAGCCAGGTCATCAGCGGCAAATCGTCGGCCAGGCCGCGAAACAGAGTCATCGCCGCGTGCCCGTGGGCATTGATCAGGCCGGGGCTGAGCAGCATGCCCGGCAGTTCGCGGGTTTCGGTTGCGTTGAGTTTCGATGCGCCAGAGCGCGGGCCGATGAAGACGATGCGCCCGTCACGGATGCCCAGCGCATGATCCTTGAGGACAACGCCAGCGGGTTCGACGGGTACCAGCCAGGTCGGCAGCAACAGCAGGTCGAGCGCAGCGGCAGTGTTCGGCATCGAGGGGCGGTTCCAGTGCTTTTGTAAAAGGATGGCGAAGTATACCCGAGCGTCTTCGCTGGGGGATCGCTATAATCGGCGGCTTTTGTTCATGAGTGCGGGGTGTGGGATGCGCGATCGACTGTTGGCAGCGGAGAAGGTGAAAGCCATCGATTGGCGAGACGGCGCCCTGTATCTGCTGGATCAGCGTATTTTGCCGTTCGAGGAAACCTGGATCGCCTACACCAGCGCCGCTGGCGTGGCCGAGGCCATTCGCTCGATGGTCGTGCGCGGCGCGCCGGCGATTGGCGTCAGTGCCGCCTATGGCATCGTGCTGGCCGCCCGTGCCCGGATTGCTGAAGGCGGCGACTGGTACGCGGCGCTGGAGGAAGATTTCGCGCTGCTGGCCGATTCCCGTCCCACCGCCGTCAATCTGTTCTGGGCGCTCAATCGCATGCACGATCGCCTCGATCGCCTGAAAGAGAATGCCGACCCCCTGGCAGCGCTGGAAGCTGAAGCCATCGCCATTCATGAAAGTGATCGCGAAGCCAACCTGACCATGGCGCAGTTGGGCGTGGACCTGATCCGCAAGCACCAGGGCAATGCCCAGGCAATCCTCACTCACTGCAATACCGGGGCGCTGGCTACCGGTGGTTTCGGTACGGCGCTGGGGGTCATTCGCGCAGCATTCATCGAAGGCATGGTCGAGCGCGTGTATGCCGGCGAAACCCGTCCGTGGCTGCAAGGCTCGCGGCTGACGGCCTGGGAGCTGGCCAACGAAGGCGTTCCGGTGACCCTCAATGCCGACTCCGCCGCCGCGCATATCATGAGAACCAAGGGCATTACCTGGGTGATCGTGGGGGCGGACCGGATCACCGCCAATGGCGACGTGGCGAACAAGATCGGCACCTATCAGCTGGCGGTCAATGCGATGCACCACGGCGTGCGGTTCATGGTGGTGGCGCCGAGTTCGACCATCGACATGAATCTGGCCAGCGGCGACGACATTCCGCTGGAAGAGCGTGATGGTCGTGAATTGCTGGAGGTCGGCGGTCAGCGGTTGGGCGCGGATGTCGATGCATTCAACCCGGTGTTCGACGTGACGCCGGCGGATCTGATTGATGCCATCGTCACGGAAAAGGGCATCGTCGAGCGCCCGGATACCGCGAAAATGGCGCAGTTGATGTGCCGCAAGCGTCTGCATTGATGGATTAGGTGAGTCCGTCAAAGTGAGCGCGGTCCATGTAGCAGCCGGACGCAGGCGTCGCCAGCCGCTACAGGTCCTGTGGCGGCTTGACTGACTGGAGTTGACGCCCGCCCACGAAGAACGATGACTCAACTTCCCTCTGTATTTTCACAAAATTCACTTGCAAATCCCGGGCTGCAACAGCTCTAAGCCCCTCAGACCCCCCTCAAGCCTGTCATCGGTCAACTAACTATGCTCCATGCGCATCTGGGGGATAGGTGCGTGGCGGCTCTTGTGATAACATCCGGCGGTTTCCAGGGTTGCCCGGCGTGGCGACCTTCACTACGCAGATCCAAGGCATAACTCGTTGATTTGTCGTAAGTCGGTGCATGGCATTCAGCCTGCAACGGCGAGCTTCGTTCTTCCCATATGGATGTGACGGAGTTTCACCAGAAAAAGGAATCAGGCTTCTCATGGGCGAACTGGCCAAAGAAATCCTCCCGGTCAATATCGAAGACGAGCTGAAGCAGTCCTACCTCGACTACGCGATGAGCGTAATTGTCGGCCGGGCACTGCCGGATGCGCGCGATGGCTTGAAGCCCGTGCACCGGCGCGTGCTGTTCGCGATGAGCGAGCTGGGTAACGACTTCAACAAGCCGTACAAGAAATCTGCCCGTGTTGTCGGTGACGTGATCGGTAAGTACCACCCGCACGGTGATACCGCGGTGTACGACACCATCGTTCGTATGGCGCAGCCGTTCTCGCTGCGCTACCTGCTGGTAGACGGTCAGGGCAACTTCGGTTCGGTGGACGGCGACAACGCCGCGGCCATGCGATACACCGAAGTGCGCATGACCAAGCTGGCGCACGAGCTGCTGGCTGACCTGCACAAGGAAACCGTGGACTGGGTGCCGAACTACGACGGCACCGAATTGATCCCCGCGGTCATGCCGACCCGTATTCCCAACCTGTTGGTCAACGGCTCCAGCGGTATCGCCGTGGGCATGGCGACCAACATCCCGCCGCACAACCTCGGTGAAGTCATCGACGGTTGCCTGGCGCTCATCGACAACCCCGAGCTGACTGTCGATGAACTGATGCAACATATCCCCGGTCCGGACTTCCCGACTGCGGCGATCATCAACGGCCGCGCCGGCATCATCGAAGCCTACCGCACTGGTCGCGGCCGCATTTACATGCGCGCCCGCTCGATCATCGAGGACATCGACAAGGTCGGTGGCCGTCAGCAGATCGTCATCACCGAACTCCCTTACCAGCTGAACAAGGCGCGTCTGATCGAGAAGATCGCCGAGCTGGTAAAAGAGAAGAAACTCGAAGGCATCACCGAACTGCGCGACGAGTCCGACAAGGACGGTATGCGCGTGGTGATCGAACTGCGTCGCGGCGAAGTGCCTGAGGTCATCCTCAACAACCTCTACGCCCAGACCCAGCTGCAGAGCGTGTTCGGCATCAACATCGTTGCGCTGATCGACGGCCGTCCGCGGATCCTCAACCTCAAGGACCTGCTGGAAGCCTTCGTGCGTCACCGCCGCGAAGTCGTCACCCGCCGTACCGTGTTCGAACTGCGCAAGGCGCGCGAGCGTGGCCACATCCTGGAAGGCCAGGCGGTTGCCCTGTCGAACATCGACCCTGTGATCGCCCTGATCAAGGCCTCGCCAACCCCGTCGGAAGCCAAGGAAGCGCTGGTCAGCACGCCTTGGGAATCGACTGCGGTGGTGGCGATGGTGGAGCGTGCCGGTGCCGATTCGTGCCGTCCGGAAAACCTCGATCCGCAATACGGTCTGCGCGACGGCAAGTACTTCCTGTCGCCAGAGCAGGCGCAAGCCATTCTGGAACTGCGTCTGCACCGCCTGACCGGTCTGGAGCACGAGAAGCTGCTGGCCGAGTACCAGGAAATCCTCAACCAGATCGGCGAGCTGATCCGCATCCTCAACAGCGCCACGCGCCTGATGGAAGTGATCCGCGAAGAACTGGAAGTGATCCGCGCCGAGTACGGCGATGTGCGTCGCACCGAGATCCTCGATGCGCGCCTCGACCTGACCCTGGGCGACATGATTCCGGAAGAAGAGCGTGTCGTGACCATTTCCCACGGCGGCTATGCCAAGACCCAGCCACTGGCTGCGTACCAGGCTCAGCGTCGTGGCGGTAAAGGCAAGTCGGCCACCGGCGTCAAGGATGAGGACTACATCGCTCACCTGCTGGTCGCCAACAGCCACACCACGCTGTTGCTGTTCTCCAGCAAGGGCAAGGTTTACTGGCTCAAGACCTACGAAATCCCTGAAGCGTCCCGTGCCGCCCGAGGCCGTCCGCTGGTCAACCTGCTGCCGCTGGATGACGGTGAGTACATCACCACCATGTTGCCGGTCGAGGAATACACCGAAGGTCACTACATCTTCATGGCGACCGCCAACGGCACCGTGAAGAAGACTCCGCTGGAATCCTTCAGCCGTCAGCGCAGCGTCGGTCTGATCGCGCTGGAGCTGGACGAAGGCGACGTGCTGATTTCCGCGGCCATCACCGATGGCGAGCGTGAAGTCATGCTGTTCTCCGACGGCGGCAAGGTGACTCGCTTCAAGGAATCCGACGTTCGCGCCATGGGCCGTACCGCCCGCGGTGTTCGCGGCATGCGCCTGCCGGAAGGCCAGAAACTGATTTCCATGCTGATCCCGGAAGAAGGCAGCCAGATCCTCACCGCTTCCGAGCGCGGTTATGGCAAGCGTACGGCGATCACCGAGTTCCCTGAGTACAAGCGTGGCGGCCAGGGCGTTATCGCCATGGTCAGCAACGAGCGTAACGGCCGTCTGGTCGGCGCGGTCCAGGTGCTCGACGGCGAGGAAATCATGCTGATTTCCGACCAGGGCACTCTGGTACGTACCCGGGTCGACGAAGTTTCCAGCCTGGGTCGTAACACCCAGGGCGTGACCCTGATCAAACTGGCCAAGGACGAAACCCTGGTCGGCCTCGAGCGGGTACAGGAACCTTCGGAAGTCGAGGGCGAAGAGTTTGAAGGTGAAGAGGGCGAGGTATTCGAGGGTGACGTCGTGATCGACGACGCCGTGGAAGACCAGCAACTCGACGCCGCTGCTGACGAAGAACCACAGGAATAAGCGTACATGCAGGGGGCGGATGAGAATTCGCCCCCTTGTTGTTTATCCCTTATGAAAAAATCGACACCACCACGATTCCCTGTGGGAGCGGGCTTGCTCGCGAAGACGGACTGACATTCTCCAGCGATGTCGCCTGATACACCGCTTTCGCGAGCAAGCCCGCTCTCACCTTGAATCGGCGTCGACTGAAATGTTTGCACGACCTACCAAATCAGAGCGAGATTGGATGTGAGCAAGAGAGCCTATAACTTCTGCGCGGGTCCCGCGGCACTTCCCGAAGCTGTCCTGCAGCGCGCCCAGAGTGAACTCCTTGACTGGCACGGCAAGGGCCTGTCGGTGATGGAAATGAGCCATCGCAGCGATGAGTTCGTGTCCATCGCCACCAAGGCCGAGCAGGACCTGCGTGATCTGCTGAATATCCCGTCGAACTACAAAGTGCTGTTCCTGCAAGGCGGCGCCAGCCAGCAGTTCGCCCAGATTCCGCTGAACCTGCTGCCGGAAAACGGCACGGCCGACTATATCGACACCGGTATCTGGTCGCAGAAAGCCATCGAAGAAGCTTCGCGCTACGGCCACGTCAATGTCGCCGCGACCGCCAAGCCTTACGACTATTTCGCCATTCCCGGCCAGAACGAGTGGAAGCTGTCCAAGGACGCGGCCTACGTTCACTACGCGCCGAACGAAACCATCGGCGGCCTGGAATTCCAGTGGGTCCCGGAAACCGGCGACGTGCCGCTGGTGGCCGACATGTCTTCCGACATCCTCTCCCGTCCGATCGATGTCTCGCGTTTCGGCATGATCTACGCCGGTGCGCAGAAAAACATCGGCCCGAGCGGCATCGTCGTGAACATCGTTCGCGAAGACCTGCTGGGCAAGGCACGTACCCTGTGCCCGACCATGCTCAACTACAAGGTCGCGGCCGACAACGGCTCGATGTACAACACTCCGCCAACCTTGGCCTGGTACCTGTCCGGCCTGGTGTTCGAGTGGCTGAAAGAGCAGGGCGGTGTCGAAGCCATTGCCAAGCTGAACGACGTGAAACAACGCACGCTGTACGAGTTCATCGACGCCAGCGGCCTGTACAGCAACCCGATCAACAAATCGGACCGCTCGTGGATGAACGTGCCGTTCCGCCTGGCGGACGACCGTCTGGACAAGCCGTTCCTGGCCGGCGCCGACGAGCGTGGCCTGCTGAACCTCAAAGGCCACCGTTCCGTGGGCGGCATGCGCGCCTCCATCTATAACGCCGTCGACATCAACGCAATCAACGCGCTGGTGGCGTACATGGCAGAGTTCGAGAAGGAACACGGCTAATGTCTGAGCAAGAACTCAAGGCGCTGCGCGTTCGCATTGATGCTCTGGACACCAAGATTCTGGAGTTGATCAGTGAGCGTGCGCGCTGTGCCCAGGAAGTCGCACGAGTAAAGATGGCGTCGCTGACTGAAGGCGAAGCGCCGGTGTTCTATCGCCCGGAGCGCGAAGCTCAGGTACTCAAGCGCGTGATGGAGCGTAATCAGGGCCCGCTGGGCAACGAAGAGATGGCGCGGCTGTTCCGCGAAATCATGTCCTCGTGCCTGGCCCTCGAGCAGCCGCTGAAAGTGGCTTATCTCGGCCCTGAAGGCACCTTCACCCAGGCGGCGGCCATGAAGCACTTCGGCCATGCGGTGATCAGCAAGCCGATGGCGGCGATCGACGAAGTGTTCCGTGAAGTGGCAGCCGGTGCGGTGAATTTCGGCGTGGTCCCGGTGGAGAACTCCACCGAAGGCGCGGTCAACCACACCCTCGACAGCTTCCTGGAGCACGACATGGTGATCTGCGGCGAAGTCGAGCTGCGTATTCACCATCATTTGCTGGTTGGCGAAAACACCAAGACCGACAGCATCAGCCGCATCTACTCCCACGCCCAGTCCCTGGCTCAGTGCCGCAAGTGGCTGGACGCCCATTACCCGAATGTCGAGCGCGTGGCGGTGTCGAGCAACGCCGAAGCGGCCAAGCGGGTCAAGGGTGAGTGGAACTCGGCGGCGATCGCCGGTGACATGGCGGCTGGCCTGTACGGCCTGACCCGGCTGGCCGAGAAAATCGAGGACCGTCCGGACAACTCCACGCGGTTCCTGATGATCGGCAACCAGGAAGTGCCGCCGACCGGCGACGACAAGACCTCGATCATCGTTTCGATGAGCAACAAGCCAGGTGCGCTCCACGAGCTGCTGGTGCCGTTCCACGACAACGGCATCGACCTGACGCGTATCGAGACTCGTCCGTCGCGCAGCGGTAAATGGACCTACGTGTTCTTCATCGATTTTGTCGGCCACCACCGCGATCCGCTGGTAAAAGGTGTGCTGGAAAAAATCAGTCAGGAAGCAGTGGCACTCAAAGTGCTGGGTTCCTACCCGAAAGCAGTTCTCTAAGGGGCGGTAGCAATGAGTGGCAATTTCCTCGCTCTGGCACAGCCGGGCGTGCAACAACTTTCGCCTTACGTTCCAGGCAAACCCGTGGACGAACTGGCTCGCGAGCTGGATCTCGATCCGGCCAGCATCATCAAACTGGCGAGTAACGAAAACCCGTTGGGCGCCAGTCCCAAAGTGCTGGCAGCCATCCGTGAGGCGCTGGATGAGCTGACCCGTTATCCCGACGGCAATGGTTTCGCACTCAAGTCCCTGCTGGCCGAACAGTGCCGCGTCGAAATCGATCAGGTGACTTTGGGCAACGGCTCCAACGACATCCTCGAGCTGGTCGCGCGCGCCTATCTGGCCCCAGGCCTGAATACCGTGTTCAGCGAGCACGCGTTCGCGGTCTATCCGATTGCGACCCAGGCGGTCGGCGCCCAGGCCAAGGTCGTTCCGGCCAAGGATTGGGGGCATGACTTGCCGGCCATGCTGGCAGCCATCGACGCCAACACCCGTGTGGTCTTCATCGCCAACCCGAACAACCCGACCGGGACCTGGTTCGACGCCGAGGCCCTGGACGAATTCCTGCAAGACGTCCCGGAACACGTGCTGGTGGTGCTGGACGAGGCCTACATCGAGTACGCCGAGGGCAGTGACGACATGCCGGATGGCCTGGATTTCCTCGCGGCCTATCCGAACCTGCTGGTCTCGCGCACTTTCTCCAAGGCCTACGGCCTGGCGTCATTGCGGGTCGGTTACGGCCTGTCCACCCCGGTGGTCGCCGACGTCCTGAACCGTGTACGTCAACCTTTCAACGTCAACAGCCTTGCATTGGCTGCTGCTTGCGCGGCAGTGAAGGACGACGAGTATCTGGCTGAAAGCCGCCGCTTGAACGAAGCCGGCATGCAGCAGCTGGAAGCGGGTTTCCGTGAGCTGGGTCTGAGCTGGATTCCGTCCCGCGGCAACTTCATCTGTGTCGATATCGGCCGTGAAGCCGCTCCGATCTTCCAGGGTCTGCTGCGCGAAGGTGTGATCGTGCGTCCGGTGGCCAACTACGGCATGCCGAACCACTTGCGCATCACCATCGGCTTGCCGGCGGAAAACAGCCGCTTCCTCGAGGCGCTGACCAAGGTTCTGGCCCGTGGTTGATGTCACTGCGCTGCAATCTGTTGAGCCCATGATCGGTCGCCTGGTGGTGGTCGGTCTGGGGTTGATTGGCGGTTCGTTTGCCAAGGGCTTGCGTGAAAGCGGCCTGTGCCGCGAAGTGGTGGGAGTCGATCTCGATCCCCAGTCGCGCAAGCTGGCGGTCGAGTTGGGTGTGGTGGATCGCTGCGAAGACGATCTGGTTGCCGCTTGTCAGGGCGCCGACGTCATTCAGTTGGCCGTGCCGATCCTCGCCATGGAAAAAGTGCTCGCTCGATTGGCGGGCATGGATCTGGGCGGGGCGATTCTGACCGACGTCGGCAGTGCCAAGGGCAATGTCGTGCGCGCCGCCACCGAAGCGTTTGGCGGCATGCCGTCGCGTTTCGTGCCGGGTCACCCGATTGCCGGCTCCGAGCAGAGCGGGGTGGAAGCCTCCAATGCCGAGCTGTTCCGTCGTCACAAGGTGATTCTGACGCCGCTGGAGCTGACCGATCCGGCAGCGCTGGCGGTCGTCGATCGCCTGTGGCGCGAATTGGGCGCCGATGTCGAGCACATGCAGGTCGAGCGCCATGACGAAGTGCTGGCGGCGACCAGTCACCTGCCGCACCTGCTGGCGTTCGGTTTGGTCGACTCGTTGGCCAAGCGCAATGAAAACCTTGAGATCTTTCGTTACGCTGCGGGCGGTTTCCGCGATTTCACGAGAATCGCCGGAAGCGACCCGGTCATGTGGCACGACATCTTCCTCGCCAACCGCGAAGCTGTCCTGCGCACACTCGATACATTTCGCAGCGACCTCGACGCCTTGCGCGACGCGGTCGATGCAGGGGATGGGCACCAGTTGTTGGGCGTTTTCACTCGCGCCCGGGTTGCCCGCGAGCATTTCAGTAAAATCCTGGCCCGCAGGGCCTATGTGGACGCTATGAATTCCAACGATCTGATTTTCCTGGCTCAACCTGGTGGCCGCCTGTCCGGTCGGATTCGCGTACCAGGCGACAAATCGATTTCCCACCGTTCGATCATGCTCGGTTCCCTCGCTGAAGGCGTCACCGAAGTCGAAGGTTTCCTCGAGGGTGAAGATGCCCTGGCCACCCTGCAGGCTTTCCGCGACATGGGTGTCGTGATCGAAGGCCCGCACCACGGTCGCGTGACCATTCACGGCGTCGGCCTGCATGGCCTGAAGCCGGCACCGGGTCCGATCTATCTGGGCAACTCGGGCACTTCGATGCGCCTGCTGTCCGGCCTGCTGGCCGCGCAGAATTTCGACAGCACCCTGACCGGCGACGCTTCGCTGTCCAAGCGCCCGATGAATCGCGTGGCCAATCCGCTGCGTGAAATGGGTGCCGTGATCGAAACCGCTGCTGACGGTCGTCCGCCGATGACCATTCGTGGTGGCAACAAGCTCAAAGGCTTGACCTACACCATGCCGATGGCCAGTGCCCAGGTGAAGTCCTGCCTGCTGCTGGCAGGTCTGTATGCCGAAGGCAAGACCACCGTGACCGAGCCTGCGCCGACCCGTGACCATACCGAGCGCATGCTGCGTGGTTTCGGTTACCCGGTGAGCGTCAATGGCGCGACCGCATCGGTCGAATCCGGCAACAAACTGACCGCTACCCACATTGAAGTGCCGGGCGATATCTCGTCGTCGGCGTTCTTCCTGGTGGCGGCATCGATCGCCGAAGGTTCGGAACTGGTGCTGGAACACGTCGGCATCAACCCGACCCGTACCGGCGTCATCGACATCCTGCGTCTGATGGGCGCTGACATCACTCTGGAGAACCAGCGTGAAGTGGGCGGCGAGCCAGTGGCGGATCTGCGTGTACGCGCAGCTAAACTCAAAGGTATCGAGATTCCCGAAGAGCTGGTTCCGCTGGCGATCGACGAATTCCCGGTGCTGTTCGTCGCTGCTGCCTGCGCTGAGGGGCGTACCATTCTGCGTGGCGCCGAAGAACTGCGCGTCAAGGAATCGGACCGTATCCAGGTGATGGCCGACGGCCTGCTGGCGTTGGGTGTCAAGTGCGAGCCGACTCCGGACGGGATCATCATCGACGGCGGCCAGATCGGTGGTGGCGAAGTGCACGGTCACGGCGATCACCGGATCTCCATGGCGTTCAGCGTTGCCTCGCTGCGTGCTTCGGCGCCGATCCGCATCCATGACTGCGCCAACGTCGCGACCTCGTTCCCCAACTTCCTCGCGCTGTGCGCGCAGGTTGGCATCCGCGTTGCTCAAGAGGCCCAGTCGTGAAAAACATTGCACCGGTCATCACCATCGATGGGCCAAGCGGCTCTGGCAAGGGCACGGTAGCCGGGATCCTGGCCAAGCGCCTGGGCTGGAATCTGCTGGATTCCGGTGCGCTTTACCGCTTGCTGGCGTTCGCCGCGCACAACCATGGCGTCGATCTGACCAACGAAGAGCTGCTGAAAAAACTTGCCGCTCATCTGGATGTGCAATTCATCGCGGCGACCGAAGGTCAGTTGCAGCGCATCATTCTGGAAGGTGACGAAGTCAGCGATGTGATCCGTACCGAAAGCATCGGTGCCGGTGCCTCCCAGGTGGCTGCATTGCCCGCCGTACGCGAGGCGCTGCTGCAGCGCCAGCGTGCTTTCCAGGAAGCGCCGGGGCTGGTGGCCGACGGTCGTGACATGGGAACGGTGGTTTTTCCGGACGCGCCACTGAAGATTTTCCTCACCGCCAGTGCCGAGGAGCGGGCGCGCCGCCGATATTTGCAGTTGAAGGGCAAAGTCGAGGGTGTTAGTCTGTCGAGTCTGCTAGATGAGATACGTGCACGCGACGAGCGTGACACCCAGCGAGCGGTAGCCCCGCTCAAGCCGGCGGCTGACGCCATACAGCTGGATTCCACGGAATTATCCATCGATCAGGTGCTGGAACGCATCATGAGCGAGATCGCCATTCGCGATATCGCCGGGTGACCAAGAAGGCCGCAGGGGACCAGTCATAGTCCTGCAGCGCTTCTTTTAAATGAAACCAACCCACATCGTCTGGGATGTGGAGATGGGCGTATTTCTCGCCCTCATCAACAGGAATTAAAATGAGCGAAAGCTTTGCGGAACTCTTTGAAGAAAGCCTGAAAACCCTGAACCTTCAGGCAGGCTCCATCATCACCGGTGTCATCGTCGATATCGATTACCAGGCTCGCTGGGTAACCGTTCACGCTGGCCTGAAGTCTGAAGCACTCATCCCGCTTGAGCAGTTCTACACCGACGCTGGTGAGCTGAACATCAACGTTGGCGATGAAGTTCACGTTGCTCTGGACTCGGTTGAAGATGGCTTCGGTGAGACCAAGCTGTCCCGTGAAAAAGCCAAGCGTGCTGAATGCTGGATCGTTCTGGAAGCAGCCTTCGCAGCCGAAGAAGTGGTCAAGGGCGTTATCAACGGTAAGGTTAAAGGCGGCTTCACTGTCGACGTTAACGGCATCCGTGCGTTCCTGCCAGGTTCTCTGGTTGACGTCCGTCCAGTGCGCGACACCACGCACCTGGAAGGCAAAGAGCTGGAATTCAAGGTCATCAAACTGGACCAGAAGCGCAACAACGTTGTCGTTTCCCGTCGCAGCGTCCTGGAAGCCGAGAACTCCGCCGAGCGTGAAGCTCTGCTGGAATCCCTGCAGGAAGGCCAGCAAGTCAAAGGTATCGTCAAGAACCTCACCGACTACGGCGCATTCGTCGATCTGGGTGGCGTCGATGGCCTGCTGCACATCACCGACATGGCCTGGAAGCGCATCAAGCATCCTTCCGAAATCGTCAACGTTGGCGACGAGATCGATGTCAAGGTTCTGAAGTACGATCGCGAGCGCAATCGTGTTTCCCTGGGTCTGAAGCAACTGGGTGAAGATCCATGGGTTGCTATCAAAGCCCGTTACCCAGAAAGCACTCGCGTCACCGCTCGTGTAACCAACCTGACCGACTACGGCTGCTTCGCTGAGCTGGAAGAAGGCGTTGAAGGTCTGGTACACGTTTCCGAAATGGACTGGACCAACAAGAACATCCACCCTTCGAAAGTCGTACAAGTCGGCGACGAAGTGGAAGTCATGGTTCTGGACATCGACGAAGAGCGTCGTCGTATCTCCCTGGGCATCAAGCAGTGCAAGTCGAACCCATGGGAAGACTTCTCTGGCCAGTTCAACAAGGGCGACAAGATCTCCGGCACCATCAAGTCGATCACCGATTTCGGTATCTTCATTGGTCTGGACGGCGGCATCGACGGTCTGGTTCACCTGTCCGACATCTCCTGGAACGAAGTGGGCGAAGAAGCCGTACGTCGCTTCAAGAAGGGCGACGAGCTGGACACCGTCATCCTGTCGGTTGACCCAGAGCGCGAGCGCATCTCCCTGGGCATCAAGCAACTGGAAAGCGATCCGTTCTCCGAGTACGTTCAAGAGAACGACAAAGGCGCCATCGTTAAAGGCACTGTGAAAGAAGTTGACGCCAAAGGCGCCATCATCACTCTGGCCGACGATATCGAAGCAACTCTGAAAGCCTCCGAAATCAGCCGTGACCGCGTTGAAGACGCTCGTAACGTTCTGAAAGAAGGCGAAGAAGTAGAAGCCAAGATCATCAGCGTTGACCGCAAGAGCCGCGTAATCCAGCTGTCGATCAAGTCGAAAGACGTTGAAGACGAAAAAGAAGCCATCCAGAGCCTGCGCGACAAGCCAGTAGCTTCGGATGCTCCAGTAGCCACCACCCTGGGTGACCTGCTGCGTGCTGCACAAGCGGAAAAGCAGAACTAAGTTCTGACTTTCTGTAAAAAAAGGGCGACTTCGGTCGCCCTTTTTCATGCCCAAAATTCCGTCCCACCCCAACCCCTGTAGGAGCTGCCGAAGGCTGCGATCTTTTGCCTTTGCTATGCGTTTGCTTTAGTAGCCCCTCACATCCGAAACGATCCCCCTTCGCAGTTGTCTTTTCTTAAGCAGGATCAATCGCTTATTTCCAGCTAAGCTAATCCTCAAGCGAGCGACGCTCGGCCAGCGCAGCCGGCATAAGGAAGTGAATGAACAAACTCATCGTCGCACTAGCAGTCGTGGTGGCTCTGGCAGGCTGTACCACGAACGCCAAGACCCATGCGGTACGTGGTGTGAGCGGTATCGAAGTCGATTGTTCAGGGTTGGGTTCCAGCTGGGAGAAATGCAAAAAGCGGGCGGCGAAGGAGTGCAGAGGGGCAGGCTACAAAACGATCGTCAGATCCGACGACGCCAAGGAAGAAGACTATTTCCCCTTCGGCTTCAACCCGGCCGGCTACTTCACCCGCACCATGCTGGTCATTTGCCGATAGGAGTGCAGGCGGCTTACAGGTGGATGGATGTTCAAAGAACCGCGCAATACGCGGTTTGCAGTAGGGTGTCAAAACTCATACTGTTCAAATCCATCCGGGCATGCTAAAACCGTCGGAGCGATTTTCCTAGCTGCTTGAAAAAGAAGGGAAAAATATGACGAAGTCGGAGTTGATCGAACGAATTGTCACCCATCAAGGGCTGCTCTCGTCCAAGGATGTGGAGCTGGCCATCAAGACCATGCTTGAGCAAATGTCCCAATGCCTTGCTACCGGGGATCGGATTGAGATTCGGGGGTTTGGTAGCTTTTCATTGCACTATCGTGCGCCGCGAGTTGGGCGCAATCCTAAGACCGGTCAGTCAGTCAGCCTCGATGGTAAGTTTGTTCCTCATTTCAAGCCTGGAAAGGAGTTACGAGATAGGGTGAATGAGGATGAAGAGAATGATATCTGAGTTACGTTGAGGGCATTATGATGAAAAAGCTACTGCGCTGGTTTTTTCTATTAATACTGTTGCTGGCGAGTGCAGCGCTTATTGTTTTTGTGCTTGAGAATCAACAATCTGTCAAAATCGGTTTCTTCGGGTTCTCTAGTGGTGAGGCTCCCGCATCTTTATGCTTGGTCATAGCGCTTTTGGTCGGAATGGCGATAGGTCCAGTTGTTTCTTTCATGTTTAAATACGCACGTAATCATGATGTAAGAAAAATCTAAATGCCTAGTTGGTTTGTGGCACATTAATCTTTTGAGAATGGATTATAGTAAGCATATGCAAGATATTAGCACTAGTACCCAAGGCTTAAATGAATTGGATTTATATGATTTTATAAAAGGGGTTTGGGCGCAGCGCTGGTTGATCTGTCTGGTTGCTGGTTTAGTAGTGGTTGTGGCAAGTCTTTATGCTTTTTTGAGTCCTCCTGTTTATGAGGCGCGAGCTTACGTTTCACCTCCAAATCAAAGTGATATTGAGAATCTGAACTTAGGGCGCACGAAAAAATCAGAGTTAAAGCCTTATTTGGTAAAAGATGTATATGATGTTTTTATTAAGAATCTTCAGTCGGAAACTTTAAAGCGTGATTTTTTTAAGAGTGTTTATCTGCCCTCGCTGAAAGAATCTGATCGAGAGAAATCACAGGACGTTTTATATCGCCAATTCCTGAAGGATTTAACGATCATTCAGCCCGTTAAAGAGTTTCCGAATCGATTCTCAATATTGGCATTGAGCGGTGATTCTGCGGTTTCAGTAGAGTGGTTGACTAAATATATAAATAGCGCTGGCGAAATGTCAAAAAATGAACTTATAAATAATTATGATAAAGAAGTGGAGATGCGAGCGCGGAGTGTTGGTGCGCTAATTCAGACTTCAAGAGAAAATGCTGCAAATAAACGAAAAGATACACTCGTACAATTACGCGAAGCTGAGCAAGTCGCCGATGCTATTGGTCTGGAGAAGCAGTTGACTGTACTGGGGAGTGCTCCCAGAGATATATCTGGCGAGGATGATCCTCGATTGATTTATTTGCGGGGAACAAAGGCTTTGGCTGCGGAGGCAAAGGTTCTCGAAACGAGAGGTTCAGATGATCCCTATATTGTTGATTTACGGAGACTTCAAGGTGAATACGATTTTTATAAAAGCTTGAGAGTAAAATCTGAAGATATTGCTGTGTATCAACTTGATGGCGCGATTCAACCTCCCGATGCGCCAGTCAAGCCAAGAAAAGCATTGATTCTCGTTCTAGGTGCCGTCTTGGGATTGGGCCTGGGCGTAATTGCGGGGCTTATTCGTCAGTTTTGGATGCGAAATGCACTCCGCCATGCTTAAGTTTTTGCCTAAGGCAACAGAAAATATGGTATCTGCGTAGTTGTGTTTGTAGGTAAATTGCTCGCTAGTACCATTAGCGGGCAATTTCCGTTTCTGCGGTTTAGGGCGCTCGTATAAGAGTCTGGAGCGCAGATTTTCACCTTTTTGCTCCGAGCAAGCTTAAGGGGCGTTTCGTAGCTCAAAGGGTGAGTACTTGGATTGAGAGCAGCCCTTGAGTGCTCATCTTGGATTGTGTGTAGCGAACACGAAATCCACGATCAATAATGCTTATTGAACAAGGATCTGCACTAACCGATTTGCTCCAGTGGTCGTATAATCCACGGTTTGAGCGCCCAGATCTCGCTTCAGCATGCATAATACAGCTGTGCCAGTAGTGGGCTTAGCCGCCAGCCCTGAGGGGATTGTGAAGCCTGAATCTGCGGGCTGCAGCCTGGAACGACCGCACCTTAGTGATTGAATCAAACTCCGGTTCGATGAGTCTCAGGGCGTTAGGTAGGCATCAAAGATGGAATATGGATATGAACATTCGCAGTGCCAAAAATCACTTCAATTCTCCTTCGCTGGGGAATGGCATCTTGGTACCGGGCAGTTCTAGGAGGGATGCCGCGCTGTGGAGAATCTGATTCGACAAAATACTGTCTCCGCTCGCTCAGTTTGTCAGAGGGGCTGTGGTATGCGCGGTCGCTACGATCTTACGCAAGAGTCGCTGCGCATCGGCTGTCGAGTCGTTTTTTCCCATGCTAATGGAGTTTGGTCGTCGTTGTGCTCTTTCCCTTGCGTAGCCCGTCGTAAGGAGGGGCGTGTCAAGCCATTATCTATATGTCCAAGCATCGTCGCGCAATTTCAAGATAACGGGTCAGGATTTCCCTGTGCGCCTCCCTGAGCATTCGCGGGTAGAGTAAAATTCTTCAATGAGGAATTTACAGAGCTCAGCGCCGTTTTTTGACTAGACGACGAGAGGTGAAGAACCGCTCATGTGATTGTTTAAACTGTCATTAGCAGACGGGCCTGCCATTGGGGAGGTTTTGAGCGCTCTGAGCCCTAGGTGGGAGACGCTCTTGACATGCTGAGCTGTTTTGATTTTCAACGGAAAATCTTGGAGTGCTAGCGTGCCTTTAACACTGATATTTCACTTGGCTTGAATGTGAGTCCATTAGAAATATCAAATTTTTATCGCTCATCAGCCTGAGCCGGAGCAAGATTGATGTCCCAGCAAATAAAGAACAGTATCTCCAAATTTAAGAGCAAGGAAGCCTTGATCGGTATCGTCGGTCTGGGATATGTCGGGTTGCCGTTGATGCTGCGGTACAACGCCATTGGTTTTCGTGTATTAGGGATCGATATCGATGAACAAAAAGTTGGCAAGTTGAATGCCGGTGAAAGTTATATTGAACACATCCCTGGAGTAAAAATTCAGCAAGCACGAACCACGGGTTTCGAAGCAACCACCGATTTTAGCCGTGCGTTGGAATGTGATGCTCTGATCTTGTGCGTGCCGACACCGCTGAATAAGTATCGCGAACCCGATATGAGCTTTGTGATCAATACTACCGATGCGCTCAAGCCATACTTGAGAGCAGGACAAGTCGTCTCTTTAGAAAGCACCACATATCCGGGTACCACAGAAGAAGAACTGTTACCCCGTGTACAAGAAGGTGGCTTGATCGTAGGTGAAGATATTTTTCTCGTGTATTCACCCGAACGCGAAGACCCAGGTAATCTAAGTTTCGAAACACGCACCATTCCCAAGATCATCGGTGGTGACACTGCAGCCTGCCTCGAGGTAGGCATTGCGCTTTATGAGCAAGCCATTGATCAAGTTGTCCCAGTAAGCTCGACTAAGGCAGCTGAAATGACTAAGCTGCTCGAAAACATTCACCGCGCCGTAAATATTGGCTTGGTCAACGAAATGAAAATTGTCGCGGATCGTATGGGCATCGATATTTTCGAAGTAGTTGACGCCGCAGCGACTAAACCTTTCGGATTTACCGCTTACTACCCAGGTCCGGGACTCGGCGGGCACTGCATTCCAATCGATCCATTCTATCTCACATGGAAAGCGCGGGAGTATGGGCTTCACACCAGATTTATCGAACTATCAGGTGAAGTAAACCAAGCGATGCCTGATTATGTCTTGAGCAAGTTGATTGACGGCTTGAATGATGCCGGTAAAGCGTTGAAGGGTAGTAAAGTATTGGTCCTCGGCATCGCATATAAGAAAAACGTAGACGATATGCGTGAGTCGCCTTCAGTAGAAATCATGGAGTTGATTGAAAGCAAAGGCGGCACGGTGGCCTACAGTGATCCCCATGTGCTGGTGTTTCCAAAAATGCGGGAACATCATTTTAATTTGAATAGTGAACCGCTGACGGTAGAAACACTGGCAGAATTTGACGCTGTGGTGTTAGCAACTGACCACGATAAGTTTGACTATGATCTCATCAAGCAGCACTCTAAGTTGATCATTGATAGTCGTGGCAAATACAGAGACCCGGCGAAAAATATCATTAAAGCTTGAATTTTATAGGTTAGCGTTTAATCGGATAATGGTTTAGGCCATAGAAGAGGTAAAATGAAAAACTTTGCTCTGATCGGTGCTGCTGGTTACATTGCTCCCCGGCACATGCGTGCAATTAAAGACACCGGTAACGTTTTAGTTTCTGCCTACGATATAAATGATTCCGTTGGTATCATAGACAGCATTTCCCCGCAAAGTGAATTTTTTACTCAGTTTGAGCGATTTATCGAGCATGCCCATCAGCTTAAACGGAATCCCGGTACTGAACTTGACTACGTAGCGGTTTGTTCACCTAACTATCTTCACCACTCGCACATTGCTGCTGGATTGCGACTCGGCTGCGATGTCATTTGTGAAAAACCTCTTGTCCCTACGCCTGAAATCCTGGATGAACTCGCATTAGTTGAAAAGGAAACAGGAAAGCGCGTATACAATATTTTGCAGTTGCGTCACCATAAAGCGATTCTGGATCTTAAAACCAAAGTTGCAAATGAAAGTGCAAACGAAAAGTACGATGTTGAGCTCACCTATATTACCTCACGCGGTAATTGGTACATGGAAAGTTGGAAAGGCGACCCGCGCAAGTCCTTTGGGTTAGCAACAAATATCGGTGTGCATTTTTACGATATGCTTCATTTTATATTTGGAAAACTGCAGCGTAATGTCGTTCACTTTGCGTCCGAATACCGCGCTGCTGGATATCTTGAGTATGAAAAAGCCCGTGTGCGTTGGTTTTTGTCGATCGACGCGAATGATCTCCCAGAGTCTGTAAAAGGCAAGAAACCGACCTACCGTTCTATCACTGTCAATGGTGAGGAAATTGAATTTTCGGAAGGTTTCACGGACTTGCATACGGTCAGTTACCAAGAAATATTGAATGGGCGTGGGTACGGCATTGAAGATGCGCGCCATTGCGTTGAAACCGTGAATACCATCCGTTCGAGCAAGGTCGTAGTACCCTCTGCTGGGGAGGGTCATCCATTTCTGCAAAGTCTCTAATGCGAAACTGGCCCATCTTATCGATGGGCCTTCGCCTACAATTAATATTTATAATGGCAGATACAGGAGTGTGAAGTGAATTACTCGGCTCATAGCAGCGCGATAATTGATGATGGAGCGGTCATCGGTGAAGGCTCTCGTGTGTGGCATTTTGTTCACGTATGTAGCGGCGCACGTATCGGCAGTGGTGTGTCTCTGGGTCAAAACGTGTTCGTGGGCAATAAAGTTGTAATTGGTGATTTTTGTAAAATACAAAATAACGTATCTGTATACGACAACGTAACACTCGAAGACGGCGTGTTTTGCGGCCCAAGTATGGTGTTCACGAATGTCTATAATCCGCGCTCGCTAATAGAGCGTAAAGACCAGTACCGAAATACTTTGGTCAAAAAAGGCGCTACGTTAGGTGCAAATTGCACAATCGTCTGTGGTGTCGTAATCGGAAAGTTTGCGTTTGTTGGGGCGGGAGCTGTAATCAATCGTGACGTGCCAGCATATGCATTGATGGTTGGGGTGCCTGCCCGACAGATTGGCTGGATGAGCGAATTTGGTGAGCAGTTAAAGCTTCCTGTCATAGGTTCAGGAAAAGTAAAGTGTGAGCACAGTGGCGCATATTATGTGCTTAACGAAAATGTTATCACCAAAATTGATGCGTGAGTCCAATGCTCGAATTTATCGATCTAAAGTACCAACAAGCTAGAATTAAAACCCAACTGGACGCTGCCATTCAGAGGGTGTTGATGCACGGTCAGTATATCTTGGGCCCAGAAGTTTCTGAGTTGGAAGAGAGACTTGCAGATAGAGTAGGTGCCAAATTTTGCATTACTTGTGCTAATGGGACAGATGCTCTTCAGATTGCTTTAATGGCGTTGAATATTGGGCCAGGTGACGAAGTGATCACCCCCGGCTTTAGCTACATTGCGACAGCTGAAGCAGCCGCCCTGCTAGGGGCGAAAGTCGTCTATGTCGATGTAGATCCATTTACCTATAACCTTGATCCAAAGAACCTTGAGTCTGCAATAACGCCGAATACAAAGGCGATTATTCCAGTTTCGTTGTACGGTCAATGTGCTGACTTCGATGCAATTAATACAATTGCAGAGAAGTACGGAATTCCGGTCATTGAAGATGCGGCCCAAAGTTTTGGTGCTACTTATAAAAATAGAAAGTCCTGCGGGTTAACCACAATTGCATGCTCAAGCTTTTTCCCAAGTAAGCCGCTAGGTTGCTATGGTGATGGCGGAGTGATGTTTACCGACAATGAAAGTATCGCTGTCGTGTTACGTCAAATCGCGCGTCATGGTCAAGATCGCCGCTATCATCACGTCAGGGTCGGGGTGAACAGCCGCATAGATACACTGCAAGCCGCAATTTTGCTCGAGAAGTTAACCATATTTGATGAAGAAGTAGAGCTGCGACAGTCGGTTGCCAAACGCTATGATGCTCTTTTGTCCGAAGCGGGTGTTAAGTCTATACCCTTCATTCATCCTGATAATAAGAGTGTTTTTGCCCAATATACAATTCGCGTGGAGCAGCGTGATAGTCTGCAGAAAACACTCTCAAATTTTGGTGTTCCTACCGTGGTGCATTACCCCATTCCATTGAATAAGCAACCGGCAGTAGCCGATCATTCTGTTTCGTTGCCTATCGGAGATGAAGTGGCGCGTACGGTGTTGAGTTTGCCGATGCATCCGTATCTTCGCGAAGCTGATCAATCACAAATTGTTCAATTTCTAAAACAAGCACTTATTGCTTAAATTTATTGGCGTTAGTTGATCAGTGCATGGCGATTTTTTTTGAGTATTGAGTGTGGTGATGCGATTCTGGAAAAAGATGGAGAGGTATAAAGCGAGTGATTTTGTCAGGGCCGTAAGCGTGCTGATTGGCGGTACAGCTGTGGCCCAGATAATAATGCTTTGTGTACTTCCGTTACTGACTAGGCTTTACACACCTGAAGATTTCAGCGTCTTATCGGTGTACTTGGCATTGCTAAGCGTCATTTCTGTTGCAGCAACACTAAGATTTGAATTGGCCATTCCGATCCCTGAGGATGATGTTGACGCGATAAATATACTTTTTTTAGCCATAGTATCGTCGGCACTGAGTGGTACGCTCATTGCGTTAGTGGTGTATTTTTTTTCCGAGTATCTCTCACTATTGTTTGGCCGGCCAAATCTTCAATACTATCTGTGGGTCTTGCCTGTCGGAATTTTTTTTTCCGGTAGCTACAGCGCATTGCAATTTTGGACTGGCCGAAAGAAAAGGTTTTCAGATATAGCAAAAACTAAAGTGCAACAAGCCTTCGGCGCAGCGTCAGTTCAGATTCTATATGGTTTTTTTGCAAGCACCCCGTTGGGTCTCATTCTTGGGCAAACGATAAATAATGGGGCTGGTGCGGTCGGGTTAGCAACAAAGAGCTATTTTTTGGATAAAAGCTCATTAAGTGGTGTTCAGTTCCACAAAATGAGGAAGCTCTTCAAGAAGTACGATCGATTTCCAAAATACTCTATGCTCGAAGGGCTTGCGAATAACGCCGCAATTCAAGTCCCCGTAATTCTTATCGCGAGCCTGGCTGCGAGCCCGGAGGCTGGATACCTTCTTTTGGCCATGCAACTCATGCAGGCTCCAATAGGCCTTGTTGGAGGAGCAGTCTCCCAAGTTTATCTATCTAAAGCTCCAGAGATGCAACGAGCAGGTCAGCTTTCCAACTTTACATTAGACACACTTTTAGGCCTGGTCAAAGTGGGTATTATTCCACTGGTTGCAGCAGGTGCAATGGCACCATTCGTATTCCCGATTATCTTTGGAGAGCAATGGCAGCGGGCGGGGGTAATTATCTTGTACATGGTTCCCTGGATTGCTATGCAATTGCTGGCTTCTCCAATCTCCATGGCTCTCCATATCACCAATAATCAACCGATCGCGATGTATTTGCAATTCTGTGGTCTATTGCTACGAGTTGGAGCTGTCGCCATTATCGCATTGTGGATTCCAAGCAAGCTAACTGAGGTTTACGCGGTCACGGGTTTTGTTTTCTACACTGTTTACTTGATAATTGTAATGAATGTGACGCAGGTGAAAATTTGGGATTTTCTTTGCAGAGTAAAATATATTATTGGCGTTGCAGTTGCGTTGTTTTTATTAGCTATTATATATGTCGCGCGTCTGCGCTTTATTTGATGTCCAGAGGTGTTCATGTTTTTCTATAATTTAACAAGCACCCGAATAGCTGTGTTTTTGTTTGTGCTTGCGGTGTCGTTGGTTTACATGTGGCTCCCCCTTTTTGTTAATTTCGCTTTGTTGCCAAGTGAGTACTTTCTGAAGTTGGCGTTCATGACATTCTTCGCCATCGTCAGTGTTCTGGTAGGTTACAGTGTTCCTCTATTTGACTCGCGCTTCAGGCCTCATGCGATAAGAATCAGAATCCCACCAAATACTGTGCACTTTTTTGTTTGGTTCGTTTTTATCTTCTTTCTTTTCATTACCTTATATACAGCCCCAGCCATTCCCATTCTTTCGGCAATATCAGGCGCTGACACTGATGAACTGAGCGTTCAGCGTGGAGCCTTTTTGAAAGGCAGGGAGGGCGCAGAGGTCGCGCTGATATATGTCAGCACGATATTTGTCAGCGCATTTCTACCCTATAGTCTCGCAAGAATGTTTATTGATAAACATAAGTATCGCTATGTGTTTCTGCTGATTTTCTTTGGCTACTCGGTCAGTTTCTTACAAAAAGCACTTTTTTTGAATGCGCTTTTGCCATTGTTTTATATCGCGTCGCAACGCAAGAAAATCAGTTTTGCTACCGCAGTCATCCTCGTTGTCGCGTGCGCCGGGGTTCTATACCTTGTTACGTTGCTGGCCATGGGCGGTACCGCGGATTCTAGCGCTGTCACACAAAGTGGTGGAGTTTCTGCCCCGGAGTTCTATAGCTCAAAGTATTTACCTTCGGGAGCAATTGATCACCTCGTATGGCGCATTGTTGCGGTTCCGATGTTCACTGCCGCAGATACTTTGGTGGTCTTGAAGCAACAGTTTGATGATCTTCCATTGCTGGGAGCTACAAGTACTTTCTTTTCTGCATTGTTTTCTCTGGATCGTGTCTACTTGGAAAAACTGGTTTTTGAATACGAATGGGGATGGAATGACACGGCAAATTCGAACGCCGTCTTCTTTACCGAGGGGTTTGCAAATTTTGGATGGCTTGGCGTCTGGCTTTATTCATTTTTTGTCGGCCAAACGTTTCGCTGGTTCAGAAAGTCAGAGGATGATGCATTCAAGGCTTTATGGCTGATCTATTTTCTGGGTTTGTTTACAGGTGGCTTGATTGGAACACTATTGAGTAACGGATATTTGCTCATGTTTTTTGCAAACTTCTTTTTAAGTGTTCGGGCTAAAAACACAGGCGAAAACAAACTCAATAGTGCGTATTGAAATATTCGATAATAGGAGCTCACATGAGTGACCTTAATGTTAGTGTAGTCGTTGCAGTTAAAAATGAAGAAAAATACGTCCAGTCTGCGATGCTCAGTATACTCAGGCAACAAGGTTTAAGTTTTGAGTTGATTGTGGTGGATGACGGTTCCACCGATGAAACTTATAATATTCTTCAAGCGTTGGCTGCTGAGTATACAAATCTACGATTGTTGAAAAATCCTAATTCAGGTAAGTGTTCTGCGTTTAATTTTGGCGTGCAACACGCGACGGGCAGATTTACCTGCATCTATGCAGGTGACGATCTCATGCCCGCGGGGAGTCTGGCCGCGCGCTTCTCCATGGTAGCCGGCTGTGGCGAGCACGAAGCAGTTGTCGGGCTTTGCAAGCTGATCACTCTTTCTGAAAATAAAAAATTTGATGGTCATCTTGTGCCCAAGCGCGCGGGCCAAGGCGGCTTGACGGGTGTCTCTTACATGATGAGCCGGCAGGTCGTTTCAAAGATCTTCCCAGTACCTGAGTCACTGCCGAATGAAGATACGTGGATGGAGTTGGCGGTCACTCATTTTGTCGATTGGACCGTGGTTCACTCGGACATTGTTGGTTGCATGTGGCGGGTTCATAGCGGGAACAGCATTAATATGCTAGTAGACTTCCCCACCTATAACAGGAAATTAACCCCAAGGATGGCTGCAATCGGTTTGTTTTACGACAGACACGCTTCAGAACTTTCAAATGCATCCAGGGACGAGCTATACCAAAAAGTCAGATGCGAATCGAGCCGTTCGAAGGGCGATATGCTAGGCATTCTGCTTTCGAACACCAGTTTGGTCAACAGACTGAGAGCACTATCGGCTTGCAACAGCTTCTTCTATAATCTTCGTAAAAAACTGTACGGTCTTCTCTCTGGCTGGTGAGAGCGGAATTCGTGGATGCTTAAGGTGCTTTATGAGTCTGAAGAAATACAACATTTGCCGCACATGCATTATGGATACCAGTGATCCTAATCTCACTTTTTCGCAAGATGGTCAATGCGAATATTGCTTGAATTTTGAGAATAATATCCGTCCCAATTGGGACACTGGATCAATCGGCGAAGCCGAGTTGATGAAAATTGCGGATAAAATTAGAAAAGAAGGTGAAGGTAAGGAGTTTGACTGCATCATCGGTCTAAGTGGTGGGCTTGACAGCTCTTATCTTGTATATGTCGCAAAGGAAAAAATGGGTCTCAGGCCTCTGCTTTTTCACGTGGATGCTGGCTGGAATACTGATCAGGCCGTCGGGAATATCGAAAAGCTTGTTGATGGTCTGGGTTTGGACCTTTATACCGAAGTAATCAACTGGGAAGAGATGAAGAGTTTGCAGGTTGCGTTCTTGAAGTCTCAAGTTCCGGATCAGGACATTCCTCAAGATACCGCATTCTTCTCTGGCCTGTATAAGTTTGCTAAGGCTCATAAGATCAAGTATGTATTGACAGGGGGGAACTATTCAACCGAGTGCTGTCGTGAACCCGAAGAGTGGGGCGCTTATCCAGGTATTGATAAGATACTTATTAATGACATACATAATAAATTCGGCTCGCGGAAACTGAAAAGTTTTCCGATTGTCGATGTGCTGTCCTACAAAATTTACTATCGCTACGTCTTGGGTATGAAAGTGATTCGTCCTTTGAATTTGCTGCCTTATATTAAAAGTGAGGCTGAGGAGACCCTAGAACGGTTGTTCGGCTGGAAGCGTTTCCAACACAAACACCACGAATCGAGGTTCACCCGTTTTTACGAAGATTATTGGATGCCTCGAAAATTCGGATACGAAAAGCGTCGGGCGCATTTTTCGAGCCTCATCATGACCGGTCAATTAACACGTGACGCCGCGTTGGAACGTATTTCCAAGCCTGAGCTGGATGAGAAATTTCTGCAATCCGAATTTGAGTATGTGGCTCATAAATTAGACTTGACTGTCCCTGAGCTTCAGAGCATTTTTGAAGGTCATAACAAGACGTGTCTTGACTACAAAAACAAACGCTTCCTCATCGGGATCGGCTCTCGGGTGCTAAGCGCACTTGGTTTGGAAAGAAGACTCTTCAGATGATCACAATCGTAGATTATGGTTTGGGAAATATTCAGGCGTTCGTCAATGTTTACCGACGATTACATATTCCTGTGGCTGTAGCGAAATGTGCAGCCGAACTCGAAGCTGCCTCTAAAATAATCCTGCCCGGAGTCGGGGCATTTGACCATGCGATCGAACGTCTTGACGCGTCAGGCATGCGGCCAGTCTTGGATAACCTCGTAGTGGAATCGAAGATTCCTGTGCTGGGAATATGCGTTGGTATGCAGATTCTCTCCGACAGCAGTGAGGAAGGGTCGCTGCCTGGTTTGGGGTGGGTCCCTGGGAAGGTCCGGTCATTCAAAGCTGTTCCGGAGTTATCGGACTTGCCATTGCCGCATATGGGGTGGAATGATGTTTCGCCTTCATTGAATAATTCCCTTTTCAAGGGCTTCGAAAAAGAAGCTCGTTTCTACTTCCTTCACTCTTTCTTTTTCGAATGCTTGAATTCTGAACATATCGCTGCATCTTCTAACTATGGATTGGATTTTAGCTGTGCTGTCCGTGCGGATAATGTGTATGGCGTCCAGTTTCATCCCGAAAAGAGCCACCACTTTGGGGTGGGCCTACTGAAAAATTTCGCGGAACTATGAAATGCTAAGACCACGAATTATTCCATGTCTTTTGATTCAAGATGGCGGGCTAGTTAAGACAGTAAAATTTAAGGATCCAAAATATGTTGGTGATCCAATCAACGCCGTGAAAATTTTCAACGAGAAAGAAGCTGACGAACTGATTGTTATTGATATCGATGCTACGGTTAATAATGCTGAGCCTAACTATAAGCAAATAGCAAATCTGGCCGCTGAATGCCGTATGCCTCTTTGCTACGGTGGTGGAATACGTACGGCGAAACAGGCGAAAGAAATTATTGCGTTGGGCGTCGAAAAGGTCGCTATCAGTTCGGCTGCCCTGGATAACCCCGCGCTGATCACCCAAATCGCCGAAGAAATTGGGAGTCAAAGTGTTGTCGTCGTGCTCGATTATAAGTCTCGGATGCTAAGCAAGGCCTGCGATGTCTGGACGCATAATGGAACTCGCAATACCAAGCGGAGCGTTCTTGATGTTGCCTTGGAAGTAGAGAAGCTTGGCGCCGGTGAAATAGTTATAAACTCCATTGAAAACGACGGTCGAATGAAGGGCTATGATATCGATCTAGCCCAGAAGCTTCGTCAGACGGTCCACATACCCATTACGATTCTGGGCGGAGGTGGATCGCTTGGCGACATGCGCAATGTGGTCGCTGCGTGTGGTGTAGTGGGGATTGCAGCCGGTAGTTTTTTCGTTTTCAAGGGGGCATACCGTGCCGTTCTGATTAGCTATCCAAGTGCACAGCAAAAAGACGAGCTAATTTATTCAGCATTACGAACTAAGTAACATTGCCTGGTTCGCGGCAAGGGTAGGTCATTATGTTTAGTGGAAAAAAACTTCTTATCTCTGGTGGTACAGGTTCGTTCGGTAACGCAGTCTTGAAGCGTTTCCTCGACACCGATATTGCTGAAATTCGCATTTTCAGCCGTGACGAAAAGAAACAAGATGACATGCGCAAGCGGTACAGCAACCCGAAGCTGAAATTCTATATTGGTGATGTGCGCGATTACCAAAGCGTTTTGAATGCTACCCGCGGTGTTGATTATATTTTTCACGCAGCAGCGCTCAAGCAGGTTCCGTCCTGTGAGTTTCATCCGATGGAAGCCGTCAAGACTAATGTTATTGGGACCGATAACGTTCTTGAAGCCGCGATCCAGAACGAAGTCAAGCGCGTTGTTTGTCTGAGTACCGATAAGGCTGTATATCCCATCAACGCCATGGGCATCTCCAAAGCCATGATGGAAAAAGTGATGGTAGCCAAGTCCCGCAATGTGGACGAATCTAAGACCGTCATCTGTGGCACTCGCTACGGGAATGTCATGGCATCTCGTGGGTCTGTGATCCCTCTGTTCATTGAGCAGATTCGCGCAGGTAAATCCCTGTCAATTACTGATCCCAACATGACACGCTTCATGATGACACTGGCGGATGCCGTCGATCTGGTTTTGTACGCTTTTGAGAATGGTAACAATGGTGACCTCTTTGTCCAGAAAGCCCCTGCTGCCACAGTAGAGACACTTGCCCGGGCGTTGACGGCATTGCTCGGACAACCCGAGCATCCCATCCAAATCATCGGAACACGTCACGGCGAAAAACTTTACGAGGCTTTGCTAAGTCGCGAAGAGATGGCTTGTGCTGAAGACATGGGAGCCTACTTCCGCGTTCCTCCAGATTTGCGTGATTTGAATTACAGTAAATTTGTTGAGCAAGGTGAGGAAAAGATTTCCACTATGGAAGATTACAACTCCCACAATACCGAACGGCTCGACGTTGAGGGAATGCAAAATTTATTACTGAAATTAGATTTCATGCGCGCGATTCAGCGCGGTGAATTTGCGACACCCGAGGAATAAGGCATGAAAGTATTGATCACCGGTGCCAACGGATTCGTCGGTAAAAATCTACTCGCTCATCTAAATGAACGAAATGATGTTGAGGTACGGAAGTTTTGTCGAGAAGACGATGTCTCCCAGTTGCCGTCATTGGTATCAGATGTGGATTTTATTTTCCATTTGGCCGGGGTCAATCGTCCTGAAAATGTCGAAGACTTTAAAGTTGGGAATACCGATCTGACGAAGACTTTGTGTTCTGCTGTCGCTAGAACAGGTCGCAACATCCCTTTGCTCTATACATCCTCTATACAAGCAGAATCGAACCATGCATATGGTTCCAGTAAACGAAATGCTGAGGAAGCGTTGTTGAGTCTGTCTGTCCAGAGTAATAGCCAAGTACATTTGTTCAGATTGCCTAATGTTTTTGGAAAATGGGCGCGACCTAATTATAATTCTGCTGTTGCGACATTTTGCCATAACATCGTTAACGGCCTACCTATAAACATAAATGATGCAAATGCGAATATTTCCCTAGTTTATATTGATGATGTTATTAACTGCTTTATCTCTGTCATGGATGGAAAAGTATCTGGCGATCCCTTTGTTGTTGTCGAGCCACAGTTTTCAATTACAGTCGGCGAATTGGCTACACAGTTGCGTGCATTTAAGGAAAGTCGGCAATCGATGATTGCTGAGCGCGTAGGGACAGGTTTGGTTCGTGCTCTGTACTCCACATACCTCAGCTATCTGCCTCCTAAGGATTTTACTTACGAGGTTCCAAAGTATGGAGACGCACGTGGTGTCTTTGTGGAGATGCTCAAAACTAAAGATTCAGGTCAGTTTTCTTATTTCACTGCTCATCCGGGTATTACCCGCGGTGGCCATTACCATCACACGAAAACAGAGAAGTTTTTGGTAATTAAAGGGGATGCTTGTTTCCGCTTCCGTAACATCGTATCAGGGGAGTTCTACGAGCTTTTTACAAATGGGGATACGCCGGAAATTGTCGAAACTGTGCCTGGCTGGACCCACGACATCACGAACATTGGCGAGAGTGAAATGATAGTGATGTTATGGGCGAACGAAATTTTCGATCGTGAACTTCCAGATACTTACACGATGCCTGTAGGCACCCAAGCCTGATTGAATTAGGAATGAGTATTGCAATGAAAAAGCTGAAAGTTGTAACTGTAGTAGGAACGCGCCCCGAGATTATTCGGTTGTCGCGCGTTATTACCGCGCTGGATAAGTACTGCGATCATGTACTAGTCCATACAGGTCAAAATTATGACTATGAACTGAATGAAATTTTCTTTCAGGACCTTGGTATTCGTAAGCCTGATCATTTCCTGAGTGCGGCGGGTGGTAACGGCGCAGAAACGATCGGAAACGTCATTATTTCAGTGGACCGCGTGCTTGCCTCAGTGCAACCTGAAGCCCTACTTGTCCTAGGTGATACCAATAGCTGTATGGCGGTTATTCCTGCAAAACGTCGGAAGATCCCGACTTTTCACATGGAAGCAGGCAATCGTTGTTTTGATATGCGGGTCCCTGAGGAAATCAATCGTCGGATTGTAGATCACACGGCTGATATCAATCTTACCTACAGTACAATTGCGCGTGATTATTTACTCAATGAAGGTCTGCCTCCAGATAGGGTGATCAAAACGGGTAGCCCTATGTTTGAGGTCTTAAACCATTACCGCAATGGTATCGAAACTTCTGACGTAGTACAGCGTCTGGGGCTTGAATCCGGGAAATTCTTTGTCGTTAGTGCGCACCGTGAAGAGAATATCGACTCTGATAAAAATTTTCTTAAATTGGTTGATGTTCTGAATACGGTTGCAACTACATTTGGTCATCCGGTCATTGTTTCTACTCACCCGCGCACACAGAAGCGAGTTGATGCTATGGGTGTTGTATTTCATGAAAATGTTAGGCTTTTAAAGCCTTTAGGATTCAAGGATTACAATAAACTTCAGCTTGAATCCAAGGCTGTACTGTCTGATAGCGGAACTATAAATGAAGAGTCTTCAATCCTTAATTTCCCAGCGTTGAACATCCGTGAAGCTCATGAACGGCCGGAGGGCATGGAAGAGGCTGCCGTGATGATGGTCGGGCTTGAAGTCGAGCGGGTTCTGCAAGGATTAATGATTTTGGAAACTCAAGCTTCAGGAACGATGCGTTCGTTGCAACTTGTATCCGACTACAGCATGCCGAATGTATCTGAGAAAGTCGCGAGGATCGTACATAGTTATACTGACTACGTTAATCGTGTGGTCTGGAAGCGCTACTAATTTGAGTTGTGTTCATGTCTGAGAGTAAATTGAGGATTTTGGTAGTTACGCAATATTTTTGGCCTGAAAATATGCGTATCAACGATTTGGTTCGTGACTTTACCGAGAAAGGACATTCGGTCACTGTGTTGACTGGACTACCAAATTACCCTGAGGGTGAGGTATATAGGGAATACCTATCTGCACCTGAGCGCTTTAGTGAGTATTCAGGCGCTGAAATCTTCAGGGTGCCTATGGCTGCGCGTGGGAAACGCAGTATTAGTTTAATGTTGAATTATCTAAGTTTTTTCACCAGTGCCTCCTCTATTGGGGCATACAAACTGCGCGGCAAGCAATTTGATGCGATATTTGTCTATGCTGTTTCCCCAATTATGACTGCGATTCCAGCGCTGGTCATTGGACGGTTAAAGAAAGCCCCCGTGTTTGTTTGGGTGCTGGATTTATGGCCTGAGACACTTCGAGCTGTTGGCGTTATCAAACATCCAGCCTTGCTATCGATGGTCGGTAAAATGGTTTCCTGGATCTACAATCGTACAGACTACTTACTTTTGCAGTCGAACGGATTCTTCGATAATGTAAAAAGATACTGTACGCGAAACATTTCTCCTGAACGGTTGGTGTACTTTCCAAGCTGGGCTGAAGATGATTTTTCATCCCCATCATCGCAATATTCTCGTTTACTCGAACGGGACGGTTCCGTATTCACCGTAGTATTTGCGGGCAACCTTGGCGAAGCTCAAGATCTCCCGGCTGTACTGGATGCAGCCGAAAAATTGCAAGGCAAGGTGGCAGTTCGCTGGGTAATTGTCGGTGACGGTCGAATGAGTGAGTGGGTTGGTCAACAAGTTCAATCCAGGGGGCTAAGTAACGTATTGTTATTGGGAAGGCACCCATTAGAAGAGATGCCAGCTTTGTTCGCGAATGCAGATGCTTTGCTCGTATCTCTGAAAACCAATGACGTTTTTGAAAAGACCATCCCCGGCAAAGTGCAAGCATATTTGGCTTCGGGTAGACCACTTCTAGGCATGATCAATGGCGAGGCTGCCAGAGTGATTACTGAGTCAGGTGCCGGTTTTACTTGTGCGTCCGGCGACGCCAGCGGCTTGGCTGAGATCACCATGGCGCTTGCAAATACAGATGCGATGGGTCTGAAAGCGATGGGACAAGCGGGGCATCAGTACTACTTAAACTATTACTCTAAACCCATTCTTTTGTCTCGGCTTGAACGTTTATTCCGTAACGCTACTCTACGCAAGGCTACCTGATAATGCAGCCGACAATACTACTTACTGGTGCAACAGGTTTCGTCGGTGGCGCCATTCTAAAACGTTTAAATTTCGAGAGTAAATTTCCTGTCGTAGTTGCTGTTCGAGACGAGTCACGCGTGTGTGTTCCGAATGTTCCTAAAGTCTGCATCGAAACGTTCGATGACATGACTAAGTGGGAGGCACACTTGGCGGGTTGCGGTGTTGTTATACATTCCGCAGCTCGAGTACACGTCATGCAAGACGTCGAAGTCGATCCGTTGGCTGCTTTTCGTAAAGTGAACGTTGACGGTACATTGAATCTTGCTAGGCAAGCGGCCGCTGCTGGTGTGCGAAGGTTCATATTTATCAGTTCCATCAAGGTCAACGGCGAAGGGACTGACGAAGGCTCCATGTATAGTGCTGAAGACGTTCCAGCTCCTGTCGATCCCTATGGAATTTCGAAGATGGAAGCTGAGGAAGGGCTTCGCCAACTGGCCAAAGCAACAACAATGGAGATCGTCATTATTCGGCCGGTTCTGGTCTATGGACCAGGTGTTAAAGCTAATTTTCTGAGCATGATGCGTTGGCTTGATCGAGGCATTCCTCTTCCTTTCGGAGCGATTCATAACAGTCGCAGTCTCGTTGCACTGGGTAACCTTGTCGACCTGATCCTTACCTGTATCGATCATCCCGCTGCGGCTAACCAGACATTTTTGGTAAGTGATGGAGAGGATTTGTCCACTACCGTATTGCTCAGCAAGATGGCTAAAGCACTCAACAAGCCGGCCAGGCTTGTTCCAGTCCCTGCCTGGGTGCTTCGGAGTGGTGCAGCGCTTTTAGGTAAAAAGGCGCTTTCCCAGCGCCTTTGCGGTTCATTGCGAGTCGATATCAGCAAAACACGAGACCTTCTAGGCTGGGCGCCCCCACTCAGTGTGGATGAGGCGCTGGCGATCACTGCAATGCATTTTCGGGAACATCAATAACAATGGTTTATTTGTGGCTGGTACCGGTAGTTACCGTTATTTCTTTTTTGTTAACTGCTGCTCTGCGACGATATGCATTGGCTCGAAGCATTATCGATATTCCCAATGCGCGAAGCTCCCATACTATCCCAACTCCGCGAGGGGGAGGGGTGGCAATTGTGCTGACTTTTTTGGCCTCGATTCCAGTTTTTGGTAGTTTCGAAATGGCTCCCTGGCAGCAGTTGATCGCCGTAGGCGGAGCTGGCGCTGCAGTAGCCGTAATTGGGTTTATGGATGATCATGGTCACATCGCTGCCCGCTGGCGTCTGTTGGGGCATTTTGGAGCCGGAGTTTGGGCTCTCGCTTGGTTGGGCGGGCTTCCCCCCATAACGTTGTTCGGTACTAACCTGAATCTATACTGGGTTGGTCACTTCCTGGCTGCTGTTTACTTAGTTTGGCTGCTGAATCTATACAATTTCATGGATGGAATTGATGGCATCGCTAGTGTTGAAGCGCTAAGCGCTTGCCTTGGTGCCTGCTTGCTTTATTGGCTCATTGACGCTCAAGAACTCATTTGGGGGCCGGCAATGCTGGCTGCGGCGGTTGTCGGTTTCCTGTGCTGGAATTTTCCCCCTGCGCGAATATTTATGGGGGATGCGGGAAGCGGTTTTCTAGGAATAACCTTAGGTGTACTGTCTCTACAGGCGGCTTGGATCTCCCCTAAAATGTTGTGGGCGTGGGTAATTTTGCTGGGTGTGTTCATTGTCGATGCGACATTTACCTTGATACGCAGGCTTCTACGTGGCGATAAAGTGTATGAAGCTCATCGTAGCCATGCCTATCAGTTTGCATCCCGTCGGTTCGGCAAGCATCTACCCGTAACGCTGGCTGTAGCTGCAATCAACCTATTTTGGTTGTTGCCTGTTGCCTTCGCGGTGACCCGACTCGGGCTCGATGGGGCCTGGGGTGTGCTTATCGCGTACGTTCCGCTGATCATTCTTGCCTTCAAATTCCATGCTGGAAAACTGGAAACTCCCTAGGATTTTTGACCTGGGTAGGCGTCGTATTTAGACAGTGCCGGTTTCGAGCGAATATGTACAATGATCGAGTGATATCAGTTTAGGAGCGGTAAAAGGTGTTTGAAGCGTTTATGGATCGATTACGCGCGGTGTTGTTGGGGCTCCCGCGTCGTCACAAACGGCTGATTCAGGTACTAGCTGATGTAGGTCTGGTTTGGATGGCGTTGTGGTTGGCATTTATTGTGCGTCTCGGGATCGATGAAATGATCAATCCCTTCACCACTCACGTCTGGCTTTTCGTCAGCGCGCCTCTCGTAGCGATTCCGCTCTTCATTCGATTTGGCATGTACCGCGCAGTCATGCGCTATTTCGGCAATGATGCACTAATTGCCATCATCAAGGCAGTGAGTCTTTCTTCATTGATCCTTGGTTTTATTGTCTATTGGTATAGCAATCATCAAAATGTAGTGCCGCGGTCCATCATATTCAATTACTGGTGGTTAAGCATGGTGATGATCGGGGGGCTTCGCCTTGCGATGCGTCAGTACTTCCTCGGTGATTGGTTTTCCGCCGCTCAACACGTTCCATTCGCTAACCGTGATGATGGGTTACCTAGAGTTGCGGTCTACGGCGCTGGTGCTGCGGGTAATCAACTAGTAGCTGCACTGAGAATGGGGCGCGCCATGCGCCCAGTCGCCTTCATTGATGATGATGACAGTATTTCTAACCGGGTTATCTCAGGCCTTCAGGTTTATAAGCCACGTCATATCGAGCAAATGATTCACGCTACAGGTGCTCAGGAGATACTGCTCGCCATTCCTTCGACCTCTCGGGGACGACGCCGCGAAATTCTCGGTCTCCTTGAAAACTATCCATTGCATGTACGCAGCGTGCCGGGATTCATGGATCTGGCGAGTGGCAGAGTGAAGGTGGATGATATTCAGGAGGTCGACATTGCCGATCTCCTAGGTCGCGATGCTGTGCCCGCACAAGATGATTTGCTAGAGCACTGCATTCTGGAGAAAGCCGTTCTTGTAACTGGTGCGGGTGGCTCAATTGGTTCGGAGCTGTGCAGACAGATCCTTACACAGTCACCCACCACACTGATTCTATTCGATCATAGTGAATTTAATCTTTACTGCATCTTGGCAGAGCTCGAACAACGTATAAGTCGTGAATCATTATCGGTGAAACTCCTACCTATATTGGGATCTGTGCGTAATCAAGCCCAGTTGGTGGAAGTGATGAAGACTTGGAAAGTTGATACTGTCTACCACGCAGCCGCTTATAAGCACGTGCCTATGGTTGAGCATAATATTGCCGAAGGTGTGTTGAATAACGTGATGGGTACTCTTAATACTGCACAAGCCGCGTTACAAGTAGGAGTTTCTAATTTTGTACTAATCTCAACCGATAAAGCAGTTCGGCCTACAAATGTTATGGGTAGTACCAAGCGTCTTGCAGAGCTCACTCTTCAGGCACTGAGTCGTGAAATAGCACCCGTTTTGCTTGGCGATTATTCTAAAATTTCTCGTGTTAATAAAACGCGCTTTACGATGGTCAGGTTTGGGAATGTCTTGGGTTCGTCTGGGTCGGTAATTCCACTTTTTCACAAGCAAATAAAATCGGGCGGGCCGTTAACTGTTACCCATCCAAAAATTACGCGTTATTTCATGACTATCCCAGAAGCAGCCCAATTAGTCATACAAGCCGGTTCGATGGGGCTGGGAGGTGATGTATTTGTTTTGGATATGGGTGAACCTGTAAAAATTGTCGAACTCGCAGAAAAAATGATTCATCTCTCGGGATTAAGTGTTCGCTCGGATAAAAATCTGAACGGCGATATTGCCATAGAATTCACGGGCCTGCGCCCAGGTGAAAAGCTCTACGAAGAGCTTCTTATAGGCGATAACGTAGCCGCAACTAAACATCCCATGATTATGTGCGCGAACGAGGACTATTTGACTTGGGACGTATTGAAAGAGAAGCTTACCGAGTTGCTGCTTGCGGTAGAACATGACGATTATTCAAGAGTGCGGCAACTTTTGCGTGATACCGTTAGTGGCTACACACCAGATGGTGAAATTGTGGACTGGATATATCAACAGCAAAAGCTTGAGCCTTGATTGCTGATCTATAATATGTATGGGGAGACGTCCGTAACCGGGCGGGCGTTTTTATTATAAAGTTCTTGAGGTTTTTGCGTTGAGTAACGGTAATTTTTTATATATATCATAAAATATGACGGCTCTTGTTAAGCGATTGCTGTAGTAACGTCGAAGTAAAAGTTAAGGGCTAAGGTTGTAATGAGCATTCAAAGCGATACCTCTGATTTGACTAAGAATAATTCTCTGAAGGTTAGGTTTTCGCAGGCGACTGAATGGTGCCTAGCTCTACTCTCTGCTATTGGATCTATGGCGGTACTTATTTGGTTGCTATTCTACAGTTCTTATGGCTTTGAATTTACTGACGAGGGTTTTTACTTAAATTGGGTGGCAGCCCCAAAATTGTATGATTCGTCTCTGACGCAGTTTGGCTATATCTACTATCCATTGAATCTGCTTGTAGGAGGGGATGTTGCATGGCTGAGAAGAGCTAATGTGCTGCTTACATTTTTCCTAAGTTGGTTTCTGGTCGACACCATCATTAAAGGTTTATTTCCTTCGGATATTAAATCGAAAGTAAATCGATATGTAGTATCTTTTGGTTTTGCAAGCGGAGGGGTAAGCTTTTTTAGCTTTTGGCTTCTGTCGCCGAGTTACAATAGCTTAAATTTTCAAGCGCTCCTAATCATTGCCGCCGGATTGTGTTTGATTGAGCTAGAAAAAGAGCGTTCCTTCGGTTGGGTCTTAATTGCTGTTGGTGGCTGGTTGGCTTTCATGGCGAAGCCTAGTAGTGCTGCTTTAGTTGGAGTCTGTGTTTTCTTTTGTTTGCTGATTACGAGAAAAATTAATATTCGTATGATGCTGCTTTCGGCAATGTTGCTGGTTTTTTTATTGATTTTAAGTTCGCTAATAATTGACGGGTCAATATCGGGATTTATACTAAGACTGCAAACAGCGATGACTTTCGCCGAATTTTTAGGTGGCGGTCATACACTAGTGCAACTGTTGCGATTTGATGATTTTTTACTAAGTTCAGAGGAGGTGACAAATTTTCGAGTCGTGCTCATTGCGTGTCTCGTTGTTCCGTTTTTTTTATATGTTAATAATTTTTTAACCCGTACGTTAGGACTTTTACTTTCAGGTGTTTTGCTGCTTGTTATTATTTTATTAATTACGGGTAAATGCCACTTAAGTCTTAAGCCTAGCAGTTTTCAAGGGCTTTTGATCTTGGTGGTCCCAACCGCAATGCTATTGCTTAGCTGCTTTTTTTTCAGTCGTCGGTTTATCTCGAAATTTTCTTTATCGCATATCTTTATGGCGTTATCGTTTGCAGTATTTCCACATATTTACGCCTTCGGTAGTAATAATAACTATTGGGCAGTTGGGAGTTTGGTTGGTTTTTTTTGGTTGGTGGCTGGATTGGTACTTTTTGTCCCATCGCTACGTGGTGAGAAGTCATCCTTCATTCTATTTCCACTGGTGTTGTTCACCCAGGTGGTCGTAGTAATATTGGTTCACTCGGGTATGACCTTGCCTTATAGGCAGCCGCAACCATTAGTATTAAACGTTCAGCCGGTGGAATTAGGCCGGAGTGGTTCTCGGCTCTGGCTTTCTGAGGGGTATGCTAACTACTTGACAGATGCCATAACGACAGCGCGAAAAGCTGGCTTTCATTCAGGCACACCAATCATAGATTTAAGCGGCCAGTCCCCAGGGCTGCTTTACGCGCTCGGTGCCAACAGTATCGGCCGGGCGTGGATGATTGGAGGTTATCCGGGCAGTTTCAAGTTGGCTACTGAAGTGTTGAAGAGGGTTCCGTGCGAACAACTGATTTCAGCATGGCTTTTAGTCGAGCCAGGAGGTCCTAGGAGTATTTCTGATAGCCTCATTGGTACATTCGGAGCGGATCTCAAGGATTATGAGGTGGTTGCATCCTGGAATACCCCTAAAGGTGCAGGCGGGTTTGAAGAGCGACCTATCCAACAGCTACTAAAACCTAATTATTCTATTGATCTGTCTGCAGATAAATGTGCCCAAACAAGAGCTCACTAGGTTCTGTACGAAAAGTAATATCGTAAACACCGCATAGCACAAGCCAGCGAGACCATCGCCGCATAACTTTTCGCG
>NZ_JABFMP010000021.1 GCF_013359595.1 Pseudomonas sp. C1C7 | reverse complement strand
TGAATGCCGGAGCGAAGGGATCCCGAGCCTTGGCGAGGGACCGAACGTTGGGGCAGACCTTTTGGTTACTTTTGGCTGGGCCGGCATTCCGGGCGTTTGCCAAAAGTGACCCGACCGTCAGGGCGGAACCGACAGCCGCCACGCCCGCAGCAACGGATATGTACACAGTCAAAAAGCTCGCGAGCAGCCTCGCTCCCACAGAGATATGTAGTGGACACAAAACCTGCGGGCGACACTTGAACAACGGTCAATTGGGCTGCTCGAGCTGCCCATCCCAACCACCCCCCAACGCAGCAATCAACTGCACACTGGCAATCAGCCGGCTCTGCAGCAAATTCAGCGCCGTGCGCTCATTGTTCAACGCCGTAGCCTGCACCACCACCACATCCAGATACGCAATCACCCCGGCCTTGTACTGATTCTGCGTCAAGCGCAAGGACTCCCGGGCCGCATCCAGCGCCTGCTGACGCACCACAGCCTCATCTTCCAGCACCTTGATCTGCACCAGGAAGTCTTCCACCTCACGGAACCCGTCCAGCACCGTCTGACGATACTTGGCCACGGTCTCATCGTAGGCCGCTTCACTGCGATCCACTTCCGCCGAACGCTGCCCACCATCGAACAACGTCATCGCCAGTTGCGGCCCCACCGACCAGAACCGGTTCGGCAGGCTGAACAGATTCTTCGAGGTACTGCTGCTGTAACCCCCGTTCATGCTCAGGGTCAGGTCCGGGTAATAGGCTGCCTTGGCCACACCGATGTTGGCATTGGCGGCAATCACCGAACGCTCGGCGGAAGCGATGTCCGGACGGCGTTCCAGCAACTGCGAAGGCAGGCTCAGCGGTACATCCGGCAATACCGGAATCTCATCGGTTTCCGCCAGCTTGAACTCAGCGGGCGGCAGACCGATCAACACCGCGATGGCGTTTTCGAACTGGGCCCGTTGCCAGATCAGATCCACCAGATCCGCCTCGGTGCTCTTGAGCTGCGTCTGCGCCTGGGCCACCGCATCCTTGCCCGAGACACCCGCGCGATACTGGTTTTCGGTCATCTTCAGCGAACGTTTGTAGGCCTCGACCGTCGCCTCCAGCAGCCGCTTCTGCTCATCGATCACCCGCAATTGCAGGTAGTTCTGCACCAGTTCCGACTGCTGGCTGAGGCGCATCGCCGCCAGGTCGGCGAAGCTCGCCTGGGCATTGGCGGTGTCGGCTTCCAGGCCACGACGCAACTTGCCCCAGATATCCGCCTCCCAGCTGACACCGGCTTGCGCGGTGTAAGTGTCACGAATACCGCTGGAAGAACTGCTCAGGCTCGAACTGCTGCTGCCGGTACCCTGGCTGGAACGGGTTTTCCCGGCGGTCAGGTCCACGGTCGGGAAAAACGCACCGCGAGCGCTGCGCACCAAGGCCTGGGCCTGACGGTACTGGGCTTCGGACTGGGCCACGGTCTGGTTGGAGCTGTTGAGCTTGTCGATCAGGCCATTGAGCTGCTGGTCGCCATACAGCTCCCACCAGGCGCCACGGGCCAGGGCATCGCTCGGATTGGCCTGACGCCAGCCCTGCGCTTCCTTGTACTGCGCGGGCTCGGCGGTTTGCGGGCGCTGGTAGTCCGGGCCGACGGCGCAGGCACTGAGCATCGCCACGCACAACGATAGGCTCAGCAGCCGCGAACCTCGGGCAGTGATGATCGGTGTGGCCAGGTTGAACAGCGAACGGTCATTCATAGCGGAGTTTCCAGAGCAGCATCGGTACGCACGCCACGCCAGCGGTTGAAGCGATGGCGCAGCTTGTCGAGATAGAGGTAAACCACCGGGGTGGTGTAGAGGGTCAGCACCTGGCTGAAGATCAGCCCGCCGATGATGGTCAGGCCCAGCGGCTGGCGCATTTCGGCGCCTTCGGCACGGCTGAGCAGCAACGGCAAGGCACCGAGAATGGCCGCCAGGGTGGTCATCAGGATCGGTCGCAGGCGTTGCAGGCAGGCATTGCGGATTGATTCCAGCGGTTCCATGCCCTGCTGGCGTTCCAGTTGCAGGGCCAGGTCGATCATCAGGATGGCGTTTTTCTTCACCACGCCGATCAGCAGGAACAGCCCCAATAGCGAAATCAGGCTGAACTCGCCGCCCAGGGCATAGATCGACAGCAACGCACCGACACCCGCCGACGGCAGGGTCGAGAGAATGGTCAGCGGATGGATGTAGCTTTCATACAGCACGCCAAGCACCAGATACACCGCCACCAGCGCGCCGAGGATCATGAACGGCTGGCTCTTCTGGGTCGCGGCGAAGGCATCGGCGGTGCCGGCCATTTTCGCGATCACGTCTTCCGGCAGGCCGACCGAGGCGATCGCCCGCTCGATGGCGGCACTGCCCTGCTCCACCGTCACCCCTTCGGCCATGTCGAAGGAAATGCTTTCCGAGGCGAACTGGCCTTCGTGGCTGACCCGGTCGTCTTCCAGGCTGTTTTCGTAATGGGCGATGGTCGACAGCGGCACCCGCGCGCCATCAGCGGTGATCACCTGCACCTGATTGAGGGTGATCGGGTCCTGGGCGTATTTCTGGTTGACCTCCATGACCACCTGATACTGGTTGAGGCTGTCATAGATGGTGGAAATCTGCCGCTGGCTGTAGGCGTTGTTCAGCACCGCCGTGACCATGTCCATGTCGATCCCCAGGCGCTTGGCCTGGTCGCGATCGACGATCAGCGTCACCTGCTGGGCACCACGGCCTTCCCGGGCGTCAATCGCCGTCAACTCCGGCAGGGCCTTGAGCGCGGTCACCACTTTCGGATACCACTCGCGCAAGGCACCCAGGTCGCCGCTTTGCAGGATGTAGGAATACTGCGAAGTGGTCTGCTCACGGCCGCCGCCGAACTGCAGGTCCTGGTCGGCCATCAGCATCAACTGCGCACCGGCGACCTTGGGCATTTCCTTGCGCAGGCGCTCGATGACCTTCTGCGCGGAAATATTGCGCTCCTTGATCGGTTTCAGGCGCACCAGCATGAAGGCGTTATTGGTGCCGTTGGTGCCACCGATGAAGCCGGCCACGCTTTGCACCGCGTCGTCCTTGAGCACGGCACGGCGGAAGATTTCCATTTTCGGCTGCATCACGCTGAACGACAGGCCGTCGTCGCCGCGTACGAAACCGATCAACTGGCCGGTGTCCTGCTGCGGCAGGAAGGTTTTCGGCACCACCACGTACAGGGCAACGTTGACGCCGACGGTGATGAACAGGCTGAGCAGCGTCAGGCGGCGATGACGCAACACCCAATCGAGGCTGGTGGCGTACTTGGCGACCATCCATTCGTTGGCCCGCGCACTCCAGCGTTGCAGGCGGTTTTCCTGGCCCGGCGTGTGGGGCTTGAGCCAGCGTGCGCAGAGCATCGGCGTCAGGGTCAGCGACACCAGCAGTGAAACCACGATCGCCGCGGCCAGGGTGATGGAGAACTCGCGGAACAGGCTCTCGATGATGCCGCCCATGAACAGGATCGACAGGAACACCGCCACCAGCGACACGTTCATCGACAGCAAGGTGAAACCGACTTCCTGGGCGCCGAGATAGGCGGCCTTCATCGGTTTGACGCCTTCGTCGATATGCCGGGAAATGTTCTCCAGCACCACGATGGCGTCGTCCACCACCAGGCCCGTGGCGAGAATCAGCGCCATCAGCGACAGGTTGTTCAGGGAGAAGCCGTAGAGGTACATCACGGCAAAGGTGCCCACCAGCGACACCGGCACCGCCAGCGTCGGGATCAGCGAGGCGCGGAAGTTACCCAGAAACAGGAACACCACCAGGATCACCAGCGCCACGGCGATCAGCAGTGTCATTTCCGCTTCGTGCAGGGTGGCCTTGATCACCGGCGAGCGGTCCATGGCCAGGTTCAGCTTGACGCTGGCCGGCAATACCGCCTGCAACGCCGGAAGCTGGGCCTTGATCTCATTGACCGTCTCGATGATGTTGGCGCCGGCCTGGCGGTTGATCACCAGCAACACCGCCGAGTCATCATTGAAGAAACCGCTGTTGTAACGGTCCTCGACGCCATCGCTGACCTTGGCCACATCCTTCAGGCGCAGGGCCGCACCATCGGCGTAATGGATGATCAGCGATTCGTAATCCTTGGCTTTTTCCAGCTGATCGTTGGCCTGTACCTGCCACAGCCGCTGATCGCCCTCCACCGAACCCTTGGGCCGGCGCACGTTCGCGTTGGCGATGGTGTTGCGCACGTCATCCAGGGCCACGCCGTACTGGTTCAGCGCCTGGGGTTCGAGCTCGATACGCACGGCCGGCAGGGAGCTGCCGCCGATTTGCACTTCGCCGACGCCCTGCACCTGGGACAGGCTCTGGGACAGAATGGTCGAGGCCAGGTCATACAGCTGGCCCTTTTCCAGTACATCGGAGGTCAGCGACAGCACCATGATCGGTGCCTGGGACGGGTTGACCTTCTTGTAGGTCGGCATGCTGCGCATACCGCTGGGCAACAGGTTGCGTGAGGCATTGATCGCCGCCTGCACTTCCCGGGCGGCGCCGTTGATGTCGCGATCGAGGTCGAATTGCAGGATCACCCGGGTCGAGCCCTGGCTCGATCGGCTGCTCATGGTGTTGACCCCGGCGATGGCGCCGAAGGAGCGCTCCAGCGGCGTGGCCACGGTGGAGGCCATCACTTCCGGGCTGGCGCCGGGCAGGCTGGCCTGGACCACGATCACCGGGAAGTCCATTTGCGGTAGCGGCGACACCGGCAACAGGCCGAAGCTCACGCCACCCAGCAGCATGATTGCCAATGAAAGCAGCATGGTTGCCACAGGGCGTTTGATGAAAGGAGCCGAGAGATTCATAGGTGGCAACCACTGGCTGCAAGCTGCCAGCTGCAAGAAAAAAGCAGGGATCGCGCAGGTTTTGACTGGCGGCTTGAAGCTTGAACCTTGTAGCGCGCCGTCATACCACCACCTCTTTGCGCTCAGGCTTGCCGAAGCGGCGTCCCAACCGATCGAAATACAGGTAGATCACCGGCGTGGTGAACAGGGTCAGGATCTGGCTCAGCAACAACCCGCCAACCATCACCAGACCCAGCGGTTGACGCAGTTCCGCGCCGGACCCGGTGGCCAGCATCAGCGGCACCGCGCCGAACAAGGCGGCCAGTGTTGTCATCAGGATCGGCCGGAAGCGCAGCAAGGCCGCCTGATAGATCGCGGTCTGCGGGTCCATGCCCTGGTTGCGCTCGGCGTCGAGGGCGAAGTCGATCATCATGATCGCGTTCTTCTTCACGATACCGATCAGCAGGATGATGCCGATGATGGCGATCATGCCCAGGTCATTGCCGCTGAGGATCAACGCCAGCAAGGCGCCGACCGCCGCCGAGGGCAAGGTGGAGAGAATGGTGATCGGGTGGATGTAGCTCTCGTACAGCACGCCCAGCACGATGTACATGGTGACGACTGCCGCCAGAATCAGCAGCAAGGTACTCGACAGCGACGCCTGGAAGGCCTCGGCGGCGCCCTGGAACTGGGTCTGCACGCCGATCGGCATGCCGATGTCCTTCTGCACCTGCTCAATGATCTCGACCGCATGCCCCAGCGCCACGCCGGGAGCGAGGTTGAAGGACATCATCACCGCCGGGAACTGGCCGATGTGGGTGATGGCCAGTTGCGCCTGACGTTCTTCGATATGCGCCAGGCTGGACAGGCGCACCTGACCGCCGTCGGTGGTCTTGACGTGGATCTGGTCCAGCGCCTGCGGGCCGATCTTCTCGCCGGACTGCGATTGCAGCACCACGCGGTACTGGCTGGCCTGGGTGTAGATGGTGGAAATCTGCCGCTGGCCGAACGCGTCGTACAGCGCGTCGGTGATGTTCGACACCGACACCCCGACCCGCGAGGCGGCATCACGGTCGATCACCAGGTAGACCTGCAGGCCCTTGTCCTGCAAATCGCTGGCAACGTCGGTCAGCTCCGGGCGCTCGGCCAGGGCTTCGACCAGACGGCCGCTCCACAGGCTGAGCAGCTCGGAATCCGGCGACGACATGCTGAACTGGTATTGCGTGCGGCTGACCCGGTCCTCGATGGTCAGGTCCTGCACCGGCTGCATGAACAGACGGATACCCACCAGTTTGTCCAGTTCCGGTTGCAGGCGGGCAATCACCTGATTGGCGCTCAGGTCGCGATCGCTGTGGGACTTGAGGTTGATCAACAGGCGGCCGCTGTTGAGCGTCGAGTTGTCACCGTCGACACCGATGTAGGACGACAGGCTCTCGACCGCAGGGTCCGCCAGGATCACCTTGGCCAGTTCCTGCTGACGCTCGCTCATGGCGGCGAAGGAAATCGACTGCGGCGCCTCGGAAATGCCCTGGATCACCCCGGTGTCCTGCACCGGGAAGAAGCCCTTGGGCACCGCCATATACAGGAACACCGTCAGCGCGAGGGTACCAACAGCCACCAGCAGGGTCAGCGGCTGGTGCTTGAGCACCCACTGCAATTTGCGGCCGTAGGCGGCAATCATCCAGTCGATGAAGGCGCCGCTGGCACGGTAGAAGCGGCCCTGCTCGTCTTCCTTCGGTTCACGCTTGAGCAGCCGCGCGCACATCATCGGCGTGAGGGTCAAAGAGACGACGAGGGAAATCAGGATCGCCACCGCCAGGGTGATGGCGAACTCGCGGAACAGGCGCCCTACTACGTCGGCCATGAACAGCAGCGGAATCAGTACCGCGATCAGCGACAGGGTCAGGGAAATCAGGGTGAACCCGATCTGCTTGGCGCCCTTGAGCGCTGCATTCAAGGGGCTGTCGCCCTCTTCGATGAAGCGGGAAATGTTCTCCAGCATCACGATGGCATCGTCCACCACGAAACCGGTGGCGATGGTCAGGGCCATCAGGGTCAGGTTGTTGACCGAGAAACCGGCGAGGTACATCACGCCGAAGGTGCCGATCAGCGACAGCGGCACGGCCACCGACGGAATGATGGTGGCACTGGCCCGACGCAGGAACAGGAAGGTGACCATCACCACCAGGGCGATGGCGATCAGCAGTTCGTGTTGCACGTCCTTGACCGAGGCGCGGATGGTCTGGGTGCGGTCGGTCAGCACCACCACGTCAAGGCCGGCCGGCAGGTTGTCGGTGATGCTCGGCAACAAGGCCTTGATCCGGTCCACTACCTCGATGACGTTGGCCCCCGGCTGGCGCTGAATGTTCAGCAACACCGCCTGGTTTTCATTGGCCCAGGCCGCCAGACGTTCGTTTTCCGCACCATCGACAATCTCGGCCACGTCCTTGAGGCGCAACGGCGCGCCGTTGGCATAGGCGAGGATCAGGTTGGCGTAGTCCGCGGGCGAAGTCAGCTGGTCGTTGGCGTCGAGCATCGACACCCGGGTCGGGCCGTCGAAGTTGCCCTTGGGCTGGTTGACGTTGGAGGCACCGATGAGGGTGCGCACGTCCGACAGGTTCAGGCCGTTGGCCGCCAGGGCCTCGGGATTGACCTTGATCCGCACCGCCTGACGCTGGCCGCCGGCAATGCTGACCATGCCGACGCCGCTGATCTGGGCGATTTTCTGCGCCATGCGGGTGTCGACCAGATCGTTGAGCTTGGGCAACAGCATGGTCTTGGAGGTGATGGCCAGGGTCAGCACCGGCGTGTCGGCCGGGTTGACCTTGTTGTACACCGGCGGCGCCGGCAGGTCCTTGGGCAACAGGTTGGTGGCGGCGTTGATCGCGGCCTGCACCTGCTGCTCGGCGACGTCCATATTGATATCGAGGCTGAAACGCAGGGTCAGCACCGAGGCGCCGCCAGAGCTGGTCGAGGCCATCTGGGTCAGGCCGGGCATCTGGCCGAACTGGCGTTCCAGAGGCGCGGTGACAGCGCTGGTCATGACGTCCGGGCTGGCGCCGGGATAAAGGGTCATCACGCGAATGGTCGGGTAGTCGACCTGGGGCAATGCCGACACCGGCAGCAGGCGATAGGCGATCACGCCGGCCAGAACGATGGCCAGCATGCTCAGGGTGGTCGCTACCGGGCGAAGGATGAACAGCCGCGAGAGATTCATGCGCCGCCCTTTTTCGCCTTGTCGGCAGGTGCTTGTTCAGTGGTGCTCGCCGCCGATTTGCCCTGCAGATGGCCGGCCGGATTGGTCGGCACCTGCTGTGGATCGTTGACCACTTCAACCTCGCTGCCGTCCTTCAGACGGTCGGTACCTTCCAGTACCACGCGATCACCGGCCACCAGACCTTCGGTGACCACGGTGTTCTGACCGTCACTGGCACCGATTTTCAACTGACGGATCTTGACCTTCTTGTCGCCGTCCAGGGCATAGACGAAGGTGCCGTTGGTGCCGAACTGGATCGCGGCGGATGGTGCCAGGATCACGTCTTTCAGGGTGTCGGCCAGCAGGCGCACGTTGACGAACTGGTTGGGGAACAACGACTGGTCGCGATTGTCGTAGCGGGCTTTGAATTTCAGGGTGCCGGTGGTGACGTCGATCTGGTTGTCCAGGCTCTGCAATACGCCGGTGGCCTGCAGCTTGGTGTCGCCGCGATCCCAGGCTTCGGCCGGCAGCTTGGCGCCGCTGCGATAGCGGGCGAGCACGGTGTCGAGGCTGTTTTCCGGGAGGGTGAAGGCGACGCTGATCGGCTGGGTCTGGGTGATGATCGCCAGCGCCGTGGTGTCGTTGGCGGCTACAAGGTTGCCGACATCGAGCTGACGCAGGCCCACGCGTCCGGCAATCGGCGCGCGGATCTTGGTGAATTCCAGATTGAGCTTGGCGTCGTTGACCGCCGCCTGATTGGTCTTGACCGTGCCCTGGAACTGGCCGACCAGCGCGACCGCGGTGTCCAGGGTCTGCTTGGCGATGCTGTCTTCCTTGTAGAGGCCGGTGTAACGCTCGACATCCACCTGGGCGTTCTTCAACTGCGCCTGGTTCTGCAACAAGGTGCCTTCGGCCTGGAGCAAGGCGTTATGGTACGGGCGCGGGTCGATTTCGGCCAGCAGATCGCCAGCTTTCACCATCTGCCCTTCCTCGAAATAGATCTTGACCAACTCGCCACCGACGCGGCTGCGCACATTGATGGTGTTCAGCGCAGTGACGGTGCCCAGCGCCTTGTAATACAGCGGGAAATCGCCCTTGACCGCCGGGGCCACTCGCACCGGAACCGGTCCGGAAGCGCCACCGAACCCCGGACGCATCCCGCCTGCCCTGCCCGTATGCCCTGCCGTGGCCTTTGGCTGTGCCCCTTCTTTCGGCGCAGCACCGCCAGGCCAGAATTTCCAGCACAGGGCGGCGATGACCAACAGGACAAGCAGGCCGAACAGCCAGCGACGGGGACTACGGGAAGCGGAGGATTGCATTGAGAGATCAACCATTGGGCGCGTGGGCTTCTGTTACATAAGGCTGAACGATAAGCACTGACGGCTGGTAAGCAAAGCGCCTTTACCGGCAATTTACCTTTGGCTTACGTAACAAGAGATTTGTGTAAGACACTGAAGCACAAATGAAAACGGCCTGGACAGGGCCAGGCCGTTAACAATTGTAATGCGCAGTTACTTCAGAACAGCGAGTGCTGCTTCGTAGTTCGGTTCTTCAGCGATTTCCTTGACCAGTTCGCTGTGCAGCACGTTGTCGTTCTCGTCCAGAACTACCACGGCACGGGCGGTCAGGCCTTTGAGCGGGCCGTCGGCAATGGCCACGCCGTAGTTCTGGATGAACTCGGCACCGCGCAGGGTCGACAGGTTCTGCACGTTTTCCAGGCCTTCGGCGCCGCAGAAACGGGCCTGGGCGAATGGCAGATCGGCGGAAATGCACAGCACCACGGTGTTGGCGATGTCATTGGCCTGGGCGTTGAACTTGCGTACCGAAGTGGCGCAGGTCGGGGTGTCGACGCTTGGGAAGATGTTCAGCACTTTGCGCTTGCCGGCAAAGTCTTTCAGGGTGACGTCGGACAGATTGCCGGCAACCAGGGAAAAGGCTGGCGCCTTGGAACCGGCTTGTGGCAGCTGGCCGTTGACTTGAACCGGGTTGCCTTTGAGAGTCACTTGAGCCATGAACGGAGTCCTTCTGAACGTTGATGTAGAGAGTCGTGAAGAGGCGGAAGTTAACCACGAAATCGGCTGGCGACCTACCCCGGATACAAATCGTGATTTTTTCATACGTTGTACCACGGGGGAACGCGGTCAACTGTGGGAGCGGGCTTGCCCGCGAAGGCGTCAGATGGGTCGACATCAACGTTGAATGTGCCGGCCTCTTCGCGGGCAAGCCCGCTCCCACAGGAGCTCGATGTTCATACGTTTTCTGATCGACGAAAGAATCTGTGATTTGTGTGGCACCGCTGTCGATTGTGCAGATGCTCGTTCGACTATAAGTGAATCATCCAAATCCAGCGGAGACATCACCATGCGCTTCATGATCATTATCAAGGCCAGCCAGGATTCCGAAGCCGGCATCATGCCCAGCACCGAACTGCTCACTGCCATGGGCAACTACAACGAAGAACTGGCCAAGGCCGGCATCCTCCTGGCCGGCGAAGGCCTGCATCCGAGCAGCAAGGGCGCCCGCGTGCGCTTTTCCGGCGACAAACGCACGGTGATCGACGGCCCCTTCGCCGAAACCAAGGAACTGATCGCCGGTTTCTGGTTGTGGCAGGTCAAATCGAAGGAAGAAGCCATTGAATGGGTCAAACGCTGCCCTAACCCGATGCCCGGGACTGAGCCTGAGATCGAGATTCGCCAGGTGTTCGAGATGGAGGATTTTGGCGAAGAACTGACGCCGGAGTTGCGTGAGCAGGAAGAGCGGGCGTTCGGGCAAAGCCGTAATTGCTGAGCCCCCCCTACACCTGTAGGAGCCGAGCTTGCTCGCGATGGAGGCCAACGATAACGCGGGCTGTCTGAATGCCAGCGGTGCCTGGGCCTCCATCGCGAGCAAGCTCGGCTCCTACAGTGAACGCGTGATACCAAAACAAAGAATTAACCCCCTCCGACTGGCTACCCCTCCTTTAGCTGCTAGCTTCAAGAGACATGTCCTACAAGCCTCACGGGACTACGCAACCGCGGCCGTGCTCCGTTCGAAGAGGCGCCGCCCAAACGAGCCTCCACGCCGTTCGCGGGGCACACCACCACGTCTGGAAAGTGAGGCACTGGCCATGCACATAGCCATTCGTACCGCCGGTTTCGGCCTGATGACCATGTTCGTCAGTTGCGGCGTCGGCGCCCAGATCAGCCCACAGACAACCGGTTACACCACTCCAATCACCCGCGGAGCCGTTCATGATCAAGCCCTTCGTAGTACGCCCGATGCTGGCGCTGTGCCTGATCGCAAGCTGTCCATACACGCTGGCGGCTGAAGGCGGCGTCGGCCGGCCGATTACCGGGCAACAGGTCTTCTCCAATGCCGGCATCGTGCCACCCGAACCGGGATGGGTGATGTCCCTGAGCAGCATCTGGTACGACGGCGACCTCAAGGGCAGCACCCAGGTGCCCATTGGCGGTGCCGTGAGTACCGGGCTGGACATGAAGGTGTCCTACACCATCGCCAACTTCACCCATGTCTGGGACACCGGCAAAGGTCGCTGGAACTACGCCTCGGCCGTCGGCGTGCCGGTGCAATACACCGACGTCAGCGCCAGCATCACCGGCCCCCGTGGCCGCACGCTGGGCACCAGTGACAGCGGCACCCAGTTCGCCGACATGCTGGTCACGCCGATCGCCGCCGGTTACCACTTCGACGCGGTCAATCACATCTCCTTTTCCCTGCCGATCTACGTGCCGACCGGCGCCTACAACGTCGATCGCCTGGCCAATCCCGGGCAGAACACCTACACCTTCATGCCCACCGTGGCCTTCACCCACCTTGACGGCAAGGGTGGCGAATTCACCCTGTCCAGCGGACTTGAGTTCTACACCGAGAACGACGACACCGATTACCAGAATGGCGACATCTTCACCCTCGACGCGATCTGGACCCACGGTTTCGGCAATGGCTGGGCCGCCGGGATGGCGGCCGGCTACATCCAGCAGATCAGCGATGACACGGGCTCCGGCGCCCCCAGCAGTTTTCGCGGTCGCTCCGTGGGCGCCGGCCCGATCATTGGCTGGACCGGCAAGTTCGCCGACGCCCAGGCCAACCTCAGCCTGCGCTGGGTGCCGGAGTTCGACACCAAGAATCGCCCTGAAGGCAACGGCGTTGCGGTCAACATGACCCTGGCGTTTTTCTAGGCGCCGGCACAAGGCTGGATCCAGCGTGTTGCAGTAAATGGTAATCCTTCAGAAAAGTCCTATGCTTAATTTGCCCCCAATAGTGGGCCGTCAATGGATTGCATTACCGCGTAGTTCGAGGGCCTCACTATGCAAGAGTCAAAGAGGATATTTTCCGGCTCACATTTGCGTCCGCAGCGGCAGGCGCTTGCCCTGGAACCCAGGATTCTCTTCGACGGCGCCGCAGCCTCCGCGGCCGCTGACCAGCATCAGAACGATCCCGCCGGCAGCACCCCTGCCCCTGTCGAGCCCGCCGTCCCCCATGCGACGCCGACCGAAGGCCATGCACCCACCGAACAGGCGCCATCGGCGGCCCGCAGCCTGCTGGTGCTCGACAGCCGTATCGAGAACCGCGATCAACTGCTCGCGCAGTTGCCCGGCAATGTCACGGCCATCGTGGTCAACGCCGGTGAAGACGGCCTGGCAGCCATTTCCGCGGCGCTGGCGCAACTGGGCAAAGTGGATTCGATCCAGGTCATGTCCCACGGGGCCGCCGGGCAATTCACCCTCGGCAATCGCACCATTACGGCGGACAACATCGGCCAGCTCGGCCAGACTCTCGAACAGTGGCGCAACAGTCTGACCCAGGGCGCGGATATCCAGCTCTACGGTTGCGATGTAGGCGCAGGCGCCGCCGGCAAGACACTGGTGACCGAACTGGCGCGCTGGACCGGCGCCGATGTGGCGGCCTCCAGCAATGACACCGGCAACACCAAGGCTGGCGGCGACTGGACACTGGAAACCCGGGTCGGCGATATCGATAAAAGCATCGCCATCAGCAGCGCGGCCATGGCCAGTTTCGACGGGCTGCTTGCGGACGCGGCGCCCACCGTGAACTTGCCCGCCACTGGCAGCGACGTGCTGCTCGGTGATCGCTTCACCTTCACAGTCAACTTCAGCAATACCTCGACTCAGGCGGGCTTCGCGCCGTTCATCAACCTGGGGTTGCCCGCCACCGGCAAGGACGGCGACGACGGCGTGAGCTTCATCTCCGCCACTTATCTGGGCAATAACCTGATCAGCCACGTCGTCACCTTCGACGCCAATGGCAACGCCACTCACCCACTGGCCAAAGACGCCAACGGCAATTTCCTGATCATCAACGCAGCGACCTACGGCCTGCGTGCCGGCGACCGGCTGGTGGTGATTGAGTTGCCGTTCGCCAGCGTCACCAATCAGCAACCGGTCATCCCGGTGGTGGTCACCGCCAGCCTGAGCAATCTGGCCGACACCAGTTTTTCCGACGGCAGCCCCGACCTGACCATCCGCGCCAGCGGCGGCTTCCAGTTCGGCAACGATGCCCTGGACAACCCGACCAACGACCCCAGCCTGATCGAGGTCGGTTCGGCAGCGTTCGTGGTGCACCCCACGGTCATTACCGTCACTGAGACCCTGAACACCCCTGAAGGTGAAACCGCCACCGGTCCCAACTACGGGCGCACCCTCACCCTCTCCGCCACACCGGCACCGGGGCAGACGCTGACCAATGTGGTCGTGACCCAGCCATTGCCGGACAACATCCAGGTCACCGCGATCACACCCGGCGCCGGCGGTCGCTTGACCTCCATCACCCTGCACGATGGCACCGTGGTAACGAACCCGGCGCAAATCGCGGTGTTGATCGCCGCCGATAACGTGTTCATCAGTTCCTTCACCGTCGAATACGCCAGCCTCACCGGCAAGACCGATACCGTGGTGGCGTTCTACGTTCCCGAAGTCGATGCCAATGGCCTGCCGATCATCAATCCGACGACCGGCGACGCGGTAACCATCACCCTCGGCGCGCCGACGGCATCTGGCCAGTGGGTTCCGCTGGACCCGCGAGACCTCACGGCGCCCAACACAACCATCGATTTCAGCGGCACGGGAGTGAGTACGCAATTCATCGCCAAATCCATCACGCTGCTCAAGACCGCGACCCTGCAGACCGACATTGGCCATGCCGGCATCACCCCCGGCGATACCCTGCAATACAACCTGAACATTGCCATCTCCGACTACTTCGCCTTCGGCAAGGATTTCTTCAACGAAGGCCAGTTGTTCGTGCGCGACCAGCTCAGCGACGGCCAGACGCTGACCGGGACGCCAACCCTGACGGTCACCATCAACGGCGTGCCCCAGACCATTGCCCTGGTCACGACCGTGGTCACCAACGCCGACGGCAGCACGTCGATGGCGTTCGATATCGCCCAGTCGCTGCGCAATGCCTTTTCCAATATTCGTGGCTGGCTCAATGGCGACCTGGCGTTCGATGACACCGTCGAAGGCGCAGTGCTGGCGGTGCTCAGCTATTCGGCGATCGTCGGCCAGACCTACAAGCCGCCCTCGGGCAATCCGCATCCGGAAATCAACGAAGGCGACGAACTGGGCAACAGTGCCGTGGTCGACGGCACCTTGCTGCTGGATATTCTCAACCTCACGGGCGAGAGCGAAACCGATAACTCGGCCACCACCAGCGAGATCCCCACCAGCAACGTCGACATCAGCCTGGTCGAGGTCAACAACGGCACACCGCCAAGCAATGGTGAGTTGCGCCCCGGCGATGAAGTGACCTTCGAACTCAGCTACGACCTGGTCACCGGCGACTACGAACAGTTCAAGCTCACGGCCTACCTGCCACTGCCATTGTTCGATGTGACAGGCGTCACCTGGGGCTCGGGCAGCGATGTCGGGCAGTGGGAACTTGGCCCTGGAAACACCAATGCCGGCGCCGTGGTCAGCGTGACCAGCGCAGGCGGCAACTCGGTGGTGTTCGATTTCGGCAGCTTCGTCACGGCCGACACCACCGGCAGTCGCATCGTCATTCGTTTTACCCTCAGGGTCGGCGATCAACCCTTTGCCGATCAGCGTTCACTGGATGTGCTGGTCCAATCCAGCCAACAGACCACCCTCACCGACCGCACGCTGATTTCCTCCGACGTGGTCGCCATCGTTTCCGTGGCCGAGCCGGTGCTGAACATCAAGCACGGCGTGGTATCCGGCTCCAACGGCACGGTGAGCAACACCACCGGCAGCTGGAACCCGCCGGGCAGTACCGGCGTGCCGTTCAATGGCAGCGTGACCGACCTTGCGGCGGTGGACGGCAATATCGTCAATATCGACGGTGGTGACAGCCTTCGGCTGGTGACGGCCATCGAAAACAGCGGTGGCGGTGGCGCCTACGATGTCACCACCAGCATCACCCTGCCGACCGGCCTGAGTTTCGTCGGCGGCAGCCTGGCGGCGGCCAATCTGCAGATTTACCGGGGCGACGGCACGTTGCTGGTATTGGGCACCGACTACAGCGTGACCGGCAACCAGATCACCTTCCTCGATGCCGGCGGGCAAGCGACACTGCTCGCCGGACGCAGCGGCACGGTGGCGGACACCAGCGGCGCCAATCTGGTGGTGATCAGCTATGACGTGCTGGTCAGCAGCACCATCGAGGCCAGCCGCACCCTGCAATCCACCGCCACCCTGAGCAATTACGCCAGCGTCAACGGCGGCACCGACTTCACCCCGGTCGACCTCACTGATCTTGCCAATCAACAAGTCGCGGCCCCGGTGATCACCAAGGTCTTCGCCGATGGCACCCTGGACAACGGCGACTCCAGCGCCACCCACACCAACGGCAGTGATCTGGTGGTCGGCGAAAGCATGCGCTACGACATCGTGGTCACCCTGCCGGAAGGCACCACCCAGACCCTGCGCATCGACGACCTGATTCCCCCCGGCATGCGCCTGGACACCACGTTCAATGGCGGTCTCGGCTACCAGATCATCACCACCCGCGCCGGCAGCGGCGCACTGGGCGCCGACTTCGCCGGCAGTGTGGTCATCAGCGGTTTTACGGGCATTGGTGGAACCGTGGGAGGCGATGGCGTGGACGCGCGCTGGACCTTCAGCGTGTCCAGCGTCTCGGCGGACAACCAGACCGGCAACAACACCTTCGTGATTCGCCTGCAACTGGTGGCCAACAACGTCATCGGCAACCAGGCCAACATCTCCCTGCAGAACAACGCACAACTGGTGTTCAGCGATCCGGACAGCGACACCCCCAACGGCAACGTGGCGGTGGATCGCACCGTGGCGCTCAGCAGTGGCCAGCCCACGGTCACCGTGCGCGAGCCCACCTTGCAGGTGACCCAGGTCCTGACCTCCACCGCAGGCCTTGGCGGCTATGACGAAGGCGATACCGTCAGTTTCACCATCACCATCCGCAACGGTAATGCCAGCAGCGACTTCAATGCCTTCGACATCAGTTTTCTCGACAACCTGCCGACCCAGCTCAACGGCCTGACCCTGGTGGGTGTGCTCTATCAGAACGGCGCCACCAACAACGGCGGCGTGGATTTCGAACTGGTGGGCGGCCAGTTGCGCACCGTCAACGGGGCCAACATCGATATCGCCAAGGGCGGCAGCATCGTCCTGAGCATTACCGGCGTGGTGAATGCCACCGCGGCCTCGCAGTCCAACTTCGCCAACGTGGCGACCGTGCAATGGACCAGCCTGGATGGCCCGCAAGCCGGCGAGCGTACCGGCGTCGATGGTCAACTCAATGGCGGCACGCTCAACGATTACCGCAATTTCTCCACCCTGGTGATACCGGTTGCCCAGGCCATCCAGGTCTCCCGGGTCGGTGGCTTGCCGGATACCGCCGCCCCTGCCCCGACCACCGCGCCAACCGAACAGGTGACCGTCGGCGAAGTGATCCGCTATCGCGTGGTGGTACTGGTGCCGCAGGGTAACAACCCCAACTATCAGATCCAGATCACCCTGGCCAACGGGCTGGAGTTCATCTCTCCGGATGCGCTGGTCAATGCACTGCGCATCGCCTTCATCTCCAATGGCGGGTTGGTCAGCGACGCCAACCTGATCGTCGGCGGCACCCTGGACGTGGACGGCAACGAAAACAGCCCCCAAGCCTTGCCGATCACCCCCGATCTGTCGGGCCTGGCACCCCAGGGCATATTCGATCCGAGTCGCCTGACCATCGTGACCAACGCCGATGGCAGCCAGACCGTGACCTTCGACATGGGCAATGTGGTCAACGGCAATGGCACCGACGACGACCTAGAAGGCATTTCCCTCGAGTTCAACGTGCGCGTGACCAACGTGGCGACCAATATCAGCGGCGCACAGCTGGGTGTTTCGGCCCTGGAAATCGTCAACGGCGCAGGCCGTGCCCAAAGCACTACGATTTTCGAACGCATTGTCGAGCCGAGCTTCAGTGGCCTGGACAAGACCATCGTCGCCTTCGACCCCAACCCCGGCGGCACCACGGGCAACGCCACCGTGCAACTGAGCTTCACCCAGAACGGCGGCCTGCCGGCCTTCGATGCGCAAATCACTGACAGCTTCACGGGCGGCACCAACTACACGCTGGTCAGCGTCAGCATCAACGGCGTCACCTTCGGACCGGGCAACCTGCCAGCCGGTGTGAGTTTCAGCACCACCGGTGGCATCAGCGTCAATTTCGATCAACTGGACGTCGGCGCTCAGGTGCAGGTGCGCTATCAGGTCACCCTGCCCAACGCCTCGATCGTCGCCAGCAGCAACGCGACCCTGACCTGGAGCAGCCTGCCCGAAGACTTCACCAGCTGGGGCGGCAACAGTGTCGGCGTCGATGGCACGGTGGATGGCGAGCGTACCGGCAGCACCGTGGGGCCGAACCAGTACATCCTGCGCGACAACGCCGGGCTCGGCGTGATCACCGGCACCTTGTGGAATGACACCGCATCACCGACCGCCAGCGCCACGCCGGACGGTCCCGGCCTTGCCGGGCAAACCGTGACCCTGACCTGGGCCGGCGTCGACGGTTTGCTCAGCACCACGGCCGACAACCTGCAATTCACCACCGTCACCGACGCCAATGGCCAGTACCACTTCGGCGTGTTGCCTCTGGGTGTGTTCCGTATCGACGTGCCGGCCGGGCTGATCAGCTATCCGCAACCCTTGGGCGATCTGCGTGTGCGGGTCGACAGCGATGGCGGCACCCTCGGACAGGTCACCCTTACCCTGGGCGATGCCGACACTCAAGCGGCGAATGCCGGCTTCGTCGAACAGAACGATGCGCCGGTCAACACCCTCCCCGGCACCCAGAACGGCCAGGAAGACGTGGTGCTGAACATCAATGGCATCAGCGTCGCCGACATCGACGCCGACCGCGACCCGAACGTCAACGACCGCAACCTGACCGTCACCCTCTCCGTCACCAAAGGCACGCTGTTCCTCGGCGCGACCATCCCCGGCGTCACCGTCACCGGGGCCAACACCGCGACCCTGACCCTGAGCGGTACGCAGGCCAATCTCAACCTCGCACTGGCCAGCCTGCGCTACCTGGGCAACCAGGACTTCAACGGCACCGACACCCTCACGGTGGTCAGCAACGACCAGGGCAACTACGGCGATGCCAATGGCGATGGCATTCCGGGTACCGCCGCTGACGCCCTGACCGACACCGACACCCTGCAAATCATCCTGGCCCCGGTCAACGACGCGCCGGTCGCGGTCAATGACGTCGCCACCGCGCTCGAAGCCGGCGGCACCAACAACAGCACGATCGGGATCGATCCGCTTGGCAACGTGCTGACCAACGACACCGACGTCGACATCGCCACCAACGCCGACCGGCTGCACCTGGTATCGGTCGGCGGCACCCTCGTCCCGGCCTCTGGCGTGGTGGTGATCAACGGCCAGTTCGGCCAGTTGCTGGTGGGCAGCAACGGCTCTTACCAATACGTGGTCGACAACAACAATGCGACGGTGCAGGCCCTGCGCCTGTCGGGCCAGACCCTGATCGACAGTTTCAGTTACGTGGTCGGCGACCTGGCCGGCGCCACCTCCTCCGCAACGCTGACCGTCACCATCCAGGGCGCCAACGACACGCCCCAGGGCGTGGACGACAATGGGGTCGCGGTCGAAGCCGGCGGCGTGCTCAACGGCACACCGGGCAGCAACGCCAGCGGTAACGTGCTGACCAACGACACCGACGTCGACAGCGTCGCCAACGGTGAAACCAGAACCGTGACCGCCGTGCGCCCGGTGGCGGAAGCCGGGCAAGGCGCCTTCACCCCGGTTACCGGCGCTACCAGCGTCGTCGGTCTCTACGGCACCCTGACCATCAATCCCGACGGCACCTACACCTACGTCATCGATAACAACAACGTCACCGTGCAGCGCCTGAGCGCCGGGGACCAGTTGATCGAGTTCTTCAGCTATCGCCTCACCGACGCCGGTGGCCTGGATGACGTCGCGCAGTTGCGCATCGTGGTCCAGGGCGCCAACGACAACCCGGTGGCCAGCGACGACGCGGCCGAGGCGCAAGCCGCGCCTACCAACGGCACCGCCGCGGAAACCAACCCCACCGGTAACGTCATTCTGTTCCCGAGTCGACCCGGCACGATCGACCAGCCCGGCGGCAACGGCGTCGATCAGGACGTCGATGCCGCGGACCGCCCCAACAGCCAGTTGCTGGTCAATGGCGTGATCAACAAGAGCGAAGCCACCTACAACCCGGCGGTCGACATCCTCAGTGGCGTCGCGACAGGCACCACTTCGGCCAATGGCACAGTGGTGGTCGGCCTGTACGGCACCCTGACCATCGGTGCCGATGGTTCATTCATCTACGATGTCGACAGCACCAACGCCGACGTCCAGGCGCTGCAACAGGGGCAGACCCTGACCGAGTTCTTTACCTATCGGATCACGGATACCAAGGGACTGACCGACACTGCGCAACTGGTGATCACGGTCCACGGCGTCAACGATCCGCCCGTGGCACAGAACGTGGTGGCCATCGCCATCGAAAAAGGTGGCGTGGCCAACGGTACGGCGGGACGCGATCCGTCAGGCGACGCCACGGTCAACTCCACCGACCCGGACGGCGATCCGCTGACGGTGACCTTCATCCAGAGCGGTTCCGGCACACCGATCGCGGTCCTGGCCGGCGGCACGAGCATCGATGGCTTGTATGGTCGGCTGACGATCTTCCCCGACGGCAGCTACACCTACGTGGTCAATAACGCCAACGCCGACGTCGAAGCCCTGCGGGTGGGCAGCGATCTACTGCTGGAGCGTTTCACCTTCACCATCAGCGATGAAGTCGGTCCGACCCCGGAAACCGACACCGCGGAAATCGTCGTGTTGATCCTCGGCCAGAACGACAATCCGGTCGCCGGCGATGACACCGCCACGGCCATCGAAGCCGGCGGGCTGAACAACAATCAGCCCGGCGTCGACCCCACCGGCAATGTGTTGACCAACGACACGGATGTGGACGGTGGCGAGATACCGGCCGATCTGCCCGCCCATGACTACGGCGAAACCCGCGCCGTGGCCTCGGTGCGTACCGGCGTCGAAGGCAGTGCCGGGACGGCCGGCACCCTGGGCAGCGAATTGCGCGGCACCTATGGCTGGCTGACCCTCAATGCCGACGGCAGCTACAGCTATCGCCTGGACAACACGATGGCAGCGGTCCAGGCGTTGCGCGCCGGAAACACCCTGGCCGACGCGTTCAACTACACGGTGATCGACGCCGCCGGCGCCACCGACATTGCCACCTTGAACATCACCATCGAAGGCCGCAACGACACACCAGTCGCACAGAACGACGTCAATACGGCCGTCGAGGCCGGCGGTCTGAACAACGCCACACCGGGCGTCAACCCCAGCGGCAACGTGCTGGCCAACGACAGCGATGTCGACGGCAATGGCGAAGTCCTGAGCGTCATCAGGGTCAGCCAGGGTGCATCGGTGGGCGTCATCGGCAGCGGCTTTGCCGGTGCTTTCGGCACCCTGACCCTTGGCGCCGACGGCAACTACACCTACGTGGTCGATAACAACAACCTGCAGGTACAGTCCCTGCGCACCAATGCCGACACCCTGACGGAAACCTTCACCTACCAGATCCGCGACCTTGCCGGCGCCACCAGTACCGCGACCCTGACCATCACCATCCGTGGCGCCAACGACAACCCCGTGGCCGTCGACGACAGCACGGTCGCCATCGAAGCCGGCGGAACGTTCAACGGCACGCCGGGGCTCAACCCTTCCGGCAACGTGCTGACCAACGACACCGACGTCGATGCCAGCGACAGCAAGATCGTCACCGACATTCGCACCGGCACGGAAGCGGCGGGCGGCACCTTCAACACGGTCGGCGTCACGCAAACCCTCACCGGCCTGTACGGCACCCTGACCATCAATGCCAACGGCACTTACAGCTACGTGGTCAATAACACGCTGGCTGCGGTACAGGCCTTGAAGGTCGGCGACTCACTGGTGGAAACCTTCACCTACCGGATGCGTGACACCGTGGGCGCTACCGACGTTGCCCAGTTGAGCATTCGCATCGACGGCGCCTGGGATGCCCCCGTTGCAACCGACGATGTGGCCGTGGCGGTCGCCGACGACGGTTCCGGCAACGGCGTCAACCCGACCCGTAATGTGCTGCCCAACGACACCGATGTCGATCAGGGCGACAGCCTGCAGGTCACCGGTATCCGTTTCGGCACCGAAGCGGCAGGCGGTGCGCTCAGCGGGGTGACAGCGGGCACCGACAACACCAATGGCACGCTGATCAACGGCCAGTTCGGGCAATTGATCATCGGCGCCGACGGCAACTACACCTACAACCTGGACTCGAACAACCCGACAGTGCTGGCCCTGGGACCGCTCCAGTTTCTCAATGAACGCTTCACCTATCAGGTGACCGACCGTGGCGGGCAAAACGACCTGGCGCAAATCCACATCATCATCCGCGGCCGCAACACCGCGCCGATTCCCGCGACCGACACCGCCACTGCCGTCGAGGCCGGCGGGGTCAACAACAGCCAGCCAGGTATCGACCCGACGGGTAACGTGCTCGACAACGACCGCGACAACGAGAGCGACGCCCTGCACCTGATCGGCATCCACACCGGCACCGTGACGGACATCGGCACCGTCGGCACCCTGGGCACGGCACTGCGCGGGTTGTATGGCGACCTGTTGATCAATGCCGACGGCAGCTACACCTACACCCTCGATAACAACCTCGCCGTGGTGCAGGCCCTGCGCCAGAGCGGCCAGACCCTGAATGAAGTATTCACCTACACCGTGGTCGACATCTTCGGCGCCGCCAGCCAGGCGGAGCTGCGGATCACCATTGACGGTCGCAACGATACGCCGGTTGCCCAGGACGAAGCCTCCATCGCCGTTGAAGCCGGCGGCGTTGCCAACGGCACGCCGGGCAGAAACGGCACCGGCAATGTGCTGCTAAACGACACGGACGTCGACAGCGCGGCCAACGGCGAAACCAAACAGGTACTGGGGGTCACCAGCGAAACGGGCCAGGCCGGCACCGCCGGACAGGTCGTGACCGGGCGTTACGGCCAGTTGATCCTCAATGCCGACGGCAGCTACACCTACCTGATCGACAACAGCAACCCCACCGTCCAGGCCTTGCGCACGGCCGGTGACACCCTCAGCGAAACCTTCACCTACCGCATGGCCGACACCGCAGGTGCCACCTCCGATGCCCGTTTGACGGTAGTGATCCAGGGCGCCAACGATGCCCCGGTGGCGCAGAACGACAGCGTCACCGCCAGCGATCAGGTGCCCGCGCCGCAAGCCACCGGCAATGTGTTGCCCAACGATGGCGACGTGGATGCCAACGACCCGCTGCAAGTGGTGGCGGTGCGCACCGGTGCCGAAGCCGGTACCGGCACGGCTGGCGTCATCGGCCAGCCAATCATCGGGCTGTACGGCACCCTGGTGCTCAACGCCGATGGCAGCTTCACCTACACCATCGACCAGAGCAATCCGCAGGTACTGGCCGCTGCAGGTCTGGGCCTCGTGCTGCAGGATGTCTTCACCTACACCATCAATGACCTCAACGGCGCCAGCGACCAGGCCGAGCTGGTGATCAACCTGGATATCGCCACGCCGTTCATTCCCGCACCTGCCGAGGACCATTTCTTCTCCCGCGATCCAGACGGCCAGAACCGCAATCTGCTGTTGCCCGACCCGCAGCCGGCGATCTTCGTGACGCCGGTGGTCGAGCGCGCCGCGCGGGTCAACGAGTTGTCGACCTGGGGCGCCGATGGCAGCAATTTGCGCCTGGCGTCCGTGGGGGAATTGACCAGCGATTCACTGGGCAACGCCCTGGGCTTGGTGCCCGGGCAATTCGTCGCCGATGCGGTGCGCGATAGCCGGCGCGAAAGTGATCTGGACATGCTGTGGATTCTCGGCCGCCAGGGCCGTACCAGCCTGACCGCCGACGGTCTGTTGAGTGATCCGTCGCTGTTTGCCACCAGCGCGGCAGACATGACCCACGCTCCGGCCCAGCCTGAACCCAATCACGAACCACGTCCGGCACCTCGGGGTTTCAGTGCCCAGTTACGCAACGCCAACCAGCGCCTGCACCCGAACAGCCGTGGAAATTGATCTGACCGAACAGCCTGAGTACTCAATACACAAGGATTGAACATGCAGAAACATGCGACCAGGTTTATCAGTACAGCCCTCGCCTCCGCTGTTTTGCTCAGCGCCTGCTCGTCACTGGAGCCCAAACCCTCCACTGACGAGGAAAACCGACAGCGGATCCTCGCCGACCAGTCGCGCATGTATTCCGAGCAGGAACCGGTCACCACGCCGCTGACCTTTTATGACGCCGCCGCCCGGGCGTTGAAATACAACCTCGACTACCGCCTAAAACTCATGGAAAGCGCGCTGGCGTCGGACCTGCGCGATGTGTCCAGCCATGAAATGCTGCCGCGGCTGGTGGCATCGGCCGGTTATGCCGGGCGAAACAACGATTCCGGTGGTACCTCCATTGGCATCGAGGACCGCCAGGTCAGCTTGCGTCCGTCGACCTCCGAAGAGCGCTATCGCCAACTCTATGGACTGGGCTTGAGCTGGAGCCTGCTGGACTTTGGCGTGGCCTATTACCGCACCCAGCAGAAATCCGACCAGATCCTGATGGCCGAGGAACGCCGCCGCAAAGTCGCGCAGAACGTCCTGCAGGATGTGCGCAACGCCTATTGGCGTGCCCTTGGCGCACAGCGACTGATGCCGGAAGTCGACAAGCTGCTGATGCGCACCCACACCGCCCTGACCTCGGCGCGGGAAGCCGAGCAACGCGGTCTGCTGCCCCGCCAGGAAATCCTCGCCTACCAGCGGGCGCTGCTGGACTCCATCTACCTGCTGACCGTGCGTCGCCAGGACCTGGAATTCGCCCAGGCCGAACTTGCGGCGCTGATGTCGCTGCCGCCGGGCTCGAAGATGGTCCTCGCCGACACCGCCGACCCACCGCTGCCGGAAGTACGCCAGAGCATGGCCCAGCTTGAACAGCTGTCCCTGGAGCACCGTCCGGAAATCATGGAAGAGTGGTACCGCAAGCGGGTCAATCAGAAGGACCTGGACATCGCCAAGGCGCAACTGTGGCCCAACGTCAGCGTGGACTTCGGCTATCGCTACGACTCCAACAAATACCTCTACAACAGCGACTGGATGAACACCGGGGTACAGGTGTCGATGAACCTGCTGCGCCTGCTGCAATTGCCGTCACTCAATGCGGCGCAACAGTCCCAGAGCGAGACCGACGATACCCGACGGGTGGCATTGTCCATGGCGATCCTAACCCAGGTACGGGTCGGCACCCTGCGTTACCAACTGGCGCGTCAGGAAGTGGAATTCACCGAGGAAAGCCTGCGCGTGGATCGCAGCCTGCTCGATTACGCCCAGGCCGCGAAAACCGGCGCTCTGGGCTCGGAGCTGGAGGTGATTCGCTCCGAAGGTCGCTACCTGCTCTCGCGTTATCAGCGCGAAGCGGCGTTCTCCAGTGCCCAGGCCGCCTGGGGGCGGTTGTACAACTCCATAGGGCTGGATGTGCTGCCGGATCAAATCGAGAAACACGACATCAAGACCCTGTCCCGGGAAATCCAGCGCACATTGAATGAACAGGAACAACAGCGCCTGCTCATCACTCAGCAAGGAACGCCGAATGCGCAAAACCGCCCTTGAAGTCCTGACCGGTACCCTGTTGTTTAACTGTCTGATCCTGCCTGTCCAGGCCGAAGACACGCCGTCGCTTGAAAGCGCCAGTGCCATCCGGGTGTTGCTGGCCGCGGAACTTGAAACCACCCTGTCGAGCCAGATGAGCGGCACCCTCGGGGAGCTCAAGACCGGGTTCGGCGAACAGGTGAAAAAATCCGAGGTGCTGGCCCGTTTCAACTGCAATGAAGCCGATGCCCGCAGCAAGGTGGCGGCCGCTGAACTGACCATGGCCAAACAGAACCTGGAGGCGAAGAAACAGCTGCGCCAGCTCAATGCAGTGGGCGATATCGAAGTGTCCATGGCCAACACCGAAGTACAGAAAGCCGACGGCGCCCGGGCCATGGGGCTGGCCCAGAGCGGTTACTGCCAGGTGCTGGCGCCGTTTTCCGGGCGCATTGCCAAGGTCTACGTCAAACCGTTTCAGACCGTCACGGCCGGTACGCCACTGTTCGACCTGGTCAGCGACGGCGCCTTGAAGGTGCGCTTGAACGTGCCGTCCAACCTTTTGAAAACCCTCAAGCCCGGCCTGCCGTTGCAGGTCAGTATCCACGAGACCGGCAAGGCGTATCCGGCGCATGTCAGCGCGATCAATTCGCGGGTCGACGCGGTGGCGCAAACCGTCGAGCTGGAAGCGCGACTCGACGACAGATACCCGGACCTGATGGCCGGCATGAGCGGCACGGCGCGCTTCACTCAGGACACGGTCCAGCAGAACAGTACCCAACCATGACCATGAACGAGCCGCTGCCCCACCCTCACCTGCTGCTCGAGCTCGACGCCTTGCGGGACAAGGCGATGGCCGCCGACTCGCTCAATGCCCTGAGCTTCAGCATGGCCAACGATCTGTATCCGCTGCTGTCGTTTCATCAGGCCCTGGTGTTTTCCCGGCGCGAGTCGTCGCTGGAACTGCTGAACGTCTCCGGCCTGTCGCGCCCCAGTGAAGACTCGCCCTATCTGGTGTGGCTGCAACGTGCCTCGCGTTGGGTGGCCAGCCAGGTACCGGAGGGCGAACCGGTCTGGCTGACTCAAGACAGCACGCCCCCGCCGGCCGACATCGCCGAAGGCTGGGGCGAATGGTGGCCATCGGGCTTGTGGTGCATTCCGATTACGGACCGTGAGGGGCAGCATCTGGGCCTGCTGATCCTACTGCTGGATCAGGAACCGCCAGCCGTTTTGTGGCAGCACCTCAAGGGCCTGGTCAACACCTGGGGTTATTGCTGGGCGGCGCTGACCCGCCGTCGCCGCCTGAGGCGCTGGCATCCCAACCGCAAACAAACACTGCTGGGGCTGTTGGTACTCGGCGCTCTGCTGTTGCTGCCGGTGCGGCAAACCGCCCTGGCGCCCACGGAAATCGTCTCGCGCCAGGCGCAGATCATCAGTTCGCCCATCGACGGCGTGATCGAGCAGATCAAGGTCCGCCCCAACCAACCGGTGGAAGCCGGCACGCCGCTGTTCTCCCTGGACGAAACCACCCTGCGCAGCCGCGCCGAAGTCTTGGGCAAGGAAGTGGCGGTGGCCGATGCCGAGTTGCTGTCCGCCAGCCAGCGGGCGTTCGACAACCCGCAAAGCAAAAACGAACTGACTTTGCTTGAAGGTCGCGCGCAGCAACGCCGGGCGGAACTGGCCGCGGTTCAGGCCCAGCTCAAGCGCACCCAGGTGCTGTCGCCCCGAGGTGGCGTGGCGGTGTTCAGCGATCCCAACGATTGGCTGGGCAAACCGGTGGTGACCGGCGAGCGGATCATGCAGGTGGCCGATCCCACCCAGCCGGCCATGCAGATCCAGCTCGCGGTGGCCGATGCCATCGCCCTGGAGCCCGGCGCCGAGGTCACCCTGTTCCTCACCGCCTACCCGTTGACGCCGCTCAAGGGCAAGATCCTCGAAACCAGCTATCAGGCCCGCCCCAGCGACGAGGGCGTGGTCGCCTATCGATTGCTGGCAAGTATCGAGGGTACGCCGGAGCATGCGCGCCTGGGCCTGCACGGCACCGCCAAGCTGTATGGCGGCCGGGTGATGCTCGGTTATTACCTGCTGCGCCGACCGCTGGCGACGCTGCGGGCATGGAGCGGACTGTAAATGCTCGACCCTGCCGACCTGCCCCTGCCGCCCTTGCGTGAAGACCTGCGCCTGAGCGAAGCCGCCCACGGCAGCAGCGGCGAACCGGCGTGGGTGATTCAGGACACGGTCATCAATCGTTTCTACCGCATCGGCTGGCTGGAATTCGAGTGCCTGCTGCGTTGGGGCCAGACGCCACGCCAGATCAGCCAGCAGATTGGCGAACGCACCGCGCTCAAGCCGGACGTCGAGCAGATCCTCGACTTCCGCCAGTTCCTCGAACAACACCAGTTGCTGCGGGCAGGCCCTGCCGCACTGGCGCGGCTTCAGGCCAAGGGCGAGGAAGGCAGCTGGTTGAGCTGGCGCTGGTGGTTGCACCATTACCTGTTTTTCCGCATCCCGCTGCTGCGTCCGCAGCAACCGCTCAAACACCTGGCCAAGGCACTGGGTTGGCTGTTTCACCCGCTCACCGGGCTCTTGGTGTTTTGCCTGAGTCTGCTGGGCGTGATCCTGGTCCTGCAGCAGTGGGACACCTTCACCCACGCCGTGGTCGAATCGTTTTCCACCGAAGGCCTGTTCAGCTTTGCCCTGGCGCTGATCGTTGCCAAGACCCTGCATGAGCTGGGGCATGCCCTGGTGGCGACGCGCCTGGGACTACGGGTCGGGCACATGGGCATCGCGTTCGTGGTGCTGTGGCCGATGCTCTACACCGATACCGGCGAAAGCTGGAAGCTCAGCCGCTCACGGCAACGCCTGGCGATCGCCTCGGCGGGGATCGTCACCGAACTGTCGTTGGCCGGGCTCTCGACCCTGGGTTGGGCGCTGTGTGATCCGGGGGCTTTGCGCAACGCCCTGCTGTATCTGGCGACCACCAGCTGGCTGCTGTCATTGGCGCTCAACGCCAGCCCGTTCATGCGTTTCGACGGTTACTTCATCCTCTCCGACCTGCTGGACTTTCCCAATCTGCACGAGCGCGCATCGGCGCTGGCCAGGGTCACCCTGCGGCGTACCCTGCTGGGTTTGCGGGAGGATTGGCCGGAGTCGTTTCCCACCGGGCAACGGCGCCTGCTGGTGACGTTCGCGATCATCACCTGGCTGTATCGGCTGGTGCTGTTTCTGGGGATCGCGCTGGCGGTCTACCTGTTCTTCTTCAAGCTGTTGGGGATCATCCTGTTCATGGTCGAACTGTCCTGGTTTATCGCCATGCCGGTGGTGCGAGAACTCAATCACTGGTGGCAACACCGCGCCGGCGTACCTCGCCTGCGCAAAGTGCTGTTTTATGCGGTGCTGGCCATGATCCTGGCCGGGTTGGCCATCCCCTGGCACAGCCAGATCGATGCGGTCGGTGTGGCCCGCGCCGAACATCAGCTGCGGGTCTACGCGCCCTACCCGGCCCGCCTGCAATCGATTCGCGCCGGGGGCTTGGTGGCGGCCGGGGAAACCCTGATCGTGCTCGATGAACCGGACATCGCCTCGCGCCTGCAAAGCAGCGAAGCCAATGCCCGCAGCTACGAAGCGCGGCTGTCCGGTCTGCTGGCCGACCCGGGAGGCCTTGCCGAAGACGCCGTGACCCGCCAGCGCCTGAACGTGCAATTCGAAGAAGCCCGCGCCGCACGCTCGGAGATCGCCCGGCTCAATCTGCAAACGCCTTTTGCCGGGATCTGGATGGATGTCGACCCTGACTGGAAACCCGGTCAGTGGATTGGCCGTCAGGAACCCTTGGGCATGCTGATCGACCCACGTAGCTGGCAGGTGGATGCCTATGTCGCCCAGGATCAGGTGCATCGCATGGCCATCGGCGATCACGTGCGCTTCTACCCCGACGGCCAGACCACCCCGCTTGGCGGTCGCGTCCTGCAGATCGGCAGCACCCGCGCCAGCCAGCTCTCGCACCGCATGCTGTCTTCGCGTTTCGGCGGCCCGGTGACGACCACTCCCGCCGAGCATTCGTTGATACCGAGTGCGGCGCTGTTTCAGGTGCTGATCCAGCTGGACGAGCCGCTGCCAAGCCTGCGTGAAACCCGAGGCCACCTGAAAATCGAAGGGGAACGGCGCAGCCTGCTGGCCGATGGTGCGACGCACGTGATGGCGGTGTTCATGCGCGAAAGCGGCTTTTGAATAACTCACAATGGATCTGCATACACCCGCAATCCCGTGTAGGAGCTGCCGAAGGCTGCGATCTTTTGATCTTGCTTTTAAAAAACAAGATCAAAAGATCGCAGCCTCGTTTCACTCGACAGCTCCTACAGGCGTGGCGGGCAATGCAATTACTTTTAACCCTTGGCCTGATTCACCGCCTCTTGGTGATCCAGCGCCCGCTCCACCAGCAAATGCACCCCGTCAGCCATCCGGCTAAGCGCTAACGCCACAGACCGGCGCGAACCCTCCACATCGTCCGCCAGATCCGCCGCAATGGCGCTGATGGACAGCAGGTCTTCGGAAGCATTGGCCAACAGGGCTTCGGTATCGATACCGGGAGAGACGGTGAAGAGCTGGAATTTTCGGCGCTTGCCTGATTTATCAGGTGCGGGCTGGAAGTAGTGAGAGAAAGCGCGATCGGCGGCTTCCTTGAGTTTCTCGTCTTCGTGGGAAGCTTGGGAATCTGTATCTGGGGGATTGGGGGTAACTTTGAACATGGTCATACCTACATTTAGTGACTTTTAGCTACTCCATCCGAATTCCAGGCGAATGGGTGGCAGCCGTACGCAGGCTGGAAATCCGGGTAAATGAGGCAAAAATCCCGGCAGACCCGAAGGTCTCCCGCGCACAGCCGCCATAACAGCATGCACACAATGAAGGTGCGCAAGCATACGTCATGAGAGCGCTTTTGCATCATTTACCCCTCGGGTTTCCAGGCCCGGTCGCTGAGTTTGCAGCGACACCCCAAACAATAAAGATCACCCCAAAACCCCACCAGTCAGCGGCTTCCGGCAATTTTGTAGGTCAAGCCGCCAGCTCGCGTAGGCCCAAACCGTTCCCACGGACAAGCTTTTAAACAAAGTAGGAGCGAGCTTGCTTCCACAGTTTTTTCGATGGTTTGCAAATCGTGCGTACACCGACAATCCCTGTAGGAGCTGCCGAAGGCTGCGATCTTTTGATCTTGTTTTTTTAAGCAAAATCAAAAGATCGCAGCCTTCGGCAGCTCCTACACGGGATAGGTGCCGTCAGCCGGCCACCATGAACACGATGATCGGCCCGCACACCGCCAGCAGCACGTTGGAGATGGCATAACAGACGGTGAAGCCGATCACCGGGGTATTGCTGCCGGACTGCTCGATGATTTTGTTCATCGACGCCGCTTCGGTTTGCGCGCCGGCCAGACCGCCGAACAAAATCATCGGGTGCAGACGCAGCACATAACGACCGAAGTACAGAGCCACGAGCGGCGGCAAGATCGTCACCACCGCGCCGGAGACCAGGAGCGCAAGCCCCTGTTCTTTCATTGCCGCGAAGGCCGCAGGCCCTGCCAGCAGACCGACCACCGCGCCAAAGGCGGTCAGGCCGAATTCGGAAAAGGCCCACTGTGCGGCGGGTGGCAAGGCGCCGATTTCCGGGTGCCGGGAGTTGTACCAACCGATCACCAGTGCGGCGACCAACACCCCGCCGCCAATGCCCAGCTCCACCGGGATCATGCCGATATGCGTCGACAGCAGTCCCAGCAATGAACCCAGGACCATACCCAGGGTGTGCATGGCAATGTCGCTTTTGTAGTTGCTCTCGCGGATGCGCCCCAGTCGTTTGGCCAGCGCTTGCACGCTTGCGGTGCGCCCCGTCACGCTGATCACGTCACCCCGGCGCAACACCGTGTTGGGCAACAACGGCAGGTCGTACCCCTGACGCGTGATGGCTGTGAGAAAGCAGCCCAGGCGTCGGGCGTCTTCCAGGTGTGTTCTGGCCTGGTGAATGGTCTTGCCGGCGAACTCCTTTGAAGTCAGGACGATGTCCGCCTGGCGCGTGGCAAAGGATAACGACTCGGGGTGGTCGATCTCGGGCCCCACCCAGTCGCTGAGCGTGCCGACTGCCTCACGCAACGCATACACGCCCACGACATCGCCCGCCATGAGGGTGAACCCTTCATCCCGTTCGATCACCTGGCCGGCCCTGACCACCCGCTCGATACTCAGGGAGTCATGCTGCTGTTCCAGATCGGCAATCCGTTGACCATTGGCCTGGCCGTTGGTCGCCACCTGATGGGCACGCACGACGATGCGCGTGTAGGGTACGGTGATCGCGTCTTCGTTTTTTGCAATGCCCAACTCAAGCTCCAGCTCCCGTGCCGACGCCCGCAGATCCACGCCGAGCAACTTCGGCGCAATGCTGCCGACAAAGACGATCAGGCCGATGGTGCCGAACAGGTAGGTAATGGCGTAGGCAATGGCCATATGGCTGTTGAGCTGCGCCTTGGCCGCCGCGTCGATCGTCAATTGATTGATCGCACTGGTGGCGGTGCCCATGATCGCCGTATCTGTCAGGGCGCCTGCCCCCAACCCGGCTGTAAACCCGGCGTCGAAGTGGTAGATCGCATTCATCAGCAGGATCGAACCCAACGCCGTCGCGCACAGCACGAATGAAAGCGCCACGAGTTTCAGGGTGCCTCGGTTGAGACTGCCGAAAAACTCCGGCCCGCTCTTGAAGCCGACGGCGTAGATGAACATCACGAAAAACACGGATTTGAGCCCCGTGGGCACCTCCAGGCCGATCTGACCAATGATCAGCCCCATCAACAAGGCCCCGGCCACCGACCCCAGATGGAAACTGCCGATGTGAACACGCCCGATCAGCACCCCCAGCGCTATGGCCAGGAATACTGCGATTTCCGGATCTGCACGCAGGGCGTGGAGGAAAAAATCGACCATGGACGGACTCCCTTCAAACGCGATTACTGATCATCGGGTTTGCGTGCCGGCGCCAGGAACCACTTGTCCTTGGGCACGTATTTCTCTAAATCGGGATCGACCTCGTAGTGCGGCGACATGATCTGCACGCCGTACTCATTGAAGACGTCCTGGATATTGGCGTGCAGCATGCTCAGCAGCACGGCGCGGGGTCGGGGCTGGCTGGGGATCGCCTGCGCCACCAGGCGATATTCCGGATAAAAGTCCGATAGCGCGGTCTGGAACACCTGCGCCGGTGGGTCTTCCAGTACCCCGGGGGTACGCCTGGCGGCCTCGAGCAACATGGCCTCCACCTGACGCCAGGGTGTGTCGTAGCCGATGGTCACCACCGTATCGACCACATACCCCGAGCCCTTGACGATGCGCGAATAGTTCTTGGTGACGGTGCCGGTGATCATCGAATTGGGCAGGGTCAGCACCTCCCCCAGCCCGGTACGAATGCTGGTGGTGAACATGCCCAGTTCCGTGACCGTGCCTTCGTATTCGCCTATGCGCACGAACTCACCGGGGCGCAATGTGCGTGTGTAGGTGAGAATCAAACCGGCGGCCGCCTGCCCGACCACACTGCTGGCGCCCAGGGAAATCATCAGGCCGATCAGCACCGACAGTCCCTTGAAGGCATCGGTCCCGGCCCCGGGCAGATACGGATACGCCATGGCCAGGGCAAACAGCCAGATCGCCAGCGAGGTCAGGCGCTGGGTGGGTTGCAGGGTTTCGTAGTTCAGCCAGTTGAATGTACCCGGCCCCGCCATGCGCTTGAGCACCTGGCGAGTGAAGGCCGTCGCGCCCCGGGCGATGAAGAAGATCGCCAGCGCCACGCCCAGCCCGGGTATCGCACCAACGACCGCCTGAAACAGATAAGTGGCCAGCTCAAGCAAGTAATTGTTGAGGCTTTCACCCCAGGGACGGGTATAGGGGAAGCGCGAGAGAACGAACCCCAGCCACTCATAGGTGAGCAGCAGCAGGACCAGCCAGCGCAACAGCCAGAACACGCGAATGACCAGCGGGTACAGGTAGTTGGCCTCGATGACCTGGACCCTTCCGACTTTCAACGCCCGCGTGTGTCGGTCCATCAGTTCGGGCAAACGCAAGAGCAGTTTGCGTCGCACAAATGCCACGCCCCAGAGCAAGGCCAGATAAATGCCCGTGGCGATGGCTGCCGCAACAAGCGCGCGCAGCATCAGGCGAAGGCTGCGCGACTCCTTCGTTTCAGCCACTACCTGGCGCAGTTTTTCGGCAGCGCTTTGAGCAGCCTGTTCGACAGATCCATATTGAAGGGTGTCGACATCCTTGGGCGAAACGATAAAGGCCCGCCGTGTGCCCAGCAGCACCAGATAACTGTCCTGGATCGGATCGAGCGCAACCACGGGATCATCGGCCTCATCGAGTGCCTCGCTGATCACTGCCTTGGCCCGCTTCACCCGCGAAGCCGGCGACTCGCCCATCAAGGTGCTACGGAAAACCATGACGTTGCGATTGGCAACGGTCAGCTCGGCGTAATCCTGGGATGAAGTGGTTTCGTCTGCCGCCTGGATCAGCATCGAACAGGACACGCAGAAAACGAACAGCAATGTAGCGAGCAGCCGGCTCTGCATGCATGAATTCCTTACGTCACTGGAGAGGTCAGAGATACCAATCGCAGCGTAGTCCAGCGATGAATGGATGTCAGATTTGGACAAAGACAGGGCTGATCGCTTTCATGTCCTACACTGGGTTGGCTGTCCGTGAGTCCGTCCCACTGACCTGAGATATTTAAAGGGAGCGGTATGTCAGAAGATCGAATTGCGTTCAGGTTAGTGTCGGGTCTTGCGGTGTTTACCTGCTCCCATTTGTCCCATGCCGAAGACTCCGCGGAGCTGGCCAGGAAAGCGCTCAATCCGGTTGCGGCGATGTACAGCCTGCCCGTGCAATACAACTGGGATCAAAAGATGGGACCCAGTGGCGAAGGCATGCACAGCGTCACCAATATCCAGCCCGTATTACCTTTTACGTTGAATAACGACTGGAACCTCATCTCGCGAACGATTTTGCCGGTCATCGACCAGCATGGCCTTGCACCCGATGGCGTCGCCGACAAATCCGGCGTGGGTGATGTCACACAAAGCTTTTTCTTTTCCCCGAAGAAACCAACTGAAGATGGCTGGATACTCGGCGCCGGCCCGGCAATGCTGATTCCCACTGGAAGCGATAAGCTTTTGAGCAGCGAGCAATGGGCCCTCGGCCCGACGGTGGTGGCACTCAAACAGTCCAACGGCTGGACCCGGGGCATTCTGGCCAATCATCTGTGGGGGCTCGAAGGCAGCCCGCCGAATGACAAGGAAAAGGTCAATCAGACCTTCCTGCAGCCTTTCCTCTCCTACACCAACAGCCAATTCACTACATTCGGCATCAACACTGAATCGACTTACGACTGGCAATCAAAAGAATGGTCGATACCGATCAACCTGACGGTGACGCAATTGTTGAAAATCGATGGTCATCCCCTGACGGTGCAAGCGGGGCCCCGTTATTGGGCAGAAAGCACTGAAGATGGTCCCGAGGGCTGGGGATTGCGTGTCGCGTTGACTTTGCTGTTTCCACGCTGAGCCGGCCTCACCCTCCCCCAAGTGGTTCGAAGTCGTCTAAGCCAGTTCCTGGCTGAATGAAGTTGAGCGACAGGTCCAAATTCCGGAGAGGAAAAACAATATGTTCAAGTTCATCAAAACCACAGTTATCGGCGGGTTGTTATTTATTCTTCCGTTGGTGTTGATCATCGTGCTGATTGAAAAAGCCATCCACCTTTTGAAAGGCCCTGTCCAAAAATTACTGCCGATGTTTTCGGGTTATGACGTTGCCGGAGTCACGCTAATTAGTCTGGCAACACTGCTCGGACTGGTTGTGTTGTGTTTTTGTGCCGGCTTGCTTGCCAGGACAGCCATTGCATCCAGATCGCTCGCTGCCGTCGAGGACAAAGTGCTGGGCAACCTTCCGGGCTATCAATTGTTCAAGGACATAAGCACCCGGATGGCCGGGCTGGATAATGACAGCAATACCCGCGTTGGGATGATCGCCGAGGGGGATGGCTGGCGTTTGTGCCTGGTCCTGGATACGGCTGGTGACTGGGTCACCATCTACATGCCAGATGGCGGGCCGGCGGGGGGAACCGCTGGCGAAGTGCGATTGATGCCTGCCTCGCAAGTAGTAGTAACGGAGGTCACTTGGTTACCGCTCGTCGCCTCATTACGCAAGGGCGGACGCGGTGCTTTGGACATGCTGGCGCCATGGCTACCGAAACTTTGACAGCTTTCTGACGGTTGTATAGATCTTGTACAACTTATTGTTCTCAATGAAAAATCCAAGTACAGATGTACTTTCCGACAGATCACAAAATTGAACGAAAGCCCGTAACCTCACTATTTCGTTAATAAAATTTATTGCAATTTATTTCGTGTTTTTAATACTTTTTTTTAAGACTGATTCGTAATTCCGACTACCTTCAATTGTGCTTGGCCTTAGCGCTTTTGGTTAGCGCTTTCTGACTATGAAGGAGCGTGGAAGATGGTCCCTGAAATGAATTCGACAGGGCAGGTTCACTCCCGTGGCGAGTGGCGCCCACTGAGAATGGCCGGGGTCGTTTGTTCGCTGGTGGCAGCCATTGCGCTGGCTACTCAGGCCATCGCGGCCGAGGCGGAAAAGCCAAAACCCGCCTCCGAAGCCACCAAGGCGGCGAACAATGCGCTGCTCAAGGAGCTGCCATTCAATGACAAGACGTCCTTTGAACTGGCGCACAAGGGATTCATTGCTCCGCTGCCATCGACCGTCATCAAAGGCGGATCGGGCAATGTGATCTGGGACCCGGCCAAATACGCCTTCATCAAGGAAGGCGAGAACGCTCCGGACACCACCAACCCCAGCCTGTGGCGTCAGTCGCAGTTGATCAACATCTCTGGTCTGTTCGAGGTCACCGACGGTATCTACCAGGTCCGCAATTACGACCTGTCGAACATGACCATCGTCGAGGGCAAGGACGGCATCACTATCTTCGACCCGCTGATCTCCACCGAAACCGCCAAGGCAGCCCTGGACCTTTACTACCAGCACCGGCCGAAAAAACCGGTCGTGGCCGTGATCTACACCCACAGCCATGTCGACCACTACGGCGGCGTACGCGGCGTGGTCAACGAGGACGATGTGAAGGCCGGCAAGGTGAAGATCTATGCACCGCTGGGCTTCGTCGAGCATGCGGTCGCCGAAAACGTTATGGCCGGTACGGCCATGAGCCGTCGCGCCAGTTACATGTACGGCAACCTGCTGCCACCTTCTGCGACAGGCCAGTTGGGTGCCGGTCTGGGCACCACCACATCGGCCGGTACGGTGACGCTGATTCCGCCGACCGACATCATCAAGACCACAGGTGTTGAAGGATGCGCTGGCCAAAGGCGATATCAAGGTCGATGGCACGCAGGGCAAACTGGAGGAGTTGGTGTCCTACATGGATGACTTCGACTTTTGGTTCAACATTGTCACGCCAAAAGCGCTCGCCGCAGGTTGTGACGTCTCACCCACTCAGTTGACCTGGGCACATGGCAGCGTTTGGAAACGCTGTCGTGTGTCTGCTTCTCCCTCTATTTTCCGTCGATGGAGCGTTCCCATGTCGTTGAAGTCTCTCGCAATCCCTATGTGCGTGTTGTCTCTGGCGCTTTCCGGCTGTGCCAGCAAGTACGTTGACCCCGAGCAGTATTCCGGTTTTCTCAGGGACTACAGCAACCTGAAGGAGGAAAAATCCCCCACCGGTGAAGCGGTCATGCGCTGGATCAAGCCAGGCGTGGATGTCAGCAAGTTCAACAGCGTTTACGTCGAACCCAGCCAGCTCTACCCGAAACCGCAACCTACCGAGAAAATCCCGCAAAGCACTCTCAATGGCATCACTCAGTACTACGACCAGACCTTGAAAAATGCCTTCGCCAGAGCGCTTCCGCTGGCCACCGGCCCAGGGCCTGGCGTGCTGATCGTGCGCCCCGCCATTACTGCCGCCAGTGCCAAAACCAAAGGATTGCAACCTTATGAAGTGATCCCGATCGCTTTGGTGGCAGCCGGTGTCAGCGCGGCGACAGGTATACGCGATCAGGACACCAGCCTGGCCACAGAAGCGGCGTTTCTCGATGGCCGCGATAATCAGGTAGTCGCACAGGTTGTGCGCAAGGGGGCGGGTGCAGACCTGGACAACTCCTCTCAAGTACTGAAGGCCAACGACTTCAGGGCGACCATCGATATTTGGGCGCAAGACATGGTCAAGTCCTACGAGCAACTGAAAACCAAGTAGTGCTTTGCAACGGCCACGGGACTGCCTTGTCGATGCAAGCGCAGCGTCCGTGGCCGTTTTTCCGAATGAACCTGAAGCCCCGTCAACTTGATTGCCTTTGATGCCTGATGGTTTCGCAGAGGACGCGCAATGTACCGAATCAGCCATGCTCGCCGACTTCACATTTCTTCCCTGGTGCTTGGTTTGGGCTTGCTGAACGGCAATGCCTGGGCCGGGGGTATCCTGATCTACGAAGCTGGCCAGGAAGGTAACGGCCTGGCCAACGCAGGTGCCGCCGCACTGGCCACCGACCCCAGTGTCCTGATGAGCAACCCTGCCGGCATCACTGAACTGGCCGGAACCCAGATCAGCGCCAATGCACAGGTAATCCTGGGAGACATGCGTTTCTCCCGTGACAGCAACAACCAGTTCGATGGCAATGAAGGCGGCAACGCGCTGCAGTATCTGCCCGGTGCCAGTTTCTTTATCGCCCACCAGCTCGACGAACGCTCCGCCATCGGTTTTGGCATGTACGGTAACTTTGGCCTGGCGCTGGACTACGACGACGATTGGGCCGGTCGTTACTTCAACCAGGAAGCGGCAATCATCGGTGTGTCGTTCCAGCCTACGCTGGCGCACAAATTCACCGATGACCTGTCGATCGGTATCGGCCCGCGCATCATGTATGCGTATTACCGAAACGAAACGGCGATCAACAACAACTTGCTCGGTCTGCGTGACAGTCCCGACGGCCAGCTCGAATACAAGGACACCGATGTGGGTGCCGGCATCAACCTCGGGCTGCTCTATCGATTGAACGAGCGCACGCAGATTGGCCTCGCCTACACCAGCAAGATCGACCTGGAATTCAAGGACAGCCCCAGCGTACGCAAAGTCGACAATCCCATTATCAATGCTGCATTACGTCGCCTGGATGTCGATTCCCTGGAACTGGATATGTCAGTGCCGCAAACCGTCCTTCTCAGTGTCGCCCATGATCTGACCTCGCAGTGGAAATTGCTGGGCAGTCTCGGGTGGCAGGATTGGAGTGAGTTCGGGGAAATCGGCGTGGAAGTTGACGCCAATGCCGCCAACGTCAGCCGGACCGCCGACCGTCAATACAAGGACACCTGGCACGCTTCGCTTGGCGCGCAATACCAGATCGATTCGCGATTGCGCTGGAGCTTAGGCGTCGGCTATGACAGCTCGGCAGTGGATGACAAGGATCGCACCGTGGACAATCCCATGGGTGAGGCCTGGCGCTTTGCCACCGGAGTCAACTACAAGATCGATGAAGGGCTGGGCCTACATGCGGCCTACACGTTGGTCTGGTTGGGAGATATGGACGTAGAGCAGACCAAATCACGCTCTGGCGAAACGTTATCAGGAACATACAAAAATGCCGCGCTGCACATCATTGGTGGTGGGGCAACCTGGCGTTTTTGATAATGTTTCATCGGAGCAGTCGCAGCAGAATGTGTGATTGGCTTTACCAAGTCATATCTGACCTGCGCATTGATATTAAGCCGCTGCAGGAGTTTCTATTGACGGACGGTCAAGTAAGTAAAGCATTACTGATTCATATCAATGAACACCCTAACTTGTATTGACCTGCAATTACGCATCCAACAAGCTTTTCGCGATTTGTTGATTTTTAGAGGTCTGAACGATGCGTAAAACACTGCTTGTTCTATTACTGGTTACCTTTGCGGCGCAGTCTGCCATTGCTGGAGAAACCACAACCACGGCTCTGGGCGGAGGTGTGGGAGGCGCATTGGGAAGTGTGGTCGGTCAGGCCGTCGGAGGCAGTACCGGCGCGGCGATCGGTGCTGGCGTTGGCGGTGCGGCAGGCGGTGCGATGACGGCAAAGAACGGCAAGAAGACCGAGGCGGCCATCGGTGGTGGTCTAGGCGCGGCCGGCGGTCAGGTGATTGGCAACAAAGTAGGTGGCTCGACCGGTGGCCTGATCGGGGCAGGTCTGGGCGGCGCAACGGGTAGCGCTGTAGGTAACAGTCTGGCCGATGACAACGATCATCACAGTCACCACAAAGACACCCATAAACATAAACACAAGCATGGTGGTTAATCGTTGATCGAACTGTGGAAAAGCCCTTTATCTGAAGGGCTTTTTTTTATGAATGCCAAAAGGCGAAACTGATTTTTGAAGATTGGTCTAGCACTCACCTTGCAGGCGAAACAGTGTTTCACGCTTGATATCGGATAAGCGGTCAAGTGATAGACAGCACGCAATTGATGGTTCGACTAGCTTTGTAGATTCGCAATACCAAAACTGCACACTGTAGCGGTGGCTCCTATGGAAAAAATCGCTCGAAAACTGATCGACGCCCCTGTAATCCGCATTACTGGGGTGGGACTTGTATTGTTCATTGGTTTTTGCGCCCCGGCAGTGACACATGCCGATGAGGCCTATGCCAGGAACTTGATCAAGAACATGTCCGAATATATGTCAACGCAAAAAAGCATATCGTTCAATTACGACGCCATACGTGAAGTCGTCACAAAAGATCAGCAACGACTCGCATTGGCGGGGTCTGGCACCGTCGTCATCAACCGACCCGACAAAATACGCTCTACCCGCTCCAGTGGGTTTGCAGATATCGAAATGGTGTTTGATGGCAAAACATTAACCTTATTGGGAAAAGCCAAAAATATATATTCACAGGTCGAAGTCCCAGGCACGCTTGACAATCTGCTCGATGTGCTGAGGGATAAATACAACAGACCACTTCCGGGCGCGGATCTGTTCATGTCCAACCCTCAAGAGCAACTGATGGCCGGCGTGAACAACATCAAAGATCTGGGCAGTGGAGTGATCGGTGGCGTGGAGTGCGATCACCTGGCCTTCAGGAAGAAAGAGGTTGATTGGCAGATTTGGATTGCCCAGGGCGACCGGCCTTATCCTTGTCGATATTCCATTACATCCAAACTGATTTCTGGAAGCCCGCAATACAGCATCCAGTTAAGCGACTGGAAAAGTGGTGACCTCGTTGCAGCGGATGATTTCGCTTTTAAAAATGTAACGGATGCAAAAAAAATCGAGCTCAAGGATCTTCCCAACGCTGAAGACTTGCCTGGCAATTTTGTGCAAGGAAAAACCAAATGAACCTCTTGATGAAATCAGCTGGCTTGCTTCTAGGTGGATTCATCCTGATGTGTGCGCTTGAGCTGGGAGAAACATTGTCTATCCCCGGCGTACACAGCTTCATTCCTCACGCCGACGCTGTAGTGGGTCGTCCTCTGACCCCTGTAAGCGTTGCTGGAGTGGCCAGACGCACCGCGCGACGACATTGACGGGAATCTGGCGCAATTCCTTGGCTGAGTCGCTGGATCGAGCCTTCATGCATGAGGTGCCCGGGGGGAAACACTCTTGCCTGATCATTGTGTTAAACGTCTTGCGAGGCCTGGACGTGCTTGGGTGGCATTGGCCCCACAAACATCACCTTCAGTCGATCACGCCCGATCACGCGTGCCAATTCGGCGATGACGCAGTACATGAAGATCAAGGTGACAAGCAAGATCTGCACGGCCCAGAAGCGAGGCCAGTTCATCGAGGACCAGAGCAGGGAGTTCGCGTCCATGAACCCGGGCGCTTCTTTCCAATAGTCGTAAAGCCGCTCGAGGTAATGAACGACCAGTGCGACCAAGGCGTACATCAGGGTTTTCCACGTCACATTCCAGATCAGCGGTTTGTCGGGAAACCGATTGATGAATGGCAGCATATCGGCCACCAGTACAGACTTGCCCAGCACCAGAGAGGCGATCAGTACGGATGCTGAAACGGGAAGATCAACTCCCGATCCCTTGATCATGAGCCCGCGTATCAGGGCAACGATGTGCAGAATAACGAAGAAGAAAAGGGTCGGCGGCAGCGCCTTCATGCATTCATGTTTGATCTTCAGCAGCACTGTTTTCATTCAAGACTCCTTCAGACAATACATTGCCTTACATTGACCGCACCCCTGTTGCAGCGTAGTCAGTTTTCGCAATTCGTCACCTTTCCCCATCCTTGAACCACCCGTTTCGGGCAGCTTGTTGATTTCTCGCCTACTGTTCAATCTGAAATTTTTAAACACAACGCTGTGCGCGAAAACTTCAGAGAAGGGACTCGGCCATGTCTGCACTCAACGACCTCAACGCCCTGCAAGCCAGCATCGCCGAAGCGGTACTCGGCCAGGACCAGGTGATCCGGCAGATTCTGGTCGGCCTGTTGGCCAACGGCCACCTGCTGATGGAGAGCTTGCCGGGCCTTGCCAAGACCCGCACGGTCAAGGCCCTGGCGCGGCATCTGGACGCGAAGATGAGCCGTATCCAGTTCACCCCGGACTTGCTTCCCTCGGACATCACCGGCGCCGAGGTGCTGCATCAGGTCGAGGGCAAAAACGAGATCCGCTTCCAGCCGGGGCCGCTGTTCGGCAACCTGATCCTGGCCGACGAGATAAACCGCGCCCCGGCCAAGGTCCAGGCGGCGCTGCTCGAAGCCATGGAAGAACGGCAGATCACCGTGGCCGGCAACAGCCATGTGCTGCCAGAGCTGTTCATCGTGGTTGCCACCCAGAACCCCATCGAACAGGAAGGCACTTACCCGCTGCCGGAGGCGCAGATGGACCGCTTCCTGATGAAGGTGCTGCTGGACTATCCCAGCGCCGAAAACGAAAGCCAGGTGCTGCGCCTGTTGCGTGAGGAAGAACAGGCCCTCGGTGCAAAAAACGCCGCCGTACAGGGTTTCGCCCTGGCGCAGGACGTGATCTTCGCCGCGCGCCGGGAGGTCAGCGCGGTGCATGTCTCCCCCGCTATCGACCGATACCTGATCGACCTGATCAACGCCACTCGTTACCCCTCAGACTACGATGCCGACCTCGGCCGCTGGATCAACATCGGCGCCAGCCCTCGCGGCGGTATTGGCCTGGACCGTTGCGCCCGTGCCGAAGCGTGGTTGCAGGGCCAGGACTTCGTTTCCCCGGACAACGTGCGCGCCGTGGTCCATCCGGTACTGCGCCATCGCCTGCACCTGAGCTACGACGCGGTGGCCGATGGAGTGACCGCCGATCAGGTGATCGACCGGCTGCTCGACAAAGTCGCGATTCCCGCATGACGGTCGACGGATTGGTCTACGTCTCTCTGGCGCAGTTGATGGCCCTGGAGTTCAAGGCCCGTGACCTGAGTTTCCTGGCGCGCCAGCCTCGCGGCAGCATTCTGGCCGGCAACCATGCCTCGCGCCTGCGCGGTCGCGGGCTGAATTTCGATGAGCTGCGCCGCTATCAACCCGGCGACGATTTGCGCCACCTCGACTGGCGTGCCTCCTTGCGCACCGGTAAGCCGGTGGTGCGCACCTTCACCGAGGAGCGCGATCGCCCGGCGCTGATTCTGGTGGACCAGCGCATGTCGATGTTCTTCGGCTCGCAACGCAGCTTCAAATCCGCCACGGCCGCGGAGCTTGGCGCCCTGGCGGCGTGGATGGTGTTCAACGCCGGCGACCGGGTGGGCGGGCTGGTGTTCAACGACCAGCGTATCGACAGCGTGTCGCCGTTGCGCAGCCGCAAGCGCATCGAGGCGCTGTGCAGCCACCTCGTCCAGCAGAACCAGGCCCTGAGCGCGGCGAACCCGGATGCCGAGGGTGAGGATCAGCTCGACCGGGTGTTGCAGCGTTGCCTCGCTTTGGCCGGGCACGATCATCTGATCTGCATCGTCAGCGACTTTGCCGGCGCCGGCGAACGCACCCTGCAATTGATGCGGCAACTGGCGGCGCACAACGATGTGATCGCCATGCAGGTCTACGACCCGTTGGCGCTGAACCTGCCGAAAAACGGTCGCCTGCTGGTCACCCAGGGTCAGTTGCAGGTGGAGCTGGCGGTGGAGCGGCGTCAGGTGCATCAACCGCTGGGGGATTTTCTCGGCGGGCGCTTGAAGGACGTCGCCACCCTGCTGCGCCGCAGTCAGGTGCCGTTGATGATGTTCAGCACGGCACTCGATGCGCAGGATCAACTGCGTGCGGAACTGGGCAAGCTCGGCGGGAATGCGCGATGAACCCGAACATACCGAGCATCGACCAGCTCAAGGAGATCGCCCTGCCGGCGCCGGTCAGTTATGCGCCGCAGACTTGGGGGTGGTGGGCGCTATTGTCGGTGTTGGTATTGAGTGCTTTGATCATCGGTGTACGGCGCTACTGGCAGTGGCGGCGGGATCGTTATCGGCGTGAGGCCTTGGTGCGGCTGACGCAATTGCAAAAGCGCAGTGATGACCTGAATGCCCTGCGTGAACTGCCGGAGCTGCTCAAGCGGGTGGCCCTCTCCCTCCCGGCCAAGCACGGTCCCTGCAGGAGCTGCCGAGGGCTGCGATCTTTTGATTTTGATTTTAAAAAACAAGATCAAAAGATCGCAGCCCTCGGCAGCTCCTGCACGGGGGCTGCGGCGTTGCACAAAGAAGATTGGCAGGCCTTCTTGCAGCGACATATCAAGCAACCGCTTCCAGCCGATTTCAGCCAGCAGATGGCACTGCTGGCCTATGCGCCCGAATCCACCCTGCGCGCCCTGCCCGCCGAACACCGCCAGCATTTGTTCGACACCTGCAAACTCTGGGTGGAGCATCACCATGTGGCAGCTTGAATACCCCTGGCTGCTGCTTCTGCTGCCCCTGCCGTGGTTCGGCTACCGCTACCTGCCCGATTACCGCGAAGCCCGCAGTGCGGTGCGAGTGCCGTTTTTTGCCGCGATGAGCCGCGCGGTCGGCCAGGCCCCGAGTCAGGCCGGCACCCGCAGCAACCGCTGGCAATTATCGCTGAACCTGCTCGTGTGGGCACTGCTGCTGTTGGCAGCGGCCCGGCCGGTGTACGTGGAGAAACCCATCGAGCGCCAGCAACCGGTGCGCGACCTGATGCTGGCCATCGACCTGTCCCAGTCCATGGAAACCACCGATTTCACCGACGCCAGCGGGCAGAAAATCAATCGTCTGGCGGCGGTCAAGGACGTGGTGCGCGGCTTCATTGAAAAACGTAAGGAAGACCGCCTGGGCCTGATCGTGTTCGGCAGCGGCGCCTACCCGCAGGCGCCGCTGACCCTGGATCACGCCAGCCTGTCGTTGCTGCTGGACGACACCGGGATCGGCATGGCCGGGCCCAATACCGCCATCGGCGATGCCATCGGCCTGAGCCTGAAGCTGCTGGATAAGGCCGATGAACCGGAAAAGGTGGTGATCCTGCTCACCGACGGCAATGACACCAGCAGCGCCATCACCCCGGACCATGCGGCGCAGATGGCCGCCGCCAAAGGTGTGGTGATCCACACCATCGGCATTGGCGACCCGGCGGCCGAAGGAGAATCGCGGGTCAACCTGCAAAGCCTGCAGCAGATCGCCGAGGCCACCGGCGGCAAGTTCTTCCGCGCCGAAGACCGCACTGCGCTGAATCAGGTCTATGACACCCTCGACACCCTGACGCCGCATCAGGTGAAAACCCTCAGTCATCAACCCAAGAAGGACCTGTTCTGGTGGCCGTTGGGCGCGGCGCTTGCGCTGTTGGCGCTCTATCACCTGTTCGCCTGGCTGCGCCCTCAACTCTCTACCGCCCGCCAGCGGCAGGAGGCCTGAGATGGAGATCAATCTCGGCGCCTTCCATTTCCTGCGCCCGCTGTGGCTGTTGCTGGTGCCCTTCGCCGCCCTGTTGCCGCTGATGTGGCGCCGCAGCCGCGACCTGCAGCGGAGCCTGCGCGGCAACATCGCCGAACACCTGCTGCCCCATCTGCTGATCACCCCTCAGGACCACCAATGGCTGCGCCCGGTGCATCTGGTCTGCGCGCTGCTGATGCTCGGCGCCCTGGCCGCCGCCGGGCCGACCTGGGAACAGGACCGGCCGGATTTTCTGGAAAACCGTGCACCGCTGATCATCGCCATGGACCTGTCGCCTTCGATGGACGCCAGCGATGTGCAACCGACGCGCCTGGAAGCGGCCAAACACAAGGTCCATGACCTGATCGCGCGCCGCACCGGCGCGCGCAATGCGCTGATCGCCTATGCCGGCAGCGCGCACCTCGTACTGCCGGCCACCGACGATCCGGCCTTGCTCGACACCTTCATCCAGGCGCTGAGTACCCAACTGATCGACAAGCCGGGCAAGGATGTCGGTGCGGTCATCGAGCAGGCCAAACGTCTGCTGGCGGCGGAGAAAACCCCTGGCACACTGCTGCTGATCACCGACGGTGCCGACGCCTCGAATGGCCTGGCGAAACAACTCGACGGCACTGACTTGCAAGTGCTGATCCTCGCCGTCGGCAACGAGGACGGCGGCATCATCCGCGACGCCAGCGGCCAGCCGCGCACCGACAGCAACGGTCGACCGACCCTGGGCAGTTTCGATCAGGCCGCCCTCAAGCAACTGGCTTCCGAACTGGATGCGCCACTGGGCAGCCTGACCCTGAACAACGACGATCTGGACTGGATAGACCTGCACGCCCAGCAGCATTTCCAGGCCACCGACGATCAGCTGCGCGAATTGCACTGGAAGGACGCCGGCTACTGGCTGTGCTGGCCGTTGCTGTTGATCGCCTTCTTCAGCGTGCGCAAGGGCTGGAGCCTGAACTGGATGCCGGCCTTGTTGTTGGCGGTGGGCTTAAGCGTTGCGCCATCTCCGGCCCAGGCCAACGCGCTGACCGACGCCTTCTTCACCCCGGACCAGCAAGGCCGCTGGGCCTTCGAGCACGAGCACTTCCCCCAGGCCGCCGCGCATTTTGTCGACCCGTACTGGAAAGGCATCGCCGCCTACAACGCCGCCGATTACGACCTGGCCCTGGCCAGCTTCGCCCGCCTGCAAACGCCCCAGGCGTATTTCTATCTGGGCAACATCTACGTGCGCCGCTTCAAGTTCGACGAGGCCATTGCGGCCTATACCCAGGCGCTGAAGCTGCAGCCGCAGTTCCCCGAAGCCACGGCCAATCTGGCTCTGGCCATCGCCTTGCAGAAGGATACTGAAAGCGCGGAGGAAAATGCGCCGGAAACCAAGCCTGATGAAATCAAGATGGACAAGGCGCCAGGCAAGGGGCAGAGCAAGGCGCTGAAAACCGAACAGGCGGCGTCGGATGAGCAGTGGTTGCAGAACCTGAGTACCTCGCCGGCGAAGTTTTTGAAGCAGAAGTTCAGCTTGCAGGATCAGGTGGGGGGCAGGCCATGAGCTTCCTAAAAGACCGAGTTGCTCGCGAAAGCGCCCGAACATATACCACAACACTCGGCGCCCTACTCATAGCCCTGATCACCACAACCACCCTCGCCGCCGAACCCGAACTCCGGGTCCAGGCCCGAGTACAACCCGCTTCCCCCTTGGTCGGCAGCCTGGTCGAGCTGCAACTGGACATCCTCACCGACACCTGGTTCACCGACGCCCCCACCCTGCCCGACCTGAAACTGCCGGGCGCCCTGGTGATGCCACCCGACGGCCACGCCGAGCACCTGAACCAGACCACCGACGGCAAATCCTTCAGCGGCATGCGCTACCGCTACCTGATCACCCCGAATCTGGCCCAGAACTTCGACATCCCGGCGCTGACCGTCCAGGCCAAACCGGGACAAGCCACCACCGAACTCAGCGCACAAAGCCAGCCGTTGCACTTCACGGCAACACAACCACCAGGCTTCAAACCCGGTGAGCCGGTGCTGGTGGCCCAAGCGCTTCGTTTCACCCAAAACCTCATCAAGCCGCCAACGCCGCTGAAAGCCGGCGATAGCATCACCCGTGAACTGACGATTCAGGCCGATGGCGCCCTGGCCATGTCACTCCCAACGCCGGCATCCACCGACATCACCGGCCTGAGTCGCTACCCGAAAAACCCGCAAGTCACCACCCTCGACGACGGTCGCGGCCACTTCACCGGCGGCCAGCGCATCGACAGCGTGACCTACCGGATCGACCGCGAAGGCCACTACACCCTGCCCGCCATCGAGCTCAAATGGTGGGACGCCGGCAGCCAGCAATCCCGGACCGCTCAGGTGCCTGCGGTCGAGTTCGACGCGGCGGCCAACAGCGCCTACAAACCCGTGTTCGCCATCGCAGAGGACCTGAAAAAACTCGGCCGGCAACAATCTCTCCATCTGTCGAGATCTGTACTCAGTCTGCTCGCGCTATTGATTGGCGTGGCGCTGCTGGCCTGGTTCGCGAAGCCCTTCATCCATCGCGCCTACATGGGCTGGCAGGCCCGGCGCCGTGCCCGTCATGCGGCCTGGCTCGAATCCGCCGACCACGCCTGGGAGCAAATCCCGCCGCAGCTCGAAGGGCAGCCGCCGCAATTGAGCGCCTTGTATCTATGGACGCGCCGCAACGGCAAGGGCCTGAAGCTCACCGGCCTGGGCCCGCGCCTGCAAGCGCTGTTACGCGCCTGTTACAGCCGTGAGCCGACCAGAGATCAGGCATTGCATGTGCTCAAGCAATCTTTGACTACGCTGCATAGTCAGGCCGAACACGACAAAGAATCAGTCGCTGCTGCATTGCGACCACTCAATCCGGTTCATGAGAGGGACGTTCCATGATCAAGCCGTTATCAGTGCGCCAGTTTCACGGATTCCTGCTGACCCTGGCCCTGAGCCTGCCGTTGCTGGTTCAGGCCGCCGAGCCGCTGCCGTCCTGGAACGATGGCCCGTCGAAAAAAAGCATCATCGAATTCGTCCAGGCGGTGACCGATCAGGGCAGCAAGGACTTCGTCAGGCCCGAGGAGCGCATCGCCGTATTCGACAACGACGGCACGCTGTGGAGCGAGCAGCCGCTGTACTTCGAGTTCCTGTTCGCCCTCGAAGAGGTCAAGCGCACGGCGGCGCAACATCCGGAATGGAAAACCACTCAACCGTTCAAGGCGGTGCTGGAGGACGACCATCAGGCGCTGGCCGCGACCGGCATGGAAGGCCTGATGAAAATTTTCGCCGCCACTCACAGCGGCATGACCACCGAAGCCTTCGACGACTACGCCAAGACCTGGCTGAGCCAGGCGCGCCATCCGAAAACCGGCAAGCCCTACACCGAAATGATCTTCCAGCCGATGCTGGAAATACTCGACTACCTGCGCAGCCAGGACTTCAAGACCTACATCGTTTCCGGCGGCGAGACCGGCTTCATGCGCGCCTTCGCCGAGAAGGTCTACGGCGTTCCGCCCGAGCAGGTGATCGGCACCACGTTTGTCACCACCTTCGACTACAAGGACGGCAAGGCCTCGATTTTGCGCACGCCGCAACTGGCTCACAATGATGACGGTCCGGGCAAGCCGGTCAGCATCGAAGCGGTGATCGGGCGCCGTCCGATTCTCGCCTTCGGTAACTCCGACGGCGACTTGCAGATGCTCCAGTGGACCGCGGCCGGCACCGGCAAGCGCTTCATGGGGCTGGTGCATCACACCGACGCCAAACGTGAATGGGCCTATGACCGACAGTCCCAGGTGGGCCGCCTGGACAAGGCTCTGGATGAAGCGAACAAACGTGGCTGGACCGTGGTGGACATGGCTGCCGAATGGCGCCGTATCTATCCGTTCGATGCCACGACCGGGCAAGTGCAGTAAGTAAGCGTAGGCAGGACCGCAACGAACGGTTGTCGCATCGAGCGACGCAAATGAGTAGAAGGAGCAAGTCATATGACTGGCATACGCAAGTGGTTACCGAAGGCGGCTCTGCTGGCGGCTTCGGTGATGGCGTTCTCGGCTACCGCCGGGGCCGCCGACAAGCCCAACATCCTCGTGATCTTCGGCGATGACATCGGCCAGACCAACATCAGTGCCTATTCCATGGGCGTGGTCGGCTACAAGACCCCCAACATCGACCGCATTGCCAAGGAAGGCATGATGTTCACCGACTATTACGCGGAGAACAGCTGCACGGCCGGGCGTTCCACCTTCATCACCGGGCAATCGGCACTGCGCACGGGCCTTTCCAAGGTGGGCATGCCGGGTATTCCGGTCGGGTTGCAGGCCAGGGACGTGACCATCGCCCAGGCCCTCAAGTCCAAAGGCTATGCAACCGGCCAGTTCGGCAAGAACCACCTGGGGGACAAGGATGAATACCTGCCCACCAACCATGGTTTCGACGAATTCTTCGGCAACCTGTACCACCTCAATGCCGAGGAAGAACCTGAGCGGCCTTACTGGCCCAAGGATGATGCCGACTTTGTCAAGGCGGCCTCTCCCCGTGGTGTGATCCACAGCTTTGCCGATGGCAAGGTCGAAGACACAGGTCCCCTGAACAAGAAACGCATGGAGACCATCGACGACGAAACCACCGCCGCCGCCCAGGCGTTCATCGACAAACAGGTCAAGGCGGACAAACCGTTCTTCGTCTGGATGAACACCACCCGCATGCACGCCTTCACCCACGTGCGTGAATCCATGCAGGGCCAGAGCGGGATGAAGGGCAACGAATATGCCGACGGCATGCTCGAGCACGACGGCGACGTCGGCAAGTTGCTCAAGACCCTGGACGACCTGAAGGTCGCCGACAACACCATCGTCGTCTACACCACCGACAACGGCCCGAACCAGTGGTCCTGGCCGGATGCGGCGACCACGCCGTTCCGCAACGAGAAGAACTCCAACTGGGAAGGTGCCTTCCGGGTACCGGCGATGATCCGCTGGCCGGGCAAGATCAAGGCGGGCGAAGTGTCCACCCAGATGTTCTCCGGGATGGACTGGTTCCCGACCTTGCTGGCGGCCGTCGGTGATACCGACATCAAGGATCGCCTGCTCAAGGGCACCGACGTCGGCGGCAAGAACTTCAAGGTGCATCTGGACGGTTTCAACCAGCTCGATTACCTGACTGGCAAGACCGACAAGAGCGCGCGGACCGAGTTCTACTACTTCAGCGATGACGGCGACCTGGTGGGCATGCGCTACAACGATTGGAAGATCGTTTTCTGTGAGCAGCGTGCACCCGGCGGCCTGAAGGTCTGGAGCGAACCCTTCACCTGCCTGCGCGTGCCTAAATTGTTCAACCTGCGCATGGACCCTTACGAACGCGCCGACGTCGTGTCCGACCAGTACTATGACTGGCTGACGAAAAACGACTACCTGATCTTCGATGGTGTCAGAAGATCGGCGGCCTTCCTGCAGACCTTCGTCGATTACCCGCCAAGCCAACGCCCGGCGAGCTTCAGCATCGACCAGATCCGTGCAGAAGTTGACAAGAAAATCGAAGAAAAAATGAAAGCTGCGAAGTAACACCGCTTGACCGCCGCTCGCCTTCATCGGTGGGCGGCCCTATTCCGGGGGTATGCACTGCCCCTTGCAGGAGCTGCCGCAGGCTGCGATCTTTTGATCTTCAAAAGCCAAAAGATCGCAGCCTGCGGCAGCTCCTACAGAGGGCGGTGCTGGATTTGAATACTGTGCAAGGCAATCAACCTATGTCCTCACGCGTCGCCAGCAAGTCGTCGGCCATCCCCGTCCATCACGTCGCCTCCCCGGCGCTGCTGATCCCCACCCTGCTGCTGTTCGTCTCCGGTGCCGCCGCACTGGTGTATCAGGTGCTGTGGATCAAGCAGCTGTCGCTGGTGGTGGGTGTCGAGGTGTACGCCATCACCACCGGGATCAGCGCGTTCTTTGCGGGCCTGGCGCTGGGTGGTCTGTGGTTCGGGCGCTGGGCCGACCGCTTGCAGCAGCCGGCGCTGCTGTATGCCGGGCTGGAAGTGCTGGTGGCGGTGCTCGGGGTGGGCGCGACTTTCGCCATGAGCCTGGCGGCCAGCCCGTTTGCCTGGCTGGAGGAACATGTGGGCCTGCTGGCCTGGGTCCTGCCGTTTGCGCTGGTGGGGCTTCCCGCCGTGCTAATGGGCGGCACCCTGCCGGTGCTGGTGCGCTCGTTGGCCAGCGATCCGCAGCAACTGGGCAAGGCCGGCGGCCAGTTGTATGCGGCGAACACCGCCGGGGCCATCGCCGGCACCCTGCTCGCAGGCTTCGTGCTGATTGCCGTGCTGGGCGTGCGTGGCAGTGCGTTGTTCGCGGCGATGCTCAACCTGCTGGCCGCCGCCGGGGCGCTCTGGTTTCAGCGCCAGCGTCCGTTGGTGAGCGAGGTGCCGGTCAAACATCACACGGACAAGGCGCCGGATCGTCTGGCGCTGTGGCTGTATGCGATTGCCGGCGGCGTGGCCCTGGGGTACGAGGTGGTCTGGTCGCAATCGATCGTACAGTTCATGAGCACCCGCACTTATGCCTTCGCCGTGGTGCTGGCGACCTATCTCACCGGTCTGTTCCTCGGCAGCGCCCTGCTCGCCCGCCGGGTCGATCGCCTGCGCGATCCCTGGGGCGTGTTCGGTTTGCTGATTGCCGGTGCCGGGCTGATCGCGCTGCTGGAAATCGCCCTGCTGGGACGCTGGCTGGTGCTGGCGCAAAGCGTTGTCGAAGCCTGGGTCCTGTCGTTCGATGCCAGCGAGTTGCTGGGCATGAGTGCGCGCTTTGCGGTGGCGGCGTTGAGCATCGTGTTCGTACCGACCCTGCTGCTGGGTGCGGCGTTTCCCGTGGCCCTGCGTTTGAGCGTCGGCCGCGAGCACGTCGGGCGCAATGTCGGTGAAGTGGTGGCGTTCAATACCCTGGGCGGGATCATCGGCGTGATGCTGTGCGGCTTTGTGCTGATTCCGCTGCTGGGGCTGGTGCGTACCCTGGGTTTGCTGGCCATCATTGCCGCCGCGATTGGCTACTGTGCGGTGCGCAAAGGCCATGGTGTGAAGAAAGGTCGACGCCAGGCGGTGGTCGCCATCGGCCTGGTTGCCGTGGCACTCGCGGTGTTTACCCCGGTGGGCAAACTCGCCGGTCTGTTGCCGGGTGCCCGCAACGGGAGCATCACCTTTTATGAGGAAGGACGCGGCGGCACGGTCGCCGTGGTCAGCCAGGGCAAGGGCCAGAAGACCTTCCAGCGTCTGTATATCCAGGGCGTCTCCAACACCGGCGACGCCATGCCGTCCCTGCGCTACATGCGGATTCAGGCGTTGCTGCCACTGTTGATCCATAACGGCGAACCGCGCTCGGCGCTGGTGATCGGCTTCGGCACCGGCATCACCGCCGGCGCCCTGACCCGCTATCCGGGATTGGAGCACCGCGTGGTCGCCGAACTGCTGCCGTCAGTGGTCAAGGCCGCTCCGCTGTTCAAGGGCAACTTCAATGCCGCCGCCGACCCGAGCGTCGACGTGCGCCTGCGGGACGGTCGCCAGGAACTGCTGCGCAATCCCCAGCGCTACGACCTGATCACCCTCGAACCGCCTCCGCCTTCCGCCGCCGGGGTGGTCAATCTGTATTCCCGGGACTTCTACCAGCTGGCCGCCAGCCGCTTGCAGAAACAGGGCCTGGTGGCGCAATGGCTGCCGCTGCCGACGCAGAACATCGACGACTCGCGCTCGCTGGTGCGCAGCTTCCTCGACGTGTTCCCCTACGCCAATGTCTGGACCAGCGAGTTCCACGAGATGCTGCTGGTGGGGTCGCTGGAGCCGATCGAACTGGATGCCGCAAAGATCGGCGCACGGTTCCAGCAGGACAGCGTGCGCGGCACCTTGCAAGATGTCGGCATCGGCTCGGCGCCGGCCTTGCTCGCCACCTGGGTGACCGATCGCGAAGGTCTGGAACGCTTCGCTGCCGATGCGTCGGCGGTGACCGACGATCAACCGCGCATCGAATACGCGCCGTGGGTGCGAGCCAAGGAAATCACCCGGGTGCTGCCGGCCTTGCTGGACCTGCATACCGCGCCGCCGCTGCTCAATGCCGATGCGGCTTTCATCGAGCGTATGGACACTCATCGGCAGCGGCTGATGCAGTTCTACAGGGCGAGCCTGCGTGCCTACGACGGCGACCGCGATGCGTGGGGGCGGGATATTCGCGAGGTGATGCGCGGGGATGGGGGGAATCCATATTACCGATGGTTTGTTGGCGAATGAGGAAGACCGGTGAATACAGTTTCATGTACGACGATCAAAATGTGGGAGCGCAGTTACTTCCATACATTTGACAGACACTGACCATCCGGCAAAGCTGAACCAGCCTGAACGCGAACCTGGACTACGGAAGTCGTAATGCCGACAGATAAAAACAAAACACAAACCGCAAAGCCCGATTCGCCACCGACCCCGATCAACCGCTACCTGTTCCCCGTCACCATCGGCATCCTGCTGCTGGCGGTGGTGGGCATCGGCTGGTTTCTGTTCGGCAGCAAGCCGGTTCCGGTCACCTATGCGCCGGTCAGCAAGCCCGCCGAGCAACAACCGGCCAAACCGCAGCCTGTCGCCATGGCGCCGGCCACCCTGGTCGATGAACAGCAATGCCAGGGCTGCCACAGCGCCCAGGTCAAGGACTGGCAAGGCTCGCACCACCAGTTGGCGATGCAGGCGGCCAGCGCCGAGACCATGCTCGGCGATTTCAACAACGTCACCTTCAAGGCGGAAAACGAAACCACCCGTTTCTCGCGCAAGGACGACGGTTTCTGGGTCAATACGCCGGGCATCGACGGCAAGAATGCCGACTTCAAGGTCGCCTACACCTTCGGCATCGCGCCGTTGCAGCAATACCTGATCGAGGTCGGCGATGGTCGTCTGCAGGCGCTGGGCGTGGCCTGGGATACCGAAAAGAATCGCTGGTTCCATCTCTATCCCGGCCAGGGCGTGACCTTCAAGGACCCGCTGCACTGGAGCAAACCCAGCCAGAACGCCAACTTCATGTGTGTCGAGTGCCACACCACCGGCTACAAGCGCAATTTCGACGCGGCGAAAAACACTTTCGATAGCAAGTGGAACAGCCTCGGCGTCGGCTGCCAGGCCTGCCACGGGCCGGCGTCCAACCATCTGCAATGGACGGCGAAAAAGACCGACCTGATCCACTCCGGTTTCGACGTCGACCTCAAGGACAAGAACGCCACGGTCGAGATCGAAACCTGCGCCCGTTGCCACGCCCGTCGCGCGCCATTGGGCGATGGCTACACCGTCGGCAAGCGCCTGATGGACGACTACCTGCCCAGCGTCCTGACCCGCGAGTTGTACGCGCTGGACGGCAAGATCAAGGACGAGGTGTTCGAGCACGGCTCCTTCGCGCAGAGCAAAATGTTCGACAAGGGCGTGCGCTGCAGCAATTGCCACAACCCCCACAGCGAACAGCTCAAGGCACCAGGCAACGGTGTCTGCCTGCAATGCCACAACACGGCGGGCAAGACGGCGGTCGAAGGGGTCGATGGCAAGGGCCTGCAGGCGAAGAACTACGACTCCGTCGAACACACCCGTCACACCATGGGCCAGCCGGGTTCGCAGTGTGTGGATTGCCACATGCCGGGCAAGTTCTACATGGGCAACGACTTCCGGCATGACCACAGTTTCAGCATCCCCAACCCTGAACGCGCCCGGAAACTCGGCACGCCGGATGCCTGCCTGACCTGTCACCAGGGCAAGGCCGGGGACAAGGTCACCGAGCAGTTCAAATTGTGGAGCAGCGCTGCGAATGTGCCGCAGGCCCCGCGTTACGACGAGAGCCTGTGGCTGATTCGCAATGGTCAGGCAGGCGCGGCGCAGGCGCTGTTCGAACAATTGCAGCGCAGCAATCTGCCGGCCATTCAGCGGGCAACGCTGTTGGCCGAGCTGCCGGCCTACCCCAGCGAACAGGCACTGAAACTGGCCAGCAAAGACCTGAGCCACCCGGCGCCGCAGGTGCGCGAAAGCGCCGTGCATGCGGTCAGCGCCTTCCTGCCGCCGCCGGAGCGGGCGCAGTTGCTGTCGCCGTTGCTGAGCGATCCGGTGAAAGCCGTGCGCATTGCCGCAGCGCGGGATTTGCTCGGCGTGGCGCGCAATGGCCTGGGCGCTGCGCAAGGCAACTGGAACAGCGCCATCGCCGAGTACGAGGCGGTGCAGAAAAGTCTGCTCGAACGCGCCGAAGCCAATCTCAACCTGGCGTTGCTGTATCAGGCCAGTGGCCGCAATGGCGAGGTGGAAGGCCTGCTGCGCTCGGCGCTGCTACGCGATCCGGACTTCTACCCGGCGCTGGTGACGCTGGTGCAGTGGCTGGAGGGCAATGGTCGCAATCAGGAGGCGCAAACGCTGCTGGCGCAAAACCTGAAAGATCACCCCGACGCCGCCCTGCTGCAACACACCCAGGGCCTGGCACTGGTCCGCGCCGGCCAGACCGCCCAGGCCATGCCCTTCCTGCACAAGGCCGCGCAACTGGAACCCCAGACCGCGCAATACGGTTACGTGCTGGCGGTGGCGCTGCATGACAGCGGCAAGGTCGACGAAGCCTGTGCAGAGCTCGAACGCCTGTTGAAACTCGACCCCACCAACCGCAACGCCCGCCTGGCGCTGATCCAGTACTACCTCAACAACGGCCAGGAGCCCAAGGCCCAGGTGCTGTTGCAGGGCTGGAAGAAAATGAACATGGGGGATCCGGCTCTAAAGTGACAGAGTGATGTACTCACCACATCATCCTGAATGACATAAACCTGTGGCGAGGGGGCTTGCCCCCAAATCGATCAGCTGTCGCCGGCGGATCGTGCGGCGCTGGTTCGGATCAATTAAGAAAGATCAAAAGATCGCAGCCTTCGGCAGCTCCTGCATTGGTATCGTGCACGGGCCGCCGCAGGTTGCGATCTTTTACCGTCTGCGGAACAACGGTCGCGGCTCGATTACCGAGCGCCCGTATAGCACGCTCATCCCCGCCAGCCCTTTCAACGCATCCTCGGCGGATTTGTCTTCGCGTACGGCAAAACTGTCGAAACCGCATTGGCGCATGTGGCTGAGCTGATCGCGCAACACATCCCCGATGGCACGCAGTTCGCCGGTCCACCCCAGTCGGGTACGCAGCAGATAGGCCTGGCTGTAGGCACGGCCGTCGCGCAAGCTTGGGAAATCCAGGGCGATCAATGTCAGCTGCTCAAGCCACGGCTTGAGACTTTCCACCTCATCGTCCGGCCCCAGCCACACCGCCTGTTGCTGCGGGCTTTCCAGCCACTTGGCCAGCGGCAGAATCAATGCCGCGCCAGACAGCGGCGCCTCCAGGTCCCTGACCAGCGTCCACGGATCCTGAACATCAATCCGCGCCACACCCTCCTCCAGCCGCAACAGATTGTTCATGCCGACACCTCCAACGCTTTCGGATAAACCGACTCCTTGAACGGTTCAAGGCCAATGCGCTGCACGGTATCGACGAACAACTCTTCGCTTTCCCGATAACGCACGAACGTCTCGACGATGCGCTCGATGACGCCGGGCACTTCGTTGGCGCTGAACGACGGGCCGATGACCTTGCCCAGTGCGCTGTTCTTGCCCTGGGCACCGCCGAGGGTGATCTGGTACCACTCGCTGCCGTTCTTATCGACGCCCAAAATGCCGATGTTGCCGATGTGGTGATGGCCGCAGGCGTTCATGCAGCCGGAAATGTTGAGGCTGATGTCGCCCAGGTCGTGCAAATAATCCAGGTCTTCGAAACGCGCGGCGATGCCCTGGGCGATGGGGATCGACTTGGCGTTGGCCAGCGCGCAAAAATCGCCACCGGGGCAGGCGATCATGTCGGTGAGCAGGCCGATGTTGGCGCTGCCCAGATTGTGCTCGCAAGCCAGACTCCAAAGCGCGAACAGATCCGCCTTGGGCACGTCCGGCAGCACCACGTTCTGTTCATGGGCGATACGGATTTCGCCGAAACCGAAGCGCTCGGACCAGTCGGCGATCGCCTCCATCTGCGCGGTGGTGACATCCCCCGGCGGCGAGCTGATGCCGGGCTTGGTCGACAACACCACGCTGACGTACCCCGGCACCTTGTGCGCCTGCACGTTGCGCAACACCCAGCGGGCGAAGGCCGGGTTCTGCGCCATATGGGCGCCGAATTCCAGATCGATACTCGCCAGATCACGATACCCCGGGGCGACGAAAGCACTGGCGACCCGCTCGAACTCATCAAGGGTCAACTGCGCCGGGCCGTCCTTGAGGTATTGCCACTCCTCCTCCACTTCCCGGGCGAAAGCTTCGATGCCCAAGGCCTTGACCAGGATCTTGATCCGCGCCTTGTACTTGTTGTCGCGCCGGCCGTGGCGGTTGTACACCCGCAGCACCGCTTCGACGTAGGACAACAGGTGCTGCCACGGCAAGCCGTCGCGGATCTGCAAACCGAGGATCGGCGTACGCCCCAGGCCACCACCGACGATCACCCGCAGCAGCATCTGCCCGCCTTCGCCCGGATAAAGGTAGAGGCCGATGTCATGCATCATGATCGCCGCGCGGTCCTGTTCGGCCGAGCAGATGGCGATCTTGAACTTGCGCGGCAGGAACAGGAATTCCGGGTTGATGGTCGACCACTGGCGCAGGATCTCGGCCAGCGGGCGCGGGTCGATCATTTCGTCCGCCGCGACCCCGGCGAAGGCTTCGGTGGTGATGTTGCGCACGCAGTTGCCGGAGGTCTGGATCGCGTGCATCTCGACTTCGGCCAGGCGCTCGAGAATCTCTGGCACCTGGGCCAGCTCAATCCAGTTGAACTGCATGTTCTGGCGGGTGGTGAAATGCCCGTAGCCGCGATCGTAATCCCGGGCGATGCTCGCCAGCGTGCGCATCTGCCGTGCGCTCAGGGTGCCGTAGGGAATCGCCACCCGCAGCATGTAGGCGTGCTTTTGCAGGTACAGGCCGTTTTGCAGGCGCAACGGCAGGAACTCTTCTTCGCTCAGCTCGCCGGCCATGTAGCGCGCGACCTGATCGCGAAACTGCGCAACCCGCTCGAACACCAGCGCCCGGTCATAGTCGTCGTACTGATACATCTGGGTACCTCATCAGGGTTGGTTCCGCTTCCCTGTAGGAGCGAGCGTGCTCGCGATGGACTCAAAGACACCGCTGGGTGTCAGGTTTCCCGCGTTATCGTTGACGACCATCGCGAGCAAGCGTGCTCCTACAGTTTTTCGATGACTATGGGCTTGCGGCGCAGCGAGTTACAGGCTCACTTCAACCTGAAAAAACCGTATCAGAGGGGGTTTGAGCGCACTGGCACCATGGTTATGCCTGATCCGCACAAATGAACTTTTCCTGAGCCTGTTTTGAAATGGCCGGTGTTTTTACAGTTGCCCGACTTTGCAACCGTGGAAGCATCGAGCATGAGCACAGCAACTCTCGGACAGGCTTATAACTACAAGGTCGTGCGCCAATTCATCATCGCCACAGTGGTCTGGGGCGTCGTGGGGATGGCGATGGGCGTGTGGATCGCCTCGCAACTGGTATGGCCCCAAATGAACCTGGACCTGCCGTGGACCAGCTTCGGCCGCCTGCGACCGCTGCACACGAGCCTGGTGATTTTCGGCTTCGCCGGCAGCGCGCAATTCGCCGCCAGTTACTACGCGGTACAGCGCACCTGTCAGGTGCGGCTGTTCTGCGACACGCTTGCCGCCTTCACCTTCTGGGGCTGGCAGTCAGTGATCGTGGTGATGCTGGTCAGCCTGCCGCTGGGCTACACCACGACCAAGGAATACGCCGAGATCGAGTTCTCGGGCGCGGTGTGGATGACGGTGGTCTGGGTGGCTTACGCCATCGTGTTCTTCACCACCGTGGTGCGACGCAAGACCAGACACATCTACGTCGGCAACTGGTTCTTCGGTGCCTTCATCGTGGTGATCGCGATGCTGCACGTGGTCAATCACCTGTCGATACCGGTGAGCTGGTTCAAGTCCTACCCGGTGTATTCCGGTGCCACTGACGCCATGGTCCAGTGGTGGTACGGGCACAACGCCGTGGGCTTTTTCCTGACCACCGGTTTCCTGGGGATGATGTATTACTTCGTGCCGAAACAGGTGAACCGGCCGGTGTACTCCTATCGCCTGTCGATCGTGCATTTCTGGGCGCTGATCACCCTCTACATCTGGGCAGGTCCCCACCACCTGCACTACACCGCATTGCCGGACTGGGCGCAGTCGCTGGGCATGGCCATGTCGCTGATCCTGCTGGCGCCGAGCTGGGGCGGGATGATCAACGGCATGATGACCCTTTCCGGCGCCTGGCATAAATTGCGCACCGACCCGATCCTGCGATTCCTGGTGCTGTCCCTGGCCTTCTACGGCATGTCGACGTTCGAAGGGCCGATGATGGCGATCAAGACCGTCAACGCCCTCTCCCACTACACCGACTGGACCATCGGCCACGTGCACGCCGGCGCACTGGGCTGGGTGGCGATGATCACCTTTGGCGCGACCTATCACATGGTGCCCAAGGTCTTCGGCCGCGAGCAGATGCACAGCACGCCGCTGATCAACCTGCACTTCTGGCTGGCCACCATCGGCACCGTGCTGTACATCGCCTCGATGTGGGTCAACGGCATCACCCAGGGCCTGATGTGGCGTGCGATCAACGACGACGGCACGCTGACCTATTCCTTCGTCGAAGCCTTGCAGGCCAGCCATCCGGGGTTCGTGGTGCGCTTTGTCGGCGGCGTGTTCTTCCTCACCGGCATGCTGCTGATGGCCTGGAACGTATGGCGCACGGTGCGGGTGGCGGACGTGTCAATGGCCGAGCGGGAGGCGCGGATAGCTTGATGATGGAGATCATGTTGAATGTCTTGGGCGTGGCGTTTTTGTGGTTTGCCGTCGAGTACTGCCTGCGGCACCAGAGCGCTGAAAGCCTGGATGAGGCGAGCCTGATTCCGTTTGCCGATGACCCCGAGGTGGCGCGGCGGGTTGAGGTGGCGACGGGCAAGACCATCAATGCAGTCGCGCCGGAGGAGCCCAGGGCGGGCTGGATCAATATGGAGATCTGAAAACTGCAACGCCCAATGCAGGAGCTGCCGAAGGCTGCGATCTTTTGACTTTGCTTTTAAACATCAAAAGATCGCAGCCTCGTTTCACTCGACAGCTCCTACAGTGGGACTGATCAATCAGGCATCGAACGCAACCGCGCCATGCTCAGCACATCGACCCACTTCCCGTCCCGCAAGCCGTAATCGCGCAACACACCTTCAGTTTCGAACCCGAATTTGCGGTACAGGCCGATGGCCGCTTCGTTGTCGACATACACGGTCAGCTCGATGCGCCGCAGGTTCAGCCAGTTGTCGGCGATGTCCAGTGCCGCCGCCAGCAGCTTCGACCCCACGCCCTTGCCCTGCCACGCCACGGCTACGCCCATACCGAAGCTGCCGGCATGGCCGCGGCGCACGCGGGCATACTGTTCCATGCTGATGTTGCCGATGACCGTGCCCTGATGCACCGCCACCAGCTGCACCTTGCGCTCGTTGTCGGGGTCGATGCGCTTGCGCCACAGCTCCATGGACGGAAACGGCATTTGCAGGGTCTGCCGGGCGAAAGCGGGTTCGTGGTACAGCGCGGTGATGCCTTCGAGGTGGGATTCGTTGAGGCGTTCGAGGGTGATGACGGAGTCGGTTGCGGGCATGGGTGATTCGTCCTTGATGCGGGGGTGGCTGGTCACTCTAACCTGCCGATCTCCCGGATGGCGAGGTTCCTCCCCCTGTAGGAGCCGAGCTTGCTCGCGATGGACTCACAGACGCCGCGGGGCAACAGGTTTCCCGCGTTATCGTTGAGGACCATCGCGAGCAAGCTCGGCTCCTACAGTGGGTGGAACCAGTCCTGCCGCTCGCGGAAGGTGCCGTGGATCATTTCCACCAGCATCTGTACCTGCGCCTCGCCCTGTGTCTCGGCGTTCACCGCCATCCACACCTGCCGCTGCATCGGCTGGCTGAACAGTTCCGGCAACCCGATCAGGCCCCGATCGAAGCGGCTCATGTAGCCCGGTAGCAGCCCGATGCAAGCACTGCAACGGATCATCTCCTGCATCAAGCCATAGGCATGCAACTGCACCACCCCGGCCAGACGCTGGTCGACCAGCGAGTTCCACGGCCGAAAGCTTTCGATCTCGCGGTCCTGCTGCCACTGTACCAGCAAGAAGTCCGCAAGATCATCGAGGCTGTCGGGCCGCGAGGCCGCCCGGGAATAGCGCTTGGCGATGTGCGGCAGGTAATCCACTCGCGCCAGACGTTCAGGCTCGGCGGTGGCGAAACTCGGGCCGGGCAGCGGCGCGTCGGTACCCGCCAGCCACACCACCACATCGGCACTTGCCGCTTGCAGGGCCAGTTCGCTGTCGAGGGTGATGATGTCCAGACGCACACTGGCGTTGCGCCGCAGCAGCGCCACCAGGTCGCGACCGAGAATGTCGTGCAGGATCGATTCGGAAACAGCCAGACGCACCTGCGGTTGTTCGATCACCGGCAGATCACGTTCGTGGGCCAGCGCGATCAGTTGCGCCTGCAATTGCAGCCCGTCGCGGCTCAGGGCTATGCCGTTGTCCGATGCGCTGAACAATGAACATTGCAGTTGCGCTTCGAGCTGGGCCAATTGTTTGCGCAGCAGGGTCGCCTTGATGTTGAGGCGGCGCGCGGCCTGCATGTAGCAGCCGCAACGGGCGGTGACGCTGAAACACTGCGCCAGCAGCGGGTCGATCTGCTGCGCAGGGACGCGCCAGGCGCTGGAGCTGTTATCGGTGGACGCACGGTATGGCGCGATGTAGCGCTGGCCGGCAGGTTCCATGAATGACATTGATGACTCCCTGTCGATCTCTGGGGAATACCATCGTGCGTATCGTTCATGAAACGGATATGACAGTCGCTCAGGTGCTCGGGCTTTGCCGGAAACTCACCGCCAGCCGATTCCAGCTGTTGATGGTGGTGACGGCGATGGTCAGGTCCACCAGCTCGCCTTCGCTGAACTGCTCCCGTGCCTGTTCATAGACGTCGTCCGGCACATGGTTTTCCGAAAGCAGCGTCACCGCTTCGGTCCAGGCCAGGGCGGCGCGCTCGCGGGGGTTGAAGAAGTTGCTGTCGCGCCAGACCACGATGGAATACAGGCGCCGGTCGGTTTCGCCCAGGCGCCGGGCATCCACCGAGTGCATGTCTGTGCAGAACGCACAACCGTTGAGCTGCGAGGCGCGGATCTTGATCAGGTGCAGCAGCTGCGCTTCGATGCTCAGGCTGCTGGTCAGCGCTTCCATGGCGATCATCGCTTTCATCGCCTTGGGAGACGCGCTGTAGTAGTCCAGACGAGGGTTCATGGCAGGCCTATCAAATCAGGTGAGATAGTTGAAGAGTGGCACAAGCGGCGGATGACGCCAGATCCAATTGTGCGAAAAAACGGGTGACCACTTTAATCACCTTCGCGCTCAACTAACGGACAACTCCACACCAGGTCCAGATACACGCACAGGCTCTTCTCAAGTTGAGCAATTCAACTTCACAATCAACTATTGGCCACCCCGATAACTTCAAAATTGGATATTCCTTGCCGCGCCAAACGCTACTTAAACTGGCGCCGTCATCCAGACACTCCCAACGCTAGCTCAAAGGTAAACATCATGAAAAATCTGGTTATCGCAGGCAGCCTGTTGTGCGCAGCTTTCTCCGGCCTGACTTTCGCCGAAGGTGGCAGCGATCGCCTGATCGAACGCGCAAACGCCCGAGTTCAAGAGCTTGCCGCACAGAACGAACGCATCAAGCACGACAACAGCAGCACCGCCGAACGTACGCAAAGCCTTCCTGTCAAAGCCAGCTGAGTTTGGCAATGACTGGCTCCCCGGTTCATCCTTGCAAGCTAGACAACTTGCAAGGATGAGCATTAAAACAGCGTTACAACTGAAATAAAAAAAGCCCTGCAATAATCATTACAAGGCTGATGGTGGAGATACCAAAACTGTAAAAAACTTCGAACTTCTCTTTACCGAAACCTATGAACTTGAACTGGGCGCCATCCTAATCATCAAGTGCCTTTCGGCCAACGGCCAATTCCTCGATTTTTCCGCAGACCACTGCCGCACTAGTCCAATTCAGCGTTTTTTCCCTGCACAACTTCATTCCCGTAGGCCAATCCGGGTAATCTTTCGCAACGCACGCCGCGAACAGATCACCGCAGGAGCCTGTCGGTATGGAACTTCATGTTGTCATCAACGGCCGCAAGGATCTGGCGGGCCAGTTGTACAACCAACTGCGCAGCGCCATCGAATCGGGCCGCCTGGCAGCGGGGACGCAGCTTCCACCCAGTCGTTTGCTGGCCGAGCAACTGGGCATTTCGCGCAAGACCATTTCCGATACCTACGCCCAACTGACCTACGAAAACTTCCTCACCGGGGTGATCGGCAAGGGCACCTACGTCAATGCCCGTGCTTCGAAGGTCGAGCGCAAGCAGAACCCTTCGGAGCTGGCCGGATTCGAGGTGATCGAGTCCTGGCGCAACCTGCCGGTGTTCCTGCGCCACCCGACCCTGGAAGGTTCGCTGCGTTATGACTTCATCGGCGGCGCCACCGGCAAGGGTCAGTTCCCCCAGGATGACTGGCGCCGCTGCACGGCCCACGCCTTGCGCCAGATCGCCTCGTCCAAGGGCTTCTACAGCCTGGCCGAAGGCCTGCCGGCGCTGCGCAATGCCATCGCCCGGCACATCTCGTTTTCCCGGGGTGTCAATTGTCAGGACGAGGACGTGGTGGTGTGCAACGGCGCACAGCAGGCCCTGGACCTGATTTCCCGCGTACTGACCCGGCCCGGTAGTATCGTGGCCATGGAAGACCCCGGTTATCCGCCGGCGCGCCTGCTGTTCGGCACCCATGGGGCCACGGTGATCGGTGTTCCGGTGGACGCCGAGGGCATCCAGGTGGACAAGATTCCCCTTGGCACACGGTTGATCTACGTTACGCCTTCGCACCAGTTTCCCCTCGGCATGCCCATGAGCCAGGAACGGCGCGTGGCCCTGCTGGCCAAGGCCCACGAGTTGGGCGCGATCATCATCGAGGACGACTACGACAGCGAATTCCGCTACGAAGGCCGGCCCACCGACTCGCTGCAAAGCATGGACGAACGGGGGATCGTCGCCTACGTCGGCACCTTCTCCAAGACTCTGCTGCCCGAACTGCGCCTGGGTTACGCGATCCTGCCGCCGGCGATTCTCGAAGCGGTGGTGCGCGCCAAGCAGCTCACTGACCTGCATACCTCCACCCTGCCCCAATGGGCGCTGGCCAAGTTCATCGCCGAAGGCTGCCTGCTCAAGCACATTCGCCGTTGCCACACCATTTATGCCGGCCGGCGCGAGCGCATCCTGGCGCGCATGGCCGGCGATCTGTCGCCTTGGCTCGAAGCGGTGCCGACCCGGGCCGGTTTCCACATGGTGGTGCTGTGCAAGGTGCCAATCGACGTGCCACTGGTGATCGAACTGGCGAAAAAGGTCGAAGTCGGGCTGTATGCCATCGACAGTTTCTATTACCAAACGCCACCACGGGACGGTTTCTTCCTTGGCTTTGGCGCCATCGAGACGCTGGACATCGATATCGCGCTGGACCGGCTGCGAGACATCCTGCAACAAGTCGCCTGACGGATTGGTATCCCGCTTTATCCGGCGATTGGCTATTGGTAGTCCGGGGGTGCAGGCCTATCCTGCAAGGGTGAAATCTCTCAATGAGCAGGATTCGTCCGACCTGATTCAGGAGTGTGAGCCAATGTCCTACAAAGTGATCAATACCGTAAAGGTGCAGGCCGTCTCCGGCCGCTCGGAAGAACTGGGTAAGCAACTGCAAAAGATTGTCGACACCCTGCGCGAAACCCCGGGCTGTGACTCCTATATGGTCGACCGCTGCCCCGAGGACAGTAACCGCTGGACCGTCAGCGCCCACTGGCAATCGGAAGCGGCGATGCAATCGCACTTCAACAGCCCCGAGCTGCAAGGCTTCATCGACCTGATCGACTGCCAGCTGGCCAATGCCGTGGATTTCAACAGTTTTCCGATTCGCTGATAGCAAAAAGCAAAAAGCAAAAAGCAAAAAGCAAAAGATCGCAGCCTGCGGCAGCTCCTACAGGGAAATGCAATCCCATGCAGGAGCTGCCGCAGGCTGCGATCTTTTGTTTGTTGTTTCCCCACCAGATTGGTCCCCTGACCTTCCTGAGTATTGGCTGTTTGTTTGGCCCCCGCCGCGGACTAGATTTGTCCCTGACAACTCATCCCACGCAGGTAATGAACATGAACCTTTTGCGCTTCTGTGCCGCTTCCCTGGTTGCCCTGTCCCTGACCGTTTCCGCCTCGGCCTTCGCCCATGGGCCTTCGGAAAAGGTCACGATCCTGCAGGATCAAATGCTCAAAAACGTACCGGGCAAAAAGGCACTGATGATTGAAGTGGACTACAAGCCCGGCCAATCTTCCATTGCCCACAGGCACGACGGAACAGCAATGGCCTATGTGCTCGAAGGTGAAATCACTTCGCAAGTCAAAGGCGAAAAAGAAGTGACCTACAAGGCCGGTGAGTTCTGGTATGAAGCGGCGGGTTCCGAACATCTGGTCTCGAAAAACGCCAGCAAGACCAAGCCTGCGAAGTTGCTGGTATTCATGGTCCTGTCGCCGGACGAAGAAGTACTTGTCCCCTTGAAAAACTGATCGCTGAACCGGCAGCCATAAATAAAAAGGCCTGAATCGACGATTCGGCCTTTTTTATATCCCGTGGCAATTAACCGACTTTCTTTACACCAAACAAAACTACCGACGCTCTGACAACCATACGTAGGGGTTATTTCATTAAATAATTACCGGTTTAACCTTGAGTGACCGCCGATGAACTCGGCACCCTCAATTGGCGACTGCTTTCCCGACTGCTTTTGCATAGGAGATACACCATGAAACTTGCCCTGGTCAGTACGCTGGCAATGACGGCGCTGTTAACCGGTTGCTCGATCCCTACGGCACCTTCCGCGGTTTCCTCGCTGGACGGCATCTTCAGCGAGCCGGTGGGCCGCAGCAATGCAACCCGTATTCCCAATGGCAGCCAGGTTTCCCTGGGCGTGGTCTACAGCCGCAACACCCAGACCAACCGCGCCTACCTGCAGGACTACCAGGCCAACGCCGGCACCGGTTTCGGCCAGAGCCTGCTGGTGCAGCCGATTCACGATGCCTACGTAGCCACCTCCAGGCCCGATATGGCGGTGGACTGGGTCAAGGCCTCCCTGCAGCGGCAGTTCGGTTCGGTCACGGTGTATCCGGACATGCAGAGCCTGAAGGCGGCCAAACCGGATGTGATCGCCGTGGTGGATACCCGCAGTCAACTCATTACCTCGCGCAGTTCCGACATCGAGTCGGATGTCAGTGCGCACTTCTACGACAGCCACCTCAATTACATCGGCACCGCACAGGGTCGTGACGCGATGGAACTGAGCCCGGTCTGGGCGGACTTCAAGCGCAGTGAAGACATCGTTGCCGACATTAATGAACAGCAAAACATGCAGGTCAGGGCGCTGCAGAAGTTCGACCAGTCATTGAACAGTTTGTTGAGGAATCCGACTGATAATGTGTCGATGATTGATAACAATTCCGGCACGAAGTTGTATTGACTCCATCGCGACCAGGCTCGCCCCCCACAATAAGCCTGTATGCACTTAGTCTTGTGTACTGCGACTAGAACTGTGGGAGCGGGCTTGCTCGCGAATGCGGTGTTTCAGAAACATATAGGCTGACTGACACTCCGCATTCGCGAGCAAGCCCGCTCCCACGGGGATAAGTAACTCAGTAGCAATATCAGGCAATTGTTCCGCACTATCGACAAAGCTGAACTCCATTACTCTGGCCGCTCGCACGACGCGAACTCTCAAAGTCATGGAGATCATTATGAGTACAGACCAGAAAAGATCATTTATCGCACGCATCCGCTGCGACGACACCCCGATGAAGTTCTTCGAGCAAATGCTCGGCAACAGCGCAGGCCAGGGCAATCTACTGACCACCTCTCATCGATACTCCAACCTCAGCCAAAGGATGGTGCGGGCGCATAGAACCTACGATCGCACAGTCCGGCACAGGTCGTCCGAGATGGTCGTCTATTTCCGTTGCTACGACGATTACTACAACATCCAGATTCGTAGCGAAGCCTATTTGGGCAAATACTTCAGCAAAAACCCCCACGGCCTGCTGGGAGCGTTTGCCGGTGCGGGCGGCAATACGACTTCGTTCAACTTGCTGAACATGGATCACGACATCATCACCCTTGATGACCTCAAGAAAGACAAAGCCACGGTTTATCTCAAGGCCAGGAACGCCGACATCATAAAACGCCATGTGGTAGAGAACCTGAAGCTGTATGCCTATACCGATCAGGTCGGTGAACCGGTGACCTTCACATTGAAGATCCTGGAACGCGATGCGCCCTATCAGACCGGTTCGACCCCTTACCCCCTGTTCATTGAACCCAGGATTCAAGACGACGACGAAATGTGATCACGCGCAACTCCCAACCCATCACTGAAAAAAAAGCCCCGTATCTTTCGATACGGGGCTTTTTTTCATTCAACGGCCAATCAGACTGCTGGTTCCAGCTCAGCCTTGGCAGGGGTGGCGGCTGCCACCGGTGCCTGTCCGCTCAAAGCCAGGTCCAGCAACTCGCGGTTGGCCACCGCGTACATGGCGTAGTCGGTGCCGCTGGCAGCACGGATTTCCACCAGCATCGCGCGCCAGCGTTCGATCATGCTGGCGTGTTGCGCCATCCACGAGTCCAGACGTGCTTCAACCGAGGCTTCGCACAGATTCAGGACCGAGATGGTGATCGCACGCTGCTGCCAGTCGACGTCATCGCGGAACGCTTCACGGGCCAGGGCCTGCCAGTTGTTTTCAACCGGCAAGGCGCTGATCTGTTGCAGGTACCAGGTGATGTTCAGCTCTTCACCCACAGCGAAGAAGGCTTTCGCCACTTCAGCCGGATCCTGACCGGTTACGTCGGACGCCTCGATCACCGGCAGCAAGGTGTACAGGTGCGAGGTACCCGCAACCATGCGTGCCAGCAACTCCGGAACGCCCGCCTCGACGTAGGCTTCGTAGCGGTTCTTCCAGTTTTCCAGGGTCGGGCCGGTCAGCAGCTCGTTCAGGCTCAGACCCAGCTCTTTCAGGTGCGGACCGAAGTGGGCGACGTCACGGGCAGCGTTCTGCTCGTTGCGACGGCTGCGCAGGAACCAGCGCGTAGCGCGACGACCCAGGCGCATCAGCTCGTCCATCAATTCCAGTTGCACGTCAGCGGAAACCTTGTAGTCCAGGGCTTCGATCTGACGGAACCAGTGCGGGAGGTGGAAAATGTCACGCACGATCACGTAGGCGCCGGCCACGTTCGCCGGGGTCATGCCGGTCGACTCCTTGAGTCGCTGAACGAAGGTGATGCCCATGTGGTTGACCAGATCGTTGGCGATCTGGGTGCTGACGATTTCGCGCTTCAGACGGTGACGACGCATGGCGTCGGAGAACTTGTTCACCAGCGTCGGCGGGAACGCGGTTTCCATGTCGCGGGTCAGGTAGTCGTCGTCCGGCACCAGGGAGCCCAGCAGCTGCTCCTTGAGGTCGATCTTGCTGTAGGAGATCAGGACCGACAGCTCCGGACGGGTCAGGCCGTGGCCGGCCGCGACGCGTTCGTTGATCTGCTCTTCCGACGGCAGGAACTCGATGGCGCGATCCAGCTTGCCGCGGCCTTCCAGATCGTTCATCAGACGCTTGTATTCAGCGATGCGTGGCAGGGCACGACGAGCAGCCAGGGACAATGCCTGGGTCTGCTTGTAGTTGTTGCCCAGAACCAGGCCACCGACTTCGTCGGTCATGCTCGCCAGCAGTTCGTTGCGATGCTTGGCGGTCATGTCGCCCAACTGAACCATTTCGTTCAGCAGGATCTTGATGTTCACTTCGTGGTCGGAGCAGTCCACGCCACCGGCGTTGTCGATGAAGTCGGTGTTGGAACCGCCGCCATTGAGACCGAATTCCACACGACCCAGCTGGGTCATGCCCAGGTTACCGCCCTCGCCCACCACCTTGCAGCGCAGCTCGTTACCGTTCACGCGCAGTGCATCGTTGGCCTTGTCGCCGACATCGGCGTGGCTTTCGGTGCTGGCTTTGACGTAGGTCCCGATACCGCCGTTCCACAACAGATCCACCGGTGCCTTGAGCAAGGCATTGAGCAGTTCGGTCGGGGTCAGCTTGTCGGCCTTGATGTCGAAACGCTCTTGCATCTGCGGGGAAATCGCGATGCTCTTCGCGCTGCGCGAGAAGATGCCGCCGCCTTCGGACATGATGCTGGTGTCGTAATCCGACCATGCCGAACGCGGCAGGTCGAACATGCGCTGACGCTCGGCGAAGCTGGTCGCCGGGTTCGGGTTCGGGTCGATGAAGATGTGCATGTGGTTGAAGGCCGCGACCAGTTGCAGCTTGTCGGACATCAGCAAGCCGTTACCGAACACGTCGCCGGCCATGTCGCCGACGCCCACCACCGTGATGCTGTCTTCCTGGACATTGATGCCGCGCTCGCGGAAGTGGCGTTGTACGCCCACCCACGCGCCCTTGGCGGTGATGCCCATTTTCTTGTGGTCGTAACCGGCCGAACCACCGGAGGCGAACGCGTCGCCCAGCCAGAAGCCGTAGTCGATGGCGATGCCGTTGGCGATGTCGGAGAAGGTAGCGGTGCCCTTGTCCGCCGCCACTACCAGGTACGGGTCGTCCTGGTCATGACGCACGACGTTGGCTGGCGGAACCAGCGCGCCGTCCTTCAGGTTGTCGGTGATATCGAGCAAGCCCGAAATGAAGATGCGGTAGCAGGCGATGCCTTCGGCCGCGATCTCGTCCCGGCTGCCGCCCAGCGGCAGGCGACGTGGCAGGAAGCCACCTTTGGCGCCTACAGGCACGATCACCGAGTTCTTCACTTGCTGGGCTTTTACCAGGCCCAGGACTTCGGTACGGAAGTCTTCTTCACGATCGGACCAGCGCAGGCCGCCACGAGCAACGTTGCCGAAGCGCAGGTGCACGCCTTCAACACGCGGCGAGTAAACGAAGATCTCGAACTTCGGAACCGGTTTTGGCAGTTCCGGGATCAGGTGCGGGTTGAACTTGAAGCTGAAGTACGACTTGTTATGGCCGTTGGCGTCGGTCTGGTAGAAGTTGGTACGCAGGGTCGCCTTGATCAGGTCCAGGTAGCGACGCAGGATGCGGTCTTCGTTGAGCACCTGAACGTCGTCCAGGGCGCTGAGAATCGCGTGTTCCAGACGTTGCTGCATGTCGTCCAGGTCGTCGCTGCTGAGCTTGCGCGCCAGGTAGAAACGGGTCTTGAACAACCGGGTCAGTTCGCGAGCGATGTCGGTGTGGTTGTTCAGGGTGCTGGCGATGTAGCCCAGGTCGAAGCCCAGACGGATCTGCTTCAGGTAACGGGCGTAGGCACGCAGCAGCGCCACGTCGCGCCAAGGCAGGCCGGCGGTCAGTACCAGACGGTTGAACGCATCGTTTTCGGCATCGCCGCGCACGATGTGGACGAAAGCGTCCTGCAGGGTGTCGTTGAGTTGCTGGATGTCCAGGTCCAGGCCTTCGGCAGCGGTGAAGGCGAAGTCGTGAATCCAGAACTCGCGGCCGTTGGTGTGACGCAGGCGGTACGGGAACTCACCCAGCACGCGCAGGCCGAGGTTTTCCAGGATCGGCAGCACGTCGGACAGGGCCAGCGGAGTATCGGCGTGGTACAGCTTGCAGTGCAGCTCGCGCTGACCGGACACCTGGCCCAGCGGCTGATAGAAGCTCATGACCAGCGGCTTCTTGTCGGTGAGGTTGAGCAGGTGCTGCATGTCGACCACGGCCGAATGCGCGGCGAAACGCTCGCGGTAGCCGGCCGGGAAGCCTTTCGGGAAGTCGGCCAGCACGTTGGTGCCCTGGGCTTCGCCGAAGGCTTCGACGGTCAGCGCGGAGTAATCGTCCTGCCAGCTGCGGCAGGCCTGGATCACTTCGTTTTCCAGCTGCTGCGGGTCGATGTCGATGCGGTTTTTCGGGTCGACGCGCAGGATCAGTTGCACGCGGGCCAGTACGGATTCGGAGAAGAAAGTCCAGAACTCGCAGTCCGAGGCTTTCAGGCGATCCATCAGCACTTGCTGGATCTTCTGGCGCACTTCGGTGGAATAGATGTCACGCGGCACGTAGGCCAGGCAGTAGCAGAAGCGGCCGTACGGGTCCTTGCGCAGGAATACGCGGATCTTGTTGCGTTCCTGGATCTGCACGATCGACATCACGGTGCTGAACAGCTCGTCCACCGGTGTCTGGAACAGATCGTCCCGTGGCAGCACTTCCAGAACCTGTGCCAGTTCCTTGCCCAGGTGCGCCTTGGACTGGAAGCCGGAGCGGTGTTCGATTTCCTCGACCTTGCGGCGGATGTACGGGATGGTCCGCACGCTCTCGCCGTACACCGACGAGGTGTACAGGCCCATGAAGCGGCATTCCTTGATGACCTTGCCGTCGGCATCGATTTCACGGATCGACACGTAGTCAGGGTAAGCCGGACGGTGAACACGACTTGGGTGCGCCGCCTTGGCGAAGGTCAGCAGTTTCGGTTCGCGCAGGTAGTTCACGGCGTAGTCTTCGATGCGCGTGTCATCGTAGGTCAGGCCGGTGCGCAGGGATTTGGTCAGGCCCAGGAAGGAGCTCTGGTCGTACTCGATGTGGCCGCCATCGGCCTGATCGGTGACCACGAACTCTTCGTAGCCCAGGAAGGTGAAGTGGTTGCCCACCAGCCATTCCAGGAAGCCCTTGATTTCGTTCTTTTCTTCGGCATCGACGGCGAAACGGCTGTTGTCCAGGTTGCTCAGGATTTCCTGGACCTTGGCTTTCATCGGTTCGAAATCGGTCACCGCGGCACGTACTTCGCTGAGCACTTGCTCCAGCTCTTTGGTCAGCACGTTCAGTTCGGCGGTGTTGGCGCAACGGTCGATTTCCAGGTACATCAGCGACTCATGCAGCACGTCGTCGCCCTGGGTGCCCTTCGGCAGGATTTCCAGCAGCTCGCCCTTGGCACCGCGACGCACGCTCAGCACGGTGGTTTGCAGGGTGTGGATGCTGTAGCCGCGACGGTTCAGCTCGGTACGCACCGAGTCCACCAGGAACGGCAGGTCGTGGTGCAGCACTTCGACCGCGGTGTGGGTCGACTGCCAGCCGTGGCGTTCGTAATCGGGGTTGTAGACACGCACTTGCGGTTGCGCGTGATCGAAGCGCTCGAGCAGGCGCCATGCAGAAAGAGTACAGCCAGCGAGGTCGGACAAACGACGCTGGGTCAGTTCGTCCATGGAGATAATGCCGAAGAATTGTTCAGCGAACAGCGCCACTTGTGGCAGTGCCTGTTCACTGATGTGCTGCGCCAGTGCCGCTTGCAGTTGGTGCTGGAAGTCGGCTTTGCTGGCTGCGGTGAAGAACGCCATCTGTGGTACTCCGCTAGGGCTTGTTATTGATGGAAGCGTCGCGCGAAACACCCCTGTTCGGGGCTATGTTTCAAAGCTGCCCGTCACCCTGTTCCTGATTCTCGGGCAGAGGAAACAGGGTGACAGGTGGGTGAAGCTGGACGAGACACTCTGGTCACATTCACCTTCCGTGAATGGGCATCTGCAAAAACGACTGACCGCGTACGGCGCAATGTCTTTACAGGTGCACATCCGTTGCGCAGCTTAACGAGTGCGGCAAGGCCCATTCTTGCGATGCTGCGACATATTCGGTCATCGGCACGCAGGTTCGTCGCGGCGCATCGAACAACACTAGCAGCCTGGTCCCAAATTGGAGGCTTTCCGAGCAAATCAAGCTGCAAATTGCGGCTGAACGCTTGAGTTGTGACCGTTTGTGTCACTTGTGCGACGTTAGCGGACCCTCCCTGAGTGCGGAACAGTCCATGGACGCTTGCAACGACTCCAGACCCCAGCACGACCAAATCAGTCGACAAAGTCTTCGATCGCCTGAAATTTACTCAAGGTGGCACAGTCGTAACACATCGTAATGACGGTCAGTTTGTCCATGCTGGCGTCGATGTTGCTGGAATCACACTCGCGACAGAACAGTTGCAAATGCCCTTGCGGAGAGTCTCGGTCCATGGCACCCGGAAAAAACTTCGGCACCAGTTCATCACGCCAGTAAAGCCCGGGTGACTTTGCGAAACCGGCACCACAGTCCTTGAGCACGACGTCATACAACAAACGCTGCAATGCCGATTGCGGTACTCGAGAGTCGCGATAGGCCGTCTTGCGCCAGTTGCGCACCAGGGCGTCCTGCGAAGTGCGCAGCATGTTGCGCGGAATGGTATTGGAAGCGTGGGTTCGCCCCTTGGAGTTACCGGTTGCATAAAAATGCGCGGCATTTCTGACTGCCAATCGGGCGAAGTAGTAGATGTGGCTGACCGAAAAGTTCTGCAGAAGCTGCCCGATCACGGTTTTCGCACTGCCTTGCGCGCTGAAGACGAAACTCACTTCGTTGGCCAGTACGTGGATGTACTGAAGCGACTCTTCCCGCGCCAGACGGAACATCAGCGCATACAGCTCGCTTTTCCACACCGGCTGCACATTTGCCGACAACTCATGATAAAGGGCTGTAAACAATTCATCGCGAGCGCAGCAAACGCCTGGCTCCAGTGCAACATTGGGAATCCAGCGAACGGCGAAGTAGTTGTTGATCAGACACCCGGAAGTTCGGTCGAAAGCCCTGATATCCGACTGCACATCGACTGACAACACACCCTGTTCATGGAGGCTTTCAACCAGCTCCTTGCTGAACCGGTCACCGGGTGACAAGGGTTCAGTTCTGGACGGGGCGTCCAGCGGCTCGATGCTGTCCTTGCTTGCAGCGCTTCCATCATCCAGCAGGGCGAGCAAGACCAGCTTCTGGACAAAGCTCAGCGAGGCAAAAGGTACTGGCGGGCTGGGTGTTGCGTAGCGCTTCTCCAGTTCAAGCCTTTCACGATTGGCCTGCTCGGCGATTTCCCGTTGCCTGACCTTGTAACACTCGGTGCACGGACAATGCCTTTGCCGACCGTGGTTCGACGTGATGTGCAGGTGCTCACAACTGACGCACTTGAATGGATGACGCAGCGAGGCCGAGGTGCCCTTTGCGTATCGACGCATCCACATGGGCAACTCGCAGTAGGGACAGGTCAAATCCTTGCTGATGATCGGCGGCAACAACCTCAGCAAACTATGGACATTCCCCGGAATATTGAATTCGCTGACCAGCGCCGCGCTTTTTTCACCATTCAGATAGCGCTCGTAGATTTCTTCCACCTGCTCATCCGACAGGTGACTGATCTCAGGCGCCCTCGTGAAATACTGACTCATCCAAAAAGATCCTTTTTTCGTTATCTTCCGTTCTCCAACCTAAGGCACATGAACCCGTTGGGACAGGTCAAAACGCCGAGCTCAGAGCGTCATCAGACTTTTCATGTTTGTATCCGGGAAATATGCGTCAGAAATTTCCTTCATCATTCAGAAAACCGCCGATATCCAGGCTTAGAAATTCAGCAGACTGATAGTGAAGAGCAGAAATTTCCGCGCCTGAATCAGCAGAATGACTTGTAAGCTGGCAAAATCGCGTTCTTTGTCATCCCCGCCCCACTGAGCCAGGAATTCCCCATGCAAATGACCACCGCCCTCTTGATCGTCAACCCGTGCGACGACGAAGAAGACAACATGGCCATGCTCTGCTGCCACAGCACCAAGGGCGAAATGTTCCTGATGACCCGCTATCCCGACGAGGACGAGCTGGAAATCACCCTCGATGGCGAGCCTTCAACCCTGGACGGCGTAAAGGTGACCCTGAGCGCGACCCGCCTGCTGATCGAAATCGCCGCGTCGGACGCAGATGCGCTCAATGGCCATGATTCGCTGGAGATCATCCATAGCACCGATGCGGGGGATCTGGCGGAGGTTGAAGAGACCTTGCAGAACATCCTCAAGGGCACCGGGACCTACGTCAGCCAGCTGTAATGACTGTAGGAGCGAGGCTTGCCCGCGAAGGCGCAGTGTCAGGCGACATTGATGCTGGATTTGCCGGCCTCTTCGCGGGCAAGCCTCGCTCCTACGGTGTTTGGTGATTTGTGGCCTGGCACGGAATCTGTGGGCTTGCTCGCGAAGGCGGGGTGTCAGGCGACGTCAATGTCGGATTTGCCGGCCTCTTCGCGGGCAAGCCCGCTCCCACAGGGGTTGTGATTACCCGGGCTTTTTTGTGCCGACCACAGGACCTCTAGGAGCGAGGCTTGCCCGCGAAGAAGCCGCTGGCGACCACACGACCTTCAATTTCCCCTCTTCATCCCGCACTTTCCCCAAAATGCCGTTAGTCGCCGCCCCCTGCGATGGATTAAAGTAACGCCCCCAGCCCCGGCGTTTTCCAAACGGCCTCGGATACCTTTTTGCAGGAACAGTCATCGATGGAACATCGTGAAGCGCTTCTCGCGCTGCGAACCTTTCTTTCAACGCAGATTCTCGGCCAGGAAAAGCTCATCGAGCGCTTGCTCATCGCCCTGCTCGCCGACGGCCACATGCTGGTCGAGGGCGCTCCGGGCCTGGCCAAGACCAAGGCCATCAAAGAACTCGCCGAAGGCATCGAAGCCCAGTTCCATCGCATCCAGTTCACCCCCGACCTGTTGCCTGCCGACATCACCGGCACGGAAATCTATCGTCCGGAAACCGGCAGCTTCGTGTTCCAGCAAGGGCCGATCTTCCACAATCTGGTGCTGGCGGACGAAATCAACCGGGCGCCGGCCAAGGTTCAGTCGGCGTTGCTTGAGGCCATGGCCGAGCGCCAGGTCAGTGTCGGGCGCAGCACCTATGAGCTGTCGCCGCTGTTCCTGGTGATGGCCACCCAGAACCCCATCGAGCAGGAAGGCACCTATCCCCTGCCTGAAGCCCAGCTCGACCGCTTCCTGCTGCACGTGAAAATCGGCTTCCCGGACGCCGCGGTCGAACGCCGCATCCTGCAGCAAGCCCGTGGCGAAGCCCTGAACGGCGAAGCCAAGCCTGAACGGCGGGTCAGCCAACAGGCGATTTTTGCCGCGCGCAAGGAAATCCTCGGCCTGTACATGGCCGATGCCGTGGAGGAATACCTGGTGCAACTGGTCATGGCCACCCGCAACCCGGCCAAGTTCGACCCGGAAATGGCCGAGTGGATCGCCTATGGCGCCAGCCCGCGCGGTTCCATCGCCCTGGACCGTTGCGCCCGTGCCCACGCCTGGCTGGCCGGTCGCGACTTCGTCAGCCCCGAAGATATCCAGGCGGTGCTGTTCGACGTATTGCGCCACCGCATCATTCTTTCCTTTGAAGCCGAAGCCGCTGGCATCGACCAGGACCGCGTGGTCCAGCGGATTCTCGACGTCGTAGCCGTCGCTTGACCCCGATGAACGCGCCCCTGCCGCCGGAACCCGGCATCCGCATCACCCTCGCCGAAATGATCGAGATGCGTCACCGCGTGCGTGAAGTGCAGCTGTTCTCGACACCGAGCCAGCGCAGCCCGCTGATCGGCCTGCACCACTCCAAGCTGCGCGGACGTGGCGTGGACTTCGATCAGGTGCGGGTCTATCAGGCCGGCGACGATGTGCGCACCATCGACTGGCGCGTCACCGCGCGGACCCAGGAACCCCACACCAAGCTGTTTCACGAAGAACGCGAGCGGCCGATCTTCATCATGGTCGAGCAGAGTCGCCGGCTGTTCTTCGGCTCGGGCCTGATGTTCAAATCGGTGCTCGCCGCCCAGGCCGCCAGCCTCATCGGCTGGGCCGCGTTGGGGCATAACGACCGGGTCGGCGGCCTGGTGTTCGGCGACAACGAGCACTACGAGATCAAGCCCCGGCGCAGCAAACAGAGCCTGCTGCAATTGCTCAACCGTCTGGTGCGGGTCAATCAGTCGCTGCACACCGAGAGCGAAGAGAACCGCGATGCGTTCGGCATTGCCCTGCGCCGTGCCCGGGAAGTCTCGCGCCCCGGCAGCCTGGTGATCGTGATCTGCGACGAGCGCGCCCTGACCGAAAGCGCCGAGCAACAGCTGAGCCTGTTGTCCCGCCATTGCGATCTGTTGCTGCTGCCGCTGTCCGACCCGCTGGACCACGCCCTGCCCGCCGCCGGCCTGCTGCGCTTTGCCGAGCGCGGCGCACAACTGGAGCTCGACACCCTGAATTTCGAACTGCGCCAGACCTACCGTGCCCAGGCTGAAACCCGCATCGCCCGCTGGGAACTGCTGGCGCAAAAGCTGCGGGTCTTGATGATGCCGCTGAGCACCCAGAGCGAAATGGTCGAGCAACTGCGTGAGTACCTGAACCCACAGAAACCGGGGAAAGGTCGATGAACGGACTGGAAAACCTGCAGCCGCTGATTTCCCCGCCGCCGATTGGTTTCTGGCCGCCGGCGCCGGGATGGTGGCTGCTGCTGTTGCTGATCCCCGTCATTGGCTTTGCCGCGTGGAAGCTGCGACGTTTCATTGCGCAGAAAAAAACCATCGTGCGCGCCGAACAGCCGCTGGACCCGGCACGCATCGCCGCCCTGGCAGAACTGGCGCTGATGCCCAAACCCTACGACGGCGCCCCAGCCGGCGCCTGGCTGCAGCAACTCAACGGCCTGCTCAAGCGCCTGTGCCGCAACCATTACCCCAACAGCCAGAGCCATACGCTAAACGGCCGCAAATGGCTGGCCTTTCTCGATAACCGCTGCCCGGCCGCCGGCCTGACCCGCTGGATGGTGCTGGTCGAAGGCGCCTACAAACCCGAATGCAAACTCGACGACAAGGCCATCGCCGGCCTGACCCAGGCGGTCGACACCTGGATTCGCAAACATGTTTGAGTTCGCCTGGCCGTGGATCTTCGCCCTGCTGCCCCTGCCGTGGCTGATGCGCATCGTGCTGCCGGTGGCCGATAGCGGCGAGCCTGCGCTCAAGGTCAGCTTCCTCAACGACCTCGAAGGCCTGGCCCGGCGCCGTGCCCGTGCCAACCTGCCGGCCTGGCGGCAACAGGCACCGTTCCTGCTGTTGTGGCTGATGCTGCTGACCGCCGCCGCGCGCCCGCAATGGCTCGGCGAACCGCTGCCGATTGCCGCCAGTGGCCGTGATCTGCTGGTCGCCGTAGACGTGTCCGGCTCCATGGACTTTCCCGACATGCAGTGGAAAGACGAGGACGTCAGCCGCCTGGCGCTGGTCCAGCATCTGCTCGGCGACTTCCTCGAAAACCGCGAGGGCGACCGGGTCGGCCTGATCCTGTTCGGCAGCCAGGCTTACCTGCAAGCGCCGCTGACCTTCGACCGCCACACCGTGCGGGTCTGGCTCGACGAAGCGCGCATCGGCATCGCCGGCAAGAACACCGCCATCGGCGACGCCATCGGCCTGGCCCTCAAACGCCTGCGACTGCGCCCCGCCCAGAGCCGGGTGCTGATCCTGGTCACCGACGGCGCCAACAATGGCGGCGAAATCGATCCACTCACCGCAGCGCGCCTGGCCGCCCGGGAAGGCGTGAAGATTTATCCGATCGGCATCGGTGCCGATCCTGAGCAAAGCGGCACCCTGGGTTTGCTCGGCATCAACCCGAGCCTGGACCTGGACGAGCCGTCCCTCAAGGCAATTGCCGAAGCCACAGGTGGCCAATACTTCCGCGCCCACGACGGCGAGGAACTGCAAGCGATCAAGGACACCCTCGACCAGCTGGAACCGGTGACCCAGCAACCGACCCAGGCTCGCCCGGCCCAGGCGCTGTACCAGTGGCCGCTGGCGATGGCGCTGATCTTGAGCATGTTGCTGGTGGCCCGCGAACTGTGGCCGGACAACCCGCTGCAACGCCTGATGACCAAGGACCTGTTTTTGCAAACGCAACTGCCTGACTGGCGCCAGCGGCTCAAACGCCTGCGCCTGCGGAGACGCCGATGAGCGCGCTCTGGCCTTTCTGGTTCCGTCCCTGGTGGCTGCTGCTGTTGCCGCTGCTGGGCTGGCTGCTGTGGCAACTCTGGCATCGGCAGAAACGCGCCGGGCGCTGGCAGATGATCCTGCCGCCGGCTTTTCATAGCGTGCTGCTCAGCGGTGGCAACGGTCGCGGCAGCAAACTGCCGTGGGTCGCGCTGGGCATGGCATGGCTGCTGACGATATTCGCGCTGCTGGGACCGAGTTGGGAGCGTGTCGAGCAGCAAGGCCAGAAACCCGCGGACCCGCTGGTGGCCATCCTCGAATTGACTCCGCAGATGCTCGCCACCGACGTCCCGCCCAATCGTCTGGAGCAGGCCCGGCGCAAGCTGCTGGACCTGCTGCAGGTTCGCAGCGATGCGCAGACCGCCATCGTCGTCTATGCCGGCAGCGCCCACACCCTGGTGCCGCTGTCGGACGACCTGTCCACCAGCCGCAACCTGCTGGACGCGCTCAAGCCATCGTTGATGCCCGAAGCCGGCCATCGCGCCGATCTGGCGGTGATCAAGGCGCTGAAACTGCTGGAGCAAGCCGCCCTGGGCGACGGCCGGATTCTGTTGATCGGCTCGTCCTTGAGCGAACTCGAACGCCAGGGCATCCGCCAGGCACTGAGCGGCAAATCCACCCAGTTGCTGATGATCGGTGTCGGCACCGCCGAAGGCACGCCGATCACCCAGGAAGACGGCAGCTTCCTCAAGGACGAACAGGGCGCGATTCTGGTGCCGCACCTGGACGAGCCCGGCCTGAAAGCTTTCGTCAACGAGCTGGACGGACGCTATCGCCACGCGCGCCTGAGCGACGCCGACCTGCGCGGTCTGGGCCTGCTCGACGGCCCGCGCAGCCTGCGTAACGACGGCCAGACCCTGCGCCTGGATACCTGGGCCGATCAGGGTTATTGGCTGCTGTTGCCGTTGTTGTTGCTCGCGGCCTGCGCCGGGCGCCGTGGCTGGCTGTTCTGCCTGCCGCTGCTGTTGGCCCTGCCGCAACCGGGTTATGCCTTCGACTTCCAGGACCTGTGGCTGCGCCCCGACCAGCGCGGTCTGCACCTGCTCAACCAGAAGCTCCCGGCCGAGGCCGCGCAGCATTTCGAAGATCATCAATGGCAAGGCGTGGCCCTCTACGAGGCCGGCGACTACAGCGCCGCCGCCCAGCGGTTCGCCGAGGGCAACGACGCCAACGCCCACTACAATCGAGGCAATGCCCTGGCCAAGAGTGGTGAGCTGGAGGCCGCGCTGGACGCCTACGAACAGGCCCTGGAAAGGCAACCGGACTTGCGCCCGGCGCTGACCAACAAGGCCCTGGTGGAAAATCTGCTCAAGCAGAAAGCCAATCCGCCCGCCAACGAACCGGAAAAACCCGAGCAGGCCGAGGCTTCCGAACAGGAACCGCCACCCGGTGCCGCCACCCAGCCGCAGGGTCCGGGGGAGCCGAAAAACGCCGAGCAGCAGGCCGGCGACGAGGACGAGCAATCCGCCACCACGCCGCCAAGGCCCGGCGCCAACGAAGTGCCGGGCAGCGAACTGGGTGACGAACAACACACCACGCCGCCCATGCGCCCGGCCAGCGACAGCATCGAGGGCGAACAGCAGCAGGCGCTGGAGCAATGGCTGCGGCAGATCCCGGATAATCCGGGGGAATTGCTCAGGCGTAAATTCTGGTACGAACAGCAACAACATCAGGATCAGGGAAAAACTCGATGACCCGCTGCACCGCTTCCACCCTCGCCCTGCTGTTTTGCGCCGTTCAGGCCCAGGCCGCCGAGCTGGTTTCCAGTGTCGATCGCACGCGCCTGAACTCCGGGGAGACGATCGAGCTGACCCTGGAATCCAACGACGTCACCCAGTTCGGCAAACCGGACCTGACGCCGCTGGAGCCCTTGTTCGAAGTGCGCGGTACTCGTCAGGTCAACCAGTTGAACACCATTGACGGCGACAACCGCGCCACCACCCGCTGGATCGTCACCCTGCTGCCCAGGCAAAACGGCAGCGTGGTCATCCCGGCGCTGAGCCTGGGCGGCGTGCAGAGCCAGCCGATCACCGTGCAAGTGGTCGAGAGTGAAGCCCAGGAAAACACCAACAAACTGGCGCCGGTGTTCATCGACGCCAGCCTCGATCAGTCCAGCGTCTACGTGCAGGCCCAAGCCATCCTGACCCTGCGCATCTACCATTCGGTGTCGCTGTACGACGACAGCAGCCTGCCGCCGTTGCAGATTCCCGATGCGCGCATCGAACAGCTGGGCGATTCGCGCACCTACGAAAAAGACATCAACGGCGTGCGCCATGGCGTGATTGAAATGCGCTATGCGATCTACCCGCAGCACAGCGGCGAATTGATCATTCCGGGACAGGTCTTCAATGCGGCGCTGGTAGACGCGCAGCCTGCGCAGGACGCCGCCACACAGTCGCCGAAGTCCGGCAAGCTGATGCGCGTCAGTTCCGCCGAACTGCTGCTCACGGTCAAGGCCAAACCCATCACCTACCCGGCCGACATGCCCTGGCTGCCGGCGCGCAGCCTGACGCTGAGCGAAACCTGGAACCCGGAGCCGGAGCATGTTCAGGTGGGCGATTCGCTGACCCGCAGCCTGACGGTGAAGGCCGAAGGCCTGGCCAGCTCGCAATTGCCGCCGCTGCCCGGTACCGAAGCCAATGGCTTGCGTCGTTATCCGGATCAGCCGGTGCTGGGTAATCAGAACAGCGATCGCGGGCTGGTCGGCAGCCGCGAAGATCGTGAGGCGCTGGTGCCGTCGCGCAGTGGCTCGATCGAGTTGCCTTCGGTGGAAGTGGTCTGGTGGAACACCTTCGAAGATCATCTGGAGCACAGCAGCCTGCCGGCCAGAAGCCTGCAGGTGGCGGCCAATCCGAGCCTGATGGTCGACACGCCGGCCGGTGTTTCCCCGGTCAATGCGGCGGCGGAAAGCGAATCCCTGTGGCGCTGGAAGCTCAGCAGCCTGATCCTGGCCTGCACCACCCTGCTGGGCTTCGGCCTGTGGTGGCGCGCGCGTTCGCAACCGGCGGTGCTGCGCGCCGTGCAAGCCGGCCCGAGCCCACGCACCGTGCTCGACGAACTCAAGCGCGCGTGCCTGGCCAACGATCCCCACGCCACCCGCCAGGCCCTCGACGCCTGGGCCCGCCAGCAACCGGAAACCCTGGCCGACATGGCCGCCCGTTTCGTGCCGTTGTCCGATGCGCTGGATGGTTTGAATGGCGCGCTGTACAGCGAAGCGGGCCAGCATTGGCAGGGTGAGGAACTGTGGCGGGTGATCCGCACCATTCCAATCGCCGAACGCACCCAGGATCCGACGGGCGACAGCGGCCTGCCGCCGCTCTACCCCAAATAAATCCCCGATCCCCTGCTACCCCGTCGGTAAGGCGAACACATACCTGTGGCGAGGGGGCTTGCCCCCTCGCCACAAAAAGCCTTCCTTCGACGGACAGTCCCGCAATCCCCGGTTTGCCAGTAAACTCTGTCCCCTTTCGCCGCGGTCATATTTCCTCGCGGCCATTACCTTATTTCCTACGGAGTTCGCCTTGCGTCTGTTCCACACCTCCGACTGGCACCTGGGGCAAAACCTGCACGGCCAGGATCGCGATTTCGAGCACGGCTGTTTTCTCGAGTGGCTGCTGCGCCAACTCAAACTGGATCAGCCGGATGTACTGCTGATCGCCGGCGACATCTTCGACACGGTCAACCCGCCGGTCAAAGCCCAGGAGCGCCTCTACGACTTCATCGTCAGCGCCCATGAACAACAGCCGAAGCTGACCATCGTGATGATCGCCGGCAACCACGATTCCGGTTCTCGCATCGAACTGCCGGCTCCCTTGATGCGCCGCCTGCGCACCCATGCACTGGGTCGGGTGCTGTGGCTGGACGACGGCCAGCTCGACGCCGAGCGTCTGCTGCTGCCGCTGCCGGACGCCAAGGGCAAGACCGTCGCCTGGTGCCTGGCGCTGCCCTTCCTGCGTCCGGCCGAAGTGACCGGCCCGCACCTGGGCGACGACTACCTGCGCGGGATCGGCCAGGTTCACGAGTGGCTGATCGAAGCCGCCAACGCCAAGCGCAAGAAAGGCCAGGCGCTGGTCGCCATCAGCCACGCCCACATGGCCGGCGGTTCGGTGTCGGAAGACTCCGAGCGCAGCCTGATCATCGGCAATGCCGAAGCCCTGCCCGCCAGCCTGTTCGGGCCGAGCATCAGCTACGTCGCCCTCGGTCACCTGCACAAGCCGCAGAAGGTCAACGGCGAAGAGCGGATTCGCTACAGCGGTTCGCCCATTCCCCTGTCGTTCTCGGAAATCGCCTACCAGCACCAGATTCTCGACATCACCCTCGAGGGTGAAAAGCTGGTCAGTGTCGTGCCAAAACTCATCCCCCGATCGGTGAACCTGCAACGCCTGGGCCCTGCGCCGCTGGCGGAGATCCTGCTGCAACTGGCCGACCTGCCGATCATCGACCTGCTCGCCGACTATCAACGTCAGCCGTGGCTGGAGGTGCGGGTGCGCCTCGACGAACCGCAGCCGGATTTGCGCCAGCAAGTGGAAACGGCGCTGGAAGGCAAGGCCGTGCGCCTGGTGCGCATTGCCGCGGAATACGCCGGCAGCGGCCGCCGTGACGGTGCCGACGACGGTGACGCGCTGATCGAACTCGACCAGCTCACCCCCCAGGAACTGTTCAGCCGCGCCTGGCTGGACAACTACGGCAGCGAGGTCGACGAGCAGACCCTCAAGGACTTTGCCGAGCTGCTGCAAGACGTGCAGATGGAGAGCGAACAGCCATGAAAATCCTCGCCATTCGCCTGAAAAACCTCGCCTCCCTGGCCGGCCCTTTCGAAATCGATTTCACCGCCGAACCGCTGGCCAGCGCCGGTTTGTTCGCCATCACCGGGCCCACTGGCGCGGGCAAAAGCACCCTGCTCGACGCCTTGTGCCTGGCGCTGTTCGGCACCGTGCCACGCCTGAAGAGCGTGCAGGGATCGGCGAAATCGCCAGACGTAGACGGTGACATCAACACCGACGACCCGCGCACGCTGCTGCGCCGCGGCACCGGCGACGGTTTTGCCGAAGTGGATTTTGTCGGCATCGACGGCCGCCGCTATCGCGCGCGCTGGGAAGCCAACCGCGCCCGGGACAAGGCCGCCGGCCGCTTGCAGGCCAGTCGCCAGAGCTTGCGCGACATCGACCAGGATCAACTGCTGGCCAGTCAGAAGACCGAATTCAAGACCCGCATCGAAGCAGTCCTGGGCCTGAACTTCGAACAGTTCACCCGCGCCGTGCTGCTGGCGCAGAGCGAATTCAGCGCCTTCCTCAAGGCCGACGACAACGACCGCAGCGAGCTGCTGGAAAAGCTCACCGACACCGCGCTCTATACCCGTCTGGGCCGTCGCGCCTTCGACAAGACCAAGGAAGCCCGCGAAGCCCACAAGCTGCTGCAGGATCAGGCCAGCGGCGTCACGCCCCTGGCGCCGGAAGCCCGGGCGGAGCTGGATGAGCGCTTCAGCAGTGCACAACAGCAGCTCAAGGTACAGCAGGCGCAACTCAAACAGCTCGAATTGCAGAACACCTGGCTCAAGGCCCTGCGGGAACTGCAGGACGCGCAACACAGCGCCAGCGAGCAACTGCAATCGGCCCAGAACCACTGGCAAGGCCTGGGCGGCGAACGCCTGAAGCTGACCCGCCTGGAACAACTGGCGCCGCAACGGCACCAGTTCGCCCGCAAGGCGCAGATCGATGCGCTGCTGACCCCGTTGGCGGCACAGATCGCCCAACAGACCTTGCAGCATGGCGAACTCGCCGAACGTCAGACGCAACTCGAGCAACAGCTGGGCGCCAGCCGAACCGCACTCAGTGAAGCGCAGCAACGGCAAACCGACAGCGCGCCCTTGCTGCGTCAGGCCTTCGATACGCAAAGCACCCTCGCCCGCCTCGCCAAGGACACCGCGCAGAGCGCCGGAACCAGGCAAACAGCCGAGCAGGCCAGCAACGAGGGCAAGAGCACCATTCAAACCTTGCAGGAACGGCAAACCCAGGTCGCCGAACACCTGCAGCGCATCGCCGTGGAACTGGAACAAAGCGCCCATCTGGCGCCCCTGAGCGATGCCTGGAGCGCCTACCGCGATCGCCTGCAACAGCTGATGCTGACTGGCAATCGCCTGAATCAGGGCCAGGCGGAACTGGCCAGCCTGGAACAGAATGCCGCCACCGCCGCACAAGCCCTCACCGCGCAAAAGCAGCAGCTGGAAGTGCTGTTCAAGGAAGCCGATGCCGAGCCGGACGCCGTCGCCGAGCAGATCGGCATTCTCGGCACCCTGCTGCAGGACAATCGCAAACAACTGCGGGCCATCGAAGACCTGACTCGCCTGTGGGCCAGCCAGCAGGAACTGGACAAGCGCGATGCCGAGCTGCAACAGCGCCAGCTCACCGCGCAACAGGAACGCGAGCGCCTGACCCAGGACGGGGTCAAGACCAAGAACGAACTGAGCGTCGCCGAGCAAACCCTCAACGTCACCCGCGAGCTGCTGGAGCGCCAGCGTCTGGCCCGCAGTGCCAGTGTCGAGGAGTTGCGCGCGCAGTTGCAGGACGATCAGCCGTGCCCTGTCTGCGGCAGCAGCGAGCATCCCTATCATCAGCCCGAAGCGCTGCTGCAAAGCCTCGGTCGCTTCGATGAAAGCGAACAGGCCAACGCGCAGAAAGTCGTCGACCTGCTCAAGGAAAAGCTCCTGGAATTGCGCGCCGAAGTCGGTGGCGTGATTGCCCAGCAAAAGGAACTGCTGCAACAGCAGGACCAGTTGGCGAGTCAGCGTCAGGCCCTGACCCCGAGCCTTGAAGCTCATCCGTTGAGCGCATCGCTAATGGATCAGGACGCCGCTCAGCGCGATACCTGGCTGGCCCGGCAAAACAGCCAGCTGAACCAGAGCATCACTCAGGATGAGCAGCGGCAATCCGCCCTGCTCACCCTGCAACAGGACGCCGCGCGCCTGACCCAGCAACTGCGCCAGGCGGAGTCCGCGCATCAGCAGGCAGCGCAACAGCTGGACAATCAACAGCGTGAGCTGCGCAACGACCGCCAGCGCCTGGACGAAGAACTCAACGCCTTCGCCAGCCTGTTGCCGGACGAAACCCTGCAAGCGCTACGCAGCGAACCGGCCGCGACCTTCCTGCAACTCGACCGGCAGATCAGCGAGCGTCTGGCGCAGCTCGAACAGCAGAAAGAAGAACTGGCCGAGCAACAACAGCGTCAGCAAACCCTGGACAAGGAACAGGACCGTCAACTGGCCCGGGTGCAGCAGCTGCAAGCCGCCGAGCAGCAGTTCACTGCACTGGCCGAACAGCAACAGGCAAGCCAGCAGACCCTCGGCCAATTGCTCGGCGAACACGCCAGCGCCGAGCAATGGCAGCAGCAACTGGAACGGGACGTCGACAGCGCCCGCAACGCCGAGAGCACCACCGCGCAGTCCTTGCAGGACGTCGTCACGCAGCGGGTGCAAATCAGCGCCGAACTCAAGGCCCAACAGGAGCGCCAGCAGGCGTTGGAAGGCGAAGCGGGCGAGCTCGCCGGCAAGATCGCCGACTGGCGCGCCGGTCATCCGGAGCTGGATGACGGTGGTCTCGAAGATTTGCTGCACGTCAATGACGCTCAGGTCAGCGAACTGCGCCAGCGCTTGCAGAACAGTGAAAAAGCCATCGAACAGGCCAGCGTGCTGGTGCAGGAACGCGACAAGCGTTTGCAGGAGCACCAGGCGCAGCACAACGGCAACCTCGACGCCGAACAACTCGCGACCGCCCTCATCGACCTGCAACAACAATGCGTTGTCAGCGAACAGGCCTGCGCCGAGCTGCGTGCCGAACAGGCCGAGGATCAGCGCCGGCGGAACGCCAACCAGGCCCTGGCGCAGCAGATCGCCGAAGCCTATGCCGAGTACCAACGCTGGGCGCGCCTGAATGCCTTGATCGGCTCGGCCACCGGCGACACCTTCCGCAAGATCGCCCAGGCCTACAACCTCGACTTGCTGGTGCATCACGCCAACGTGCAGTTGCGCCAGCTGGTGCGCCGCTATCGCCTTAAGCGCGGCGGCAGCATGCTCGGGCTGCTGGTGATGGACACCGAGATGGGCGACGAACTGCGTTCGGTGCATTCGTTGTCCGGCGGCGAGACTTTCCTGGTGTCGTTGGCCCTGGCTTTGGGCCTGGCGTCGATGGCGTCGAGCACGCTGAAAATCGAATCGCTGTTCATCGACGAAGGCTTCGGCAGCCTCGACCCCGAATCCCTGCAACTGGCCATGGACGCCCTCGACGGCTTGCAGGCTCAGGGGCGCAAGGTCGCGGTGATCTCCCACGTACAGGAAATGCATGAGCGGATTCCGGTGCAGATTCAGGTGCAACGCCAGGGCAACGGCCTGAGCACCCTGGAGGTGAAATGATCACCCTCTATTCCTTCCGCCGCTGCCCTTACGCCATGCGGGCGCGCATGGCCTTGCGTTATTCGGGCATCGCCCTGGACATCGTCGAAGTCAGCCTCAAGGCCAAGCCCGCCGAAATGCTGGCGCTGTCGAGCAAGGGCACCGTTCCGGTGCTCAGCGTCGACGGCCGGGTGATCGATGAAAGCCTGGAAATCATGCGCTGGGCTTTGGCGCAGAACGATCCGCAGGACTGGTTGCTCAAGGCTGATCCTGACAACGGGGGTCGCATCTGGGCACTGATCGAAGAAAACGATCAGACATTCAAGGTGCATCTAAATCGCTACAAGTACGCCGAGCGTTATCCCGAGCAACCGATGGAGGCTTATCGGGCCGAGGGTGAGCTGTGGTTGCGCAAGCTGGATGAGTTGCTGGCGGATCGCGAGTATCTGCTGGCCGACCATCCAAGTCTGGCGGATGTGGCGTTGATGCCGTTCGTACGGCAATTCGCCCATGTCGATCGCGAGTGGTTTGCGCAGACGCCTTATCAGCGATTACAGCAATGGCTGGAGCGGTTCCTGACGTCAGACCTGTTCACGTCCATCATGAAGAAATAACCACGATCCCCTGTAGGAGCTGCCGCAGGGGACATTTGTCTACGCCAGGATTTCGCACATCCCCACCACCGAGCAATCGATGGTGAACGGTCCGAAAAACCCGCTATCGGATTTGCTCGGCGGGTTGCCGGCCAGCATGCCCATGGCCTTGGCTGTCTCGATGTTGCGCGCCATGTTGTGATTGGCTTCCATGGCTCGCGCTACCCCACCTATCGAGCCCTGCCCGATTCCCAGCAGGGAAAATCCGTTAGTGATGAATGCCAGGAAGGCGATGATCAAGAGCTTGCAACGATTCATGCTCCGCCAACCCCCGAGAAGTCAGCCTGATCTGCCACGGCCTGATTGGCGCGGTGTTCAAACTGGATGCCGGGATGGGCGACCTGGATCGGTGGCTCGAAGGTTTGCTGCGATTGCGGCGAAAGGCTGATAACCAGCACCATGACCAGGTAAAGACCGATGGCCACATAGGCGCCGTGTTTGGCAGAAGTGATGATTGCGCTGGCCATGGTGAACTCCGTGGGCATGTTTCAGAGTCCACAGAATCGGTCAAAAAAGCACCTATCACCAACAACGGCTGTCTATAGCGAATATCACCGGCGTTGATCATTAAACGAGACTATCTCAGTCATCGATAAAGCTCATCAAGCGCTCGAAGGCAGCCTCGGGCTCCCCGGAAATGGGGGCGGCAGCGGAAAGAATCGGGGTGGAATAGAGAAACAGCAGCACCACGGCCAGACGCATTGCCATATTGTCAATCCTTGTCCAGAGAAGGAGTCAATAAACCCGCGTCAAATTTAAACGGGCGGCAAGGTGATATCAAGCGATACCTTAATGGCCATTTAATACTGTCGGAAATGAGCTATGCAGGAGCGACATCACTTTAGGCTTTCCAGGGGTCGGGTCCCTGTCGGCAAGTGACTTCGCTCCTGCATATCAGGTGCAGGAAGGCAATTTCAGTGCTGGGCTTTGTGGTCCAGTGCGGCGTAGAAGTTGGCGCTCTGTTGCAGGTATTTCTGGGTGTAGCTCTGGGTGTGGGATTTCTTGTCGCTGACTTCGACGTTGGCGCTGGCAGGCAGGGCAACGGAAGCCGAGATGGCGGAAGCGGCGATTACGGAGAAGAGATTGAAATTCATGGGGTATTCCTCGAAGTCAGTTGGCTTGCTTGCCCGGTTGGGCCGTGAAGCAAACTTACGCCTCGTGGAACGAAGCCTTGAAATGCTTTGTAGCATTACTAAATATCAGCCTTATTGATAGAAAGCTGCAGGCCCCATAAACCGAGGCCTGCGGTCTATTGTCGCAGCAGGAATTTCAGATCGCTCGGGGCATCCATCGGCAATTTCTGCACGGTTTTGCCCAGTAGACCGGACTTCACGTCACGCTCGATGACGACGATCGCGTTGCTTTTCTGATTGGCGATCAACAGGAACTTGCCCGTGGGATCGAGGCTGAATTCCCGCGGATGATCCCCCTCCACCGCTCGCCGTTGCAGCTCCCTGAGATGCCCGGTTGCCGGGTCGATGGCGAAAACCAGCAGCTGATTGGCGGTGCCACGGTTGCTGACATAGAGGAATTTGCCATCCTTCGAAGCGTGCAGCGCGGCAGCGGCCTTGTCCGACACCGGTTGACCGGCCGCCAGATCGACCATTTGCGTCTGTTCAAGCGTGCCGTCGCGATAGTCGAACACCGCCACCTGTGCGCTCATTTCCATGGTCAGCCAGGCATGCTTGCCATCGGCGCTGAACAACAGATGCCGGGGACCGCTGCCGGGTGGCAGCTGCACGAAGGCCGGGGTCGCCGGGGTCAATGGCAGGTCGGGATTGGCCTTGGGGTCAAAACGGTAGACGAACACCCTGTCCGCCCCCAGGTCGTTGGAAAACACATAGCGGCCGTCCGGCGACGGGATCGTCGAGTGCACGTGGGCCGACATCTGCCGCTCGGGAGTGACCCGGCTGGCCGGATGACTGCTCATCTGCACCACTGGCTTGAGCGCGCCATCGGCACCGACCGGCAACACCGCCAGGGTGCCGCCCGGATCTTCGGCCACCGAGTAGTTGCTGACGAACAGATGGCCGGCATCAAGGCTGAGGCTGGAATGGGTCGGCTCGTTGCCCAGGCTCTGCACCTGATTGATCAGGCGCAGTTCATGGCTCTTGGGGTCGATGGCGTAACTGCTGACCCGTCCTACCGGATCTTCCTGGCCAGGGCCGTTTTCGTTGACCACGTATAGGCGTCGCTGATCCTTTGACAGGGTCAGCCAGGACGGGTTTTCGCTTTTGATCACTTGCAGCGGTTTGGGGCTGATCTGCCCGGTGGCGCTGTCGAAACTCAGGCGATAAATGCCCTGGCTTTGCCCGGCGGTGTAGGTACCGACGAGCAATGGCCAGTCTTCGGCGGCTGCGGCCTGTATCCCCATCGCGCCGATGCTGCCGGCGATCAACAGGGGCCAGAGCTTAGGCATCCGCGTCATCGTCTTCGTTGTCACCGCTGAAGACGTCGCCGATGCACACCAGACGATGCTCACCGTCGCTGCCCTTGATCAGCCAGCTTTGCAGGGATTGATCGAAAGTGGCGGCCTGGATCTGCGCCGGGGTGAATTCCCAGTGCAGTGCATTGCGGCCATCGATGCATTCGATGTGCAGGTTGTCGTCTTCATCGAGGGCGAATTCGAAGGCATGCAGCCCATCGATTTCCACCATACCGCAGTGTTCGAGGGCGTGGAGCAAGGTGTCGGTTACAGCAGTCATGGCAGTCGATCTTTGGAGGGGAAAGACGCAATGATAGCTCAATGTGGATTGCAATCCGCGTGCGCGACTGCATTCCCTGTGGGAGCGAGGCTTGCCCGCGAAGACGGTGTACCGGTCAACATCCATGTTGAATGTACCGGCCTCTTCGCGGGCAAGCCTCGCTCCTGCAGGGGGATTGCGGTTAGAGGGCGTCGCGCGAGGGCTTGCCGTCCACCAGGCGCTGGATGCGCAGCGGGTTGGCGTTTTTCAGCGCGTCCGGCAACAGGTTGTCGGGGTAGTTCTGGAAACACACCGGGCGCAGGAAGCGGTCGATGGCCAGGGTGCCGACCGAAGTACCGCGCGCATCGGAGGTCGCCGGGTACGGACCGCCATGGACCATCGAATCGCAGACCTCGACCCCGGTCGGGTAACCATTGAGCAGGATCCGCCCGACCTTCTGTTCCAGCAACGCCGTCAGCTCGCCGAACTGCTCGAAATCAGCCGGTTCGCCAATGATCGTCGCGGTCAATTGACCGTGCAGGCCATTCAACGCGGCGCTCAGTTGCGCCTGATCCGCCACTTCCACCACCACCGTGGCCGGACCGAACACTTCCTCCTGCAGCACCTCGTCGCCGTCGATCAACAGGCTGACATCGGCCTTGAACAATTGCGGTTGCGCCTGGCGCCCTTGCTGCGACTGGCCAGCCAGATGCTCGATACCTGGATGATCCAGCAACTTCTGCAAGCCCTTGCCATAGCTGCTCAAGGTGCCGGCGTTGAGCATGGTTTGCGCCGGCTGATCGGCCATCATGTCCGCCAATTGCGCAAGGAACGCGCTGAACTGCGGCGAACGAATGCCGATCACCAGTCCAGGGTTGGTGCAGAACTGGCCGCAGCCCTGAACCACCGAAGCCGACAGGCCACGGGCGATGGTTTCCGTGCGTTCCTGCAACGCCTGGGGCAGCACGATCACCGGGTTGATGCTCGACATTTCGGCAAACACCGGGATCGGTTGCGCACGAGCCGCGGCCATGTCGCACAGTGCACGGCCGCCCTTGAGCGAACCGGTGAAACCCACGGCCTGAATCGCCGGATGCTTGACCAGCAACTCGCCAACCCCGCCGCCGTAGATCATGTTGAACACACCGGCGGGCATCGAAGTTTTTTCCGCCGCGCGAATGATCGCATCGGCCACCTGCTCGGCCGTGGCCATGTGGCCGCTGTGGGCCTTGAACACCACCGGGCAACCGGCCGCCAGAGCGGCAGCGGTGTCGCCGCCGGCGGTGGAAAATGCCAGGGGAAAATTGCTCGCGCCGAACACCGCCACCGGGCCGAGGCCGATGCGGTACTGACGCAGATCCGGACGCGGCAGCGGCTGACGCTCGGGCAAGGCGCGGTCGATGCGCGCGCCGTAGAAATCGCCACGGCGCAGGACGCTGGCGAACAGACGCATCTGGCCGCTGGTGCGCCCGCGCTCACCGATGATCCGCGCCGCCGGCAAGGCGGTTTCTCGGCACACCATGCTCACAAAGTCATCGCCCAGCGCATCGAGTTCACTGGCGATCGCGTCCAAAAACTGCGCCCGGCGTTCGGCGCTCAAGGCCCGATAGGCCGGGTACGCGGCGGCTGCAGCCTTGGCGGCGGCATCGACCTCTTCGGCCGTGGCTTGAATGAAATCATGGGGCAGCGCTTCGCCCGTCTCGGCATCGCTGCTTTGCAGCTTGACGTTGCCCAGGCCGCTGCGCTGGCCGCCGATGTAGTTGTGACCAAGAATCAGGGTCATGTATCGCTCCTTACAGTGTGCCGATGGTGCCGGGTTCGAACGCCGACTCAACCGGCTCGATGCCATTGATCAACGGTGCGCCGAACTCGGCCTGGCTGATCTCGAACACGTCACCCGGCTGCGTGCGAATGCCGTCGGCGAAAGACAGGGTCGCGGTGCCGAAGAAGTGAATGTGCACGTCCCCCGGACGCAGGAACTGACTGTATTTGAAGTGATGGAATTCGAGGTTCGCCAGGCTGTGGCACATGTTGGCTTCGCCGCTGAGGAACTCGTTCTGCCACAGCACTTCGCCGTCGCGCAGGATGCGGCTGGTGCCCGCCAGGTGTTGGGGCAACTCGCCGACCCGCAGCTCCGGGCCGTAGCTGCAACTGCGCAGCTTGGAATGGGCCAGGTACAGGTAGTTCTTGCGCTCCATGACGTGGTCGGAAAACTCGTTGCCCACGGCAAAACCCAGGCGATACGGCTTGCCGTCGTGACCGATGACGTAGAGGCCGCTCAGCTCCGGCTCTTCGCCGGCGTCTTCAGCGAACGGTGGCAGCGGGAACGGCTGGCCAGGACGCACGACGATGCTGCCGTCGCCCTTGTAGAACCACTCCGGCTGCACACCGGCCTGGCCTTGCGCCGGCTTGCCGCCCTCCACGCCCCATTTGAAGATGCGCATGGTGTCGGTCATCGCCGCCTCGTCGCCGGCCTGCTGGTGCATCTTGTCCCGTGCAGAGGCGCTGCCCAGGTGGGTCAGGCCGGTACCGCTGACCAGCATGTGCGCCGGGTCCGGATGATCCAGTGGCGGCAGGATGCGCAGTTGCGCCAGCAGCTCGGCGTAGTCGTGGCTGGATCCCAGGCCCAGGGCCTGGACCTGTTGCTCGAGATTGATCCCCGCTTCGATGGCCGCCAGCGCCAGGTCGCGCACTGTCTGCGCCTCGTTAACTTCCAGGACCTGCGCCCCCTCGACCACGCCGACACGGCGTTCGCCGTTACTCAATTCGAATTGAACCAAACGCATGAAGTTTCTCCCTCGACAATTCTTCAGAACACTGCAGAACCCTTGTGGGAGCGGGCTTGCTCGCGAAGACGGAGTGTCAGTCACCGGATATGTTGGATGTACCGACACCTTCGCGAGCAAGCCCGCTCGCACCTTTGATTTTTGTTGGCCTTAAGTACGCGTTGCACCCCGGGCACTGGCCGCAAACTCATCCACCGGCAACACGTGCTTTTTTTCCAGCTTGCGATACACCACGCCCGTCAGAATCAGACCGAACACCATCACGCAGGACAGGAAGTACAGCCCCGAAGCCAGGTTGCCGGTGTACTCCTTGAGCGCGCCGATCACGAACGGGCCGATGTAGCCACCCAGGTTGCCCACCGAGTTGATCAGGGCGATCCCCGCCGCCGCGCTGGCGCCGGCAAAGAAGCGGCCGGGCAAGGTCCAGAACACCGCCGTGCAGGAAAACAGCGAGAACGCCACCAGGCACAGGGCCGCCAGTTGCAGCGCCGGCACCGACAGCCAGGCACTGAAGAACAGGCCCAGGGCACCGAGCACATAGAGCGCTGCCAGATGGCCGTAGCGATCATTCAAGCGGTCGGAACTGCGCGGGATGATCAGCAGCCCGACGATCCCGAAGATGTACGGCACCGATGACACGAACCCGGTCACCAGATCGCTGCCGCCGAACTGCTTGATCAGGGTCGGCAACCACAGACCCAGGCCATAGATGCTCAGGGTCACCGGCAGGTAGAACAGCGCCAGCAGCAACACGCGCTTGTCTTTCAGGGCATGCAGCGGATTGCCATGTTTGGTCTGCCCGTACTCCTGCAGGTCCTTTTGCAGCTCGCCGGTCAACCAGCCCTTCTCGGCCTGATCCATCCACTTCACCTGTTGCGGGCCATCCGGCAACCAGCGCAGCACCGGCCAGGTCAGCAGGATCGCCGGGGTGCCGATGACGATGAACAACCACTGCCAGCCGTGCAGGCCCAGCACGCCGTCCATACCGAGCAAGCCGCCGGACACGGGGCCGGTGATCATCATCGCGATCGGCTGGGACAGGATGAACAGGCCCAGGATCTTGCCGCGATGGCGAACCGGGAACCATTGGGTGATGTAGTACAGAACGCCGGGGAAGAAACCGGCTTCCGCCGCGCCGAGCAGAAAGCGCATCAGGTAGAAGCTGTTCGGCCCCTGGACGAAGGCCATGCCGATAGTGATGGCGCCCCAGGTGATCATGATCCGCGCGAACCAGCGCCGGGCGCCGAAGCGATCGAGCATCAGGTTGCTGGGGATTTCCAGCAGGAAGTAACCAATGAAGAACAGCCCCGCCCCCAGACCGTAGGCCGCATCGCCCAGACCGATGTCGGCGCCCATGTGCAGCTTGGCGAACCCCACGGCAGAGCGGTCCACGTAGGCGATCAGGTACAGCAGGATCAGGAAGGGAATCAGTTTCAGCGTGATGCGGCGAATAAGCCGCAGTTCCTGGCTCATGAGATCGGTCTCCGATTGTTGTTTTTATAAAACCTCGGGGGACGCCTCTCACGGAAAACCGTCAGGGCCATCCCTCCGCTGAAAATGACTATATAGTAATACTATTTGATCAACAACACTTCCAAACCGCGCAATTTGAGCTTATGTTACGCCTCAGCTCGAACAATATAGTCATACAATAAGAGAATCGATCATGTCTGATAAGAAACCCACCCTGCGTTCCGCCCAATGGTTTGGCACCGCCGACAAGAACGGCTTCATGTATCGCAGCTGGATGAAGAATCAGGGCATCGCCGACCACCAGTTCCAGGGCAAGCCAATCATCGGCATCTGCAACACCTGGTCGGAACTGACCCCCTGCAACGCGCATTTCCGCCAGATCGCCGAGCACGTCAAACGCGGTGTGATCGAGGCCGGCGGCTTTCCGGTGGAATTCCCGGTGTTCTCCAACGGCGAATCCAACCTGCGCCCGACCGCCATGCTCACCCGCAACCTGGCGAGCATGGACGTTGAAGAAGCGATTCGCGGCAATCCGATCGACGGCGTGGTGCTGCTGACCGGTTGCGACAAAACCACCCCGGCCCTGCTGATGGGCGCCGCCAGTTGCGACGTGCCGGCCATCGTGGTGACCGGCGGGCCAATGCTCAACGGCAAGCACAAGGGCAAGGACATCGGCTCGGGTACCGTGGTCTGGCAGCTCAGTGAACAGGTCAAGGCCGGCACCATCACCATCGACGATTTCCTCGCAGCCGAAGGTGGCATGTCCCGTTCGGCCGGCACCTGCAACACCATGGGCACCGCCTCGACCATGGCCTGCATGGCCGAAGCGCTGGGCACTTCCCTGCCCCACAACGCGGCGATTCCGGCGGTCGATGCGCGTCGCTACGTGCTGGCGCACATGTCCGGCATGCGCGCCGTGGAGATGGTTCGCGAAGACCTGAAGCTGTCGAAGATCCTGACCAAGGAAGCCTTTGAAAACGCCATCCGCGTCAACGCCGCCATCGGTGGTTCGACCAACGCGGTGATCCACCTCAAGGCCATCGCCGGCCGCATCGGCGTGGATCTGGACCTGGACGACTGGAGCCGCATGGGTCGCGGCATGCCGACCATCGTCGACCTGCAGCCGTCCGGGCGCTTCCTGATGGAAGAGTTCTACTATGCCGGTGGCCTGCCGGCGGTACTGCGCCGTCTCGGCGAGGCGAATCTGATCCCACACCCGAACGCCCTGACCGTCAACGGCAAGTCCATCGGCGAGAACACCAAGGACGCGCCGATCTATGGCGAAGACGAAGTGATCCGCACCCTCGACAACCCGATCCGCGCCGACGGTGGGATCTGCGTGTTGCGCGGCAACCTGGCGCCGCTGGGTGCGGTACTCAAACCGTCCGCCGCCACGCCTGAACTGATGCAGCATCGCGGCCGCGCGGTGGTGTTCGAGAACTTCGACATGTACAAGGCCCGGATCAACGATCCGGAGCTGGAAGTGGATGCCAGCTCGATCCTGGTCATGAAGAACTGCGGTCCGAAGGGTTATCCGGGCATGGCCGAAGTCGGCAACATGGGCCTGCCGGCCAAGCTGCTGGCCCAGGGCGTGACGGACATGGTGCGCATTTCCGACGCGCGCATGAGCGGCACGGCCTACGGCACCGTTGTCTTGCATGTGGCGCCGGAAGCGGCGGCTGGCGGGCCTTTGGCGGCGGTGAAGGAAGGTGACTGGATTGAATTGGACTGTGCCAGCGGTCGTCTGCACCTGGACATCCCGGATGCCGAACTGGCGGCGCGCATGGCTGATCTGCAGCCGCCGCAGCAATTGCTGGTGGGGGGTTATCGTCAGCTGTACATCGACCATGTGATGCAGGCGGATCAGGGGTGCGACTTTGACTTCCTGGTGGGTTGCCGCGGGGCTGAAGTGCCGCGTCACTCGCACTAAAAAGCAAAAGATCGCAGCCTGCGGCAGCTCCTACAGGGGGAATGCATTCCAATGCAGGCGCTGCCGCAGGCTGCGATCTTTTCAAGGGCTGGATCGCCCACCGCTCGTGCCTGCTATCATGCCCGACATCCCCCAGTGCACAGGACAGCCCCGTTCCCCATGGATTACCGCAAACCCTCCGACCGCAAAAGCATGCATTCGCGCATCGTTCAGGAACTGGGCATGCACATCGTCTCCGGACGCTTCCTGCCGGACGACAAACTGCCCGCCGAAGCCCTGTTGTGCGAGGAATATGCCGTCAGCCGGCCGGTCTTGCGTGAAGCGACCCGGGTGCTGGTGGCCAAGGGCCTGGTGTACTCGCGTCCGCGAGTGGGCACCGTGGTCAAGCCGCGCAAGGACTGGCACATGCTCGACCCGGATGTGCTGCACTGGCTGATGCAAAGCAGCCCGCAAAACGAATTCTTCGACCTGCTGACCAGCGTGCGCAGCATCATCGAACCCGCCGCCGCCGCCCTGGCCGCACAATTCGCCACCGACGCGGACATCGCCTCCATCGGCGAAGCCTACCAACGCATGGAAGCCGCCCCGACCCCCGAAGCCCTGCTGCAACCAGACCTGGACTTCCACAGCCGCATCGCCGACGCCACCCACAACGACCTGCTGGCCAACCTGTGCAACATGCTCTCGGTGGCAATCGCCGAAGCATTAAAACACTCCAACCAACGCCCGAACCTGCACGAACTGGCACTGCCACGACACAAGGCAATCCTGACCGCCATCGAGAATCGCGACGCCCTGGGTGCGCGACATGCGACGCTGGTGCAACTGGATGATGCGCGCAGTGCGTTGAATGTGGTGCTGGGTGGCGATCAGGGCTGATCGGGGAAGCAAAAGCAAAAGCAAAAGATCGCAGCCTTCGGCAGCGCCTGCATTGGGACTGCATCCGTCCGCAAATCCAGGTCGTCTGTCAGGACGCCTTCGCGAGCAAGCCCACAGTTTGGAATGAGTACATCCGGGAAATCAGCTCCCACAGGTTCAAAAAAAAGCCGCAACCCAAAGGTCGCGGCTTTTGTGTTCCCAATGTCCCGTCAATGGGCAAACAACGAATTCCCCTTCTGCCCCGCCAGCTTCTCCGGCTTGATCAGGAACCGAGCCAGCGCCGGCAGCAGCCACAGCGCACCAAACATGTTCCACAGCAACATGAAGGTCAGCATCAGCCCCATGTCCGCCTGGAACTTGATCGCAGAGAAAATCCAGGTGCACACACCAATGGCCAGGCACAGACCGGTGAACAACACCGCCTTGCCGGTGGACTTCAGCGTCTGGTAGTACGCCTCCTGCAACGGCAGCCCAGCCCGCAGGAAGCTTTCCAGACGGCTGTAGATGTAGATCCCGTAGTCCACGCCGATCCCCACACCCAAGGCCACGACCGGCAGGGTCGCGACCTTCACGCCGATGCCCATGAAGGCCATCAGGGCGTTGCCCAGCACCGACGTCAGCACCAGTGGCAACACGATGCACAGGGTCGCCGCCCAGGAGCGGAAGGTGATCATGCACATCACCGCCACGCAGATGTACACCAGGATCAGGATGGTCAGCTCGGACTTCTTGATCACCTCGTTGGTGGCCGCTTCGATACCGGCGTTACCGGCGGCAAGGATGAACTCCAGGCCTTCCTTGTTGTTCTCCTTGGCGAATTCCTGCACCGCATGCACCGCACGGTCCAGGGTCTCGGCCTTGTGGTCGTTGAGGAACACCAGCACCGGCGCCAGCGAGCAATTGTTGTTGTACAGGCCATCGGCACGGGCGATGGAGTTGTTCAGCACGTCCGGGTTACGTGACAGGGTTTCCCACTTCAGGTTGCCCTCGTTCATGCCCTTGATCATTTGCTTGGACACGGTCACCAGGGAAATCGCCGACTGCACGCCCTCGGTGTTCTGCATCTTCCACATCAGCTCGTCGATCGGCGCCATGGCTTCATAGCGCGAGCAGCCTTCGGACTTGGTCTTGACCATCACCACCAACACATCGGAACTGGTGGAGTAATTGTTGATGATGAAGTTGTTGTCCTTGTTGTAGCGCGAGTCCGGACGCAGTTCCGGCGCGCCCTGGTCGAGGTCGCCGATCTTCAGGTTCTGGCTGTACCACAGGCCGCCGCCGAAGGCGATCAAGGCCAGCAGGATCGACACCGGTGCAACCTTGGCGCTGGCAAAGTTGGCCAGCAGGCGCCAGAACGGATGTTCGCGGTGCGCATCCTTCTTGCTGCGTTCGACCGCGCGCTTGCTGATGCCGACATAGGAAATCGCCACCGGCAGCAGGATCAGGTTGGTGAACACGATCACCGCCACGCCGATGGAGGCGCCGATGGCCAGCTCGCGGATCACGCCGATGTCGATGATCAGCAGCGTAATGAAGCCCACGGCGTCGGCGAGGATCGCGATCATCCCCGGCAGGAACAATTGACGGAAGGTGCGGCGCGCCGCGGTCAGGGCGTTGTCCGCTTCACTGGACTGCAGGGCGATACCGTTGATCTTCTGCACGCCGTGGGAAATACCGATGGCGAAGATCAGGAACGGCACCAGCATCGAATACGGATCGAGACCGAAACCGAAGAAGTGCATCAGGCCCAGCTGCCAGATCACCGCCACCAGCGTGGTGCTCAATACCGCCACGGTGCTGCGCATGCAGTTGGTGAACCAGTACAGCAGGATCAGGGTGATGACGAAGGCGACGCCGAAGAACATCACCACCATCACCAGGCCGTCGATCAGGTCACCGACTTTCTTGGCGAAACCGACGATGTGGACCTTGATGTTGGGGTTCTGTTTTTCGAACTTGTCCCGGATCTTTTCTTCAAGATCGTGGGAGAACTTGCGGTAGTCCAGGGACAGCAGCTTGCCCTGGTCCTGCGGGTCCGGGTAGGACTCCAGCAGCGGGATATCGACGATGCTCGACTTGAAGTCGTTGGCCACCAGCCGGCCGATCTGCCCGGACTTGAGCACGTTGTTGCGCAGCAAGTCGAGGCTCTCCTGGGAGCCGTTGTAGCTCTGCGGGATCACTTCACCACCGGCGAAGCCCTCCTCTGTCACCTCGGTCCAGCGTACGCTCGGACTCCACAGCGACTTCAGGCCGGAACGGTCGACGCCGGAGATGTAGAACACCTCGTCGTGGATCTGGCGCAGTGTCTCCATGTATTGCTTGGAGAAGATGTCACCGTCGGTGGCTTCCACGGAAATCCGTACGGTGTTGCCCAGGTTCGCCAGATCGTTGCGGTGCTCCATCATCTTCTGAATGAAGGGATGCTCCAGCGGGATCATTTTTTCGAAGCTGGTGGACGGCCGGATCAGCGTGGCCTGCCAGAACAGGAAGATGCTGACCAACAGGCAGATGGTGATCACTGCCGGGCGGTTGTTGAAAATCAGGCGCTCAAGAAACGTCGCCTTGTCCTGATGATGAGTGCTCAAGGAAGTCATAGCCCCGCCTTCTTATTATTAACCTGGCTCATTTGCCCAGCTCGGCGCCGTTTGGCATCGTTGCGCGAACGCCGCCCTGCCCACCCAGAATCAGATTGCCGTTCCCGGCGCCGACCACCGACGAGATGGAGATACGATCGCGACGGTTGAAGACGCTGAAGGTTTCGCCGTTGTCGCTGCTGCTGATCACCGAACCGCCGTTGCCGACGATCACGATCGAACCATCTTCGAGCAGCGTGGCGCCGGACAGGCCGAACTCCAGCGCGCCGCGTTCAGCCTTGAGCTCGACCTGCTCCCAGGTGCTGCCGAAATCCGTGGAGCGGTAAAGATTGCCGCGCAGGCCGTAGGCCAACAGGGTGTTGGGTTGAGCGGTGCCGATCACACCGAACAGCGAACCTTCGTACGGACCTTCGAGTTTTTCCCAGGTCTGGCCCCAGTCCGCGGAGCGGAACATGCTGCCCTGCTCGCCCACGATGAACAGCCCGGCATCCTTCACGGCGGCGATGGCGTTGAGGTGGTACTGGTCTTCGTTGTCGAGGCGGTCGCTGACGTCTTCCCAGTTTTTCCCGCCATCGGTGGTGGCCAGCAACGCACCGTAGGCGCCCACGGCAAAGCCGCTGCTGGCGTCCTGGAACCAGACGTCGAGCAGCGGCGATTCGCGTTTGAGATCTTCGAATTGCTTGGTCCAGGTGACGCCGCCGTCCTCGCTGGCGAGGATCTGCGCGTCATGGCCGACGGCCCAGCCGTGCTTGTCATCAACAAAGAACACGGAGGTCAGAAGCTGCCGGGTCGGCACCTTGGCCTGGGTCCATGTGGCACCCTGGTCATCGGAATAGAGAATGTGCCCACGATCCCCGACCGCCACCAGGCGCTTGCCTGCGTGAACGACATCGAGCACCAGGCTTTTGCTGGCCTTGGCCGATTCAACGGAATAAACGACATCGGATGCCGGCGCGTCGGCCGACAAGACAGGCGCCGACCACGCGGCACAGCCCAACAGCGAGAGCGCTGTAGCCAGCATCGCGAATTTACGCAGTGCCGGCGGGCGGCAAGTACCCACACCCATGACAGGCTCACTCATAGACCTTCCCCCATTATTATTGTTAGGTCATTCAACCTCTCAGGGCGCCGCAAGGGTGCATGCCTGGACGACAGTTTCAGTGCATCGTTTCAGAGCATAGTCCTGAAACCCGCAATCCAGAGCCCCTTCGGAAGCTGGGTTATCCTATCGGTGTTTTTGAGAAGCTGACAATCGACGGCACGTTATGTTTTGTTAACCGCCGGGGGATGTGGTGTTTCTGAATGATGGGGTATTGGGTGGGGTGATACCGAGGAAGGGATGGATTACCCAATCCACTGTAGGAGCTGTCGAGTGCAACGAGGCTGCGATCTTTTGATCCTGAAAATCAAAATCAAAAGATCGCAGCCTTCGGCAGCTCCTACAGGGTAACCCGTGGAATCAGGCCAGGCTCTTGCTGACCACTTCGAACACATCGCTGGACAACTGCCCCGAAGCCCGGATGCGTTCCAGTTCGCCTTTCATCAACGCCTGACGCGCTGCATCGTATTTGCGCCAGCGGGTCAGCGGTGCCAGTTGGCGGGACGCGATTTGCGGGTTGAAGCCGTTGAGCTCGATCACCAGATCCGCCAGGAAGCGGTAGCCCGAACCATCCGCCGCATGGAAGTTGATCAGGTTCTGCCCAGCGAATGCGCCGATCAGCGCGCGCACCTTGTTCGGGTTCTTGATGTTGAACGCCGGATGCTCCATCAACTGGCGAACCCGCTCCAGACCGCCCGGCAATACGCTGCCGGCCTGAACGCTGAACCACTGATCCATGACCAGCGGGTTGTCGCTGAAGTGCGCGGCGAAACCGGACAGCGCCTTGGCTTTCTGCTCTTCGAACGGCGAGTTGACCAGCACGGCCAACGCGGTCAGGCGCTCGGTCATGTTGTCGCACGCATCGAACTGCTCGAGGGTGGCCGCCAGCACTTCAGGCTTGCCGCTGAGCATCAGGTACGACAGCGCAATGTTCTGCAGCGCGCGACGGGCGAAATGCTCGGCTTCGGCCACATACGGGGTTTGCTTGGACAGGTCGCGGTTGGCCTGATAACGCAGCCACAGACCTTCGAACAACGCATCGGCCAGTTGCTTGCGGGCAAACTCGCGGGCAATGTGAATGGCCTCGACATCCGCCACTTCGCTGATTTCGGTCAGGTAGGCCTCGCTTGGCAGCGAGAGCATTTCGGCGACCATCGCCTGATCCAGCGACTCGTCCGACAGCACGGTACGCAAGGCCGAGACCAGACGCTGATCCAGCACCAGGGCCTCGCCCTTCTGCTGCTGGGCAATCAGTTCCTGCAACACCTGCACCGACAGTTGCTGGCCGGCATCCCAGCGGTTGAAGCCGTCGCTGTCGTGCTGCATCAGGAACATCAGCTGATCGCGGTTGTACGGGAAGTTCAGTTTCACCGGCGCCGAAAAGCCGCGCAGCAAGGATGGCAGCGGCTGTTCGGCGATGTCGACGAAGGTGAAAGTCTGTTCGGCTTCAGTCACGGAGATGACCCGCGAAGTGCCTTGCGCCGCCGCTTCACCGGCAAGACGCAACGGCATCTCGGCGCCCTTGCTGTCCAGCAGGCCGAGGGCGACCGGAATCACGAACGGCAGTTTCTCGACCTTGTCCGGCGTCTGCGGGCAGCTCTGGCGGAAGGTCAGGCTGTAGGTTTTCGCCGCAGCGTCAAAGGACTCGCTGACCGAAAGGCGCGGCGTGCCCGCCTGGCTGTACCAGCGCTTGAACTGGGTCAGGTCGACACCGTTGGCGTCTTCCATGGCCTTGATGAAGTCATCGCAGGTCACGGCCTGGCCGTCGTGGCGCTCGAAGTACAGGTCGCTGCCCTTACGGAAACCTTCGGCGCCGAGCAGGGTGTGGATCATGCCGACCACTTCCGAGCCCTTTTCGTACACGGTCAGGGTGTAGAAGTTGGAGATCTCGATGAAGCTGTCCGGACGCACGGCGTGGGCCATGGGGCCGGCATCTTCGGCGAACTGGTGGGTGCGCAGGTAGGCGACGTCCTGGATGCGCTTGACCGTGGCCGAGTTCATGTCGGCGGAGAAATGCGAATCGCGGAAGACGGTGAAGCCTTCCTTGAGCGACAGCTGGAACCAGTCGCGGCAGGTCACGCGGTTGCCCGACCAGTTGTGGAAGTACTCGTGGGCGACGATCGCCTCAACCCGCTGGTGCGCGGCATCGGTGGCCGTCTCGGCCTTGGCCAGTACGGCGCTGGAGTTGAAGATATTGAGGCCCTTGTTCTCCATCGCGCCCATGTTGAAGTCGTTCACGGCAACGATCATGAAGATGTCCAGGTCGTACTCGCGACCGTACACCTCTTCGTCCCAGCGCATGGATTTCTTCAGGCTGTTCATGGCGTGCTGGCACTTGTCGATGTTTTCCGGCTCGACGTAGATGCGCAGCGCCACGGTACGATCGGTCATGGTGGTGAAGGTGTCTTCGACGCACCACAAGTCACCGGCGACCAGCGCGAACAGGTAAGCCGGTTTCCTGAACGGATCTTCCCAGGTCGCCCAGTGCCGGCCGTCTTCGCCGGGACCGCTGGCGATCGGGTTGCCGTTGGACAACAGCACCGGATAGCTGTGCTGCTCGGCGACCACGGTGGTGGTGAACATGCTCATCACGTCCGGGCGGTCGAGGTAATAGGTGATCTTGCGAAAACCCTCGGCCTCGCACTGGGTGCAGAACATCGTGCCGGACTTGTACAGGCCTTCCAGCGCGGTGTTGGTTTCCGGGTGAATGCGTACGCTTGTGTCGACCGTGAAAGTTGTGCTGGTCGGGTGCAGCGTCAGGTGATTTTCGGTCAGCTGATAATCGGCAGCGCTCAGTTCCCGGTCGGCCAGAGTGACCGACAACAGGTCCATCTGCTGGCCGTCCAGCACCAGCGGCGGCAGGCCCGGGCCACGCTCGGGGTTACGGCGCATCACCAGTTGCGCGTGGACCAGGCTGTGGTCCTCGAACAACTCGAAGGTCAGGTGCGTTTCGTCGATCAGGTACTCGGGCGCCTGATAGTCCTTGAGGTAGATCATCTTCGGCTGTTCGGTACGCATGCTGGAGTCCTTTTACTGATGCACGGCGAGCTGGTAGGCCGTGTATTTTCGAATGTTGATCACGCCGGTATCGAAGATCAGGTACTGACCCTTGACGCCCAACAGCGTGCCTTCGGCAATCGGCTGCTTGTCCAGGTTGAAACTGACGATCTTGGCCGGGTACTGCTCGACCGGGTAGCTGATTTCAATGGGTTCGATATCGGTGACCGGCTGGATCGCCTGCAGGCCGAATCGATCCTGCAACGCGCGCAGGCCGTCGGCGCAGCTGGCGAACAGCTGGTCGCGGATCGCCGCCAGATCCACCGAGGCCGCCTCGCCCTTGAGCAAGGCACGCCAGTTGGTCTTGTCGGCCACCTGGCTGCGGAACAGATCCTCGACGAAACCGGACTGCTGGCGCGTGGCGACGCGCATGATCGGCAAGGCCTGGCGCGCGCCCTGATCGATCCAGCGGGTCGGCAACTGGGTGGCGCGGGTAATCCCGACTTTCACCCCGGAAGAATTCGACAGGTAGACGACGTGATCGGTCATGCAGAACTTCTCGCCCCACTCCGGTTCCCGGCAGGTGCCGGCGTCGAAATGGCAGCGTTCCGGGCTCATGATGCACACGTCGCACTGGGCCAGCTTGGTCATGCACGGGTAGCAGTAGCCCTGGCTGAAACTGGTTCTGGTCTTGCGTCCGCAATGGATGCAATGGATCGCACCCAGGTATTCCAGGCGCACCGTGGTACCGATCAACGGATTGACCGGCACCTCGACGTCACCCAGACGAAATGCGTACTGCACGTTCGGCCCGTCCAGGCGCGCCGACATTTTGCTTATTGCACCGCGGCCAATCTCGATCAATGGATGGCATCCGACTTGAACAGGATATTCGGCACTTCGATCGACTTCGACGCACACTCCTGCGGCCCCATGTAACCGGTGCGCTCTTCCTCGGGCAGGTTCTGGATTTCCCAGGCGATCATCGCCTGCAGCGACAGCTCGCGCTGCTCGGCGGTGAGTTTGCCGCCGTCGGACCATTTGCCGATCTCCACCGCCAGTTTCAGGCTCTGGTAGATGTCAGGCGTGATGTTTTTGATCATTTCGTTAAAAGAGGACATTGGGTCTCCGCGTTCTCTATTTACATAAACTGTTTCAGGCGGCCAGTTTACGGCGGTTGTACAAACCACCCAACAAGCCGGTCAAGCATCCGACGAGCAACCCGCTGACGTGGGCCGCGTTGGCGATTTCACCGAAGCCGATCGCCGACACCAGCCCGGACATGCAGACCACCAGCCATATCAGCATCATCGCCAGCACGCCGCGTGGCAGGCGATAAGCGGCGTTCGGCGCCAATAGCTGGAATATCCAGCAATGTCCCAGCAAACCGTACAGCACGCCGGACAGGCCGCCGAACAGGCTCGGGCCGGTATAAAGATATTGTGAGTAGTTGGACACCAGGCTGAAAAGCAAGGTCAGGCCGACCAGATTGATGGTGCCCTGGCGCGATTCGATGCGCCGCCCCAGCTCCCAGTACCACATGCCGTTCATGGCCAGGTGCAGGATGCCGAAGTGGATCAGCATCGGCGTCACCAGACGCCACCACTGCCCCGCCGCCAAGCTGTCGGCCAGGGGACGGAAGTGGATGTATTGGCCGACCACCCGGAAATCGAGGAAGGTCAGCCAGCGCATCGTGCTGAAGTTTTCGCCGAGCATGGTCAGTGCGCCGACCAGCACGCTCAACAGCAGGATTGCCGCCGTCGCCTTGGCATAACGCACCTGCTCGAGGAAGCCGGGACGACGCATGGCAGTGGTTTGCGCCACCGGGATGTCCAACTGCTGATCGGGATCGCCAGCCGGGAAGCGTTCGTACAAGGCACGCACGTCTTCGCTGATGTTGGCCGGCACCCAGAGCACCTGTTCGCCCGCCTCCTCGATGACGCGGTGCGGCACCTGCATGCGCTGCAGCAACTGGACGAAACCACTCAAGTCCACCGCCAACGGCAGGCGCAATACCGCAACCTTGCTCATTGCAACACCTCCGGCCGCTCGACATTGACCCAGACGAACTTGTGCGGATCGAGCCGGGTTTCCTGGTCCAGGCGATAGGCCACCAGCTTGCCGTAGAGCACGGCGCTGTAATCCAGGCAGGCCAGGTTGGGGCGAATCGGCGCCGGTTTGCCGCTGCGCCAGTAGTGGCCGACGAACAGCAACGGCTCGTCGATACCATAACGCAGCAGGTTGTTCTTTTCAGTGGAGGACAGCGGCGTCTGCGCGACAGGTTCCGGCAGTGCGTCAGGCTGGAACACGATGTCGCCGTAGGTTTGCGGATCGTCTTCCCAGAATTTGGTGCGGAAGAATGAGCGTGTCAGGCCATCGCCGCTGGTCATGGTCATGCCATGGGGCAGGCGCATGTCGGTGCCGCGCAGCAGGCGGTCGAACACGGTGCAGGCGAAACTGCCCGACTCGGCCGAGGCCTGGAGGAAGTGCTCATCGACGCAGCCATTTGGGAACAGCGACCGCAGCGGCTCGATCAGGCCAGCGTCCCAGCAAGCGTGAACCACGCGGAAACGACCGGCATCGACGAACAGCGGCAGTTCGTAGAACCACTGCTGGAAGTCATGCCAGTCGCCGGGATACTGTTCGAACTGGGTCAGGGTTTCATGCAGCAAACGGGCGTGGCGCGGGGTGTGCTCGCGCACGAACTGCTTGCCGCTGCCGGGCAGAGCCGGCGTGGCCCAGCCCAGGGCGTTGAATTCGTGGTTGCCCATGATGCACAGCGCCTGGCCGGCCTCGACCATGTCGTGGACGATGTGCAGCGCCTCGCGGATTCGCGGGCCACGGTCGATGATGTCGCCGACGAACACCGCCATGCGCGAGGCATGGCGCCAGACGCCGCCTTGTTTGTGATAACCGAGCCGGTCGAGCAGATGCTCAAGGGTCAGAGCGCAACCGTGCACGTCACCGATCAGGTCATAGCTACGCGCGGGATCGAGCATCAGTCGCCTCCACCACCCAACTTGCTGCCCCAGCCGAGCTTGGTCCGGCAGACTTCGTAGTAGTTGTGGTCGAGCGGGTGGATCAGCCGCAACTTCTGGGCCTTCTTGCTGATGGTAATGGTGTCGCCGGGCGCACAGGTAAAGTGGTTCTGCCCGTCACACGAGACTTGCGGGTAAATCTGCATATCCTTGGACACGACGATCTTCAGCTCACTGTTGCCATCGACCACAATCGGCCGGCCCGACAAGGTATGGGGGTACATCGGCACAATTACAATGGCGTCGAGCTTGGGATGCATGATCGGACCGCCGGCGGACAGCGCGTAGGCGGTGGAGCCGGTGGGCGTCGAGACGATCAGGCCGTCAGCCTTCTGGCTGCAGACGAACTGGCCGTCGATGTACAGCTCGAACTCGATCATCCGCGTGGACTTGCCGGGGTGCAGGACCACGTCGTTCAGCGCATCGCCCTGGCCGATGGCCTCGGCGTGGCGACGGACTTCAGCCTGCAGCAGGAAGCGGTTTTCCACCAGGTAATGGCCGTCGAGCACTTCGGCGACCTTGACTTCCAGTTCATCGGGACGAATGTCGGTGAGGAACCCCAGGCTGCCACGGTTGATGCCCAGCACCGGAATGTTGTGCTTGGCCAGCGCCCGGGCGGCGCCGAGCAGGCTGCCATCACCGCCGACCACAATCACCATGTCACACACTTCGCCGAGCATCTTGCGCGACGAGGTCTGCAGGCCGTGGCCCGGCAGGACTTCGGCGATGGTGTCTTCGAGGATCACGTGCAGGTGACGGTCGAGCAGAAAGCGTTTCAGTCGGCGGACGGTATCCAGCACCTGAGAGCTGCCCAGGCGACCGATGATGCCGATATTACGAAATTGCTCCATGGGATCCCTAAGCTCTGCGACGGCGAAAAGCACGATTATGGGCGAAAGCTCGGGATAGACAAAATCCTTTCAGCGACAGGGACGTACTCCTGTTTGAGGCTATGCTCGCAAGATGATCCTATTTCCAGAGTTGTCGCAGTTACCCCACCAGTTGCGCCACCCCGAAGTGCGCGACCTGGCGTGGGTCATCCTCGCCCCGCCGATGCTGGTCGACGCACCCTGGCCGCAGCGTCATCCCCTGGCCGGCAGCGACTGGGTCCAGGCGCCGGGCCGTCTGGAACAGTGGTTGCGCCGTCTGGATCAGGACAGCTACGGCCTGCTGCACTGGTTGTCCCAGGCCCGCACCCGGCGCCTGGGCCTGTATTACGAACGCCTCTGGCAGTTTGCCGTCGAGCATGCGCCCGGGGTCGAGTTGATCGCAGCAAACATGCCGATCCGCCGCGAGGGCCACACGTTGGGCGAACTGGACATGCTGCTGCGTGATCGCGACGGCGTGCATCACCTGGAACTGGCGATCAAGCTGTATCTGGGCCCGCAAAACGGCGACGGCCGCGACACCGCGCAATGGCTGGGCCCCGGCTGCCATGACCGACTGGACCGCAAACTGACGCACCTGAGCCAGCATCAACTGCCGATTTCCGCCCGCCCGGAAAGCCGTGAAATGCTGGCGGCGCTGGATATCCGCCAGTTCGATGCGCACCTGTGGCTGGGTGGCTACCTGCTCTATCCATGGCCGGGGCATGCAGAGTCGCCCCGCGGCGCGCACCCGCAGCACTTGCGCGGTCGCTGGCTGCATCAGAAGGATTGGCCCGAATTTATCGCACAAAGCCCGCCCGGACGCTGGCAACCCCTACCCCGCCACGCCTGGCTGGCCCCGGCGCACTACCCTGCGGAACACACCTGGAATGCCGGGCAGTTGAAGGCGTGGCTGGGTGAGTTGTCGCCCGTGGCGCCGGCGCAATTGCTGGTGCGGCTGACGGAAAATGCCGATGGCGATTGGGAAGAGGCCGAACGGCTGTTCCTGGTATCGGACCTCTGGCCGGACACACAACCCCTGTAGGAGCGAGCTTGCTCGCGATGGACGACAGAATACCGCGGGGCATCAGACAGCCAGCGTCATCGTTGACCACCATCGCGAGCAGGCTCGCTCACACAGTGGTTCGGTGTACATCAGGAAGATTCAGGTTGTCGCCCCACCTGGTCAAACGGACAACCGCACCGCCAACGCCGCCAACGTCACCAACAACACCGGCACCGTCAACACGATCCCCACCCTAAAATAAGCGCCCCACCCGATCCGGATGTTCTTGCGCTCCAGCACATGCAGCCACAACAACGTCGCCAGACTGCCAATCGGGGTGATTTTCGGCCCCAGATCGCTGCCGATGACGTTGGCATAGATCATCGCCTCCTTGACCACCCCGGTCGCCTGGCTGGCATCGATCGAAAGCAGACCAATCAACACCGTCGGCAAATTGTTCATGATCGATGACAACAACGCCGTCAGCACCCCGGTACCCATGGCTGCGCCCCACACGCCATAGGCAGCGAAACCGTTCAGCCACCCCGCCAGATACGCGGTGAGCCCGGCGTTGCGCAGACCGTAGACCACCAGGTACATGCCCAGCGAGAAAATCACGATGTGCCACGGCGCGCCCTTCATGACCTTGCGCGTGGAGATCTTGTGCCCCCTTCCAGCGATGAACAGCAGCAACGCCGCACACACCGCCGAGATCGCACTGATCGGAATACCCAGCGGTTCCAGCGCAAAACAGCCAAGCAGCAGAATCACCAACACCGCCCAACCGGCATAAAACGTCGCCTTGTCGTGAATGGCGGACGCCGGAAGCTCAAGCTGCCCGGGGTCATAGTCCGCGGGAATGTCGCGGCGGAAAAACCACATCAGTACAACCAAAGTCGCGGCGACGCTGACCAGATTGACCGGCATCATCACCATCGCATAGCGGTTGAAACCGATATCGAAGAAGTCAGCGGAAACGATGTTCACCAGATTGGAGACCACCAGCGGCAGGCTCGCGGTGTCGGCGATGAAGCCGGCGCCCATGACGAACGCCAGGGTTGCCGCCCGGGAAAAGCGCAAGGCCACCAGCATGGAAATCACGATGGGCGTGAGGATCAGCGCCGCGCCGTCGTTGGCGAACAACGCCGACACCAGCGCACCGAGCAACACCATGCAGGCGAACAGCTTGCGCCCGTTACCCCGCCCCCAGCGCGCCACGTGCAGTGCCGCCCAGGCAAAAAAACCGGCCTCGTCCAGCAGCAGGCTGATGATGATCAACGCAACGAAGGTGCCGGTGGCATTCCAGATGATCTGCCACACCAAGGGAATGTCGGAGAGATGGACGACGCCGAACAGCAATGCCAGCACCGCGCCGAATAAAGCGCTCCAGCCGACGCCGAGGCCTTTGGGTTGCCAGATCACCAGGGTGATGGTCAGCAGGAAAATCAGTGAAGCAACCAGCATAGGCATCCGCCAGACAGGGGTAGCAGCTGTCAGACAGCTGCTACCGGACAATCAATGAAATCAGACTTTCTTGTGCTGCTCGACCCACTTGCCGAAGCTGTCGATGAATTTCTGCAGGAACGGACGCAACGAATCGGACAGCTTGCCAGACTCATCGAACGCGGTACCCGCGCCGCCAACATAGGCTTCCGGCTGCTGCATCAGCGGCACGTCGAGAAATACCATGCACTGGCGCAGATGATGGTTTGCACCGAAGCCGCCGACGGCACCCGGCGAGACGCTGATCACCGCGCCCGGCTTGCCGCTCCAGACGGCCTGGCCATAGGGACGCGAGCCCACGTCAACGGCGTTTTTCATCGGTGCCGGAATCGAACGGTTGTATTCGGGAGTGACGAACAGCACTGCGTCGGATGAGCGCACTTCCTGTCGGAAAGTGCTGTAGGCTGCCGGCGGGGTCTCACCATCGATATCTTCGCTATAGAGCGGCAGATCGCGGATTTCGACGATTTTCAGCTTGAGATTGGCCGGCGCCAGATCCGCCAGCGCGAGGGCGACCTTGCGGTTGATCGAGGCTTGACGCAGGCTGCCGACCACTACGGCGACGGTATAGACATTGCTCATGAGGAACGCTCGTTTGTCCGTGGGAGGAGCCTCTAGTTATAGATGATCAGATGACATTTGAACCAGTGAACATAGGTATATCCGGTTCCTGAATATTTTTTTTGCCCGGGAAAACTTCCCGCGTCCGGTAGCGGTCTACACAAACCGCAACCCCAGCGTTTTATCTCCAGAGGTTCTAAGCAGATGGCAGCAGTACTCGTCGGTCAATTCCACGCAAGAGACGCAGAAGGCCGCATTTATTCGGTGCATGAGTTCCAGGACTCCACCGCGTCGGTAGACGGCGCACCGGTCACCACCTACAAACTGGCCCACGGCGACCGCGTCAACAAGCTCACCGATAACGAGTTCCAACTGGTACAGTCGGGCGTCACGCTGACCCGCGAACCGGAATCGATCGCCGCGTCCTGATTGGGCGATATGAGCAGAAGTCACACGCTCGGACATGGATCAGGATTCAGGCGCTGACTCCTTCACCTGCTGAACATGGACTTCACGCATGCGTTTACGCCATATCGAAGTGATCCAGGCGCTCCTGCAGACCGGTCATCTGGGCACCGCCGCCGAATGGTTGCAGTTGCCCGTGACCGAGGTCGAACGGATTTTGCGCGAGGCCGAGGATCAGTTGGGTTTCATGCTGTTTTCCAGCGTTCGCGGACGCTTGCAGGCCACCCGGGAAGCGCGGGAACTGCAAGTCGAAATCGCCCATGTCTACGATGCGCTCGAGCCAGTCCAGCGCCTGGCCAGCAGCCTGCGGCAATACCTGGCGCCGCCGTTGCGCATCATCTGCACCCCGCCACTGGCCCAACAACTCTTGCCACAAAGCATCGCCGCCCTGCGCCGGCGCTTGCCCGACGCGCCCTGCACGCTGATGAGCCAGCCCACCCGCGACATCGTCAAGAGCCTGTTGCTGCGTGAAAGCGACCTGGGCCTGAGCCTGCATGATCCGGATCGCAGCGAGATCCAGTGTCAGGTCATCGCCCAAGGCAAGCTGCAATTGCTCGCGCCCCACGGCTGGCTGCAGCCGAAGCAGAAATACATTTCGTTGCAGGATCTGGCGGGCCAGGCGATGGTCGGTCTCGAAGGTCATGATCCGCTGAGCCCGGCCCTTGAGCACAAACTGCATGCCCTGCGCCCGGCACCGGTGATTCAGACGCGAGTCCAGACCCACCAGATGATGCGCAGCATGGTCGAGGCTGGGGAAGGCCTGGCCATCGTCGATCCCTTCACCGCCCTCGGCGCCAAGGCCGCAGGGCTCGATGCCTGCCCGCTGTCCCCCGCCGTACCGATCAGCGTCTACGCCCTGACACTGAAAAACGGCGAGCCTTCGCCCGCCGTTCAGACCTTGCTGGAAATCGTCACGGAACAAGCCGCGGCGATGATGGCGAGCTGACCGGGTTTTCCAGCGGATTGTCGAACACGCGATACCAGAACAGCGCGATTTCCGCGGTATTGGGGTCGATGCCCCGATAGCGCATGTGGTCGATGCCGCCGATCACATAACCGCAACGCTCGTACAAACGACACGCGCCCAGATTATTGTTCTGGGTTTCCAGCATGATGCCCGGCAGCTTCTTCTTGCGACTCCAGAATTGCGCTACATCCAGCAGCGCCCGGGCCACGCCATGACGCCGCGCCGGAGCATGCACCGCCAGTTCATCGATATGGGCGAAACCGTTCCAGTTGGTGCTGACCACCAGATGCCCGACTGGCTCGTCATCCAGCCAGGCCATGAAAATCGCGCTGTCGGCGGCATCGCGAAAGCTGCTGAACTCTTCAGGGTCGATGCCATAGCATTTCTGGTAGGGCGTGATCGGTGTCACCAACCACCGCTCAACCGGCTCGCCAATCTGCGGTGCTCCATAGGCAGCCACTTCAAAACTGAAATCACTGGCCCAGATGTAGTCGGCAAAGCAATCGTCGGCGACGCGCACCGACAACCCCGGGTGAATCGGATTCATGTCCACTTGCATACTGGGTAACGTCCTCATTCCTTTATGCAATCGACGGTGTATTGCCGCCCATTGCCCTCATCTTCATGTTGCAATCCGTGCACATCGGCAACGAACCCCGGAAAACTGCTATCGAACGTGCGGGCAAACGCCAGGTAGTCGATGATCGAGCGAGTGGCTGCGGTGAAGCGTTCGCCGGGCATGATCAACGGGATGCCCGGCGGGTAAGGCACCAGCATCACGGCGGCAATGCGCCCGTCCAGGGCATCGATCGACACCGCTTCGACATCGCCGCGCACCAGATGATCGTAGGCATCGGCGGGTTTCATGACGACTTCGGGAAGCACCGTGTACATGCGCTTGAGATGCTTGGCCGTGGCATTGCTGCGATAGCAGGCGTGCAGCTGATCGCACAGGTCGCGCAGCCCCATGCCCTGATAACGCGCGACATTCTGCTGCGCGACACAGGGCAGGCAGTTCGCCAGGCTGACATTGGCGTCGTAACTGCGCTTGAACTCCAGCAACTCGGTGAGCAGCGTGCTCCATTTGCCCTTGGTGATGCCCATGGAGAACAGCACCAGGAACGAATACAGCCCGGTCTTCTCCACCACCAGGCCGCGCTCCCAGAGGAATTTGCTGACCACCGCGGCGGGAATCCCGCGTTCGCTGAGGGCGCCACCGGCGTTGAGGCCGGGCATGACCAGCGTGACCTTGATCGGGTCGAGCAGCACGTAATCGTCGGTGACATCGCCGAAACCGTGCCAGTCCTCGCCAGGTTGCAGCAACCAGTCCGCCGTCTCCACCCGGTCGATGCCTTCCGCGGACGGTGGCTGCCAAATGGAGAACCACCAGTCATCCGCCGCGATGTGCTGACGCAGATTGGCCAGCGCCCGGCGAAAACTCAGGGCTTCATCGAACATTTCCTGCAACAGCGAACGCCCGGCGCCGCCCTCCATCATCGCCGAGGCCACATCCAGCGAGGCGATGATGCCGTACTGCGGCGAGGTGGAGATGTGCATCATGAAGGCTTCGTTGAAGCGATCCCGGTCGAGCTGCCGGGCCCCGCCATCCTGTACGTGAATCATCGACGCCTGACTGAAGGCGGCCAGCAGCTTGTGGGTCGAATGGGTGGTGAACACCAGCGGGCTGCCATCGCTGCAGGACGTGCCCATGCCGTAGCGACCGGTGAAGAACTCATGGAACGCCGCGTAGGCGTACCAGGCCTCATCGAAATGCAAAACCTCGACGCTGTTGCCCAGTTGCTGCTTGATCAGCTCGGCGTTGTAGCACAGGCCGTCATAGGTCGAATTGGTCACCACCGCCAGCTTGACCTTCGGCGCCCTGCCTTGGGTCAGCGGACTGGCGTCGATCTTGGCCTGGATCGATTCGGGGCTGAATTCACTCAGCGGGATCGGGCCGATGATCCCCAGCTCATTGCGCTCCGGGCACAGGTACAGCGGGATGGCACCGGTCATGATGATCGAGTGCAGTACCGACTTGTGACAGTTGCGATCCACCAGCACCAGGTCATCCCGGGCCACCATGGAGTGCCAGACGATCTTGTTCGCGGTGGACGTGCCATTGATGACGAAGAAGGTGTGGTCGGCGCCGAAGTTGCGCGCCGCCCTGGCCTCGGCTTCCGCCAGGGGCCCGGTGTGATCGAGCAGCGAGCCCAGCTCGGGTACCGAAACCGACAAGTCCGAACGCAGGGTGTTTTCCCCGAAAAACTGGTGGAAGGCCTGCCCTACCGGACTTTTGTGATAGGCCACACCGCCGCCGTGCCCCGGGGTATGCCATGAATAGTTGGAGTCGGCGGTGTGCTGCACCAGCGCCTTGAAGAACGGCGGCAACAGGCCGTCCAGATACTTGCGCGCAGCCCGGGCCACCTGACGCGCGAGGAACGGCACGGTGTCTTCGAACAGATAAAGGATGCCGCGCAGTTGATTGAGTTCGGCCATGGCGTCGGCGGGCGCGTTTTCCAGGGTGACCTGCTCACCCAGGGCGAAGATCGGCAGATCCGGCGCACGCACCCGAGCGAGCCCGATCAGTTCGGCCATATTCTGTAATAAATGAGAGTGGGCGCTGGCGTCTTCCGCCGCGATCAACATGCACGACAAACCGTGATGGGTCGACGCGACCAGGCGTCCTTCGGTGTAGTCCATCGCCGAAACGATGCTGAAACCTTCCTGTTCCAGCTCCCGGGCGATGCCCCGCACACGATCGCCGGCGACGGTGTCGGCCTTGATGTCGCGGTGGACGATCAGGACCGGGAATTTCAGATCTTTATACATGGGGCTCAGTGTCCTGAGGCGGCAGACCAGAGCCTGCCAATGACCTCAGGGTAGAGGGTCGAAGCGCATGTGGCGAGTGCGATGCACTGAAAAGGGTCATCAGGGAACGGGATTTTTGAAGATCAAAAGATCGCAGCCTCGTTGCACTCGACAACTCCTGCAGACGGTACGCAATCTTCTGCAGGAGCTGTCGAGTGCAAC
>NZ_JABFMP010000020.1 GCF_013359595.1 Pseudomonas sp. C1C7 | reverse complement strand
ATATAAAGTAAATTTTATAGCTAATAACCTATGTAAAAAGTCCATGTTGTATTCGACACCTGCGACACAATAAATGGACTATAAATCGTCAAGACATAAAGCGTAGACTTTTTACCGCTTTTTATAGAAATTATTTTGCGGTTGGTAATCGCATAAGTTGTTGATTTTTTTGATTGTTATTTTTGCGTCAAGAATCTTTCTTTCCATTGATAGAGCTTTTCTTTTAGGTGAGTAGTTCTAAAAAATAAAAATAATTTCAACCTGAATGAACGGCTTGATACTTTTCATCCGCTGTTGTGAGGATGCCCCCGCGTACATCTAAGAGGACAAAGCAGACCTTACTTTCCAAAGAATTCATTTCTTGGGGGTAAGGCATGTCTTTTTTTTGCCTATTCAATGATTTTGACGCTGCTAGCGAACACGATTTCGTTCGCCGCGCGTTGTCAGTTGATCAATTCCCCCTACCTTTGTCGTACAGCCTGATCGGTACGGGCACACCTACGTTATGTCGTTTGATATCTGAGGCTCCTGCCGTCAGTTCAACCAATTTGCGGCGTGTAGTGTTCCTATTCCCAGCACCCAATAAACCATGGGCACGTATTGCGGACATTACCGCAGGCGACCTTTCGGCCTGGTTTAAACCCCATCCTGTGTTAACGAATTTCCTGTCGCCTATGGAGGGCGCCGCTATGCACGTTGAGAATTCCGGCTTACTAGGAGAAATACCATTTGAAAGTAATTCGCGGCCAAAGGGGGCACATCTGTTCAGGGTATACAGCATGAAGAACCGGCGTCCATTTGAATTCTATTACCGGACGCAGTTAATAGAGTGGGCTCGTTTAGAGTTTGATAATCATCTGATAAGTTTTGCTTCAGTAAACAATTTTTTCAAAACTTCGGATGGGCGCCTTTTTGTGGCGTTCAAGCTCGAATACCTGAATTATCAGACCTTGGTGTATATCGCCGAAGCGGGGCGAGAGGCGGTGGAGGAGGCATTCGAGAGATTCTGCTCGGCGATAGGCATCGCCTGTAAGCGACTAGGGCGGGAAGTGATAACTGATGCAAAATTTGAAGTATGGAATCGTCTTAAAATTCTAGCATTGATTAGTCGATGGAAGGATGAGATTACAGAGAAGAATGTAAAAGAATTTTTGTTCAGTCTCGGAAGTTGTTCTTCATGTGCGCTTAGTAACTTTGATCAGCTTGATGGATTCGGCGAAGGCAGAGGACTGGCCGTCGCGCTGGAAATGGTCCGTATCGGTAAATTTCACGTGCCTTCCTTGCACGAGAAAATGCTCGATAACAGTACGTTGGTTGTATGTTCTTCAAAAGGAGACTCCCAATGAAAATAAAAGAACAACGATTTTCCAAGTCGAGTCTGTTGCAACAGGGTGTTAAATTCGAAGATTGGCCGGTTCCCGACTTGCGGGCATTTCCTGAGGCGGCTAGGGGCAAAATCCAGGGTCGGATATCTGCGTTGAAGGCGTTCTTGCTTCAAGGAGCTAGTTGTCAGGAAATTCAGAGTAGGTACGGGGTGGGGAAGTCCTCCTTGTACCTGATGATCGAAAAAGCACTTCAGCCTGATGAGGAGGGAGAGTATATAGGCTATCGAGCCGCTATTTTGCAGTACCGAGTCAAGCCCAATGAGCGCCACCTAGAAACCACGGATGAAGTAGATAAACAGCAAGCGGCAGGGGAGGCGTGTTTATTTTCACTATTGCTACGCCAGTATCCGGAAGTTGATCGATTAATACGGCGTTATGCCAGTCTGTACAAGTCTCGTCAGGAAGGTGGAACCAGGCGGTTGGTGGATTTTCATAACGGGTTCTTAACAAAGTGCAAGGAGCTCGGTATTTGCGCTCCCCAGTACCCCTTTACCCGAGAGGGTAAAGCGCAGCGAAGTTTTGCCAGACACTTGCACCATAAAGCTCGTGAAATTGCCGAAGAAAAGCGCGCACAAGCTCGGGGCGCTGAAGATCTTGCAATCCTTCCACCGATTGAACCACTCCAAGAGATTGAGCTAGATGGTCATAGTCTTGATATTCGTTTGACAGTGCAAGAGGTCGACACCTATGGACTAACCTGTGAAACGGAAATTCTTACGCTATGGGTAATTTTGGTGATCGATGTCTTTACCCGCTGTGTGCTTGGCTACAGTTTGGCATTGGGCAAGAATTATGATCAGACGGATCTGCTAACCGCCATCTACAACTCAATAGCGCCGCATAAAAAACCAGTACCAGTTATTCCAGGGCTCTCTTATAAAGTTAAAGGTGGATTTCCCAGTGAGAGGAATCCTGAATTAGCGTGGTGCTGCGGGTTAATCTATAAACTTGACAATGCCATGTCTCATAAAGCGACGGATGTTGAGGTAAAACTCCGCCATGTGTTGGGGTGCATAGATGACTTCGGGCCACCGCACAAACCCAACGAACGCGCGATAGTGGAAACTTTTTTCCATTATTTGGTGGATAATTTATCTCATCGTGTCGTGGGAACAACGGGTTCGCATCCAAAGGACGAAATCATCAAACGTCTGGCACCAAAAGGCGGCGATCTATCTTTGCTTTTGACCGTGGATGAGCTGCATCATGCTTTGGATGTGGTGATATCTGACTACAATGGTCGACCGCATTCAGGGATTACTCCTCACAGCCCACTCCAGCTTTTCTTACGCTCGGTGACTGAGCGTGACATTGTATTTCCCAAGCTGCTCCCGGAAAATCGTGATATCCGAAAATTCACCAGTCGGACAGCCATAGTTCATGTCCACGAAGATGGTCCGCAAAGCGCATTTATAAATTTCAAAGGCGTCCGATATAGAAATTTACCCGTTCTGAGCTTTTCGGTAGGCGACGAAGTGATGATTGAGTGGGACCCTAGGAATATTTCCTACCTACGTGTTTATAGCCGGAAAGGGGGTTATTTAGGCGAGATTTTTCCACCAAGCCTTTGGAGTTCCCCTCACAGTGAGAAGCTACGGCTTCGACTTCAGCGTAGTCTCAAAAACGGACAGATTGCCTATAGGGAAGGTGACTCTGTACCCGATTTATTGCGCTCCCTGCAACTGGCGGAGGGCTGGAAAGAGCGTGAGACCTCCACCTATAACCTTAAACATGTTGGAACTGCGTCGTTACCGGAAACTGCCGAACGGCCGCCTAAACCCGTCGTTAAGCCGACTGAGCGCTTGACACTCGGATATGTACTGACGGGGCGTAAAAAATGAAAATTCAGGACAACTCTATAATTCGTCCGAAGCCGGTTGCAGAACATGCGCTGTGCTCGCAAGACTACCTCATTCCTACTGATTCGATATCCCTGGCCTGGGAACACCTGGATATGGCGTTACGCCGACGCGCGGGCGGCTTCATTATATGTGGACCGTGGCGAATTGGTAAATCGTCGGCCATTCAGTATCTGGAGATGACCGCAAAAGCTAAATACAAAGGTCTGTATTCGGCCACCTTGGATGGTGAAACCAAATTATACGTATCGGAGCGCGATTTTTTTGCAGATATTTGTCAAGAGCTTGGGGTTAAAACGAGCGGCAGCTCTGGTGAGTGTAAAAGACGTGCGGTGGACCAAATGATTTCGATGGGCCAGTGCAACGCAAAGCGTTTGTTTTTGCTATTTATCGATGAGCCACATAAGTGGACAGATTTGCAGCTAAACTGGCTGTGTGAAATCTACGACAAATTGGAGCGCCACAACGTTAGGCTTATCTCAGTGATGGTAGGGCAACAAACTCTGGTAGAGTTTAGGAAAAATTATATCGAGCGGGCGAATGGTGTGGTGGTTGATCGCCTCATGCGGCAAGTCGTCGAGTTTCATGGCATCAGGGATCTTGAAGAGCTAAAGATGGTTTTAGGCGGGTATGACTCGATGTTCGAGTCTAATCCAGAATGGCCATTTACACGTTTTTTCTTTCCGCAAGCCTATTTAGCTGGCTTTCGCCTACAGGACGCAACCGAGATTATATGGAGTGCCTTTGTCGATGTAATTGATGCAAATGGTAAGATTTTAGAGTATTGGATTCCGATGAAGCATCTCACTATGCTAGTAGAAGCTCTGTTTGAAGACTACTGTTATAAAGATGCGCCTGATTTCACAATTGATAGGGGGTTTATTGATTTTTTGATTGGACAAGGTGATTTTTTAGTCTATTTGTCGGCTCTTGCCAGTCCATCGTCGAGGCGTTGCTATGATAGTGAGTAGTCTTAATTACTTAATTAATGCTGATCGGTCAGCTCGGCCGAATGAGCAAAGTTGCTTATCCGGTCTAACAGTTGATCGGCATGAGTCGATTTATTCCGTGTTATCACGATTTGCTCTCGAAAATACATTGAGGAAGCGAGATCTTATTAGTCTGTTTAAAAGCCGAATGCCGAGTTATTACTCCGGCTCAAGAGGCTTGGGTAATCTAGTACTAATCAAGCCTGATCAGGTAATGTGTTGTTTTGGTGTTTCCGAGTCACAGCTCAATGAGATGTTTTTTTCATGGCATCCTGTACTAAGGGTGACCATTAACTGTTTGTATTTTCGATATTGCTCCATCTGCGCCAGTGTACATCGGCATTACACCATTTTTCAGGCCGAAGCACTTCGAAAATGCCCCTTCCATTTGTTGTACTTAAGAACTGACTGTGCTTATTGTGGCGAATCGATGTTGTACGATTGGAACAGTCGGCTGTTGAGTTTTCCATTTCGCTGTGCTCACTGCCACGAACCTCTAGGAGTAAAACATGGAGGTAAAGTTTTTTTTGACCTGCACACAGAAGAGCGGGCTCGGCGATTGGCATGGGTGAATGGGTTGCGAAGTGCAGTACAGCCTATAAATGACGCTAATGTTTGCGCCAGCGGTGCGGATGAAAATGCGTGTCCTGGCTACCTGGTTTACGGTGCTTGTAATTCCGACTTTGATCAATGGTGCGCCATGGTGAACCTACCATTGCACGGACGGAATTGGACGGATAAGGATTGGAGCAGTTGTGCCGGTTATATTCAGATCAGAGGCGCGCGGGTCAGAATGGGGCGCAAACGGGTTGCGGATGATGCCGCTAGCGACTCAGCAGAACTTACCAGTTACCTCGTGCAATGCTTGAAGTCTATTTTACGTAATCTGCGCAAATGCTGGAAAATCGAGTCCCAACCCTTCGGAGAGGCCAGGCCAGTAGACACGCAAAATAGCTTGCAACGCTACCGCGAGGAGGCGTTCGGCCTGCTCTTAAGGCATTGGTGTGGAGAATCCAATCTAGCCAATGTGCCGGGTCATTTGGAGGGCAACAGCTTCTCGTGGTCAGTGATAAACAATTGGCTTTCAGCCACTGCAAAAAGCGTCGATAGGCGGGCGGGGCCCACGGCTGTCCTCTCCTGGTTTCTTGCACACCAATTCTGCGACTGGGTTGTTGAATCGATCACGACGATCGCTCGGATGATTGATCGGCCCTCCGCCATACCGGACAGCTGCCTGCTTGAGCAAATTCAGTTGCCTCGAAAACCACTGTGGTTGGTGGCATTCATCGAATCGGCAGCATGTACCTCATACCGTGTGATCCATTACCAGCACTACCCTTCATGTCTGTCCTCTGCTGAGGTCTGGTATGGCGCAAATAATATGGGCTGAAAAGATTCGCTTCAGTGCCAATCTTGCATTGATAGCTTTTGCAACACTGTCTGGAGAGTTTGACGCCATTGCGGTTCCAAGATCCGGTGCTGGCGTATTAACTTTGCCCGGGGAAGGAATAACGGTTGGTGCGCGCTACGGTACTCATGATCGGGATTTTGCAGCGGTAACGCGACCTTTCTCTTCCCTTGCCTTTGTGTCCTGGCGCTCTGCCCACCACTTCAATCACGCTCGGGTTCTGCCGATTCGTTCTGCTGCGGGTCGTCGGGAGGCAATAGAGACGTGGCTCGACTATTGAGCAGGGAGCCGGCTTGAAAGTAACCCATGACGGTGGTGACGCTGCGATGTTCGGTCATGGCCATCACCTCGCCCATTGGCACGCCTTGACGACCCGCCTCGGTGACGAACCCAGAGCGCAAACTGTGTGCCGCCCAATCGCCTTCGAGACCGGCCAATTTGGCGCGGCGCTGGACGATACGCGCCACCTGGTCGCTCGACAGCCCATCGGCGCTGACCTTGCCACCTTTATACAGGCGGCGGAACAGCGGCCCAGCGTCGGTCGGTGCCGCCTTCAGCCAGGCCGACAGTGCTTGGGCGGCCGGGCCGCGCAGCGGTTTTTCCCGGCGAACGCCGCTGGTGTCGGTCTTGGTGACGCCCAAGGTGTAGACCCAGGTATCCGCATCCAGTTGGCGCACATCACCGACTTGCAAACCGACCACTTCCGAGCGGCGCCGGCCGCCACCACTCCAGGCGAGCAGCAGCAGGGCACGATCGCGAACTCCCCGTACACCGTCGTCGCAGGTGGCGAGCAGCGCCTGCAGCGGTTCGAGCACCGCGGCTGTTTTTTTGCGCACCTGAAGCCCTTGACGGTTTTGCGCCTTGCGTGCCTCGCGCAGCAGCGTTTTGACTGGAGCGGCTTCGGTCGGGCTGCTCCAGCCATTGAGTTGGTGCCATTTGCTGAGCACGGCCAGGCGATGACTGACCGTGTTGTAGGACAGTGGGCCAGGTTTGGACTTGATGCCCGCGTCGACCAGCGCTGCGTCGATCGCCGGTGGCAGCAGGTGAGTCCAGGTGCCGTCTTCTAGCGGCCGTGCCAGATGATCGAGGATGAATTGAAGCGCAACGGCCGCTGGCAGTGGTGCGTCGCCGAGCAACTGGCCGTAACGCAATTGCAGCCAGGCCGACCAGTAGGCGAGGGCGCTGCGGTAACTGCGCACGGTGTTGGCCGCCGTACCGGCGGCAAGAAACGCCGCTGCGGCGTGCTGGGCGTTTACGGCCAGGGCATGCAGGTCCAACGGGGTATCTTCGACCAACGTCAATTGTTTTGTAATAATTATTACGTTCAACGTATTATAATTCCAGTTAAAAAATTATAGAGTCGGATAAACTTTATTTATCAGATCTAATATAGCCGGAGGTGGGCCATGGCGGTAGGGGTACCGGAACACGAGGTGTTTGCCGCCGCCGATGCGGTGTTGGCGCGCGGTGAGCGCCCGACCGTCGAACGGGTTCGCCTGGAGCTGGGGCGTGGCAGTCCGGCCCGGGTTGGTAGCTTGCTCGATCAGTGGTGGGAGCAACTGGCTGGGCGCCTGCGCGGAGAATCCCGCCTGCCCGGGTTGCCCGCGGAAGTGGCGCAGGCCTTTGTCGCAGTGTGGCAGCAGGCCATTCATTCAGCCCAGGGCGTTGCCGAGCGGGCGCTGATCGAGCAGAGACAGGTGCTGGCCGCAGAGCTTGAACGGGCGGCAGCGGTCGAAGAGCAAGCGCGCCAAGACGCGGCACAGTTTCGTCATCAGGCGGCGCAGGCGGTGGCCGCACGCCAGGCGGTCGAGTTGCGCCTGGTCGACCTGGAGCTGTTGTTGGCTCAACGCAAGACGCAGGTTGAAGACTTGCAGCAGCAGCGTGAAGGTTTGCTGCGGGAGCGCCTTGAAACACAACAGCACAATCAAGCGTTACAGCAGGATCTGCAGGAGACTCGGCGCCGGGCCGAGCAGGAGCGCGTGGCGCAGGAGAACTATGTGCGTGGCGTGGAAGATCGTGCGCTTCGCGAGGTTGACCGGGCGCGGGAGGAGGGCAAAGCCGTGACGGCCCAATTCAAGGAAGCGGGGCGGCAAATCGAGCAGTTACAGCGACGCCTGGAGTCGGCTCAAGCCGAGCTCAGCCAATCTCAGCAACGTGCCGCAGCGCAGCACGCCCGTGCCGATACGCTGGAGCAGCAACTGAAACAGGGGCGCGAGGCTCCAGCGGCCAAGCGCAAGCCCCGTACACACAAAGCCGTTCCGAAGCAGGCTGCTGAATGAAAGTGAGTGATCCGCTGCGTCCCTCCTTTCAGCGCGAAGCCGGAGCGAAGCTCTTCGGCCGTGAAGCGCAGAGCCGGATTCAACTGCCGGGATACTGGCCGCCATTAGTCAAGGGATCATGATGGTGTCCCGGTGCGGCCCATAACCATACATCACCGTTTACGTTTAGCGCGGCCTTGCCAGGCCGCCTCTACAATTTCCGGCTGATTGTTTTCGTACAAAATGCGTAACGCATTGTCGGAGAACCGAGGATGCTTTTGGCTCCCGAACTCGAACGTCATCATATTCGCTTGGTCGTTATCTATCTCTAACATCACGCGTAAGGCTTTGCATTTATTGAGGCTCAAACCAAGCTTGTCAGCGAGGGCGGTAGGGCTGAGATGGTATTTTTTCTGCAAGTCAACTTCCCGAATGGCACCAGCTGCTTCCGGATCATCACCTGAAACATACCGAACCGGCGCTCCATCCCTTTTGGTGAAGTGAACCCGAAGTGTTGGGCCTTCGCCGGTGACATTGCTAGCCAGAGCGATCAATCTAGGGAAAACCTGGTCTACCTGAGTACCGTCCTTGATCGCCTTCTCAATACGGTCAATGTCGCGCTCTGATACTTTCACGGTCTCACTTACATGAGCTTCCATCGCCAATAGCGTACGGATACGACCGCGAGCCTCGTCCCTCGCTCGTTTGTTCGGCGCCAATAACTCCGCAATGTGCCGAAATTCGCGATCTACCAGAACATCGAAACTAGGTAGCGCCGTGGTGGATAGCGGTAGTACACGAAGCGGGAGGTTGTTCGCGAGGGTGTCGGCGAAGTGCTCGACTAAAACTTCATCCAGCGTGGTAAGTAGGGCGCGGGCGGAGACAAACAAGGCATCCTCCGGAACCACGATCATCCAATGCTGCGCAGCATCTCGCATGGTATCCATCGCCCGGATAGCACCCGCTTGCGCTCCAGTCATATAGCCATTGGACGTGGCTACATTCAGAGCCTTATCAAGGCCTATCGCGATTCCTCGCTCTTTATCGAAGACCTGCTTTGCCTTTTGCACTAGCAATGCTTTGGTGAGCATCTCACTGCTGTGTTGCAAGTGAAGCAGTACAGACTCCGTTCGTCCCAAGTCGTCATGCCCATTGAACACCTCCAAGCCGCGGCGAAGGGAGGCGATGGCCTTATTCTTGAGTGTCCGGGCTTCTCGCTTCAGCTTCATCGATCTGCATCCATGGAGTGGGCTTTCAAGTATCAAAATGATAGCAGCCACCTTCGGGAACCTCGGATCAAGAGGCGAGCTATTTTGCAGTCAGCTTCACATCCCCAAGAAGGGGGCGGCCATTCTTTCCAGCCTGAACGCTATTGGCTGCCTGCAATCAGTCCCACGCGTTGTTATTCGCAGGTTCCGTAAACGGGTTACCAGATTTTTTTGCGAATAGGCTAGTGGGGAATAGTCCTCAATAGCGGGGAAAAGTTCGCTATTTTCAGTGGGTTAATTTTTCCTGTTGGTGGGGTAATAATTCCGGGACTTTTGACTGAAACAGAATGAGAAGCTTTAATGATAAAGTTTTGATCGGATTTCCCCTCCTCGATGGTTGTCATTCGCTGTGCCGAACAGCGCTTGGTTTCTTATATAAGGACTGGTGTCCGCAAAGTTAAAAGGTCGCGGAACCATTCAATTAGAAGAACTTACGTGGGATACCTGTTGAGAGGCCAGAGAACGTCTTCAATTGGCCGGTTTCTGCCTGCCACGACCGGCTGAAACCGACCCAGGCTGTGTGAAAACGCCTGCGATTGTCTAATCTTCTGATCGCCTAGATCGTGGTGGGGACGATCATGAAGCGATTCATCGAAGGTGAGTCTCGGACGCAAGTCACCTTGCTGCCGGAGTGCCTGGACGATTACGTAGCCGAAGAAAATCCAGTGCGCGTGGTCGACGTTTTCGTCGATGAACTCAACCTGGGTGCACTTGGTTTTGAGGGCGTCGATCCTGCTGCAACGGGTCGCCCCGCCTACCATCCAGCGGTCTTGCTGAAGATCTATATCTACAGCTACCTCAATCGTATTCAGTCCAGTCGCCGGCTTGAGCGTGAAGCCGAGCGCAACGTCGAGTTGATGTGGCTAACGGGGCGTTTGGCTCCGGATTTCAAAACCATTGCCGACTTTCGCAAGGACAACGGCAAAGCCATTCGCAGCGTATGCCGCCAGTTCGTGGTGCTTTGTCGTAACCTCAATCTCTTCTCTCAATCGATCATCGCCATCGATGGCAGCAAATTCAAAGCCGTCAATAATCGCGACCGCAACTTCACCCAGGGCAAAGTGAAGGCACGCATGCAGCAGATCGAGCAGAGCATTGATCGATATCTGGCGGCAATGGATTCGGCGGATCGGGCAACGCCCGAAGTGGCTGAAGCCAAAGCCGAGCGGCTGAAAGAAAAGAATGAAACCCTGAAACAGCAGATGCAGAAACTCAAAGACATCGAGGCGCAGCTTCACGACAGCCCAGACCAGCAAATCTCCCTCACCGATCCAGATGCACGCTCAATGGCCACGAGCGGCCGAGGCACCGGAACGGTTGGCTATAACGTACAAACGGCCGTCGATGACAAACACCATCTGATCATTGCCCATGAGGTGACCAACGTTGGCAATGACCGGACGCACTCAGCAATATGGCGAACCAGGCGCATGAGGAGATCAGTGCCGAGTCGCTGACGGTGGTAGCCGACCGAGGTTATTACAAGGGTCTGGAAATCCTTGCCTGCGAGCAGGCTGGTATCACCACCTTCGTACCGAAACCCCTGACATCAGGCAGCAAAGCCGAAGGGCGATTTGGTAAGCAGGACTTCATCTACCTTGCCGCATCGGACGTGTATCGATGCCCTGCGGGACAGTTGCTGACCCGGCGGCATTCTTCAGTGGAAGACGGCATGTTATTGCACTGTTACTACTTCTCGGGGTGCCAGTCCTGCTCAATGCACAAGCAATGTACGACGGGTAAGGAGCGCCGGGTAAAGCGCTGGGAACATGAAGCCGTAGCCGATGCAATGCAGGTACGGCTTGAAAATGATCCAACGATGATGAGGCGCCGCCGACAGACCGTTGAACATCCATTTGGAACGCTCAAATACTGGATGGGGAGTACCCACTTCCTGACCAAAACCCTGCCGAGGGTAAGCACCGAGATGAGCCTTCATGTGCTGGCCTACAACCTCAAACGAATGATGAGCATCTTCGGTATCTCAGGACTGCTTGAAGCGATCAGGGCGTGATCCACCCGCTTGATCGTCCGTGAGTTGCTGTTTGGGCCGCTGACGCGGCCCAAACAGCACTAACGAACGCCTATGTAACTGACTAGGGCAATTCGCGATTCCGTCTGTTGGTTTCGCAGGCAACGCCCGTAGCTCTCAGCTTTCGAAGTGTTCAGTGCGTTTTCACACAGCCTGGACCCATAGCAGCCGCTTAGGGGATGGACGTAGGCATGCAGCCTGTCGCGCTGTGCTTTGGTAGTGCCGACCCGAGCCTCCGCAGCCTCATGGCTGTAGCGGCCATCGCTTGTTTGATCATCTCCACCATCCTGAGCCTGTTGGTAATTTGAATACTGGCAAAACTGTGCTATGAAGTTGAGCAACGCAAGAAATGACGGGACAAGGACACATAGTGCAGAGCTTCAACTACATCTCCTTCGGAAATCGGAATTATCTCGCAGGGAACGACAATGAGATCTCGATGGGTCGGGGGCGCATGTTCGAATACACGCCAACCGACATTGAGAAGCGGCTTGAAATCCTCGACACCACAGCGATCGCCTTTCTGGAAAAGCTACCGACCTTTTTGTGTAGCGAGATCAAGCGAGTTAGAGACCGCGTCTCGATGCTCATCAAATACGGTCGAATTTCCCAAACTACGCCCGGGGTAAAAGAAGTCTCCACCCTATTCGAGACAGCGATCGATTTCGGTGAGGTCGAGTTCGACGACATCGAGACAGCCCAGATGGTGTTCGGCGCGGATCTATTCCAGCTCCACCGCACTCACTGGGCTGTCCGTGAAGGGGAAGCGCAGATGGTGTTGCGCCGATTGGCCAATCTTAAGCCCGCCCTTGCTCATCTCATTGACACGCCTGAGGCGCCTCGCGCCGAAGATACAACGGTCCAGCCTCCGCCTCGCGATAAAAAGATCCTTGGCATCGCCGATAGCGTGGAGTCCTTTCTTCAACTGCTCTACGCCTCGCCGGGAAAAGACGCGAGCGAAACTTTCTTCCGAGGTCATAGTAACGCCAGTTATGAGCTGACGCCTTCACTGCTGCGCAAATGGGAAAATGGTGACTGGATGTTTATGCCGAGCGAGGACCGACTCTGCAAGGAACTATTAATTGCGCATTACGATGAATTCCAGGGCGATCAGTATTGTTTTGACCGCCTTGTGCGCATGCAGCACTACGGCTTACCTACTAGACTGCTCGACATCTCTAGCAATCCCTTGGTCGCGCTTTTCTTCGCCTGCTCTGGCAAAAAAGACCAATCGGAATTTGACGGTGAGGTCATCGTCTTCAAAGTCGAGTCGCAATTGGTAAAATATTTTGACTCGGACACCGTTAGTTGCCTTTCAAATCTCTCCAACCTCACGTATGCGCAGAAGAATGACATCGATCTCGGTCTCGATAAGGACGCATTTAATGGAACTGACGTCGTAGGTAAACTGCTCCACCACATCAAGTCGGAGAAAGGTTTTTTCGAGGGGCGGATTGTCCCAGACCACATAAGTTCTATCATCTGCGTAAAAGCAAAACGAACTAATACGCGCATCAAGTCGCAGTCCGGCGCATTTCTGCTGTTTGGGCACGAGGCTGCGCTTCCTGATGCCGGCCAGGATGGGATTGAAATCGCCCGAGTCACGATCCAAAACAAACCACATATTCTCGAACAGCTCGACCGAATCAACATCAACGCAACAACCGTCTATCCGAGCATCCAAGAAACTGCTGTTCATTTGCGGGATAAGCATCAGGTTCCGCGACCTCGCAAACAAGACGCTGTTGCAGCGGCCAATAACTCTCCAGAAGTCTAATGCGACGGCCACGTTCAAGGTAGATAGCGATGTCCGCTTCGGGTCGATTTTAGCCGGTTACGACAGGCAGCAATTGGCCGAAAGAAGCCTGCTATGCTGTACGGGCAGCAAATATCAAAATTCGAGGGGCAATTTTACTGGCCGATTAAGTACCTGCCGTCACCAGCAGTCCTAGTCGCTTTGCTTCCAGATGTGACATGTATTCTACGGGCTGAAATTCAACTGAGAAGTTAGACTTGCTACGAGAGCCTTGCCAGAGCTGGACGTGTTCATTTTGCCCTGCGAGAACTAACGCGATGATCTCAATCGCAGTTAGGGGCATGTCGGGGCCGAAGTAGATGCCGGTGAGTGCTTCGGAAGGATACCGATACGCCGTGCCGGCTTGGTTATGAATAGCACGCCACTCGTGCTCATAAGCCCAATCAATCGCTTTGGTACAATAGAGATCGGAGACAGGGTCGGAGTCTTCACCGCACAGGATCGTAACGATGTCGAGAATGGGCATGTCTCGTGTATAGTTGACCTTCTTAATCTTGTGAAATGGATCGGCCAAGGTTGAAAATTCTAGGCAGAAACCTTTGCAATGACCCCCGTAGTGGGACCACATCAACAAGTTGTCCTTCTTCTCTGAATAGCAGCTGACTCCACGTTGTGACAGAAACTTTTTGATCATGTCATCTACAGTTTTTTGTCCTATGCGAAGAAGCATATCCCGAAGCACTGTAGGAAATGTCTACTCGAACTCTCGCCGGACCCCATTTTCGATTTCGGGCTTCGCTAAGTAATGGCTTCGCACTTTTTTATCATCGTCGTCAGTTGGCTCCTTGATACGCGGTGAAAGGGCGCAGTCGTAAGGATCATTGAAAGCGAGCGGGGAACCGAAATAGATTAATTGGTCCTTAAGGTTCAGAAGCGACTGAGCGGTAAAGCGCTCGTACTTGTAGAGGTGCGGCGGCGATGACATGGTTTTAATTTCCCAGATAAAAACCTGACGCTACTGTTTCGCCGTCAGTCTGTCCACTGTCCGTTGCTGTCCGATAGCGCCCGCTTGCGAATGTCCGCTTCTGGCCGATTCTGTTGAAAAAGTCGCTTTGCCGAAACGGTCTCATCGTTGATCGGTGAAAACGCCTTTTTTGCACGCTCCTACGTGAAATCGTAATCCGGGCGCCTCTGCCCAAAGCAAAGATTTCAATCTCACGCGCTTACTTTTCTGCCGAGGAAACCATGGCCGACTTTTTCAATAGAATCGGCCGGTTGCTGCCGGCCAGCGGTGACAATGGGAGGAAAGGTTTAGGGCAAAATCAGGGCCGCCACAGGCCGCAGCACGCCTTGCGCTGATTGCCAATGCCCCATTTTTTTATGGCCTAGAGCGGACCAGAGGGAAGCCTGAAGGGGTTCGAATCACTATCCATACCATCGAAGCTCGAAGCGACTGTTCGCGGCTAATAGCAATTATTGCCGGAGTAAAATCCATGTGTCTGCTATCGCTACGCTCCAGTCGCCCTAGTCTAATTTCGATCAATCGCTTCTTCGCTGGTTAGCAGTTTCTACGGAGGGTGATGTATAGAGGAACGGTCCGGCAGCCACAAGATCGGCACGGGAAGCCGAACACATGTAAGTCTTGACTTCTGCTGAGGCAACTGCAATTGCAGAATTCACGTAGGTGATTGATGCCAAGGTAAGTAGCCGTAGATTGTTGATGTGTCCATCATCGAGCGTTGATGCCTTAAAGAGAGTCACAACTGGTGAGCCTCTCTTTGACACTGGCCCGTCGGGGTTGACAATTGGTACCAACACAGCGCCTTGCGTGTATGCATTTTCATCATGCACAACTGTCTTGTCCCTCAAAGACTGGAGTACCGTAAACTGTTCGCGACCTTCCTCCGGCTCGTTCGCGAGGACTACTGATGGGTCAAGCTTACTCCGGCTTGCGCTGCGTTTGAAACACTTGAAAAACATGGTGAGCGCTGCCGTCCACAAGGCATCTGCTTCTGGGGTTCGCTGAGTGTGTTTGTGAATTAGAAGTTCAAGCCAACTGAGAGTGATCTGGAGATCGGAAAGGTGAAGACTGAGGTCTACCCAGTGCCGTGCGCTCTCGTGACGGACAGCGTACATAGGCACTTGGCCCTCCGGCAGAGGTCCTGGAGTTTGACTCAGCTCGATCTGTTGCAAATTTATTGTAATAGTTTCATTAGATGGCATGTCGCCCCCGTCATCATCGCAATGATATAAAACCGATATTCAAAGAGTTCAGGTTTTAGAGTTTCCCGCCTTGCCAGCTTGCTTCAAACAAACACTCGTGATTCCGGTACTGCGTTGCTGCCCGGCAGTCCTTGTAAAGCGGGGTGCAGGGCTTTTTTTCTTTAATATTCCAACAAAATTGGCGTGTGCCAATTTAATTTTCTTTAGCTAGGAACAATGCGTTTTCTCGCAGATCCCGCTCTTTCCACTCGGCCAGGCCTAAATAATACATTGCCAAGGCTAGGCTTTCTGGAGTATCACGGGGGGAGAATGGTTGAAATTTCGCTACAAGGCATAGAACATCAACCGCTCCTATCACTTTGTAGAAATTTAGCGGCGTACCGTAATCAATGTCAGTATACGCTCCATGAGTGATGCCGTGTCGATTCGTTTTGTCTGCCAGGGAATACTTGTCTGAGCCAGCGTACAGGTACCGTTTGAGATAGTGATCGAATGAATCCAGCATTGACTCGACTTCCTCATATGCCCCTAGTTTTAGCCTGTTGGTTTCATTTTTCGCGTAGCCCAGAAGTGCCGTTAGCATCGGCTTGAGCTCCAGTTTTCGAGCATTCCCTAAGCCAAACAGTTCGTGCAGTTGTCTGGCTGTTCCCTCAATGACGGGTACTAGTCCTGCGACAGCAACATGATTTAGTCCGAGAAAGTGTGCTTCGATTGATTCTGAAATGATGATTTTGTACTGCTTCACTATTGGAGTCTGAGGGTAGCGGGATACCACCATGGAAGCCAAATGCCCTGGAGTGTAAATCTTCTGAAGTGCAGATTCGATGTGAGTCTGACTGAGAGCCTGTACGATTTCTGAAAGCGTTCCGAAATTCACGAAAGGTGGGATGAAGAAACCAATTCTTGCGAACTCTTTTTCAAATCCTTTGAGATTACCCATACAGAAGTCCTTTGCAGGCGGGATGATTGGTGCTCAGCTTACCGTGCCGGAATAACAGGGCACAATTTTAGTGACGCACATGAAGCTCCATCGCCTTAGCTGGTCGGAGGAGCTTTTAGTTTTGATTCCGAGAGTGAGTAACGTGTCGGTGCTGCTTGAATTGGAATGACAGTCACTGGCGACAAGATTCGTAAGTGGCGGCGGGTAAGAGAGGATGGTGGTACGAAAGAGGTACGCGAAAAGAATAGACTCTCTGAAGGCCTCTATTTACAAGGCTCTCGGGATTAGGTGGTCCAATCCATCACCGAAAAAGCTGATGATTTTAGGCCGTGACCGGTAGCTATGGTCAGCCGGTCGCAGTCACTCGGGTGTCATTAGCACTGCAAGCGTCATCTTGTTGAATCCTTCATTGCGATCAATCGCAACCAGAACGCCGCGGACGTTATCGGCGACCTCCGCAGAACCGCGCTGCTCGACCCAGTTCGTAAGCTCCATGATGGCGGCTTCCAGAGCGAGTTGGTTTTCATTGATCTTGTATAGCAAGGAAGGGAGCAGGTCTGAATTTGGCATCGCGACTCCTCCGTGAGCAGAAAAGCGTAGCAGCGTCAAAACTTTATGGGAGGGATGATGGTCGGTTCTAATTCCAGGCGTATTGAACCGCATCGACAGTGCCCGAGATTGGAGCCAAAAACGGTTGCTAAAAATCTGCTACAGGGGATGAGGAAGAAGATGAAGTTTCGTTGTGGTTGACCGGCAGCAGTCGACCCATCGCTACCGTTGGTAAGCCGCAGAAAAAACGGCTATAAGCAGCTATCTGGAGTCTACCGGGCAGAGCCGGTTCAGTGAGCCACATGGTGTAAAAGTGCATCACAACCCCCGCATCGCTGGTGCTACACATGGATGTCACACCGTGCATCGACGGGCGGTCTGATTGCGATTAATCCTTAATGATAAGTCGATACACAGGGGTATTCGATCCGTTCAAGGTGATGGTTTTTTGGCAACTGGTCAATAAGCTCGTAAGCCTAGCCATGCTCGGCAAGAAAGTAGATCTAGGCTTTTTGCTCTGAAATAAATGAGCGTATATTACCTAGAAAAATCTTTATAGTGAGATCGGCGATATTGAAGGTGATTAGATGAATAGTTAAAGTGATCTATTCCCTCGGTTGTATTTTCGCCAACCGTTAGATTTAGGAGGCATGAAAGTCCGTTTCCGATGGGGCGGAATAAATTTTCTTCCGTCTCAGCTAGTTTGTCATTGGAAGTCTTTTCTATATTCCACTCCGCACCAATCCACCCCCTTGAGGCTGGAGCAAACAAATAAACCCTAGATGACTCGTATGAATATCTATCGGGTGATATATCTGTTTTGTATTCAGGGTAAGCATTACTTTGGTCTGAAACTCCATACATGGCTCTTGTCGTATAAGGTGGATCACCAAGCTCACGGGAAAATCTCATAAGTAGTGTTTGCTGCGTATTGCAGATATCTTTCACTAAATCCATTAGTTCGCGTCGCTTCATAAAGTCTGGCTGCTTTTTTAGTTCTTTCTCAGGTGGCGTTGAAGCACCTAAATTCGCCATAAAATACCAAAGGCGTTTAGTGTTTTTTGTAAAGATAAACTGGTATCCAAAATTTACTCCTTCACTTTCCCCGGAATAAATAAGCACCTTATTGTCGTCAACACCCTCGTGTTCTTCCCAGTCCGGTCCTTTTTTATATAAGTTTGAGAATTCAGAATAGGTTATACCTATCTCAAAGGATTTTTTTCCTTTGAAGGCTCCCAGCATAATATCATTATAAAATGATTTTAGAGCGGATGGTTTCCTTGTAGGAGGAATGCTGGGGGGCGGCGAAGGCAAAAGCTTATTTTGCATCGTCTTGAGAACCTCTAGCTTGCAGTTTCCCTCTGCAGACAGGGCTTTAGCTAGATCCTCTTGCAAAACGCCCTGATACTCCGCTTTTTGGTACTTTACTGCCCCGGATGCTCCTAGGTCTGCGAGTTTTTTTACTAGGCCTTTTAGTTCTGCCTTAGCGCTCGCGGAAACCTCTACGGATTCATTTACTCCAGTGTGAGACACATTACCACATGCGAAGGCAGCGTAATCTTTAATAATTTCCATTGCCTCCCTTTCTTTTGCAAACGTAGCTGTTTCAGCAGCCTCCGCACAGGCTACAACATTCAACAATGGAGCGATTAAAAGTCCAAGCGTCGCAAGTCGCATAATGACCCTCCAAGCTAGAGAGCTTTGATTTAGGAGATGGGGATTTAAATGCCAATATTTGAGCTCGTACTGTTTAGCATTGATATCTTGAGAGCGTAGTCGCTTTGTCAAGAAAAGCCTTAATTGTCGATAGGAAGGCTCATCAGGTTTTGTCAACCTATCTCTAATACCCCCCCCCCAATGCAGGGTGTAATCTAGGTCCGTTGCAAGATGGGTAGTGAATAGCCCAATTGTCTATGTATAGGCATCTGATTCCTTTTACTTTTTCCTCCCCGAAATGCGGCAGCGATAAGGTAATGGAGAGGATATAGGTGAGGACGACGACTGTCCGCAATTGGCCGATTCTGTTGAAAAAGTCAGTCCTTTCCGGCTGCATGCATACAGGCCGCTGAAAACTCCTTTTTTACGCATCGCTATGCGAAGTCTGAGCCCGGAACCCTCTGCGCAAAGTACAGATTTCAATCTCAAACGCGTATTTTTCTGTCTTAGAAACCATGGACGACTTTTTCAACAGAATCGGCCGATAGCCGCCCTCCACACATCCCTAAGGCGCCTTGCGCACCCGAGTAACCGTCACACGCAAGCTTCCGGAATTGTTGCCATACAAGCCCCACACATCATTCGCAAAACAATAGAGATAGCCCGGATGCTTCAATACCAGCGGTTTGCTTCGATGCTGGTACAACTCGGCATACTGGTGCGCAAAGGGGCTTCCATCGTTGTTGACGGCCGCGACGTTTCCGTTGTCGTTGGTGATCGCTCCGATCAAGGTGAACCAGTTCTTGTCTTCGACGCGTTTGGTGAACATGAAATCCGCACCGCTATTGCCGGTGACTTTGCTGTAGATTGGCTCGGCGGCGCCCATGAATCCGGCGAAGCTGCGGATGACGTCGCCCATGGTCAACTTAGTGTCTTCAGTGCCTTTCCAGTCGCAGGCATCCTCGCTGTCTCGCCATTCACCGGTTGCGTTGAAGGTGTATTCGATCCCTGCCTCCAGATATAGGCGGGAACGGTTCCAGTGCTGATCCGCATAGACATTGAACGAGGCGCTGTCACCGTCATTGCCGAGGATCGTTGTCGGGTAATACGCAGGGTATTCAAGGGGCGAGTTCTTCTGCCGCGCCAGTGCGCTTTCATGAAATTCCTGGGACGCGGGATGCATCGCCGGCAGGTTTCTGGGTCTTGAGCGGAGCTTGGCGAATGCACCCTTGTATGAGTTATGCAAAGCGCCCAAAGGGTTGGGAGATATGGCTGCTTGAACGTGGGAATGGAAGGGCAGGCCCGCCAATTCGCTTTCCTTGATCATCCACAGCAAGGCGCCATCGGAAAGTCCGCTGCTGGCATAACCGCCGCCTACATCCGAGTGCACTCCCGGAAACCACAACTCGGACACGTCTTTATGGGTTTGGCGATTGGTCCAGCGGGTGACACAGAAGCTTGAACGCATCTCATCGATCGCCATGGCGTGTCGACCGGTCTCTACATGATCACCCAGGTCAGTGTCGTGAAAACGCCAGGCAGCGGGGTTATCGAAAAGATTGAGCAACTCAAAGTCATCCGGTACGCCTAGCGCACCCACGGTATCCCACACCCCGATAAACCGCACCGGCGTAGCGACGCCGGCATTGAACGACTTCCAGTTTTTATTGACCTGTTTCACCGAGCGCTCGGCTCGATAACCTTCCTCATAGGCCCTTTGAACGCGTAGCCAGGCTTCCGCTGGCTTGACGCCAGCCAGGTTCAATAAGCCACGACCGAGAAAGGCACCAAGGCTGCGTGCGGTGAATGCGCCGCGACTGAAGCCGTAGAGGTAAATGTCGTCTCCCTCTTCATAGTTATTAGCCAACCAATGGTAGGCACTGCAAATATGCCTGGAGATGCCGGCGCCGACGGCGCCACCGACGACAGGCCGGATGACACCGCCCTCGCCGCCGACACCAGGGTGGTAGTACTTGTCGCTATCGGGGAGGTCAATGGCGTTGTGAATCTTGAAGACGTTTGAAGGGGCGGGCAGCCCGTTGTCTTCTTGTTGAGGATTGTTCCAGGTTCCATCGCAGCAAACGACAAGGCGTTTGGTCATTGTGAACTCCATGTTGCTGGTTGTGCCAGTTGGCCGGAATGGGTCGGTTCATGGATCAATGAACAACCAAGCACGGAACCGAGAACAATCCGAATCGATAGTGAAATCACTTCTACTGAAGTTGTAGACGATGATGGTGATTTTTGTGCTCCTTTAGGCCTGAACGAATTTCGGCGCGAGAGTCCGCTCTTGGCCGGTTTCTGCCTCTGACGAAGGGCTAAAACCGGCCAACTGCGGCCACTGGCTTCCACAACTAGATCGTCGCCTCCGGGGAGCAACCTCAATCGCGGGTAATCCTGCTTCGGCCCGAGATCGCAAGTCCTCCGTCCACAACCAGCAAAGCCTTCAATACAGTGCTGCTGACATCATTTGGATGGCACGCGGATGCCCTGCAATGACCTTTCGAAGCTATCCATTTCAGCTGGCGTAGGCGGCCAGTGCGTTCCGTTCCCCAAGCAACAGTGGTCCTCAATGGCTTTGCGCACGACTTCCTCGAAGCCGACCGGAAAATGCCCTTCGATACACTTTCGCCAGCCAAATCCGCAGACCTCGTTAAGTGCGCCCATGGCAACAATCAAGTCCTCGCCTAGACCACTCCCGCTCTGGATAAGCGGCACGGTGGCAATGGATTCGGTCGCAGCCATGGTCTCGTACTTCGAATTGCCCCACCAACTGGAAACCGCTCTGGACAGTGCATCGAAGTGCGAATCGTCCAGGTGCTCGGCTTGTTGAAGCATCGCAAGGTAACGAATGCGATTGCCAAAGCGTTTTAGCGAGCGGGGTGTCTTCCGATATTGCTGCACGAGCGGCATCCATACGCGCAACGCTTCCGAGAACGCACGCGAGTCCTTCACCTGGTAAAAATTGGTGTGCAACCTGATCAGCGTAAAGCCTGTCGCCCATAGCATGAGCACCCCAATTGGGATTGCAAATGCATACCAGGAGATCCCTCGGTCGTCACCCGGCTGTAATTCGGGCGTCGGCGTCGTGGAGGGTGCTATCAAAATTGATGGTGGGTTAACCTGACTCGGTGTATTGCCAGGAGTTACAGAGGTCGGCGCAGGCTCGCTTGTCTGCAATATAATTGCCGGTGGCGGTTCAGTGAACTGCCAGCGTGCGCCGAGATTCCATCCACATGCGATCGCAACTACACATAACGCAAGTGGCCAAATACTCAAGAACGAGCGCAGGGCCTGGCTCAGGCTTCCAGTGGTGTCTTCCTGCGATTCCAGCAGGCGTTGAGGCTCCGTGTTCAAGCTGGTAGGTACGAGGATATCCAGATTTACCAGCTTTTCCATGTAGTCACGCGCGTAGCATTGCCTGCGCTCGCGCTCCATGTATTCTTTCTCATCAGGAGATGGTGCTTCGCCAGGTCTAGAGGCAAGGTCGACCATTTCTGCTGCGATCTTCTCGAACGACATCGCTAGCGCCGCCTGTACGCGATTCGTTGCCATGCCGAAAATTACGAAGCACTTGCCTGAACTGACAAGGAAGTTGACTGCCTCCATCACGTCAAGCACGGACTCCGGCCGGCAACGGTCCAAATCGTCGATAACGATGACCATACGGTAGGGCAAGCACTGTGTTACCTCGTCAAACTGTGCGGCAAAGCGGGCACGAAAATGAGTTAATGCACTCGCGTCCTTCAGTCGAAACTGCTCGGCGGTTGCAGACAGCAAAACGGCCGGGTCAGCACCAAAGGCGGTCAAAGCCTTGCGCAACGCAACTAGCACTGTAATGCCACTTGCAAACTGCGCAGTGAGTTTGCCTAAATCAGTGGGGGATAGTTTAGTGACATCTCCGCTTGCTGCAGTGTCTAGCCAAGGCAAAATCCTAGCAACACTGTTCCAAAGTTTGCTCCATACTTCCAAGTCGTGCGTCATCAGGAACGCAATCACTGCAGACACTGCCCCCACGGTCACGAAGGCAAGCACGAAATGCTTCTTGGAGCGCAGAAACAGCAAGCGAAGCCTAAAGATCCAACCGTTCGGAGTAACGGATGAAGGCAAGGCCTGGTTTTGGATGGCATTGAGCAGAGCCGCCAGCAGCTGTTCCTCCTTTTGATGATGCCATGCGTTGAACCACACCGGCCGGCTGCGATGCCGGCGTAGGTCGTTGCACACAAGGGCCATCAGGCTGCTCTTGCCACTGCCCCAATCACCTGAGATGGCCAACGTTAACGAAGGCTCAGTCGAAGTGCTGCGCAAAAAGCGAGAAATACCTTTGGCCAAAGGCCCGAAGCGCAGTCGATCTTGCGCATAATCCGTGGTGGGCGCGTCAGTTGTGACCATCGCCTCCGCACCTTGCTCCATCGCATCAGGAGCGGGCCGCAAGGAGAGCCACCAGCACAGTCCAGCGGCGATTAGGCTCAAACCAAACCAGGGGGCGGGGTAGCGCGAATAGCGCAGCGACTGCTGCTCGGCAACCCAGGTGAGGCCGCCATCGCTTGTGGCCAGGATCTTGCCATGATAACCCACTGCCCAGCCGCGCAGGCCATCAGCGTTGAACTGCACTCCTTTCAGATCGTCCTGCACCCCGCTGGACTGTGCGGCCCAGGTGCGACCACCATTGTTCGTGGCCAAGATCGTGCCGCTATCACCCACCGCCCAGCCGCGCAGGCCATCAGCGTTGAACTGCACTCCCTTCAGATCGTCCTGCACCCCGCTGGACTGTGCGGCCCAGGTGCGACCACCATCGTTCGTGGCCAAGATCGTGCCGCTATCACCCACCGCCCACCCGCGCTGGCCTTCGGCGTTGAACTGCACCACGCACAGAGTGTTCTCCACGCCACTTTGCTGAGCGACCCAAGTACCACCACCATCGCTCGTAGCGAGGATCGTGCCGCTACCACCCACCGCCCAGCCGCGCTGGCCTTCGACGTTGAACTGCACAGCCAACAGAGTGTTCTCCACGCCACTTTGCTGAGCGACCCAAGTGCCACCACCATCGCTCGTAGAGAGGATCGTGCCGCTACCACCCACCGCCCACCCGCGCTGGCCTTCGGCGTTGAACTGCACCGCCCACAGAGTGTTCTCCACGCCACTTTGTTGTGCGACCCAAGTGCTACCGCCATCGCTCGTGGCCACGATCGAGCCGCTATTACCCACCGCCCAGCCGCGCAGGCCATCTGCATTGAACTGCACTGCCTCCAGATCTCTATGCACATCGTTGGACTGCACGGCCCAGGTGTGACCGCCATCGCTAGTGGACAGGATCGCGCCGTTAGCACCCACTGCCCAACCCTGCTGACCCTCGGCTAGGAACTGCACCGCGCCCAAAAACGGCGGAGATACACGAGTTCGCGGGCCCCAGACACTACCGCCATCGCTCGTGGCGAGAATCGTGCTCTCACCTACCGCCCAGCCGCGCAGGCCATCAGCGTTAAATTGCACCCCACTCAGAGTGGTATGTACCCCACTGGCCTGCACGGTCCAGGTGTTACCGCCATCGCTAGTGGCCAAGATCGTGCCGTACTCACCCACTGCCCAACCGCGCTGGCCATCGGCGTTGAACTGCACCCCCATCAATATTTCCCGCACCCCGCTGGGCTGATCGGCCCAGTTGCGACCGCCATCACTAGTGGCCAAGATCATCCCGTCTCCACCCACTGCCCAGCCGCGCTGGCCATCGGCGTTGAATTGCATCGCCCACAGCGTGGACTTTACTCCGCTGGACTGCGCGGCCCAGGTGCGACCGCCATCGCTTGTGGCTAGGATCGTGCCGCGCTCACCAACGGCCCAGCCGCGTTGGCCATCATCGTTGAAGTGCACCGCACTAAGAGGGGTCTTCACCCCGCTGGACTGCGTAGCCCAAGTGTGACCGCCATCGCTAGTGGATAGTATCGTGCCGTCATCGCCCACGACCCAACCGTGCCGGCCATCAGCATTGAAGTGCACCGCATAAAGAGGGGCCTTCATTCCGCTGGACTGCGCGGCCCAGGTACGACCGCCATCGCTAGTGAACAGGATCGCGCCATCAACACCCACGACCCAGCCGTGCTGGCCATCAGCGTTGAACTGAACCGCTATAGGTAAGGCCTTCAACCAGTTGGACGACCAAGTGCGACCGCCATCGCTAGTGGCCAGGATCGTGCCGTCTCCACCCACTGCCCAGCCGCGCTGGCCATCGGACAGGAATACGACTTTACGAACCCACATTTTTACAACCTGCAAACGTTGGGTGGCGTTACGTTCAATCGGATATCGAAGCAACTCGAACAAGCTTCGGTGCGAGAGGGTTTTGTACGGGTTCGGGTACGGTGCCTGTAGCGAAGCCAGTGTCAGCGAGATCAATACAATCACAATGCCCAGCAACGCCCATAATGGTTGAGCATGAAGTTGCCTTAACCCGGTTCGTACCGAGTTTTCCCCTGCAGATTCCCGTTCGCGCATTTCGCATACCTGCACTCTTGCTGACATGTGAGTGAGAGCGCCGCACTTCAGATCTGGAAGTAGTTACCGTTGCCATAGCACCTTGAGAGTTAAGTTCACGGCTTACCATCGGTCAAAACCTGGCACGTGAACGTCCAGTAACGCATTCTCCTGACCGGCGACAAAAGCGATGAACTGCGCTGCCTAGGCATAGCGTGGCTGCAGTTCGATCCCACCACACTGGCACCTACGGAGAACGAAGGACGTCTTATTTGGGGTGACTCGAGTCATTCTCGCCCTTCTGCAATGGATCGAATTTTCTTGAAAAAGCAGTATCGGCTTCCACCGCAAAAAGTACGCGCCTGAGATTGAAATCTGTCTTTACACAGAAAGTTCAAGACTCGGATTTCACGTAGCACCGTGCAAAAGAGGTGTTTTTACCCATCCATATTCCAGCGCTTTGAGCAGACCGAATTTTTCAACGGAATCGACCCTTTGCTGCCCTTCGCGAAAGGCAACAATCGGCCAGGAGCGGATGTTCGATTTTTCATATGAAAGACTGGGAATCTGACAAGCAACCTGGTTGTTTTCTTTTCAGCGCGCTACGCTAAATTACTGATTAATTCCACTTGCAGACGAAGTGTTAGATAATCAAAACACGATTTACAAGTCGAGCTAAACATTACAATACTGCTAACACCTATACATAAAGGCATTTACACCATGGAAAACAAGGAGACAAAGCCAATCGAGATAGCAACACTTATTCTTTCTGCAATTAATATTTTAATTCTCGGCATAGGTGGATATGTTTTTGTTGGGAGGCAGGAAGCCGACATGTATCGTTCGTCAACCGACCTAAACAACATTCAATTTGAGCTGTCAAAGATAAAGCTAGACGTTGCAAAATCGAATGCACAAATTGACGCACTAATAAAAAGCGCCACGATAACCGAAAAAAGCATTGAGCTTCTAGAGGCTGTTCGTCCAAAAGTTGATTTTAGGATCAACCCTAATATTGAATATAAAAATGGATATTTAACAATTGCTTTTGAATTAGTCAATAACGGGGAATACGAATTACTGATGCAACCCACCAGGCTCATTATATCTAACAAGCTATACAGGAGCAATTTGACGAAAATCGAAAATTCAGGAGTTTGGTCTGAAAACATCGATCTACAACAAATTGAAGCAACTCAAACGATCGGTCCTAACGAAAAGCGCACTATTGCATACACCGTAAAACTAAAAAACAATACGCCAAAAATAGTATACTACTATATGGAGTACTTAGCCGAAACTAGAGCCGACGTCGTTCAATTAATAGATGGGATGGCCCGGCAACTCGGACTGCCATCTGTCCTGCCAAGCTCCAAGCAAGTTACATATAGATATGGCACACTAAATTTATGATTGATCGAGAAACCTTAACTACCTCGCCTCACTTCAGTCCTTTTTCAATTTTTTTTGATTTAAATCTTTTAACACCTGCTTGGTTGTATTAGTAGACGCTATGATCAGCCGCAATAAATTTTGAAAACTAGCTGTTTTGGGTAGACTGCCTCCCTTCGTGACCGACTGCAATCGGCCAGATAGCGGACTCTAGCATCTGAAGCAAAAGGCCTGAACGGCCTGCATTCTAATAGTTATTGAGCGGCATCACGTTTCGCCAGGTCTATCAATTCAACTTGGTATCTGTAACGTGCCGCTATATGTTTATTGAAAATTGCCCCAAGCGATAATCCAAATATCAAAGCCGCCACGAGCATTAATGCCGTGCCACCAAGCTCGTCCAGGCTTGGACCAGCACGCATTGTTTTTTCCATCAACTCGATACCGCCTAGCTCTTTGGCAAATAGGTAAGCCGTTGCTAACAAACCCAGTACGGCCGTCTTGTCACCAAAGAACCAGGTGACGCGGGATTCCATTCGCTTGATTTTTAGTTCCAGCCAACATTTAGCGTCCTCTAAAGCTGGCGTCCCATGACTACGTAGCCTGTCTGCTATTGCGTGTTCGTGGATGATATCGTTTTTCATATTCTGGTGATTTACGCTCTCCCATCGATAAAGCAACCAGCCTGAAGCAACAATGGGGGCTACCAATGAGGCGATGGCAAGAACCATAGACATTATAAGCGCGGCAAGTGCAATGATTTTTGCCCAGCCATAGGCGGCTGCTGGATCGACGAAAAACACCATTAATGCCGGCGGAGTAAGCAAGGCGACTGAAAGGACCAGACTCCAATCAGTAAAGGATTTGGCCAGACTCATCGCACTAGGTCGTCGCTCCGAAGGCCCACGAGGTTTACATCGACTTAACTCTTCGACAACAGCCAATGTTTTTTCCAACGCGGCCCCTGGCTTTTCTTTTTTTTCGTAAACGCTCATGTGACGACCCGTGCTCTCAGCAAAATGTTGTTGCGCCAATCAGATTGGCGCCAGTTGATGGCTAACACAAACATCGACCGTTCGGTGTTTTTCTGAAGAGGGGTGGTGCAGATTTGCCACCTGACCAGATGGAGGTCTACCCATGTCTCCAACGTGAAATTCACGTAGTACTGAGCGTTTGGCTAGATTCTGAAACGACTGAACGACGGAGATTTATCGATCTATGTCGACTGGCTGCTTCTGGTCGATTCTGTTGAAAAAGTAGCTCTCCTGTCTGGCCTGCGGCAAAATCACTCCATCGGCAGGCGGGAGGTTACGCAGCATGATGGGACAGTTACCGAGTGGGCAGGATCGGCTGTTTTACTCGTTCAACCTCGAAGATCACATCCCAGCTAACCGCCTTCTTCGCAACATTGATCGGTGCCTCGATCTGAGCGACTTGCGCCATTACCTCGCCGATTTCTATAGCCCGATTGGGCGTCCGTCGATTGATCCTGAATTGATGATCCGCATGCTGGTCGTCGGCTATTGCTATGGCATTCGCTCCGAGCGGCGGTTGTGCGAAGAGGCCCATTTGAACCTGGCGTATCGCTGGTTCTGCCGGTTAAGCCTTGAAGATGAAGTCCCCAATCACTCGACGTTTTCCAAAAATCGACACGGCCGTTTCCGGGACAGCGATCTGTTTCGCTGGCTGTTTAATGAAGTGTTGCATCGCTGCATGGACGCGGGTCTGGGCAAGGGCGAAGGCTTTGCCGTGGACGCCAGCATCATCAAGGCGGATGCAAGTCGGCAGCGTGGCGTGCCTGGCGATGATGAGATCAACTGGAGCGACCCGTCGCTCAGTACGCGTGCCGTACGCGAGTACCTTGAAGCCCTTGATGAAGAGGCGTTGGCTGAAGCACTTCCCAAGCGCTTATCGCTGACTGATCCTTTAGCCCGTTGGACGGCCGCCCCGGGTGGGCCAGCGTTTTTCGCCTATTCCACAAACTACCTGATTGATGTCGAGCATGGCGTGATCATGGACGTGGAGCCCACACCTGCCCATCGAACGGCTGAGGTCGACAGCACCAAGACGATGATTGATCGGGTCGAAGAACGGTTCGACATTAAGCCGGATCGCCTCATCGGCGACACGTCTTACGGTACCGCGCCGATGCTGGCCTGGATGGTGGAGGAAAAAGACATCAAGCCGCATGTGCCGGTGTGGGACAAAACAGAGCGCAAGGACGACAGTTTTTCGAGCAGAGACTTCCGCTGGAACAAGACGCTGAGGAATATCGCTGTCCTGCTGGTAACGCATTACGTAGCGAATGGCGTGCTTTCAAGAACCAGCGTTCACACGTCACGAAAGCCAACACCATCAACTTCCGATCCAGGCAAACCGACTGCGCGAAATGTCCAATGAAGGCGCAGTGCTGCCCGAACGCTCCGTTTCGTAAGATTGTCCGCAGCGTTCATGAAGCGGCTCGTGATGTCGCTCGCCGCATCGCGGGGACGCCGGAGTACGTGCGCTCTCGTCACGAACGCAAGAAGGTCGAAATGTTGTTCGCCCACCTCAAGCGCATCTTGAAACTGGATCGCTTGCGACTACGTGGCATGAGTGGCGCGACCGATGAATTCACGCTGGCGGCAGCAGTACAGAACCTGCGTCGACTGGCCAAACTTACATCTCAAGGGCCACCCGCCACAGGATAGATACGCCTGTTTCAAGCAAAAACCCTCAAATCAAGCCATTAACAAAGCAGCAACGGTTAACGAAGGACCGAAAAGCCACTTAACAGTGGTGAATAGGTTCTCTGATAAGGCCAAGCTCAGCGCCACGCTTCCTGAAAATCCGACTTTTTCAACAGAATCGGCCGATTTCTGCCTGCCGTAACGGACAGAAATCGACCCGAAGCAGACATTCATGGTTTGTGAATACTTCAACAATTCCTATCGTTTTTAGTATTCACTCCGGCGTCATAAGCAACGCAAGCGTCATGTTTATAAACTCTTCGTTTCTGGTAATGGCTGCTAGCGCTCCGCGTACGTTGCTGGAGACTTCGGCTGCCCCCTGTTTCTCGGCCCAGAGTGTCAGTTCCATTATGGCCGCCTCTAGGGCCAACTGATTATGATTGAGCTTGAACAGCAGGGAAGGGAGTAGGTCTTCATTGGGCATCTCGATTCCTCCGTGGAAAAGATCAGCTTAGCCTCTTTATGCCTTGTCCTTATTCGCGCTCCAACTGCCGGGCATCCGAAGTCACTGCTTCCATGATTGAAACCAACTCCTCCAGAAGTTCGGCGTAATGACGCGTCATGTAGGCAGCAATGTTTTCATTTCGAAGGATCCGCATGAGATATCCTTTGGCTACGACCAGAACCAACATCGTCTCACCCAGGGTGTCTTCTACCTGCTTGTAGTCGTGATGCAGGTTTTCCAGTTCTCGCTCCATGCGGGCGATGTCTACAGCACTGACGTCAGAAGTCGACTTCTTCTTCGGCTCTACCAACATCTCTGGCCGGGAGGCGGCCAACACCATGCGTGCGTAATTCCTAGTGAAGCAGTTTGCCGAAATCATCATCTCCACCGTTTCGATTTGGCGGATCGGCTTCATCATTCGTAGGGATCGAAAGACATCTTGCGAGACCATTCGCACCTTAAGCATTTCGGCTGCCTCAGGCGCTATTCCTTTGAGTAGGTTTTCACGCTCGTGGACACGATCCACGTTGATTCCAAGCACCTTGGCAATTCGTTCCGCTTCAATCCCCCGCTTCATGGCGGAGATAATCATTTTGTGTTCTTGAATCGGAGTCAGCCGGTTGATTTGTCGGTTGTAGGTAAAGCCTTCGTCATCAGTCGAGACCAGGCATAGTGCTTCTTTTGCCCCCAAGGCCTTGAGCGCCTCAAGACGAAGATGCCCATCCAATAGCATGTACGAAGCAATCCCATCTTCGATAAGCGGCTTGGGATGGACAACCAGCGGTTCGACGACACCAAGTTCCTTCACTGAACTCAAAATGCTGGCATATTTTTTACTACCAACCATCAAATGCGAGACTTGGCGTGACGGCAGGATGCGCTCCAAGGGAACTGCAATGACGCGCTGTTCGAAGGCTTGTTTTACTTGGCTCGTCATTGCACATTCCCTGTTATTCGATCTGCCAACGGTTTGGGCATGTCAGGTATTTCTTCGTTACGAAGAAGGGTGCTGAAGTACTCATCAGCCAGCAGCTTGCGCATGGCGGTTACGATGATTAGAAGCCGCTGCTCATTGATGTCCGATTTTTTGATCATCACCTTTTGGCGCCGAACCTCCTTCTGGTACGCATTGAGCAGTTTCTGAGGGGTGGCTTTCTCTTTCGTCGCTGGAGCACTTTTGTAGTTCTTGCCAAACGTTTTTCGTCTATCAATCAGTCGACGTACCTTCATCAACTGCTCGCCTCTGAGCAACCCGCTTTCGTAGGCGTCTATCATGGCCTGCTGGACGTCGCTGTCTTTAGAACGAGCGATATCAATCGCCAGTTTTATGGATAGCCATCCCTTCTCGACAGCCGCGATCAGCCGCTCCTCACCTTGCCGAAGCAACGTCAAAATTCCTTGTATGTAACCTGAGTCCAGGCAAGTTTTATTCGCGATCTGAAGGCACGTATATCCGCGGTCGGAAAGGATCTGGATTGCAGTCAAAAGCTCACGATTGGAATGTTTTCTCCGTGCAAGATTCTCTACCAGGCCGATAAGGTAACGATCGGCCTCCGTGGCGCTGACCACGATACAAGGAATAGTTTTCTCACCTAGAGCTTGAAATGCTTCGAATCGACCTTGGCCACACACGATCTCGTAGGGCTCGGTACCGGTCGTGGTTGGTGCGACTGTAATCGGACGTTTGAGACCTAACGCGGAGATGTTTTCTACCAGTTTGGCGAACACCCGCTTGTTGCGCATACGGGGATTAAGCACCCTAATATCGGTGAGAGGGATGAGGCTTATCATCGACTCTTCTGCCACATGCATTGGTGCTCTATGCGGAGGTAGGATCGCGGTCGTCATGCCACCCTCCTGTATTCAACACGGCGAGACAGTTCCGAGAGGATATCCAGGGTGTCGAACCGGTAGATCTCAAGATCGGCCTGATTGCTCTCCGCTAGTCGCAACTTAGGAGATTGTATGTCGATGGTGGGCAGGATGTAGTAATCCAGTGCGGCATCTTCGAGTTCTTGCATTCGAATAGCCACAGTGATGTCAGGATTCAATCCCAGGTCAAACCGAATGTTCCAGCGCTTATGGCCAGCCACCGTTGTCAGGCAGCGACACAGTACGAGTGATATGGATAGTTCCTGGTTAACCATCATCAGGTCAGTCTGCGGATCTACCGAGACCTGACCACCGACCTCCGCGATTTTCGTTATCGTCTGCTGCAAAAGCCTGGGGTGCATCTCGCGCAGTCGTCTGTTGGCCTCAATGTAGTAATAGTCTCTCGCGGGTGTGTACCCAACCAACGAGTAACACCGGAGCAAACTCCCAAATCGACTTTGATACGCGCTGCTTGATGGACATCCCTCCGCTTCGTCGATGACCAGCCCCGAAAGAAAGCCACGGCGTTCATATATGCTCCTCAACACGCTAAGCATCTCGTCATCGGGCATACGATAGGAACGTGTCAGGATGATCGACTGAGCGGCCTGAAAGAGGATCGTGCTTACGATAGGTCGGAACGCTGCATTTGCCCGTACCCACTCTTCTGGCGGATTCTGAGTCCGTGCTTGCTTCAGCTTGAAGGAGTTGTGATTCCAGACGTTGTTTCCGATGTATTTTTCGTTGATCAACACTTGGTGCACGGTGCCCCGAGACCACATTCGTTCACGATCTGTCAGCACTCCTTGAGCATTCAACCATTCGGCAATTTCACGCTCGCTCCTGCCTTCCTCAACAAACAGTCGATAGATATTCAGCACCATTTCGACTTCACCCGGTGGGCCCGGTACCAATATCACTCGGTCTGTTTGAATGCTTTTATGTTCACCAATGCTTAGCTCATTTTTCGGTGAGCCATTGCTGTCGATCAACTGCCTTCTGAGCCCAAACCCGGCCATGCCTCCTTGGCGATATCCCAGCTCTATAAGCCGGGATTGCCCTGCGAAAACTTTTACCGACAATTCCCGGCTGTACTCACCGGCCATCATCCGCTTTACGCTTTTAACAATGTTCGAGACAGGTGATCCATCATTGATAAATTGTTCGGCACAGTATTGAACTGAAACTCCCGCCTGACGGCATCGCACCTCGTAACTGGCACTGACATCGGGATCCTGGAATCGCCCCCAACGGCTGACGTCATAAACGAGAACAGTCGAGTATTCAGCTCGGCCACTTTCCACATCGAAGAACAACTGCTTGAGTGCTTCACGGCCTTCTAGGCGGAGGCCGCTCTTACCCAAATCCGTGTAGACCTTCACAATTTCCAGTGTGTGAGTGGCGGCATAGATGCGGATGACGTCGAGCTGATTCTCAGTGGAATATTGCTGGTGCTCAGTGGACATGCGGACATACGCGGCTGCCGGGGTCGTGTTGGACTCATTACCAGCTCCACATGCATCATTGAGCCTTTGCATTGACAACGTCCTCGCCCTACCAACTACGGGTAAGGCTAACGCCAAGCGTGACCAATCACTTTTTTTCGAATCGCTCTAAAGAAGGTAGAAGATCGGGGAGGGAAAAATGTTCACGAAAACGGGTAATTCTTTTCTGGCCCAAGAACAGTACGCAGCTGCCATCGCCCATGCACTTCACAACGAGCTTGGCGAAACGCATCAAGCGACGAAAACGTTAATGCGTTGGACGAATGCCAACGAAAGAACGGTCAAGAATTGGATGGCAGGAAGCAATGGCCCGCGTGGTGACCACCTAGTTGCCCTGGTGAAGCATTCTGACTTTGCACTGGCCGCGCTTCTGGGTATGGCAGGGAGACCGCTTGCGTTGCATGCAGCAGAACTGCCGCTGCTAAGACAGAAGCTTCAAATGGCAATCGAGGTAATCGATTCGTGCCTACCGCTTAGGCAATGATTTCTTCAACTAGCCCCTCAATGGATCGAAGTCTTGTACTTGTACTCTTCTATTGTCAGTACCTGTCGCTAATAGCGATGTCTATTACTGAATACGTACGGGGTTGAGCCAAGCTGGTCAGCGAGAGGCCGCTTATGGCCGATTCTGTTGAAAAAGTCGGCCATGGTTTCCTCGGCAGAAAAGTAAGCGCGTGAGATTGAAATCTTTGCTTTGGGCAGAGGCGTCCGGATTACGATTTCACGTAGGAGCGTGCAAAAGAGGCGTTTTCACCGATCAACGATGAGACCGTTTCGGCAAAGCGACTTTTTCAACAGAATCGGCCGAAAGCTGCGACCCGGCACGGAGCCCTACCGGCCAACGAAGGGCCTGGCTTGGCTGGAACTGCGCAAGTTGCAAGTCTCAATCGGCGAAACAAAACTCAGTTTGCCCAAGCGACCTCAAGGTGTGACGGCTCTTCGGTAGGTTTCTGCCCCGTCCCTGCGGCGATGGCTCAACGGTTGGAATCTGAAGCTCTTTGAGCGCACCTGCTTGTACCAACTCCTCAAACTCATTCTCAACGTGGTTGATCAACGACCTGATGGATTGCCCTGTCTCTGTAGCCAAGGTGAGGGCTACCAATCCAAGTGGGCTCAAGCCAAGCGGAGAGCTCAAAGTCGACATCATCTCCAAGGTAGGGCTGCTTTGACCCCGCTCCAGTTTTGAAACGTAAGTTCGACTGCTGACTTCTGCCAAGTTCTTCTGAGACAGTCCTCGAGCCTTTCGCATCGCCTTGAGTACAACTGCTACAGCATTTTTGACTGACATAAAGGCTTCCTGAGTCCCGATGTACTGACATGGCCATCCTCAAGGATGAGGACGGCCATAAGCGTTCAGGCCAAAAAGGCTATCACAGGGCAGGAGCGGAAATGAGTGTCCGTCGAAGTGGTTCGTAAACCAACAGCTGCCAGGCAGGCTTCGGCACATGCTGGCGGATGATCGTATGGTAGCCGTCGAAGGCTGCCTGAGTACAGGTAACGTCCGAGGTTAGGGTATGGGCTGGGAGGTTTTTTTACAGAAACAAAAAAAGCACAAAGCCCCGAAAAATCAGGGCTTTGTCGTATGAAGATGGCGGAGGCGATGTCTTCTGTTTTGATGTTTATTGACGTCCACTGATGTTTTATTTGGTACGTAAAACAACTTCAAAAACAGCCGGTTATGAAATTTTTTGTCTTCTGGGTTCCGGGTACAACCACGGAAAGCCAGATGCCAAGGTATGGGCTGGAGTATGGGCTGAGATTCTTCTGCATTGAGTCATCACCTTTTCAATAGGAGGTGACTGGTGGCATCGCTGACGACAAAAACCGTAGAGAACATCAGTAGGGTCGGGTTGGCTGGAATAACCAATGATGGCGACGGCCTGTATTTGAAAGTTGGCCGCTCCGGTGGTTCAGCCATGCCATGGATCGAGCTTCCAGCATTTATGGCAACGCTTGAGAATGCAGACGATCTTAGCTCCAAAGCCCTGCGCTTCACCATCCTGACAGGCCTCGTGCCACTCAACTTATTTAGCCTTCAACCGAACAGTATTGAAGAGGTTTGGCAGGGAACCGTGTACCGACGCAGATAATGTAAGGTTCATCTGACGAGCACTTAAAGGTGGGTATGGGCACTGGTGCGATTGATGAAAAAAAGCCCGTCTTCACTGATCATGAAAACAGGCTTCGTTTGGGCGAGTGAGCGCTGCTTCAAACTTTATCGATCGGCACCCCGTGGTTGTTCTTCCACATCAGCACCACGGCGCTGGCGATGATGGCGACCGCGATCAAGTAAATGTTGAACATCCAGCCGATATTTTCCGAGTACAACCAGGTCGTCAGGTAAGAGGCCGTCCCGCCGAACACCGCGACGCCCAGGGAAATGCACACGCCGAACATCCGGGTGCGATAGCGGGTCGGGATCTGTTCGGAGATCGACGCCGGTTTGCAGCCGGTGATGAAGCCCACCAGCAGCAGCCCTGCAGTCTGGGCCACCATCAGGGTCCAGGGTTCACTGGAAATCAGCCCCCACAGTGGGAACAGCGTGGCGGCAATCCCGAGCAGGGAAATCAGCGCGGAAATCTTGCGGCCCCATTGATCGGAGATCCAACCGGAGATCGGCAGGAACACCAGGTAGATCACCTGGGCGATGCAACTCATGGTGAAGGCGCTGCGGGGGTCCATGCCCTTGACGCTGATGGCGTAGATCGAGGCCGACGTAACCCAGGTGTAGTAGGTCAGTGTGGCACCGGCTTCGTACAGGAACAGGCGCACGCCATGTTGAATGATTTTGCCACGACTCCAGGCCGGCTCGTTCGACCTTTCACCAGCACTTGGGCTGTGCTCGCTTTCCATCATGTTGCGTCGCAACCACAGGGCGAACACCGCCAGCAGGCCGCCGGTGGCGAACGGGATGCGCCAGCCCCATTCCTGCATTTCGCTCACTGACAGTACCGTGGTCAGCAACGCCATGTAGAAGGTCGCTAGCAATGACCCTGAACCGACGGCGAGAAACACCGTGCTTGACCACAGGCCACGACGTTTGGGTGGGGCGATTTCGGCGATATAGGCATAGGACGTGGTGGTTTCACCACCATGGGCAAAGCCTTGCACCAGCCTGGCCAGTAACAGCAGTGCCGAAGCCCAACTGCCGATGGAATCATAAGAAGGAATAAAGGCAATCAGCAGGCTGGCACCGGCCATCAGCAGCATGGTGCTGAGCAATACCGCGCGCCGGCCCAGTTTGTCGGCCAGGATCCCGAAGAAGATGCCGCCAATCGGCCTTAACAGAAAACCGGCGGCAAATACGGCGAGGGTGTTGAGTAGGGCAGAGGTGGCGTTGCTTTTATCGAAGAGTGCGGCGGCGATGTATACCGATGCGACGGTGTAGATCGTCCAGTCAAACCACTCGAGCAAGTTGCCCACGCCGGTGGCCATCAATGACTTTTTGCGCAGCGATGTATGGGTTGTCTTGGCCTGTCCGGTGGTGAAGTCGGACATGGTCTCGGTGATGTTATTCATTGTTGGCTCCGAGATGTTTCATGGACCACGGTATGTGGTGGGGGGAATCGGTGAAACGATGTCTCCAGTCAAACAAAATTCAAATGTAGGAGTGAGCCTGCTCGCGATAGCGATCCTCCAGTCACATTGCATATGAACGCTCCACCGCGATCGCGAGCAGGCTCACTCCTACAGGGGGAAGGCGGTGATCAGGCGTTGAGGTGCGCCAGCGCCACTTCCTCAATCCCGGCCGCGTCGAGCTTGTAGTGCTCATACAGATGAGTCGGCGGCGCGATCAGGCTGTATTCGTCGTAGATACCGTGGCGCTTGAGCTTGACCCCGACACCTTCGTCCGCCAGCACTTCGGCCACCGCAGCACCCAGGCCACCGAGCACGTTGTGCTCCTCGACGGTCATCATGCGTTTGCTGCGTGCGGCGGCGCGCAGGATGGCGTCACGGTCGATCGGCTTGATCGAGGCCATGTCGATCACTCCCACCGAACGCCCCTCGGCGTTCATCTTGCGAGCGGCCGCCAGGGCCGCGTGTACGGTGATGCCGCAGGCGATGATGGTCAGCTCTTCGCCTTCGATGTGTTCATGGGCCTTGCCGAACTCGAAGACCACATCGTCTTGGTAAACAATCGGATCGCGACCACGGCCAATGCGGAAATACACTGGCTTGTCGTAGGTGGCGGAGGCGCGGATCGCGGCGACCAGTTGCGGGCCGTCTGCGGGCGACACCACCGCCAGGTCGGCGATCGAACGCATGGTGGCGATGTCTTCGGTGGCATGGTGCGAGGTGCCGTAGAAACCCAGGGAAATGCCGGTGTGGTGGCCGATCAGACGTACCGGTTGCGCCGAATAGGCGACGTCCATGCGGATCTGTTCACAGCACAACAGGCCGAGGAACGAGGCGAAGGTCGCCACGAACGGCATCACCCCACAGGTGGCCAGGCCGGCCGCGGCGGTGACCATGTTCTGTTCCGAGATACCGAACTGCAGATAGCGCTCGGGGTACTCGCTGGCGAACTTGTTCAAGCCGTTGGAGTACTGCAGGTCAGCGGAGCCGGCCATTACCGGATAGCCGGCTTTGGTTAGTTCAATCAGGCCGTCGGACAGGTACGCCAGGCCGGGGTTGATGGCGTTGAGGCCACGGTACTGCCAGGAATTGGGGGAAAGAGGGGCATTCATGTTCAGATCTCCATGGCTTCAATTTCAGCGATAGCGCGTTTGGCGTCTTCAGGGTCCAGGTAACCGAGGTGCCAGCCGGGTTCGGTTTCCATATAGGAAACGCCTTTGCCCTTAACGGTCTTGGCGATGATGCATACCGGTTTTTCACGGCGTTCGTCGGCCTTCACCCGACGCAGGGTTTCGGTCACTTCGGCGATGTTGTGCCCGTCGATGACATGCACTTCCCAGCCGAATGCCCGCCATTTTTCGTCCAGCGGTTCGATACCGATCACGTCGTCCACCTGGCCATCGAGCTGGAAGCCGTTGCGGTCGACGATGGCGATCAAGTGTTTGGCGTTGTGGTGGGCCGCGCTCATGGCCGCTTCCCAGACCTGGCCTTCCTGCATTTCGCCGTCACCGAGCATGACGAACACGTCATAGACTTCGCCGGTGAAGCGCTGGGCCAGGCACATGCCCAGGCCACCGGAAAGGGCATGGCCGATGGAACCGGAAGAGAAGTCGATGCCGGGCACTTTGCGCATGTCAGGGTGATCGCCCAGAGGGCTGCCCAGGCGGGTGTATTCATCGAGCCACTCCTTGGGAAATACCCCCAGGTCGGCGAGGATCGGGAACTGACCCACGGCGGCGTGGCCCTTGCCCATCAGGAAGCGGTCGCGGCCCGGCCATTTGGGTTCCTCGGGGCGAATCGTCATCACGTCGTAGTACAGCGCCGAGAACAGTTCGGCGGCGGAAAACACCGAGGTGTAATGGCCGGTCTTGGCGATTTCGATCAGGCGGATGGTTTCCAGGCGAACGAATTTCGCCCGGTCCTTGAGCTTCCTGACGGTCTCGGTGGAGGGCACAAAGTTTGTGGCTTTCCACTGTTCGAGGGTTTTGCGGGGTGTAGACATCTCTACCTCCAATCACAGGCATGAATTTTCTGAAGTTGAATCTCAGGGGGGGCGTGAACTTCAACCCGAAGGTTGTGCGTTCAGGGTGTTATCAGGGCGCACTCAATGGGGCAGGCCCTCCAGCGCGCGCATCGCGGCGATCAGCTCGGCACAGGTCAGCGGGCCGCCCGATATCGAGGTGAAGTTGCGGGCGTGGGGGGCGTTGAGCGTCGGCTCGGCGATCTGCATCAGCAGCGCCTCATCGAAGCGCGACACGCCCAGTTCGGCCAGGTTGCGTGGCAGCCCGATGCGTCGATAGAAGCTCAACAGATCGCCCATCAATCCGGCGTCGCGATCTTCCAGCACCAGCTGCACCAGTAAGCCATACGCCACTTGCCAACCGTGAACCTGTTGCTGGGCGCCGGGGATTTTCGAGAGGCCGCGGGTCATGGCGTGAGCGATGGACAGGCCGCCGCTTTCGAACCCCAGGCCGCTCATCAACAGCACCGCCTCGATCAAGTGATCGAACGCCGGCGTCACCTCGCCAGTGCCAGCCTGGGCCAGGGCCGGTTCGGCGTATTGACGAATGACCTGATAGCACTCGCGCGCCAGGGCCAACCCGGACAACGCCGGGCGAGCGCCGAACATGTTCACGCCTTTGGACTTGAAGCATTGTTCGGCTTCGAACTTCTTGGTCAGGGCATCGGCGATCCCGGCCAGCAGGAATTGGCGCGGGGCCTGGGCAATCAGGGCGGTATCCACCAGCACGTAGCGCGGGCTGACGAGCAGGTGGCCGACTTCGCTCAACTGATGATACGCGTCGTAGACCACGTAGTTTTTCGAGGTGGGGGCGTCGTTCGAGGCCACCGTCGGCATGGTGATCAAGGCACGCCCCGAGCTGTGGGCGAGGGCCTTGCCCGCATCGATGCACTTGCCGCCACCGACGGCGAGGATCATGTCGAACTCGATCGTTGCGGCGGCGCTGCGCAGATCGGCGATGCCGTCGGCGGTGATTTCGCCATCGAAGGTGATGTAGTGCAATTGCACGTCTGTTTGCGCACAAGTGTCATCGAGCCGCGACCTGATCAGACCCAGGACAAAACTGTCGATGACCACCACGGCACGGCGGCCGCAGTGCGCCAGGTAAGTACCGGCCTGGGCGAGCACTTCAGTGCCCTGGACATATCTTCCGGGTGAACCGAAAACCAGATTCATTCAGCACCTCACTTCTACTGCTTTTTGTTATTGGAGGCTCGGCGGCAGGCTGCCGAGCATTTGGTCTTGTTGTGATGCATGATATATCATGTTTTTAGACGGTCAAGGCCTCAATCGACGAGTTGACCTCAGGCGATCGAATATCCGCCGTCTACCGGCAGTGTCGTGCCCGTGACGTAGCGCGCGTTATCGGAAACCAGGAAGGCGATCACGTTGGCCACATCCTCGGGCGCACCCCAGGCTTTCATGGGTATGCGCGCCATGATGCTTTCCGAACGTGCCGGGTCTTCGAAGGCCCGGCGCGAAAGGTTGGTCAGAATCCAGCCTGGTGCCACGGCATTCACGCGTACGCCATCGGTGGCCCAGGCCACGGCCATGCAGCGTGTCAACTCGCTGATGGCGGCTTTGCTCGAAGCATAGGCCGGGGTTTTCGCCGAGCCGAAAATGCCCCACATCGAGGCGAAGTTCACCACTGCGCCGCGGGCGGCTTTCAAGCCGGGCAGGGCAGCATTGGTGATGCGCAACACGGCGGTCAAGTTGACGTCCATGACCCGGCTGAAGCCATCAAGCTCCCACTCGCGGTTGTGATCGATGATGCCGGCGGCGTTGACGATTGCATCGACGCGCTCGAACGGCGTGAAGAAACTGTTCACCGCGTCATCGCTGGTGACATCCAGTTCCTGGTAATGGATGCCAGGCACTCGTTGCTCGGGTTCACCGAGGCCAATGGTGTGCACGTCGTAACCATCAGCAAGCAGGCGTTGTGCGGTGGCCAGGCCGATGCCCGAACCACCGCCGGTAACGATGGCAGTTTTTTTCATGGTGATTCCTCAGGGGGTGTGAAGGGCGCGTCAGGCGCCGCATTGGGCAAACAGAAATTCGGCCAGCAGGTCGATCTGGCCGGTGATCATGTGGGCGCCTTTGTGGATGACGCAGCCGCGTTCGGCGGCAGCGCTGAGCAAGGGCGTGATGTCCGGGTTCATCACCACTTCGCCGACCACGGTGCCGGGGGCCAGGGTGTCGCCCGGCACGGGCAGGGGATCATCGGCCTTCAGGCCCAGCGCGGTGCCATTGATGACCACGTTGAAACCGCTGGCATCGGCGGGGCCGGCATTGATCCGGCGCTCAGGGAACAGGCGTCGCAGCTCAACGACCAGGGCTTCGGCCTTGTCCGGCGTGCGATTGTTGATCACCAGCTCCTGAATGTTTTCGGCCAGCAGCGCGTGGGCGATACCGGTGGCGGCGCCACCCGCGCCGAGCAGCAGCACGCGTTTGTCGTGCAAGTCATGGCCCTGTTTTTTCAGGCCGGCGACGAAGCCGTCGCCATCGAACATGCGCCCGCTGAAGCGCCCGTCAGACAGTCGCTTGGCGACGTTGCAGACGTTCAGCAGGCTCGCCGTGCCTTTGAGTTCATCGCACAATTTCGCCACCTCCAGCTTGTGCGGCACGGTGACGATCACCCCCGCCAGATTCTCTATGCCGCGCAAACCTTCCCAGGCCGTGGCCAGGTTGTCGGGCGAAACTTCCCAGGGCACCAGCACGCCGTCGTATCCCAGGCGCTCCAGCAGCGGGTTGAAAAATTCAGGGGTGCGCAGGTGTTTGGCGGGGTAGGTCAGGTGGACCACCACGCGGGTTTTACCGCTGATAGGCATCGCAATATTCCTTTGGACAGGGACTAGAAAGAGGAGGCGGCCAACGCGCCGCGTCCCAGAATCATGTCGGCGGCTTTTTCGCCGATCATGATCGACGGTGCGTTGGTGTTGCCGGAGATCAGGTTGGGCATGATCGACGCATCGACCACCCGCAGATTGCGCACGCCACGCACACGCAATTCGGGATCGACCACGGCCATGTCGTCGACGCCCATCTTGCAGGTGCCGACGGGGTGGTAAACGGTCTTGGCCCGTTGGCCGATGTAGTTCAACAGGGCTTCGTCGCTGCGCACGTCCGCCCCTGGAAACACCTCTTCGCCGGTGTAGTTTCGCATGGCCGGTTGGGCAAGCACTTCACGCGCCAGGTTCAAGCCCTTGATTGCCACGCGACGATCTTCCGGGTGCGCGAAGTAACGCGGGTCTACCCGCGGCGCCGCTTCGGCATCGGTTGAGGCCAGGCGGATTTCGCCTCGGCTCATGGGGCGCAAGACGCAGGTATTGATGGTGGCGCCGGGTTTTTTGATCGGCTCCTGATCCAGGTCGAAAAACACGATCGGCACGAAATGCATTTGTGCGTTGGGCCGCGCCGAGGCGTCATCGGTATTGATGAAGGCACAGGCTTCCGTCACGTTCGAGCTGACCGGGCCGCTGCCGAACAACAGGTACTGCAATCCGTTCTTGACGGTGTTCAGAGGGTTGTCCTGACCGTAGTAACCGTACTTGCCATGGCAGTAGGCAATGGTCCCGACTTCGGCGTGATCCTGCAGGTTCTGTCCGACGCCGGGCAGGGCGTGGCGCACCGGGATGCCATGGCGCTCGAGTTCTTTCGCCGGGCCGATGCCCGACAGCATCAGCAGTTTGGGCGACTGGATGGCGCCGGCACTGAGGATCACTTCCTTGCTGCCCCGGGCCTCAACCAATCGTCCTTTGTGGCGGTACTGGACACCGACGGCCTGGTTGCCCTCGATCAGAATGCGCTGGACGCTCGCGTCGGTGATGACGGTCAGGCGCCCGGATTTTTCCGCGCTGCGCAGATAGGCCACCGCCGCGCTGCAACGGCGATTGTTGCGCGCAGTGATCTGGTTGAATCCGACGCCGTTTTGGCGTTCACCGTTGAAGTCTGGGGTGTAGCGGATGCCGGCCTGTTGCGCGGCACGCACGAAGCCACGAGACAACTCGCACACCTGCTTGAGGTCCGAGACGCCGAGCGGGCCACCCGTTGCGTGATAGCGGTTATCGAAGCGCTCGTTGTCTTCGGCGCGTTTGAAGTACGGCAACACCTCGCCAAAGGACCAGCCATTGCAGCCAGCGTCAGCCCAGTCATCGTAGTCCTGGTGCTGACCGCGAATATAGATGAGCGCGTTGACCGAACTGCCGCCTCCCAGCACCCGGCCCTGGGGAAGGATGCGCGTGCGCCCGTCCATGGCGGTTTGGGCCTGGGTTTCATGACGCGACAGCAGGGGACTGGACAGCAGTCGAGTGAAGCCTGCCGGGATATGGATCAGCGGGTGACTGTCCCGTGGCCCGGCCTCAAGTAGCAGGACAGAGGCGCCGGCTTCGATCAGGCGCCCCGTTAAAGCACAGCCCGCTGACCCGCCTCCAATGACAACGTAATCGTGCATGCCTTCCTCCAAATGGATTGTTCTTGTTTTCATGCATCATATATCTTCATCACCCCCAAGCGTCAATCATGACTTTTTGGCGCTGAGTCAGTGGGGTGAAAAAGCTGTTGGCAGTGAAAAACAAAACATGATATATCATCCATCAGTCGAGAGGCCGACCTCTCGCACACGTCCTCAAAGCAATAAAAAAAGCCTCCAAGACGGGGCAGGGATGACGATGACATGACGCAAATTTTTGCTGCGCCCGGCCGCTACATTCAGGGCTATAAGGAACTCGATCGGCTGTACCGGCATGTCGCCTGGTTTGGTCGGCGGTTCATGGTGATCACCACCCAGGGCCGGCTCGATAGCCTGATACAGACCTTCGACGCCAGCTTCGACGCTGAGCGTACTGAACTGCACTACGGGATTTTTTCCGGCGAGGTGACGCGCCAGGAAATCCAGCGACTCACGGCCAACATGAATGCGCTCGAGTGCGACGGGGTGATTGGCGTGGGCGGCGGCAAGGTGCTCGATGCCGCCAAAGCCGTCGCCCACCAGGCCAAGGTACCGCTGTGCATCGTGCCGACCATTGTCTCCAACGATGCCCCCACCAGTTCGCTCTCGGTGCTGTACACCGAGGCGGGCGTGTTTGATGACGTTCTGTTCTATGAGCGCAGCCCGGACGTGGTGGTGGTCGATACGTGGATCATCGCCCAGGCCCCGGTACGGCTATTGGTGGCCGGCATGGGCGATGCGCTGTCCACCTACTTCGAGGCCCGCACCTGTGTCGAGGGCTACCACGACAACTTTCTCGGCAATGCCGGTGCCGGAATGAAGGAGGGCGCCAGCGGCAGCAAATCAACCCTGACCTCCATGGCCATCGCCGAGCTGTGCTATCGGGTGCTGTTTGAGGATGGCCTGCAAGCCAAGCGCGCCGCTGAAAACCAGTGCGTGACCAAAGCCTTCAATCGAGTGGTGGAGGCCAATGCCCTGATGAGTGGTATCGGCTTCGAGAGTAACGGTGTCGCGACGGCCCATGCGGTGTATTGCGGATTCAGCGAGCTGGGCAGCAGGGCCACGATGTACCACGGCGAATACGTGGCGTTCGGGACTCTGGTGATGCTGCTGCTTGAAGGCAAATCCAGCCGCGAACTGGATGCGGTACTGAGGTTTTGCCTGAGCATCGGCTTGCCGGTGACGTTTGCCGACCTGGGCCTGGCCGACATGACTGCCAATGAGCTCGACTGCGTGGCGCGCACGGCCGCCGACCCGAACCAGACCAGCAAGGTCGAGCCATTTGAAGTCACGTTCGATGAAATGAGGGCGGCGCTGATTTCGGCCAGCGATCTGGGTGAACTCTATAAAAAAGGTGGCTCGCTGCTGGCGGTTTGAGCCCGTGTGCAGTGCCCCCCCAATAACCACAGGTGAACTGATGAAAGCATTTCAGGCAACTCTGCCGTTGACCCTGGATTTTGAAGTCGGCGCGATCAGGCGCATGGGTGAAAAGGTTGCGCCATTCGGCAAAAAAGCCTTCCTGATGATTGACCCGTTTTTGCAGGGCAGTGACCTGGTGGCGCAGATCATCGCCAGTTTCGCCGAACGCGGCATCGCCTTTATCGAATGCTATGACATCGTGCCCAACCCCCGGCACACCATGATCGACCGTGCGGTCGAGCAAGTGCGCGAAGCCGGTTGTGATGTGGTCGTCGCGGTGGGCGGCGGCAGTGCCATCGACTCTGCCAAGGCGGTAGCCTTCGTGGCCGTTCATGGCGGCTCCTGCTGGGACTACACCGAGCGGCTGGGTGAAACCGTGACCCGGCCGCAAAGCCGTGGCTTGCCTTTGCTGGTGGTGCCCACCACGTCCGGCACCGGCACCGAGGCCACGCCCTTTGCGGTGATCAACAATCCGGAACTGGGCCTCAAGTGCGCCATCGTCAACCCGTTCATCTACCCGGATGTCGCGCTGATCGACCCGCAGATCCTGGTGTCGAAACCAGCGAAGCTCACCGCGCTGACGGCGGTCGATACCTTCTGTCATGCGCTGGAAGCCTACATCAGCATTCACTGCACGCCCTGGGTGGAAATGGTGGCGCTGGAGTCGATCCGTCTGTTCGCCGCCAATGCCCTTCAGTGTGTAAAACACGGTGACGACCTTGAGGCGCGTGCGCGCATGGCCTTTGCCTCGACGCTCGGCGGCATGGCGATCGCCAGTGCCGGCGTGACGGTTTCCCATGCCCTAGGTCAGCCGCTGGGGGCGATGACCGACGCCCCCCACGGTGGCACCGTCGCGGCCAGCACACCCTATGTGATTGGCTGGACTCTGCCGGTCTGCGCCGACAAGTTCGCGCGCGTGGCCGGGATACTCGACCCCTCGACGCTGAGTTTGAGCGAAAGCGAGCGTGCGGAGCGCCTGCCGGGGATTCTCAAGTCATTGTTTGCCACTCTCGGGGTCATCGACACGTTCCGCAGTTACGGTTTGCAGGTGGAACAAATAGATGAATTTGCCCAAACCGTGTGGACCAGTTTCAACCAGGACCTGGCCTGCCATCCGAAGAAGATCAACAGCAAAGAGGAGGTCGCCGAGATCATAAGAATGTGTTGTTAACCGCCGTAGTGAAGCAGGCGCTGTCAGGCTCGATAGCGCACCTGAGAACGTTCTGAAGACGTTGTATTGGCCGACCTGTCAGTGAGGTCGGTGGGGTTCTGTGCGCTCGAAAAACACCAAAACCAACAATAAAAAAACAGTTTCGGGAACAACAATAATGACCAGGAAATACAGAGTGGCCGCCGGGCTGCTGAGCGTTTGTGCCTGCGCGGGCGCCCACGCAGCCGATTACTCGCCCAACAACTTTTTGCTGGGCGACTGGAACGGCGAACGCACTCGCTTGCATGAACAGGGCGTCGATTTTCAACTGACCTACGTTAACGAACTGGCCTATAACACCCAGGGCGGCGACGAGCACAAAGGTACTTACAGCGACCAGTTGATGATCGACACCAACTTCGACTTGCAGAAGTTGCTGGGGTGGCAGGGTGCAAGCTTTCGCATGACCTTCACCAACCGCAACGGGGAGAACCTGACGGCCGAAGCCGGGACCAACACCTTGCTCGCCGCGCAGGAAATCTACGGCTACGGCAGCGTCACGCGCCTGGTGCAGTTCTACTACCAGCAAGCGCTGCTGGATGATCGCCTGGTGGTCAAGCTCGGTCGCCTGCCCATGAGTGGCGATGTCTTTCCGTTTTCCTGCAAGTTTCAGAACCTGACGTTCTGCGGCACGGTGCCAGGCTACATCACGCCCAACTGGTTCACCTGGCCCGTCAGCCAGTGGGGGGCGACAGCGGCGGCCAAGCTGACGGATGAATGGTCCGTCAACACCGCGCTGTATCAGGTCAATCCAAGCTTTACCAAGAATTCCCAGGGCCTGAACTTTGGCAGCCCCTCCGGCACCACCGGCTATCTGGCGGTCGGGGAACTGGCGTGGACACCCATCATCAATGGCTTGCCCGGCAGCTATCGGGTGGGTGTCTGGCGCAACACCGGCGATTTCAGCGACGTCTACGAGGACGTCAACGGTCGGCCGATCGGTGTGACGGGCGACGCGCCGGTTCAACACGATGAGGCCAGCGGTTACTACGCCCTGGTCCAGCAACAGGTTTATCGGGATCCGGGTGACAGTGCCCGGGGCATCAACCTGTTCGCCAACTTCATTCAATCGGATCGCGACGTGTCCTACGTGGAGCGAGTCTGGCACGTCGGCACGTTTATCAGCGGGCCATTCGCAGCACGGCCACAGGATGAAATCGGCCTGGCGATCGGTCGTCTTGAAGTGAATGGAAAATCCGCCAAACGTGTCCGTCAGCAAAACGGTTACACCCAACCGGCCGGCGATACGGAATATCCGATGGAGTTGTACTACGGGGTCAGCGTCACGCCAGCCCTGACACTGCGTCCCAATGTGCAGTACGTGGTCAACCCCGGCGGCATGAGCGGGGACAAAAGCGTGGTGGTCTTCGGGCTGAAAACCGAGGTCAGCTTCTAGGTCATTGAAGAACAAGTGTTGTGAGAGAACCCCCCGTAATCAGGGCCTTTCCACGCCTGTGATTTAAGTAATGCATGATATATCGTCGTTGGGCGCCTACGCCTAAAGCCATTCGAAAAGGAGATGCGTGCTTATGAATACCCTCGTTGATTTTGCTGCGGTCCAGCAGCGCGTCGCTGCCCTGAAACTTCCGGGGCAGGCTTTCATCAACGGTCGCTTCGTCGATGCACTGAGCGGCGAAACCTTCGCCAATGTTTCCCCGCGCAAGGGCCAGGTCCTCAATTACGTCGCGTCCTGCCAGGCCGAAGACGTCGAGGTTGCCGTCAAGGCTGCCCGCCAGGCATTCGACAGCGGCGTGTGGTCGCGCCTGGCGCCCAAGGAGCGCAAGAAAGTCATGCTGCGTTTTGCAGCGTTGTTCGAGCAGAACATGACTGAACTGGCGCTGCTCGAGACATTGGACATGGGCAAGCCGGTGGCCGAAAGCGCCGGTTTCGATGTGCACGCGGTGCTCGAATGCCTGCAGTGGTACGCCGAGTGCTGCGACAAGGTCTATGGCGAAATCGCCCCTTCAGGGCCCGGTGCGCTGGGCATGATCACCCGCGAAGCCATCGGCGTGGTGGCTGCTGTAACCCCGTGGAATTTCCCGATGCTGATGGCGATGTGGAAAGTCGCCCCGGCCCTGGCGATGGGTAACTCGGTCATTCTCAAACCCGCCGAACAATCACCATTGACAGCCCTGCGCATCGCCGAACTGGCCGCACAGGCGGGTATTCCGGCGGGGGTTTTCAACGTGCTGCCAGGCTTTGGTCCAACGGCTGGTCGCGCCCTTGGCCTGCACATGGATGTCGACACCCTGGTGTTCACCGGTTCCGGTGAAGTCGGCAAATTGTTCCTGCAGTACTCGGGGCAGTCGAACATGAAACGGGTGTGGCTGGAGTGTGGCGGCAAGACACCGAACATCATCCTCAATGATTGCCATGACCTGGGAAAGGCCGCGAACACAGCCGCCCGGTCGATGTTTTTCAATCAGGGCGAAGTCTGTGTGGCGCCTTCGCGGTTGATCGTCGAGGCAGGTATTCGCGACGAGTTTGTGGCTGAAGTCCTCAAGGTTGCCCGAACCATCGCCGTTGGTGATCCGCTCGATCCGGCCACGCAATTGGGCGCGATGGTCGACCGTGCACAGATGGATCGGGTGCTGGGTTACATCAAACAGGGCAGCGAGGAGGGCGCGCGCATCATCCTCGGCGGCGAACGCGCCAGCGGTCCTCTGGCCGACGGTTTCTACATCCCGCCGACGATCTTCGACAACGTCACCAATGACATGACCATTGCCCGGGAGGAGATCTTCGGCCCGGTACTTTCGGTGATCACCGCCAGCGACCATCTGGACGCCGTACGCATTGCCAATGATTCGCCCTACGGCCTGGCCGCCAGCCTCTGGACCAGCGATCTGTCGCAGGCCCACGCGATTATCCGCTCGCTGCGTGCCGGTAGCGTCTGGGTCAATTGCTTCGACGGCGGCGATATCACCATGCCATTTGGTGGTTACAAGCAATCGGGCAACGGTCGCGACCGCTCGCTGCACGCGTTTGACAAGTACTCGGAGCTCAAATCCGCCTGGATCGATTTACAGGCCTGACCGGCAGTTACGACTGCAAGTCCGGTGTTGCGCCACGCAGCACCGGATACCCGCTTCAACGATCAAATCAGCGCACTGGAGAACAATAATTATGAAGCTGTCAGCTGTTCGTTCGATCACCGCGTTTGCCCTGGCGAGCCTCATCGGCACCCATGCCTGTGCGGCCGGCAAACATGAAATCTATAGCTTGATGCCCAACACTGCATTGTCGGGTGTCATCGATCCCGACATGCCCGATCGCACGTCGATCAATAAGGCCTTGCCGCTTAAGAAGAAGGGTGAGCGCCTGCGCATCGGCTGGTCCGAAATCACCCTGGGCAATCCCTGGTTCGTCTCGATGATCGATGACGCCAGGACAGTGGCTAAAAAATACAACTACGACATCGAGCTGCAAGTGGCGGACAGCGATGTCGCTAAGCAGAGCGCACAGGTCGATAACTTCATCACGCTGGGCGTCGATCTGATTGTCATCGACCCCACCGATATCCAGGGTTCGGTGTCCGATGTCGAGCGTGCGGTGAATGCCGGCATCCCGGTGATCACTGTGGGCACCGCGCCGGATGCCCGGGCGCCAGTGATCACCACCAGTACCGGTAACCCTTACGGCAGTGGCTTCGAGGCCGGCCGTTACGTGGCATCGAAAACCGATCCGGCGACCGTGATCAATGCCGCCATGGTCATTGGCGTGATGGGTAATTCCACGTCCGAAAGTCGCCTCAATGGCATGATTTCCGGGATCGTCTATGCCCGTTCGCAAGAGCGCCGGCTCGGTCTGTCCAAAGAAGACGCCATGCTCAAGGGCTTCAAGCTGTTCCAGCAGGTCAAGGCCAAGGGCAACTTCAGCTGGCCGGAAGGCGGCTTCAATGTGTTGGCGTGGGGTCGCGGTGACTGGACTGAAGAAGGCGGACTGACCGCTACCGAGGACATCCTCGCGTCGCAGAGCGACACACTAAACCTGGTGCTGGCCGAGAACGATTTCATCGCCATCGGAGCAATCAATGCCCTGGAAAACGCTGGCAAGAAAAACAGCGTGATGGTCGCCTCCGGGGCCGGCAGTTTCCGCGTCGCGCTGGACTTGATCAAGCAAGGCAAATTGCTGGTCAGCGCTACCAACAGCGGATCGGAAACCGGGGTTGCCGCCATCGAGCTGATCCACCAGATCCTCAACAAGGGACTGGACGCGAACAACTTGCCGCTGGCGTCGTACTTCCCGGTCACGCTGATCACGCCGGATAACGTCGATACCTATATCGCCGCCGACAGCCTGCCACCGTCCACCGAAACCGTACCGCCATTCCGTTCCATCGAGCAGATCAAAACCGCGATGAAGTGATGGATCGAAGATGAGCCGGACGGCGGTCGTCATTGCTGGCGGCTGTCGTTCGATCGGCAGCAGTTTCAAAACGGTGAACACAATGAATGCGATGCAAGAACCAGCGGTGGAGATGCTCGACATCTCCAAGAAATTCGGTGGCATCAGTGCCCTGGACAGCGCCAGGTTTTCTGCCCGTGCGGGGGAAATCCACGCACTGATGGGTGAGAACGGCGCTGGTAAATCAACCCTGATGAAGATCCTGTCGGGGGCTTATGTGCGCGATGCCGGTGGGGTCAGTCTCAATGGCCAGACCGTGGACATTCGCAAACCGGGCGATGCCCTCAAGCTCGGTATTTCAATCATCTACCAGGAGTTCGCACTGGCCGCGCACCTGTCGGTGGCCGAGAACATCTGTATCGACGATCTGGGCAAGAGCAAAGGCTTTGTCCAATGGACAGACATGCGCCGCAAGGCCCGGGCGATTCTCGATGAACTGGGGTTTCACGATATCGACGTGCGCCAACCGGTCGGCAGTTTGCCGGTGGCTTACCAGCAAGCGGTGGAAATCTGCAAGGCGCTGTCACGCAACGCGAGGGTGCTGATATTTGACGAACCGACAGCGGTGCTGACTTCCCACGAGGTGGAAAAACTGTTCCGGATCCTGGATGAACTGCGCCGCAAAGGCGTGTGTATCGTCTACGTCTCCCACCGCATGGATGAAATCTTCCGCATCTGCGATCGCGCCACGGTGCTCAAGGACGGCAAGACCGTGGGGACTCTGGATTTGGCGGACATCACTGAGCGCGGCCTGATCGAGATGATGATCGGACGCGAGCTCAGCGATCTGTTCCCGGCACGCCAGGCGCGGATCGGCAACGTGTTGCTCAAAGTCGAACACCTGTGTGCAGGGCGCCTGGTGCGTGACGTGAGTTTTGAAGTACGCGCCGGTGAAGTCCTGGGCTTTTGTGGTCTGGTGGGCGCCGGGCGCACGGAAGCCATGCGCGCGATCTTCGGTGCTGACCGGACAACCTCCGGCGCCCTGTACCTCGATGGTCGGCAGATCCACAACCGCACGCCACGTGACGCCATCGCCAATGGCATCGGTTTATTGCCGGAAGATCGCAAGCAACAAGGCGTTCTACTGGAGATGTCGATACGGGTCAACGGCGCCTTGCGACCGAACAGTCCCTACACCGGCCGCATGGGCTGGATTGCCAATGGCCGGGAGGCTCAGGGTATTGAAGCCTTGCGCAAACAGCTGGCGGTCAAGACCCACTCGATCGAGCAATTGGTTGGTGATCTATCGGGCGGCAATCAACAGAAGGTCGCGCTGATGAAGTGGGTCGATGCCGGCTGCCGCGTGCTGATTCTGGATGAGCCCACCCGCGGCGTGGATGTGGGCGCAAAAACGGAAATCTACCGGGTCATCAATGATCTCGCCGAACAAGGTGTCGCAATCATCATGGTCTCTTCGGAAATGATCGAAATCATCGGCATGTGCGATCGCGTGCTGGTGATGCGCGAGGGCGCGATCGCTGGCGAACTGGCGGGAGAGCGCATCAAGGAACAAGCAATGATTTGCCTGGCAATGGGAGTCGAACACCATGAGTAACCCAAATTCCAAGTTGGCCACGGCTGAACTGGTGCAGGAAAGCCGTCGCGTACACGACGACAAATTAAGCCTGCGTTCGTTGCAACGACTGTTTCTGGAGCACAACGCCCTGGTGATGTTGGTAGTCCTGGTAATTGTCGCCAGCGTGCTGTCGGCGGACTTCTTCACCTTCCTGAATTTAGGCAACCTGTTGCGCCAGTTGACGCCTTTGCTGTTGGTCAGCATCGGCATGCTGATTGTGATCCTGACGGCGGGTATCGATTTATCCGTAGCCTCGGTCGCGGCGGTTGGCGGCATTGTGGTGGCGATGACCCTTAATGCCCTGCCCGTTGAAGGCAGTGTCGCGCTGTTGCTGGCAGTTGCCATTGCCGTGGCCAGTGGTGTGCTGATGGGCTTGGTGACCGGCACCTTCATCGCCTATTTCCGCATGGCTCCCTTCATTGCGACGCTGGCGATGATGACGGTAGCCCGGGGCCTGGCCTTCATCCTGTCGAACGGCCAGCCTCAACGGCTGGATGATCGACTGGTCAGTGCGCAGTTGCTGCGTGATTTCGGCCGGCTGGCCGATGGTGTACTGGGGGTGCCATGGCCCGTGTGGCTGGCAGCGCTGGTCACTGTGGTGTTCGCATTGATCCTGAGATACAACGCCTATGGCCGCCTGATCATTGCCAGTGGCAGCAACGAAACGGCGGTGCGCCTGGCGGGCATTCCGGTCGAGCGGTACAAGCTCGCCGCCTATGGCATCTGCGGCGGCCTAGCGGCGTTGGCCGGCGTAGTGATCGCTTCGCGTTCAGGCGTCGCCACACCCAGCGCCGGCATGGCGCTTGAGTTGGATGCCATCGCGGCATGCGTCATTGGCGGCGCATTGCTGTCGGGGGGCAAGGGCACGATTTTCTATACGGTGGTAGGCGTGCTGGTACTGGGCCTGATCGGCAACATAATGAATTTGCTGAGCGTGCCGGCCTATCCGCAGCAAATCATCAAAGGTGCAATCATTGTCATCGCGGTGTTGTTGCAGGGTGTCGGTCGACGAGACGCGCGTATTTGACGAAACCGTCGGACGGAGTGGCAGGCGCTAGTTGATGATGTATGATGCGTTATCGTCAATTCACGTCGGCAGATTCACAAGTCTGCCGCTGCGGCGAACAGTAATCGACCATGGAGATCGAGTCATAGTGACCGTGCATAAGCCCATTGATAAAGGCAACTTGAGCGAACGGGTGTATTCCATTATCCGCACCGCGTTGATGGATGGGCAGTACCAGCCAGGCGATCGGTTGCGCATCAGTACACTGGCCGAAGAGTTTGGTGTATCGATCACACCGGTGCGCGAGGCGATCTTCCGTCTGGTCAGCGACCATGCGCTGGACATGAAGGCCGCGACCTCGATTTATGTTCCAGAGTTGACCGTCAGCCAATTGCGAGAGATCCAGTTGATTCGTCATCTGCTGGAAGGCGAGGCCGCTGGTGTCGCGGCACTGCGCATCACCCAACCGGAACTTGAAAAGCTCGAAGCCATTCAGGATGCGTTCCAGAAAGCGGTACCCGTCGATTACAGGCAAGCCGCCTTACTGAATCGTGAGTTCCACTTCGGTTTGATCTCTGCCGCGCGCATGCCGGTGGTGTCCAAGACTCTTGAGAACATGTGGGTCATCATGGGGCCGCTGCTGAGCCGCTTCCACGCCGAGGTGCCCAAGCGGGAACTGGCGAGCGCCAAGCACAAGCATTTCGAAGTACTGGAAGGTTTGCGCACCCGCGATTCGGCCAAGGCTAAAGGGGCGCTGCAAGCGGACATCGCCTGGGGCGAGTTGATGATCGACTGGCTGGAAAAAAAGGAGAACCTGGTGGAGGCCTGAACCACAACGCCGCCATCGAGTCCCCCTGAACCCATCGCCCGATCTCCTGCCAGGAGTCTCGGGCGATGTCATTTCAAGGTTTGGAGTTGCCGAGCGTGGCAATCCATTTTCCACCTTCGCCACCCTGTTTGAGCGCATGCAGGGCCTGGGGAAGGTTGTAAAAATCGAAAGCCTGACGATGCGGCATCGACAGGCGACCGTCCAGCGCCTGCTCCAGAAGGCGTTCGCCTGCTTGTCGCAACTGCTGGCGGTCGCTCGAACTCGCATGGGCATGGAAGCTGTTGAGGGCCACTTCGTGCAGGGAAATCGCAGTGCTGAAGGCCGGTAATGGCGCGCTTTCCTGACGGTCCTGGATGCAAACAAGATGGCCGTTGTAGCCCAGCAGCGGTGCCAGGCTCGCGGCATGGGGGCCGCTGACGGTGTCGAACAGCGCATGCAATCGACGCTCGCCCAAGGCGGCCTGCAGCGATTGTTGCCACTGATCATCACGGTAGTCGAACACACCGGCCGCACCAAGCGCTTTGAGCTGCGAATGGTGTCTGGTCGCCGCCGTTGCCCACACGCGACAGCCGCGTTGAACAGCCAGTTGCACCAGCAACAGACCGACCGCGCCGCCGGCACCGACCACCATTACATCCCCCGGCGCCATGGGTACTTTTTCCAGCGCCTGCCAAGCCGTCAGACCAGGGCAGGGCAGGGCGGCGGCAACGCTTTCATCGAGCGCCTGGGGCACGTTCAAAACGGTACTGGCATCGAGCATGCAGAATTCGGCAAAACTGCCATCGCGCGTCAGCGACTGGTGATACGCAACCACAGTCCCGACTTTCAAGGTGACCCCCGTGCCTGCCGCCACGACCTCGCCCACGCCATCCACGCCCGGCACATGGCCGGTCTTCCATGCGGCATGACCCCACTCGATGATCTTCCAGTCCACTGGATTCAACGCCACGGCGCGATTGGTCACGAGCACTTCGCCAGGACCTGGCTGGAGCAGCGGTTTACGAATCAATTTCAAGCCATCGATGCCTTGATCCGATGTCCAGGACCAGGCGGCATAATCTGTCTGCATGGGTGAATCCTCATGGAAATTCGTCAATCAGGAGTATCCCTGCCAGCGCTGCTCGGCTAAATGTCAATTGGCGCAAAGGTGTTGTGAAGTCAAATCAACAATCGCTGCAAGCCCGAACTTGCAGCGGCTTGTTAGTGATGCAAGGCAAACATCTGAACCCATCAGGATTTCGGCTGGCTCGGGACTCTGAGTCGCTCAAGTATGACCTTGCCAACATCTAGCGCAGAACCAGGGTTTTGACCTGTCACCAGTTCTCGATCGACGACCACGTGCGAGGCCCACGGCGAAGTGTTGCTGCTGAATACCCCTCCAGCCAGTTCTAATGCTGTCTGCGGATAGAACTTCATGGCGCCCCCCTTCAAAAGCCCTTTGGCCAGTTCCTCTTCCTGATTACTGATGACTGTGAATTTGTAGCCGGCGTAGGTCCAGTCTGACTTCGTGGTTTTGGTGCCGGCTTCAAGTTTCTGAGTGAAGGTGGTCGGGTCGGGCAGCGTCGAGAGCAAGGCAATCGGTCCATGGCAAACCAGAGCGGTTGTCTTGCCTTGGTCATGGAAGTTGGTCAGCAGTTTCCCTAGTTGCGCGCTATGGAGAAGGTCCTGCATCGGTGCGTGGCCACCGGGTACATAAATCGCATCGAAGTGCTCGTAACCAATCTGTTCGACGCGCGACAGGCTGATGACCGGCGACTCACCCACGGAGGTGATCTTGAGCTTTTCCAACAGCGCCTTGTGCTCCTGCAGTGCGCTTGCGTCATTGTTGAAATACATCTTGTCGTTGGACGAGGTGTCCAGCGTGGGTGCCTTGCCCGTCGGCGTGGCAAAGGTCACCGAATGCCCCGCATCGAGCAGCAGTTTCACCGGCTGCATCAACTCGTTCAGGTAGAAGCCTGTCGCAAAGACTTTATTGTCCTTGAGGTCGAGGTGGTCTGAATCTGACAGCACGATCAGTACATTGCTGGCCTGGGCGTTGAAAGCCGAAGTGCAGAGAGCCATTGCAAGAGCAAGACGGGTAATGGGGCGCATGGGATTTCCGGACAGTGGAGGGATGTGTGTTCGATCAGCAGTCGCCTGATCGTTGATGCAACTATATTCATGCCTTCATGGGCGATAAACTTGCTAAAAAGAAAAGCACTTGTTCTTTGGGGGTAAAGGTGAGCCGTCGATTCGATTATCTTGCGGACGTAGAAGTCTTCATCACCGTTGTGGAGAAAGGCTCGCTGAGCGCCGGGGCCGTTGTTCTGGCGACCACCCCTTCTGTGGTCAGCCGGGCGATCTCACGCCTGGAAACACGCCTTGGCGTTCAGTTGTTGCGGCGCACGACTCGACGCCTGAGCCTGACCGAGGCGGGTTTGCTGTACCTCGAACAATCCCGTGCGGCGTTTTCGTTAATCGATGATGCGGAGCGGGCGATCCTAGGGCAGGAGGGAGCATTGACTGGCCGGGTACGACTCAGCGTGCCGACGACCTACGGGCATTTCCGGTTGCCGGCGTTGCTCTGCCGTTTCAATCGGCAGTACCCGCAGGTGCGCATCGAAATGAGCATCAGCAATCGAAATGTGGACCTGGTGGCCGAAGGGTATGACCTGGCTATTCGCCTTGGGCAATTACCTGACAGTGGCCTGATCGGCCGCAAGCTTGAGGATGCGAGTTTGTGCGTGGTTGCCGCGCCGGATTACTTGCGGCACGCCGGCTCGCCGCGCAGTGTCGACGAACTGTCTGCGCATGCCTGCCTGCCATTTGTGATGCCCAGCAGCGGCCGCATAGCGCCGTGGTTGTTCTGCGAGCAGGGGATTGATAGGGAGTGGGTTCCCGAGGCGAATATTCAAGTGTCCGACGATGTGCTGGGCACTGTGTCTTTGGCCGAGCACGGCGCGGGAATTTGCCAGACCTACGACTTCATTGTTCGCGAGCGAATTCAAAGCGGGCGCCTGGTGCCGCTGCTCGAGCGGTCGGGTGGAAGGTCCCGACCGTTTTCTGTGATTTTCGCGCCTCATCGCCAGTTATCGGCTGCGTCCCGGGCGCTGATCGACTTCCTGATCCGCGAAGTGGCGGATCAGGCCCAGGCACCACTTATCGAGCGTCAAGCAGTCGAGTAGGGCGGGTAATCGGTATAACCCTTGGCTCCGCCACCGTAGCTCAGTGCGCGGTCTGGTTTTAACAGCGGCCAGTCGTTGTACAGGCGTTCGACCAGATCGGGGTTTGCGATAAATGGCTCGCCGAATGCTGCGATGTCGATCAATTCTTCACGCAAGAATTGCTCCGCACGCGCTTTGGTCATGCCCCCGGCGAGAACCAGTGTTCCCCGGTAGTGGCCACGGAATTTCTTCAGAAAATCGTCTGGAATCGGCGAGCTGCCCCGAGACAGTTGATCCATGAAATGAACGTAGGCCAACCCACGCCGAGAAAGCTGATCGGCGACATACAGGTAGGTTTGCTCGACATCATCGTAAAGCTCCATGTCGAACAGTCCGCCAAACGGTGACAGGCGTATGGCCGTGCGGTGCGCACCAATACGATCTATGACGCTATCGACCACCTCGAGCAAGAAACGAGTGCGGTTTTCCAGTGTGTCGCTGCGGTACTCATCGGTGCGGTCATTGACCAAAGGATTGAGGAATTGCTCGATCAAGTAGCCGTTCGCTCCATGCAGTTCAATGCCGTCGAAGCCGGCATCGATTGCGTTGGCGGCGGCCTGGGCAAAGTCACGAATGACTTCTTTGGCTTCCTGTGTACTGAGGGCGCGGGGGGCGGAAACATCGACTGGGCCAGGCTCGCCACGCTCAGTCATACCCCAGGCCTGGGAATTGCGTGCAATTTGGGACGTCGAACTCACCGGTGCAATCCCGTTCGGCTGGATGCTGACATGGGAGACGCGCCCGACATGCCATAGCTGGGTAAAGATAACGCCACCGGCATCGTGGACAGCCTGAGTCACTTTGCGCCAGCCATTGATCTGGGGCGTCGTGTAGATACCAGGGATGGCCAGAAACCCTTCGGCCGAGCGTGAAATCGGAGTGCCCTCGGTAACGATCAGCCCGGCACTGGCGCGTTGGCTGTAGTAAAGCGCGGTCAGTTCATTGGCAACGCCATCGGGGTTGCGAGCACGCGTCATCGGTGCCATTGCGATTCGATTGCGCAGCGTTAGTGTGCCGGTCTGGCAGGGGTCAAATAATGTACTCATTGAATCCGCTCCTCACTTGATGGTGCTCAGGAGCGTAAGCGCCCTTTAGCCCACTGATAACCTGGCAACGATGAACATGTTCTGTGAGCAAGCTTCATAACTGCGCGGGGAAAGCGGGTAAAGGCATCCGGCATATCGGCTGTACATGTGAAATAGATTCCAAAGTTAAGTGAACGTTCTCCTAGGCTTCCTATGATTTTTAGGGGAGCGCTTGTGATATTTTTTCACGAGTCATTCAGAGGAGACAGGACGTGGATAACAGAGCAGGTGAGATGTCGGTATTCGTGCGGGTTGTTGATGCTGGCAGCTTTTCCCAAGCCGCGCGCCAAATGCTGATGACGCCTTCAACAGTCAGCAAACTGATTGTGCGCCTGGAGTTGCGCCTGGGTGTTCGCCTGCTGGAGCGCTCCACGCGCAAGCTGTCATTGACGGATGAAGGGCGCGTTTACTATGAACGCAGCCATGCACTGCTGGCAGAGCTTGATGATGTCGAAAGGGTATTGGCGCAAGGTGCACAGAAGGCGCGTGGAACAGTGCGAATCAATGCCTCAGTGGCATTTGGCACGCTGGCGATCGAACCCAATTTGCCGGCGTTCTGGGAAGCGCATCCCAATATTCAAATCAACCTGTCCCTGTGCGATGACATCGTCGACATGTACCTGGACAGAACGGACATTGCGTTCCGGGTAGGCGTACTGAATGACTCGACGCTACGCGCGCGAAAGATCGGAATTGCCCGGCGCAAGATCGTTGCGTCGCCCGATTACCTGGAAAAATACGGGGTTCCCGAAACCCTGGAAGACCTATGCGAACACAATTGCTTGAGTTTCAATTTCCGTCGTTCCAGCCCGGTCTGGCCCATGCACCAGAACGGCCGTATCGTTGATCGTATCGTCCAGGGCAACCTGCAAGCCAACAATGGCGAAACGGTTCGGCGCATGGCCATTGCCGGCGTCGGGATCGCCAGGCTGGCGGACTTTCATGTTGATGAAGATCTGGCCACGGGGCGTCTGGTCGAGGTGCTCGCACAAAGCGGTCATGATTGCGAGGAAGTCCATGCGCTGTATCAGGGTGGACAGCATGTGCCCCAGCGTATCCGGACGTTCCTCGACTTTATGGTGCCACGCCTGCAAGCCTTCATGGATCGCGAGTGAACCAGCTGCCTTGGTCAGTGGCTGGATTCAATAATGGCCTTGAGGTTCTCCAGTCCTTGGCGATACAAAACTTCAAAATGCTCAATGACCTGTGCTTCATCGGCTCCCTGGACCACAAAACTGCTTGACCAGGATGCCAGGGTTCCGCCCTTGCCATCGGATTGCGCGGACATTCTCCCGATGTAGTCAATAACCGGCGAAGGGCCTTCCAGCAAGGCATAGCTGTAATACCTTTCACCCTCATCAAACGTGAGTAAACGCTCGACAATCGTCGCGCCATTGGCGGTTTGCAGATGACGCAGGCGTCCTCCGTCACTCAGGCTGCTGCTGGCGATAACATCGAGCCAGCGGGGCAACCAGTCAAAGCCACCAAGAAGTGACCAGACTTGTTCGACGGGGCGCTCGATGGCGATCCAGATGCGGACTTCACTCATGTGTTTACCTGTTTTTTGGGGGGAGTTGTTCATAGGATGACTGAGGCGACCAGCCATAAATTGGCGGCACTGATCAGCAGGAAAATCAACCAGGCCACGACAGCGACCGGGCGTGAAATCGCGAAATCGCCCATCAGGGTTTTATCGCGGGTAAAACGAATCAGCGGATAAACCGCAAACGGCAGTTGTATCGACAGCACCACCTGGGAAAACACCAACAGGTCGCCCACTGCGTGATCCCCCAGCCAGAGTATTGCGCCAAGCGCCGGCACAATGGCGAGCAGACGGGTGACGATGCGCTGCTTGCTCAATGAAACCCTGAGGTTCAGGAAACCCTCGAGCACCACCTGGCCGGCGAGGGTGCCCGTCAACGTCGCGCTTTGTCCGGAGGCAAGCAGAGCCAGGGCAAAAGGTACGGCGCAAAGGGTGCCCCCCATCAGCGGCGCCAGCAGTTGGTGGGCTTGCTCGATGCTGCCAATTCCGGTGTGGCCGTTGTCATGGAGTACTGCTGCGGCCACTAACAGAATGGCGACCTGTACGGCGGCGGCAATCGACAGCGCGCGGATCGTGTCGATTGAACCGTGGCGCAGGGATTGCCTGACCTGCACTGCGTCATTCAGGCGACTGGGGCCTCGGGCCAGGGACGAATGCAGGTACAGATTGTGTGGCATGACGGTGGCGCCGATGATGCCCACCGCAATGAACAGCGCCCCAGGTTCAGCCAGCGTGTCCAGTGAGGGAATGAAGCCTTGTAGAGCAGCGGTTGTATCGAGTGTGATCAGCGAAAGCTCTATGGCAAAGCACAGGACAATGATCGCGACCAGTGCCAGGACAATCTTCTGCACTCGACCATTGGCGGCGCCCTTCACACCCAGGATGACCAGCGTACTGATAGCCGTCAGCACGATGCCGATGCTCAGCGGCAGGTTGAACAGCAGTTTGAACGCTAATGCCGCGCCCAACACTTCGGCGATGTCAGTGGCGATGATGGCTATCTCTGCCATTGTCCAGTGCGCAAGTGTGGCTTGCCGGCTGTAGCGAAGACGGCAGGTCTGGGAAAGGTCCTGACCGGTGACCACGCCCAGGCGCAAGGCGAGTGTTTGCAAGAGCATGGCCGCCAGGCTCGACAACACCACCATGAACAGCAGGCTGTATCCCAATTGCGCTCCGGCAGCGATCCCGGTAGCCCAGTTGCCAGGGTCCATGTAACCCACGGCAATCAACAGTCCGGGCCCCATCAATAGCGAGAGGCGCCGGGGTGCCGGCGATCGTTGATTGGCCAACTCACCGGGATGCTCCGAAAGTGACGCCTGTACTGTCATCGATCAAAGTCTCCTGTGTCGCCGGGCGCGCTGGGGCAGGCGCGCCAGCACCAGGGTATGAATGAACAGCAGAAGGCCGGTCACCGAGAGGACCGCCGATACGGCTCCACTCATGGCCTGGGCTGACAGCAGGCACACCAGCGCCGCCAGTTGGATCAGCAGGCGCTGGGCCAGGGAGCTGCGTGAAGCTTTCGACACTTCAAACAGGCAAGCGGGCCAGGCCTCTGGCATGGCCCGCGAGAACTGTGTGACAGCGATGGCCACCACGACATAGAGCCCGATCCCGACACCGGGAATGCCATCGGTCAGCGCCAGGACGATAGCGCTGATCGTCAGCAACACGGCTATTACAGTGAACGCGACACGGCTATGGCTCATGGTGTTTCGCTCAATCCCATCGGCGCGTCCACTCGCAGGCGCAACACATGAAACGGTGGCTGACTGTCGTCCTCACCCGCATTGAGCAGAGGGTGGCGGTGCAACTGGTTGGCCGTGATGTACAACCATTTGCCTTGTGCATCGAGTTCGACACCATCCGGCCAGCCGAGCAACCGGTCATCCTGGGCCAGGATGCGGTAGCCGGCCGGCGATGCCAGTCCGATGGCGTTGTTCGCGATGTCGGTCACGTACACGTTGCCCTCGGCATCGACATCAAAACCGTCGCAGTGCGGCTTTTCGCACCAAAATTCCACCGCTTCACTCAACGCTGTAGCGTCGCTGGGTTGGGCGAGACTTTCGGTGCTGATCCGATAGACTTTGCGCGCCGACATCGAGCCGAAATAAACCCATCGGCCCAAGGGGTCGATCGCAATGGGGTTGAGGCCGTAGCGATACGCAATGACTTCACCTTCGGGCGTACGCAACGCCAGCGGCTTACCCGCAACCAACAGCGGCACATCACCCGGCATCAGTCCTGGGTAGCATTCCAGCGAGCGCCACGAAAGACCGGTTTGCAGGTCGACCACGACAATAGCCGGGTAGTCGCTGGCGCCACTGGGATTCATCGTCATGTCAGCGATATAGATACGCTGGCGCCGCCAATCGATGACGAAATCCTGAGTGAAGGAGCTGGGGCGCAGGACGTTCTGCGGCAGCACAATCATTCGATGCAGGCTTTGCGTTCGATCATTCCAGGCGATGAGGCGAGGCTGTTGTTGCTGTGGCTTGCCCATGTCGAGTATCCAGACGATTCCCTCGGGGTCGGTGCGGATACCGATCACGGCGGACACGCCGCGCCCATCGTCGCCGGGTTTGCTGGCCCAGGCCTCATTGGGGTAAGCCGAGTGCTCGCCGTTCTGCGCCACTGCCCGTACCGAGATATCGGGCGCGATAATGGCCGATACCGACACCAGCACTCGCCCGTCAGGCATCACTGTGGGGTTGCCCGGACGCTCGACCGGGAAGGTTGCGAAAATCTCCAGTGCTTGGCTGTTCATGGCTTGGCCTGCACGAACGATTCGGCGGTGCCGCTCGAAGGATCGACAAAAATGATGTCGCTTGGATCACGTCGCGGGGTGTCGACTGACACCATGAATAGCGGGTGTTCGAGGATCTTCGGCATTCCGTGAACAGTGAACTTCTTGAAGAACAGCATTTCGCCCGGACCCACTTCGAACTCTTCGCGGTCACCCATGAAAAACGTCGCACGCCCTGACAGCACAATCAGGTATTCGTCACAGGTGGCGTGGTAATGCGCGGGGGTCGGGTGATAGACCCGGAAGACACGGGCGCTGGCTTCATCTTCATCAGTCAGGCGTGTGTCGACCAGTAGCGTTTCGGCTGTTTCGGGGAACGTCTTGACGATCTCGTCGAGATTGAACGAGGCGTGGGGGGCGGCCTCGACCAGTTTTTTCCGTGTGCTTGCTTCGGTCATCTTGAAACCCTCATTCAGGCGCCTTTCGAGGGACGCTGTGATGTTGTCTGTGGTTTCAGAGTAAGCACTGGATGAGCAGCAGAGAACGCAGTGGCCGTGCACAAGATTTGAGAATTCAAATAACAATTCGACTTGCTCGCGTGTCCGTCGGGATGGCGTGCTTCTGCGAATTCAATTCCAAACAGCTACGCCCGGCGGTGCATTTCTGGCACAAACGGCCTGCGGCATAGTGATGAGCACTCACTATCGAGTCCAGCTGTGCCGGAGACAAAGATGCAAGTCAGAGCTGCTGTTCTGAGACACATGAATGCGGCCCCGCCCTATGCGCAGAGCAAGCCGATCACGATCGAAACCATCGAGCTGGCGCCGCCAGGGCCGGGCGAAGTGCTGGTGCGAATCCGCGCCGCCGGCCTGTGCCATTCCGACTTGTCGGTGATCAATGGCGACCGGCCTCGCCCTATGCCCATGGCGCTCGGTCATGAGGCGGCAGGCGTGGTGGAAGCCCTGGGAGATGGGGTCAGCGACCTTGAGCCTGGAGACCATGTGGTCATGGTGTTCATGCCCAGTTGCGGTCATTGCCTGCCATGCGCCGAGGGCCGCCCGGCGCTCTGCGAGCCTGGGGCAAAAGCCAACGCCGCCGGGACGCTGATCAACGGCTCGGTGCGTTTGAGCTCGCCTGCCGGCCACATCCATCACCATCTGGGCGTCTCCGCGTTTGCCGAGTACGCCGTGATGTCACGCAACTCCGTGGTCAAGATCGACCGCGAGTTGCCCTTCGTTGAAGCGGCACTGTTTGGCTGTGCGGTGTTGACCGGTGTGGGTGCAGTAGTCAACACCGCGCAATTGCGCGTGGGTTCGACCGCCGTGGTGATCGGCCTTGGCGGCGTAGGTCTTGCTTCGGTGTTGGGTGCACGGGCTGCCGGGGCCAGCAAGATCATTGCTGTCGATCTGTCACCGGAAAAGCTCGCCTTGGCCAAGGAAGTCGGCGCCACCGCCGTGGTCAACGGTGGTGATCCGGACGCCGTTGAACAGGTGCTGGCGCTGACCGGTGGCGGCGCTGACTATGTGTTCGAAATGGCCGGTTCGATCCGTGCTCTGGAAAATGCGATGAAGATGACCAGGCGCGGTGGCATGACGGTAACCGCCGGTCTGCCACCACCGGGTTCGGCGCTGCCGGTCAACGTCGTTCAGTTAGTGGGCGAGGAGCGCACGCTCAAAGGCAGCTACATCGGCACTTGTGTACCGCTGCGCGACATCCCGCGGTTCATCGAGCTCTATCGTGACGGCCGCCTGCCGGTGGATCGACTGTTAAGTGGCAGGCTCAAGCTGGACGATATCAACGAAGGTTTTGACCACCTGCATGATGGCAGCGCGGTGCGTCAGGTTATTGAGTTTTGAGGAGCGACAGCAACGCTGATACAAACTTCCTTTCAACGTTTGCAATCAAATGCCTCTGCCACGGAAGTATTGATTGCTGAGTGTCCAGGAGATGGCTGCCAGGCCATCTCCTTTTTAAGACTGCAATAGTTCAGACGCTTGTAAAGACACCTTTCGCACTATTTCAATAATGAATGATTGACCGGTGAATACACTTCGCAGGTTGTTTTCGCGCGGACGATCGAATGCCTGTACTCCCCATTCCAGAGCGCTTGTTCTTGTCTTTTGGTCAATATTCTTTTTGCATTTCGGCGGTTTATCTTCACGTGGTGCTCACGGAAAATCTTTTTCATTCAAACACTACCGAGAACACCTGAAATGAACTTGTTGAAAAATACTCTTGCTCTACTCACTACCGTGGTTGCTCTCTCCGTGTCCCTGGCGGTTCATGCTGAAGAGTCAGGTGCTTTTGTTGAACGTAATAAAACGCAAAGCGAGCACACCGCTAAAAGTTAATCGAAGCGCTCTTTGATGTTTAATTTTTAATCGCTGAAATTTTAGTTCAGTCAATTCGTTGGCCATTGAATGGAGCTCATTCAATGGCCAACTGCGGAGCATGCAAAAGTGAAATCGTCTACAACGGGGAAAGCGAGGATATCGTTCCCACTACAATCGGCATTTGCAAAAGGTTTGGCGGTGTCGGCGTCAGGCCTGGCGCTGGCAGTCGCTCTGAGCGGCTGCGGTCCGAATCAAACCAGCAACGCACCGATTGCCCCCAGTGTTACCGTCAGCAAGCCCGTCAAATCCGTGGTCACCGATTGGGACAGTTTTACCGGTCGCTTTGAGGCCACCGATTCGGTCGACGTGCGTTCGCGGGTCAGCGGTTATCTGGAGAAGGTTGCGTTCCAGGACGGCGCCATCGTCAAGAAGGGTGATTTGCTGTTCGTGATCGATTCGCGGTCGTTCCAGGCTGCGGTGGTCCAGGCGCAAGGCAAACTGGCCCAAGTGCGCTCGCAACTGGCGCTGGCGGAACAGGAGTTTGCCAGGGCTAACGTCCTGATCGAATCCAAAACCATCGCCCGCAGCCTCTATGATCAACGCCTGCAAGCGCGTCAGGCCGCGCAAGCCGAGGTCTTGAGCGCTGAAGGTGCGTTGAGCAATGCCAAGCTTGACCTGGAGTTCACCCGGATCACCGCCCCCATGAGCGGGCGGATCAGTCGCAAACTGATCAGCGAGGGCAATCTGGTCAACGGCGGCAACAGCAGCGCGACGTTGCTGACCACCATCGTGTCGCTGGACCCGATCGACATCTACTTCGATATCGATGAACAGAGCTACCTCAAATACCGTCGCCAGACAAATCCCGCCGCCAACCAGAGCCAGGTACGGATTGCCTTGCCGGGTGAAACCAAACCGAGCATGACCGGGCGCATGGATTTCATCGACAACCGCCTTGACCCGTCGACCGGGACCCTGCGCCAGCGTGCCCGGGTCAGCAATCAGGACCTGCAGTTGAGTCCTGGGCAATTTGGACGCGTGCAGTTCTCCAGCCAGGCGCCTTACCCAGCACTGTTGCTCCCGGACACCGCGATCAGCGTCGACGCGACGCGCAAAGTCGTCTATGTGCTCAACCCGCAGAACAAGGTCGAAATTCGACCCGTCACCCTCGGTAAATTGCATGATGGATTGCGCGAAATCTCCAGCGGTTTGCAGGAGCAGGATCGGGTGATCGTTGATGGCCTGCAGCGTGTGCGCGCCGGTGATACCGCGACAGCACAGGACCGTGCGTTAGTTCAGACCGCGAAAGCGACGACCCTCGAGGAGGCCCGGTTATGAACTTGGGACGCACATCCATCGAGCAACCGGTGCTGGCGATTGTGCTTTCAATCGTCCTGATGATCATCGGTGGCCTGGCCTATCTCGTCTTGCCGACCTCCGAGTACCCGGACATCGCACCGCCGACCGTGGTGGTGACCGCGACATATCCCGGCGCTTCGGCGCAGACCGTCGCCGAGACGCTGGCGATTCCCATTGAGCAAGAGGTCAACGGTGTTGAAGACATGCTCTACATGTACAGCCAGGCGACGTCCGATGGCAGTTTGAACCTGACGGTGACCTTCAAGAGCGGCACCGATGTCGACAAGGCTCAGGTGTTGGTGCAAAACCGTGTGGCGCTGGCCACGCCGCGTTTGCCGGAGCCGGTGCAACGCAGCGGCGTAACGGTGCGCAAGTCCTCTCCGACACAGCTGTCGACGATCTTCATCTCCTCACCCAAGGGCACTTACGACCAGCTCTATGTCTCGAACTTTGCGATCCGTAGCGTTGCCGACGTGCTCAAACGGATCGACGGCGTCGGTGATATCAACCCATTGGGGGCGCGCGAATACTCGATGCGTATCTGGCTCGATCCTGAACGCGTGGCAGCCTTCAACCTGACTCCCGCCGACATCATTGCCGCCGTGCGTTCGCAGAACACTCAGGTAGCCGGCGGTGTGATCGCCCAGCCACCGGTGGCGTCGCAGGCATTCCAGCCCAACCTGATTTTCGAAGGCCGACTGAAGGAGCCTGCCGACTTCGACAACATCGTCATCAAGTCGGGAACGGCCGGGCGCCTGGTGCGCCTCAAGGACGTGGCGCGAACGGAGATCGCCGGGTTGGCCTACGTCAACAACACCTATTACTTGCGCAACCCGGCCATCGGCCTGCAAGTGCTGCAACGGCCGGGCGCCAATGCCCTGGCGACGATGAAAGTGGTCGAAGAAACCATGCAGAAAATCGGCAAGGACTTCCCTGAAGGCATCGAATACAGCATCGGCTACAACCCGACAGCGTTTATTGCCGACAGCATCGGTGAGCTGGGCAAGACCATCTATGAGGCGGTGATTCTCGTGGTGTTGGTGATCATGGTTTTCCTGCAGGGCTGGCGGCCGTCGATCATTCCGATCCTGGCGATCCCCGTGTCGTTGGTGGGTACTTTCGCGGTCATGGCGCTGCTCGGCTACTCGATCAACAACCTGACTCTGTTCGGTTTAGTGTTGGCGGTGGGAATCGTGGTCGACAACGCTATTGTGGTGGTGGAAAACGTCGAGCGCCATTTGGCCGATGGCAAGAGTGCGCTGCAAGCGACCATCGTGACCATGCAGGAAATCGGCGGCGCCTTGATCGCGATTACGCTGGTGCTGTGTGCGGTGTTCGTTCCAACGGCATTCATTCCAGGGATTTCCGGTGAGTTTTTCCGCCAGTTCGGGATCACCATTGCGGTGGCCACGGCGATCTCGCTATTCAACTCGTTGACGTTGTCGCCAGCGCTGGCGGCGATGATTCTGCGTCGACATGAGCCCCACCAGGCTACTCTCGCCCCGAAAGTCGGCCTGTTCGGCCTGCTCAAGCGTGCGGCGGATGGTTTCAACGGCGGTTTCCTGAAACTCTCTTCACGCTATGCCGGCAGTGTGCGCGGACTGGTGGCCAAAACACCGTTGATGCTGGCGGTCTACGCGGTGCTGATTGCGGCCACCGCTTATTTGCTGGTGTCGACCCCCAAGGGCTTCATTCCTATTCAGGATCGCGGTTACCTGGTGGTCATCGTCCAGCTGCCCGACGGTGCGTCGCTAGAGCGGACCAACGAGATCTCGCGACAGATCGAAGCGATTGCCCTCGAGGTGCCGGGCGTGGACCGCGTGCCGACGTTTTCCGGATTCTCGATGGTGACCGGTACCAGTTCATCAAACTCGGCCGGTCTGGCGCCGGTGTTCCAGCCGTGGTCCAAGCGCAAGCTGCACGGGCTGACGTCGGACAAGATTGCCGAAGACTTGCGTGAACGATTGAAAGTGGTCAGCGGTGCAACGGTGATTGTCGCTACGCCACCGCCTGTTCAAGGGTTGGGCAGCACCGGCGGCTTTTCCATGCGTTTGCAGGACACCGCAGGGCTGGGCACCGAAGCCTTGGCCAAAGCCACTGACGACCTGATCGCGGCCGCGAATTCGACCCAAGGTATGACGGGTGTCTATTCACCGTTTTCGGCCAGGACACCGCAGGTGTTCGTCGAACTGGATCGTGAGCGCGCCGAAATGCTGGGCGTGCCCAGCAGCCAGATCAATCAGGCGATCGAGACCTACTTTGGCTCTTCCTACATCAACGACTTCAATCTCGTCGGTCGTACGTATCGAGTGACTGCGCAAGCGGATCTGCCTTACCGCGTCACGCCGCAAGACCTCGCCCGGGTCAAGGTGCGCAACGATGCCGGGCAAATGGTGCCGATTGCCAGCGTCACCCGCCTGCATGAGGCGCTGGGTGTGGAGCGATTCCCGCGTTACAACCTGTTCCCGACCGCCGAAATTAACGGCGACACCTTGCCGGGGCTGGGTTCTGAGTTCGGGATCAGGACCATGGAACGTTTGGCGAAGGAAACGCTGCCGGCCGGCATCACCTATCAGTGGACCGACCTCAGTTACCAGCAGACCACGGCTGGCAACATGGGGCTGTTGGTGTTCCCGTTGTGTGTGATCTTTGTCTACCTGGTGCTGGCTGCGCAGTACGGCAGCTGGAGCCTGCCGCTGGCGATCCTGCTGATTGTGCCGATGTGCCTGCTGGCGGCTGCCGGTGGTGTGCGGCTGATGGGGCTGGATATCAATATTCTCACCCAGATCGGCTTTATCGTCCTGGTGGGGCTGGCGGCGAAGAACGCGATCTTGATCGTCGAAGTCGCGCGCCAGCAAGAGAAGGAGGGGCAGGGCATTGTCGAAGCGGTGGTTGAGGCCTGTCGTCTGCGCTTGCGGCCGATCCTGATGACTTCGCTGGCCTTCGTCCTTGGTGTGTTGCCGTTGGTGATGTCCGAGGGGGCCGGTTCGGAGATGCGTCAGGCCGTGGGGGCAGCGGTGTTCTTCGGGATGATCGGCGTCACGTTGTTCGGCCTTTTGTTCACGCCGGTGTTCTATGTACTGATCCGTCGTCTGGCCGGTGGCGAGCGTCAGGTACTTGCTCAATCCATTCATTCTGAACAGGGTGCGGCTCATGAATAACTCTCTTCGCGTTTCAGGCCTCGTGCTGGGCGCCGCGCTACTGAGTGCGTGTGTGTCTCCGGTCATGCCGCCCCGGTCCGAAGTGCCGGTCGAACGTTTCGTCAATGCTCCAGCGGCCCAGTCCGCAAGCGTGACCGATCATTGGTGGACGCTGTATCAGGACCCGTTGCTCAACCGTTTGGTGGAGCGCGCCGTGGCGGAAAACCTTGATTTGCAGATTGCCCTTGCGCGTATCGATGCCGGGCGTGCGTTACGCAACATTGCAGGGGCCTCGGGCAGTCCGCAGGTCGACCTGGGGGCCAGTGCGGCGCGTCAGCGGATATCCGCTGACCAGGCCGGTTTCACCGATGCGCTGATCACCGAGCCGACCTCGATCGGTTTGAGTGCGGCTTGGGAAATTGATCTGTTCGGTCGCATCCGCGAAGGCGTGCGTGCCGCGAATGCCGACCTCGACGCTACCGAAGAAGAGGCGCGGGGTGTGCGGGTAGCGCTGATTTCGGAAGTGGTCCAGGCCTATGCAGAGGCCCGCGGCCTGGAGGAGCGTTTGACGATCGTCAGGCAAAGTGCAGCCAGCCAGGCCGAGACCTTGCAATTGACCGAGCAGTTGTACACGGCCGGCGACAGCCCGGAAGCGGACGTGCTGCGCGCCCGCGCTCAATCGGACTCCACCGCCGCCCAGGTGCCTGCGTTGCAACTGAACTGGCAGCGCTCACTGCATCGCTTGTCGGTGCTGCTGGCCCAGCCGGCCGAGACGTTGTATCAACAGTTCAAGGACAGCCCGGCGAACGTCTCGACTGTGTCGTTACCGGGCGCCGGTACGCCGGCGGATCTGTTGCGTCGTCGCCCTGATGTTCGTGCCGCTGAAGCTCGATTGATTGCGGCTTATGCGCGGGTCGGCGTGGCCAAGGCGGATCTGATGCCGCGCTTGAGTCTGTCGACCGCCTTGGGGTCGCTAATTGACGGTGTAGGCGCTGCTGATTTGGCCGGTTCAACGTTCTGGCTGGCCGGTGTGAACGCCAGCGTGCCGGTGCTCGATGGTGGTCGACGACGCAATGTGGTTGATTTTCGCGATGCCGAGGCGCGGCAGGCGATGTTGAGTTATCGACGCACCGTGTTGACGGCCGTTTCCGAGGTGGAATCAGCCTTGGCGGCTGCTCAACGCAATGCTCAACGGCAGGCCCTTCTGGCGAGTGCAGCCAGTCAGGCCAGCTCTGCTGCCGAGCAGATTCAACGCGCCTGGCAAGCAGGCGAGACGCCTTTTCTGGATGTGCTGCAGGCGCAAAGGGTTCAACTGGCGGCGCAGAATGCGCTGTCCCAGGTCAAGACTGCGCAATGGCAGAATCAGGCGGCCTTGGTGAATGCATTGGGTGGTTAACCCAGCCGGAGGGGCCTTCAGAGAGTCTGTGGTCTTGCTCGCGGAAAGAGCGGTCAGCCAGAAATGGTTGAGTGATCTATCAGTTTCGCGAGCAAGCCCGCTTTCACATGTCATGCACCGCAGATATCGCAGCGAAGACAGCCTGTTTCAGCTGAAGCGAATATCCAGTGAACGCAGATGCGTCTGCAAACCCGCATCTTGAATCGGGATCAGAAACGCTTCCTGATCCGACTCGTTGAAATGGGCGTGCCAGTATCCCGGTGGCGTCACAAATGCCAGCCCCGGAGCCCAATCCACCCGAACCGGGTTGCGAATTTGCCCATCGACATCCAGTTCCGTCCCTACCAGGGTGTAGCAGCCTGTCGGGCAATCGATAATGAAATCCAGGGCAATGGACTGGTGCCGGTGAGGTTTCTGGATCGAGCCGGCAGGCAGAATTCCATACATGGCCCAGAGCACGTGGGTCACGGTTCTGGTTTGCGGGAAATTGCTATTGCCCAGCAAGATGCTGATGCGGCTGCGGTCTTGCGCGCGCGGATCATTGGCGGCTTCACGCAGCTTCGCGTTGGCTGTCTGCGCGGGATAAAGCGTGGGAGCGAAGCGATCGGTTCTGCGGGTCACGCCGAGATAGCGCAACAGGGGTTCGTCATGAACGTAGTAGAGCCGGGCGTCTTCGGTCGCGCTGAAGCGGGCCTCCAGAAGACCCGGCAGCGCAATGAAGCAGCCCTTGGACCACTCAATGCTGTGCTCGCCCTGGATGACGTCTCCTGCGCCGGCAATCACGTAAAACACCTGTGAGGTGGCGTTGGGCTCAAGCGTCAGGCTATCGCCCGCATTGAGGCGGATGAAGTTCGCGCACAACCCCGGCCCGGTCGCGTGACCTTCACAGCCTAGGGCGTCGCTCAAGTCCAGCGGTATGACCCGAGAGGGCCCGCTGTCACAGAGTGACGCTGGAAAATTGTGGTAGGGAATTCGGGAAATGAGGTTGGCGCTGATCGGATTGGCCGCCTTGCTGTACTCGAAGTATTCGGCTTGCAGTTGATTGGCCGGTACTGCATCGATATTCATTGGGTTGTTCATGGTGCTCACTTCAGTCTCTGGTCCTTTGACGCAGCTTCTGCCGGGTTGTCGCCAGAAGCTGTGATGGGGTCTACAACAGGAAAGTCTGACTAGCGATTGACCATCCTGGCGGGCACGAACACCAGGATGATCATGGCCGACACGAACACGCAGCCGGCGACGATGACCAGGCCGGTGGTCATTGATTGCGTCAGGTCCTTCAGGACACCGAGCAGTGCCGGGCCGGCAAAGCTGGCCAGATTGCCCGTGGAGTTGATCAGGGCAATACCGGCGGCTGCCCCGGCGCCACCCAGGAACGAGGTCGGCAGTGCCCAGAACATCGGCAGGGACGTGATGATCCCCGCCGTCGCAATGATCAGGCCGGTAATTGCCAGCCAGGGTGTCAACGGGAAAAAGGCGCAAATCAGGAACCCTGGCACTGCCACCAACAGTGGAATGACCGCATGCCAACGACGCTCACGGTGGCGATCGGAGCTTTTGCCCGCCAGGTACATGCCCAGCAGTGCCGCCAGGTAAGGCACCGCCGAAATCACCCCGATCATTCTTGGATCGGTAATGCCGGAATTGCTGATGATGCTGGGCTGCCAGAAGCCGATGGTGCTGGTGCCCATGACCAGCAGGAACAAAATGGAGCACATCAGCCATACCCGCCCGCCGAGCAGTCCCTGACGAACCGAACTGTGGGTTTTGGCGCGGTTGTCCTGGCTGATTTCTTCGGCAACGATGGCTCGCTGCTCGTTGCTCAGCCAGTGAGCGTCGTCAACTTTGTCGGTGAGAAAGAACATCACCACCAGCCCGAGAATCAGTGCCGGTGCCGCTTCAATGATGAACAGCCATTGCCAGCCCGCCAGGCCGTGGACCATGTTCATCGTGTGCAGGATATAGCCCGACACCAGCCCGCTGAGGATGCCGGACACCGGGTTGCCGGCCATCAGCAGCGCGACCATCTTGCCCCGGCGGTGGGCGGGAAACCAGAGGGTGAGGTAGAGCACGATGCCAGGGAAGAAACCTGCTTCGGCGATGCCCAGGAAAAAGCGCGCGATATAGAACTGCATGGGCGTCTGCACTAGCGCGGTGGCCGCGGAGATCAGCGACCAGGTGATCATGATCCGCGCGATCCAGCGTCGCGCGCCAACGCGATGCAGGATCAGATTGCTCGGTACTTCGGCAAAGAAATAGCCAATGAAAAACACGCCGGCACCTAGGCCGTAGACCGCGTTGCTGAAAGACAAATCGTTGAGCATGGTCAGCTTGGCGAAGCCGACGTTGATCCTGTCGAGGTAGCTGACGACGTAGCAGAGGAACAACAGCGGCATGAACCGCCACATGATTTTCTTGAACGTCGATTCGGCGAGGGCAGGGGCCTGCACGCCGATGTGCTGTTCTGCGGTATTGAGAATAGTCATCGCTGACTCCTTGTTATTTTTATGGAGTGCTCGTGATTTCAATGCCCTGTGATCCCCAGCGAAACGTCGAAGCGACTGTACGCCGGGGATTGTGGCAGTTCTGAAGGTGGTCTGGCGCAATCAGTGGCCGTTGAAACGTGCCGGTCGCCGCTCCATGAAATGCGCCACACCTTCCTTGAAGTCATCGCTCTGGATACTCAGGAACATCTCCCGATTGGCCTGGGTGATGGACTCGGTGAGTGTCTGGAAGGGTGATTCGCCCAACTGTTGCTTGATGATCCTTATCGAACGCGGCGAGACATTCAGGGCCAGGTCTTCGGCGTATTTCAGGGTCTGGTCCAACAGGGAATCCGGTGCGAACAGGCGTTCGACCAGTCCCATGCTCAACGCTTCCTGCGCTGAAACCTTGCGTGATGAGAGCAGCAGGTCAGCGGCGTGCCCAGGCCCGACAACACGCGGCAGCAGCCAGGCAATGCCGTGCTCGGCAATCAATCCACGTTTGGCGAAGGCCGTGGAAAACACCGCGGTTTCACTGGCGAAACGCATGTCGCTGTACAGCGCCAATACCAAACCCAAGCCTGCGGCAGCGCCATTGATCGCGCTGATAACGGGTTTGCGCATACCCGGGAAATACGAATAGCGGCTTTGATAGTCGCTGCGACGATTCATGTCGTAGGCGCGCATCCAGCTCATTTCGCTGATGTCGTCCGGTGGCAGCACCTCAAGTTCATCGATGTCCATGCCGGCGCAGAACGCACGGCCGTTGCCGGTCAGCACGATGACGCGCACGCTGTCATCGCGATCCAGCTGGGCAAAGGCTTCGCGCAGTTCGGCCTCCATGACTTTGGTCAATGCATTCATCTTTTCCGGGCGCATCAGCGTCACGACGGCAACGTGCTCTTGAGCACCAAATCGGCTGAGTTCGATCTGCGTGAAGTTCATGATTTCTCCTGGGTTCTGGCAACTGGCATTTGAATGGAGCGGACCTCGACGAATTCCTCGATGCCAAAGGTCCCGCCTTCACGACCGAGGCCGGAATCACCGAAGCCACCAAACGGCGCCGCCGGGTTATAGGGCGCGCCATTGACGTCGACCTGACCGGCACGCAATTGAACAGCGAGGCTCAGGGCGTGATCGAGGTCACCGGCCCACACTGCACCGGCCAGGCCATACGCTGTGCCGTTGGCAATTTCGATGGCCTGTTGTTCGGTTTCATAGGTGATGACACTGAGCACCGGGCCGAACACTTCCTGTTGCGCCAGCGTCGATTGAGGCGGAACTCGTCCGAAAATGGTCGGCGCGATGTAGTAACCCGTCACCGGCACCGGTGCCTGGCTGCCGCCGGCAATCAAGTCAAAACCCTGGGATTGGCTATCGGCAATCACGGCATGCACACGGTCGCGATGCACCGCAGACACCAATGGCCCCATGCGCGTGGCCGAATCCATGGGGTCGCCCAGTGTCAGGCGCGTCACGGCGTCAGCCAGCAAGGCGCGGTAGGTGTCATACAGCTCGACAGGGACCAGCAGGCGAGTCAGCGAATTGCATGATTGACCCGAGTTGAGGAAACACGAGCCGATCACCTGGCGGACGACGTTCTCGGCCGGGGCATCGGCTGTCGCGATGCAGGCTGATTTGCCGCCCAGCTCCAGGGCAACGCGTTTAAGGGCCTGGCCTGCCGAGGCGGCGATGCGCCGGCCCACGGCGGTGGAACCGGTAAACGACAACAAGGCGACATCGGGATGATCAACCAACGCCTGTCCGGTCGCCGCATCGCCCACGACAATGTTCAGCACACCGTTAGGCAGGCCGGCGGCCAGCGCGGCTTCGCCCAGCGCCCGCGCTGTGCAAGGAGCCAGCTCCGAGGGCTTGAGCACCACGGTGCAACCAGCGATCAAAGCGGCGGCCACTTTGCCGGTGATCTGGTGCAATGGGTAGTTCCACGGCGTGATTGCGCCGACCACGCCCACCGGGACATGGGTGATGGTGGAGTTGCCGATCCGGGCTTCCGCCAGGCAATCGACCGCCAGATCAGCCGTCGCCCGCCAGGCCAGAATGGGGGCCTGCACCTGTATGCGCTGTGACAGTTTGAGCGGCATGCCGACCTCGGCGGCGATGCCCCGCGCAAGGGTATCAACGTGTTCTTCCAGTTGATTGGCGATCTCGCGTACGAAGTCGGCTCGTGTGCTCACCGGCAGAGCTGACCATGATGCCAAAGCGTTTTTTGCGGCCTCAACGGCCAGGTCGATTTCTGCGCGGGTGCCGTGGGCGACGTGCCCCAGTTCGGCTTCACTCGCGGAGTCGAAGACGCGGGTGCGGTCGGCGGATTGTGCCGGCGTCCAGCGTCCGTCGATTAGGTGATGTTGATAGGCAGTCATGGCGTATTTCCTTTGCGTGCACGGGCGTCGAGAAACGCGCTCATCAAGGTCTGTGGTTCATCGCTGGCATAACATTCGAGCTGGGCTCGGATGCCGGCGGTGCAAGCGTCGTCGAAGCCGGATTGCGTCAGCGCCCGGAAACGTTGTTTGGACAGGCGAATGGCGGTCGTGGGCAACTGCGCCATTGAATGGGCTCGGGCGAGGGCGGCACCCAGTACGTCTGAAGCATGCAGTTCGGTCACCAGCCCGATTTCATAGGCGCGCTGCCCGTTGATGAGTTCGCCGGACAACGACAGTTGTGTGTTATGGGTCAGGCCTACATGCAACGAGAGCAAATAGGAACCGACGATGCTCGCCAAGCCTGCTTTCACTTCAGGTTGACCAATGCGGGCGTCTGGTGAGGCTATCCGCCAGTCGCCACACAGCGCCAATTGCATGCCAGCGCCGGCGGCGACGCCGTTGATGGCGACCACACAGGGCTTGTCCAGATCGCGGACGGCCTGGTACATGGCGCGTTGCGCGCTCAGCCAGGGAGCAATCTGCTTCCAGTCGACGGTGCTGGCTTCTTCCAGGTCCTGGCCGGCGCAAAAGGCCCGGTCGCCGGCACCGGTCAGAACCACCGCTTTGACAGCCGGGTCTTCATTGAGCTGGGCCAGCGCGGCGATCAGCGCGCTGCGCAGGTGTTGATTCACCGCATTCAAGTTGGCCGGGCGATTGAGCGTCACCAGTGCCACCTGATCCTTGACGTCAATCAGGACGCTGCGCTGGTGATCGAGATGACGGATGCTCATGGTGCCTCCTTGTATTGGATAACCGCGTCGACAGCGACCACGCCTTCGGCCATGACCATGACCGGGTTGATGTCGACGCTCAGCAAGTTCGTCTGGTGTTGCAGGGCAAAATCACCCAACGCCACCGCTGCCCGGGCGAGGCCATGGGCGTCGAGTGGTGGTTGGCCGCGTGCGCCCTTGAGCACCGGGGCAATACGTAGCCGTTCGATCGCTTGCATTGCTTGCGCTGTAGTGAAAGGGGCGAGTAACGACACGGTGTCCTTGCGAATCTCGACCAGGGTTCCGCCTTCACCGATGACCACCAACGGGCCGAACAACGGATCGACGACGACACCGAGCATGAATTCATGCAGGCCTTTGACCGAGCGCGCGACGATCAGCCGACCGTGAGGCACACCCAGTGAGTCCAGGGCGCCCAGGCAGCGCTGCGCCGCGTCATGCACCGCTTGCGGATCGCCGAGGTTGAGGTGGACCAGGCCGTGCTCGCTCTTGTGTGGCACCTGCGCCGCACAACCCTTGACGACGATGCGTCCGCCGAACTCAGTGGCGATCCGCGCCGCACTGTCGGCTTCATGGCAAACACGGTGCTCGACGACCGGGACCCCGGCGTCTGCCAACAGGGCCAGGCTGTCTGCCTCATCTAGCAAGCCGGCGTATGCACTAACGGTGGATGCCTTGGCAGCAGGTAATTCTGAACCTTGCCATTGGCAATGCCGGGCGTACTGACGAAGCGCCGATACCGCTTCGCTTTCGTTGCGAAAGGCTGGAATGCCGGCCTGCTGGAAGTGCGCCCGGACATCCGCTTGCGGCGCCGTCATCACCACCGGTTTGCCGGTGTGATGCATGAATCGCGCGGTGGTTTGAGCCAACCCCGGCACGTCGTAGCCTGGGCCGGCCACGGGGATGCCGATGAGAAACATGTCGGCTTCAGGGTCCTGTCCCAACACATCGAGAACGGCAGGAAACATGCCGCCGTTGCCGAGCAGGGCGGCGGTGAGGTCCAGCGGATTGGCGGCGCTGGCAAAGTCGGGGATCAAACCTTTCAAGCGCTCCAGGGTTGTGGGTGCCAGCTCGGTCAATGGCAGCCCGACACGTTCGGCGGCATCGGCGCACAGCACACCCACGGCGCCGCTGTGGCTCATGACCACGGTGCGGCCAGTGCCCGGAGCGAAACCACTGAGGTACAGCGGCGCTGCGTTGACCAGTTGGTGAATATCGTGGGCACGCCAGATGCCATGTTTGTCGAGAAACGCATCGAGGGCGCCATCCGCGCCGACCATGGCCCCGGTGTGCGACGCGGCAGCGGCAGCGCCCTTGTGACTCACGCCACCTTTGAGCAGCACGATGCGGCAGCCGTTTTGCCGGGCAATGGCTGCCGCCTCGGCAAGCAGCTGAGGATTCGAAACGGATTCCACGTAGACCAGAATCAGTCGAACCTGCGGGTCGTCCATCAGTATTCGCGTCAGCTCCGACACGCCCAGATCCGCGTCGTTGCCGGTCGCTGCCAGGTAGCGAACGCCATAACCCTGTTCACGCAACATCGCATAGGGCATGACGCTTGCCGCACCGCTCTGGCTGACAATGGCAATAGGGCCATCCGCAGGTGTCACTTCCATGAACATGGTGCTGAAGTTCAACACCGCGCCGTTGGCAAAGTTGGCAAACCCTTGGGCATTGGGACCAATGAGCCGCATGCCGTGGCGACGGGCGAAGTCCATCAGTTCATTCTGCAACTGACGGCCGCTATCGCCGGTCTCGGCAAAGCCCGAGGCCATGACCACGGCGGTTTTTACACCCGACAGGGCGCATGCCTTGATCGCTTCCACCGCCGCCTGTCCCGAGACCGCAATGATGGCGGCGTCGGGAACGATGTCCAACGCATCCAGGTTCGGATAGCAACGCAAGCCCTGAACCGATTCGCGCTTGGGATTGATCGGCAGGATCGAGCCGGAATAACCAAACTTGAGCATGTAGTGAATGGGGCGTCCGCCGACTTTGTTCGGATCTTCGGATGCGCCAATGACGGCAACGCTGGACGGGTCGAAAAGCGATAACGCTGTCGGACTAATTTTATTGTTATGGGCCATGATGGCTCTCGGTGGCTTCAGGTCTGATGCGAGTCTAGGGAGCGACCAGGCCATCCGGAAGTGTCATGAAGGCGATATCAGATACATCAAAAAGTGATGGCTTGAAGCCTGGCTGTCGTTTATGTTCCGACCATTGGAAGAGAGCGACGCGGACAAGCCGAGATGAATTTGAAACAGCTACAAAGCGTGCTGCTGATGGACGAACTCGGGTCTATTTCCCGAACGGCGGTCGCCCTGGGCACGGCTCAATCACTGGTTAGTCGGCAACTGGCGCAACTGGAGGCGGAGTGGGGGGATCAGATATTCGAGCGTACCGGGCGTGGCCTGGTTGTCTCTGATTTTGGACGGCTCGTACTGCCGGAGATTCGCTTGCTGCTTTCCCAGGCCGAGCGCCTGGAAACCCTGGTTAGGGAATCCTCCGGGGTACCGGCTGGGACAGTCCACATCGGTATCTTGCCGTCGATGTCGCGAAGGTTGCTGCCGATGCTGTTCACTAAGCTGCAAACCCATGCCCCTGGGGTACGCCTGCATGTGGTCGAAGGCTTCAGTGGTGACCTCGATGAACAACTGGCAGCCGGTACCCTGGACCTGATTGTTGTGAACCGGTACGGCATCTCCAACGCTCGGGACGAAGAAACATTGGGGGTCGTTGATACGTACCTGGTGGGTAAGGCCGCAACCCTGGGCGGGCTTGGGCAGTCAATCGAGTTCGCTGTGTTGCCGGAGTATCCGTTGATCCTGCCCTCGCGCCCCAACGGGTTGCGAACCACCCTGGATCAGTTGGCTCGCAAACAGCAACTGTCGCTGAACGTGGCGATCGAAGTCGATACGCTCAATGCAATGAAAGACGTGGCGGCAGCTGGCGGGGCCTTCACTATCCTGCCTTTTCTGGCGGTACAGGATGATGTCGAGCGCGGGCTGCTGGATGCAGTGCGAATCGATAAGCCGCAGATCAAACGCACGATTGCCCTGGCGTTCACCCACCAGCATCCACTGTCCAGGGCCGCCAGGGTCGTCGGCGGATATGTGCGTGAATTGTCGAAAGTGCTTCTCGAGTAGACCAGAGGTCACCAAGCCTGTCTCAAAGCCGCCATTAAGTAGTTCATATGGTTGCTGGACCCTGGCCGGTCTTTGCAAAGGGAAGTTGAAATCCGCATGGGCAGTTGCGACCAGGCGCATCCCTGTTCATCGCGCAAATCCTTAACTGCTTGTGCTTGCCACAATTTTTTCTTCAGCTTCCTCAGAAAATCTTGATTCCAGGCATTTTTCCTAATTTTTTCTTGAGTGGCTGGCTTCCCATTGGCTCGATCGGTTTCGGCTGATCATTTCAACTTTGCGTGCTGGTCGAGTACCAAGGCTCAGCCAGAACTCGACAGCTGACATTCCTTGTGGCTAGCCAGCTTTCGCTGGGCATTGTCTTTCGTTTGACTCAACGCCTCTCCCACATGGCAGAAGAAAATGCATTTACGCAGGGCCTGTCCGTTACTCGCATGGGCTTTTCGGAAAATGACTTGGACGCGGTCATGGCCAAGTGTAAACAATGGACACTGAAGCCAAAAAAAGGGGAAACGCCGCTGGGAGTCGCGATGTTCAAAGCTGCTTCCGCTCGTTCTGTTCAACACGAAGGCCAGAGGGCGTTTTTTGTCTTTGATACTGCCATCAAGCAGAACAGAGCACACGGCGACGTTGTTGCGACAAAGTTCTTTGGTGACTTTGCCCGGCTATCTCAGATCGATCGCCTCTCGAGAACTGTGATGCAGGTTTTACTGACCCGGGAAAAGAAGCTCCTGCGCGAAGATGCTGTCCAAGCTCGATAAGTTGTCTGGAACTGAAATCGAGCGTCATCCAAGTTTGCCAATAGGTGTGAAGTTTTATGCGTTAGACAAAACGCTCGATTTCTATTAGGTCACTTTCCAACCAAGCGCTATGTTCTGCAGGCTGGCCGGATGGAAGTACAGGTATGTAAGCAGGATATAGGTGCACTTGGCTCTATTTTTTGCTCTTCAACTGAAGATTGGTGAGGATGCTGAGTACAGCCGTTTCCTAGCGCCGTTTAAACGTCTGGATCAAAAGGCAATGCCTTCAGAGATCTGAATTAGCAGTTCCTCGACCTGACGGAAACCTGAAGTGGATGAGAGCATTGCGACCGGGGTTTTACCTGAAAAACGACTCTTGGGTTTAGAGAGCCAAGAGCGCGCTTTGTCATTACTCCCGAATAGAGTTTCCGTCATCGCCACGATATAGGCATGTCTGAATAGGCGATCACTCTCATCCACGGTCAGTTTCTGATCAAGCGCCAACCTGGAATTGAGTGTTTTTAGCGCTATAATTTGGTCGCGTTGTCCATGAGAAATTCTGCCAAGCTCGCAGAATAGCGTGATCCGATTTGCTGTAAAGCCTGCATCGATCAGCTCATGGATATCCGAATCTGACGCATCGATGGGAATTTCCAGAAGCACTGACAAACGGTCCCGGAAAGAACGATAAACATCTTCGTGCAGTGCTTCGGCAAACATGGCGTACCTTCATGGTTGGATCTTTGCCATTTAGTATCAAGCACATCTATATCGCGAGAAAGCGCATAGATTGTTCGATCGATTCCTCATGGATCATTTCGAACTGTAGGGGCAGGGAACAGTTCTGTCACTAGGGACAATCCATCGGATACGAAAGCCGATTGGGTCGCCTGCTGGTTGGCTCAGTCGCGTGCCTCCAAATCAGAAGCCAAGTCGTGAAGAGACAATGCTGCAGGCAAGAGAAATTGCGGCTCGCATTCCATTACGGTGGCTATGCGATATAGCTTTTCCACTGTGATGTTCACCTCACCGCGCTCAATCCGTCCCATGTAGCTGCGATCGACACCGCAAGAAAGCGCCAAGGCATCTTGGGAAAATCCTTTGGCCTTCCTTTGTGTCCGTATTCTCTCGCCCAATACCTTCGCAAGCTGATGCATAACCGCCTCGGTTCCCACTGAGGCGGCACTATCGTGCGTTTGCGGATGAATCAACCACGGATTATAATCCGCATTTTTGTTCGTTCCGCGAATTTTCCTCCCAGGTGCCTGCATGAAACCCGATTCATTCATCCTCGACAGGCGGATTTACGACCTGTTTCAGCAGGGACATCTACGCCAGTTTACGACCCAGGATCTACGTGACGCCTACGCTACTCACCTGACGGGTATGAGCTTTAACAGCAGCGACTTGCGGCGGTATGTCTATGAACAAATCCGACGCATGCTGCGTACTGGGTGGGTCATTCAGGATGAAAAACGACAAAAGCGGGGTCAGATCTATCATTGGCAGAGTATTCCGGCGAACCTGCACGTGGAACTCATCGAAAATGGGTACGAGAGCAGTGCTAAACAAGTGAGTAAGCCGCCCCATCTGCCTTTACAAGCCATTGATCCAGAGCGGCCAGCACTTGGTGTGATCGAACACTTGGAGTCGATACACAAAGAGATTCGGCTCGACTTTCTTTCTTCCATGGGAGAGGCGGAGCGCTATAAGCAATTGCTCGACGAAATGCCGCATCTGAAAGATCAAGTTGAAGCTGAGTATTTGGAGGCACGCGATCGCAGCTCTCGTCTTCTGGGACATCTACGCGCGGTCGAAAAGACGCTTAAATCAGTCATGTCAACACGATGAAAGCATCGCCGAGAAAATGGCAGAGCCAATGCATAAAAATTGCGCTTGAGCACTACAGAACCACACCGCACTTCTTCTGCCAGGCCACGCCCGGAGCGGGGAAAACTCGAATGGCCGCAGAGTTGGCTCGACAACTGTTGGAGCAGGGAAAAATTGATCTCGTACTCTGCTTTGCACCCTCATGCCAAGTCGTCGACGGCTTTCGCTCGACCTTCACAGCGGTATTGGGTAGGCGCCTAGATGGACTTATCGGTGCCGTTGGAGCCGCAAGTACCTATCAAGCTATGGAACACCAGGATGACTCCTTCTGGAAGCTTTTCGATGACTACCGCGTGTTCGCGGTGTTCGACGAGATCCATCACTGCTCCGGATACGATCCGCTTTTGAGCAACGCTTGGGGACAACAGATTCTATTGAAAATGCAGGACCGTGCCGCCTTTACATTGGCTCTATCGGGTACACCGTGGCGTTCCGATGACAGAGGCATTGCTCTGGCTCGTTACTCCAACCCGGAAGGTCGGTTGATTTGCGACTATTGCTACGGCCTTAAAGAAGCCATTTCCGATGGGGTTTGTAGGTCACCTCGCATCGTTCTGCTTGATAACCAGATGCTGAGGCTCAAAGAAGATTCTGCGAACGACAGTACCGTCAAGCATTTTCCCAGTATCGCTAGGTTACTGCGTGAGTCTCCTGTCTCGTACGAGGATCTGATTTGTCATGAGGACGCGCTCAACCAGTTGCTCAATTTGGGGAGCAAAAAACTCGATGAAATGCGACTGCTTAAACCGAATGCCGCGGGATTGGTTGTTGCCACGAATATTGAGCATGCTCACCAAGTCGCCATGGCACTCAAGGACAAGGGCGAAAGCTTCCAGGTCGTAACCACCAGAACTCCGGATGCGCAACAGGTTATTAACGGGTTCAAAAACAGCGACTGCCGTTGGATTGTTGCGGTGGGCATGATCAGCGAGGGGACTGATATTCCTCGGCTTCAGGTTTGCTGCTATCTCAGTCGAATTCGTACTGAATTGCATTACCGTCAGGTGCTGGGAAGAGTTCTTCGACGTATGGGCGAGATTGACGATCAGGCTTGGTTGTTCGTATTGGCGGAGCCGACACTGAAGCGGTTCTCTCAGCGTATCGCCGATGACCTGCCGGAAGATTTGGCTGTTGTGATCAACGTAAGTGCACCCGCACCTGAGCATTGTTTAATCGAAGGCGAGAGGGAGTGCTCTTCGAACACCCTCACTGGCAACGCGGTAAGTTCACCACCTACCGCTAAAGAGCATAAATTGATTCCGCAGGTCGATTTTTCCTCTGCATCGAATTTTCAAATAAGCTTTTCGAAAAATTATCGCCAGCAACTGCTGGCCGTTTTTTGATGTAAGTCTTATCCATTACGAGGCCATGTTAACTCGCTCCAGTTGAGCGAACGGTCTGCCTCCGTTGAAAGCTATGGTCCATCTTTCCGCTGAATCAGCTATCTGCTGCTCTTCTTTTACACGGATGGAGGAGGGAAGTAGGTGCTTGTGACCAGTGCGACAGAAAGGCGTTTCTCGTCAAGCGCGTGAGGGGATGGTAATGAAAGGTAGGCGGAAGGCTAAAACATCGAAATGGGCCATGAAGGTTCAATTTGAAACAGAGGCCCAGCGGAGACTGTCTGCTAGATCCGAAAAAGCGTCGAAGCGTTTTCTTGATCTCGCTCTGCAGTTGGGTTCAGCGCACGAGCCGATAGGCAGACTCGCCGGGCCGCCAAGCCCCCCAAGTCCTTAGTGATCACCAAGCATGGGAAAGCGGCTTGCACCTAATTGCGCCTAAAGGAAGAAAGAGAAGGGTAGGAGGGAATGCTAAATGAGAAAAACTCCTCGCCCCAGAAATGTCACGTTCCGGGACGGATGGCAATCGGCTATGGCGACAATCCCATATAGTCTATCCATGAGTAATTCCTGACACCTCATCCAAGGCTGCGAGCACTAGCTTGCTGGCATCGAATAAAAGAATGTCCTGCGGTCGACACCCTCCAATGTATGGATTGCTAGAAGCGAACCAAAATGCGATTCCCCACCCATGTTTCTTCGTTCTTAGCACATCGAGTATTGCCTTCAGGTGAAGTACCGGCCCGTGCCCAATGCCGACCTCGAATACATAGGTTGGAAATAAGGAGTAGCCTGCGTGCTCAATTGAAAAAATGTGTCCTCCAGCTTCCAACTCAGCTAAAACCGTTGTCAGCGCCATATCAGATACGCCAAGCCGATTACAGATTTGGTCCTGAGGAAGAAAATCACCACTGTCGAGGATGGTTTTCTTTGCCTGTTCGAGCATTTGCAGCTCACGAAGTGAGGTATCGCGATGCTCAGACATTGTAAGATCCCGGGAGCAAAAAAATACGATCCACCTTTTGATATATTCGGTCAACACCGGGTCCAGATTTGCACTGATGTTTGCCCGTCATAAAAAGTGGGAAAGGGTCCCAGGTATCAGTCGGATTGGGATACAGACGATCAACTGCAAATCTTTTGCGGTGCGCCCGACGGAAATTGCATGAATTCTGTCCTGAGGCGACCAAAAATCCACGTGTTCTGTTTTTTGGATTTTAGACCGCTGAAAAAATGGGCAAATAGCCCAAAATTTCTGTCAGTGCGGGGGGCGTTCTCATTTCTAATGACACCGCTCTCATTTCTAATGATCACCTAGGGCGGGGCAGCCCGGCGCGGGTTGGCGGCCTCCTCGATCTATGGTGGGCGCGCTTGGCGCAGCGCCTCGGCGGTGAGAGTCGTTTGCCGGAACTGCCCAGTGACGTCTCGCAAGCCTTTCTTCGCTGTGGAGAGTGGTTCATCCGAGCAGGTTTGAATGAACCTGTCGTGTGTGAGCGCTTCTGTATTTTCAGTGAAAATGGTCATAAAACGACCGATGTTATCGAGCCGCTACACCCGTTGACCCAATGTGTCGACTGCGGATCGAGCACAATACGCTACGCAGTGGAAATCAGTTGGATGTGTTTCTGAGCAGCAGCAAAACTGATCGAGAAAATCGAGGGCAAGTGGTCGTGTTGCCGGCATTGAAGCGTTTGTGTCCGGTGCAAGCCTACGAGGACTGGCTGTCGATCAGCGAACTGCTGGAGGGGCCGGTATTTCGTCCCATCAACCAGTGGGGGGAAATCAGTCCCCAAGGCCTCAAGCCCGATGGCGTGACCTATGTGCTGCGCGAGGCGTTTGCTTGCAGCAGTCTGGATGGCGCTCCCTATACCGGACATTCATTGCGCCGTGGATTTGCGACCTGGGCGAACAATGACCACTGGAGCACCAAGCAACTGATGGACTATGTAGGCTGGCGGAACGTGAAGTCGGCCATGCGATACATTGACACCACCGCTCCGTTTGGAAAATTGCGCCGGTAGCCGCTCAGAGGTCTTTTGCACTCAACCCAAAGTCACTTGGTCAGCCAAGACTCAACGGTTTCGGAGCTGTGTTGTGATTTCCATTTTTTCAACGTTTTGTGATTGCCACCTTTGGTTTCGACGACTTCGCCGGTGTGAGGATTCTTGTAAACCTTCACTTGGCGAGGCTTACGGGTGCGAGCTTTGGAATTGACTGAAGGGGTGTGGCTGCTCGCTTGCGGATCTAACAGGTCGATCACCCTAGGTAGGCTGTAGCCGTACTCGGCCAGCAGTGCACGCAGCTTGGTCTCGAACTCGATTTCTTTTTTGAGGCCAACATCACCTTTCAGGACCTCGAGAGCTTGGAGCTGTTCGGCTAAATGCTTTTCGAGCTGACGAAATTCTGCGAGTTTTGACATGTTAATTCTTTATGCAGTTAGTCGCCTAACAATACACCAAAAAACACAATTTGAATTTAGGGGCGGGAGCTCAGTGCATGCGAGTACGGGTTCGCGGCTCTGATTGACACCGCCCACATCGATCGATCGTCTAGTGAAATTATCCGAGCGATACAGAAAGCATTCGCTCTAGAAAACACTCAAGTCTGCTACTAGCTACTAATAGTTCGAGAGTTCGGAATGCGGAGAAATGAGCTTTCATCGTTTCACTCCTTGTTGACCGACCGTCTGTATTCGGCTTGCTGGACTAGATTAGGGCTCTCGTTTTGAAGGCCAAGCAATCCATCAGGCAAACCAGCCAACACCTGTACGACAAGATCGAGTAATCCGAGAGGTTCAAAACAGGCAAAGCTTGGTCCAAGAAATAAAGGGAATAGCGAAATCTTCTAGCCGAGACTTTGAAATTGCTCACAACTCGCTCTTGACTACTTCGTGTGTTGTCTTGGAACTGTAGCGGGAGGTCGAGATTTATATTCTTCAAAATTCCCCCAACACGCTACCCCATTCTCTCACGAGTAACGCGATACAAAAAAGTCACAACGCCCTCTTCGGAAGTGCCGGCTTTAGTGGCCTTACCCTAGCCATCCTGATGGAGGAGTCAAGTAGATGGATATTGAGAAGATGATCTCGGCCGTGCAAAAAGCACTGTCGATTGACGCTGACGGTCGCGCCGGGCCTCAAACCTGGGGCGCGATTTACCAACGTATTGTGGGTCCACTGAAGGATAATGAAGATGACGATGGTCCGACAGTAGTGGATCTACGCAGCGAGGCGATAATCGCCACCTTGTTGCCGGAAGTGCGCCCATACGCCCGCGAGTTGCTATTGAGAGCTGCGGCTGCGGAGATTCGCATCAAGATCATCAGCGGTCTTCGCACCTACGAGGAGCAGAATCGTTTATTTGCCCAAGGAAGAACAATACCCGACAAGCCGATCGTCACCAATGCTCAAGGCGGCCAGTCCAACCACAATTTCGGCATTGCGTTTGACATCGGTGTGTTTGAGGGCAGCAAGTACCTAGGCGATTCACCGAAATACAAGGCAGTAGGCGTGCTCGGTATGGAGCTCGGCCTAGAATGGGGCGGAAATTGGAAAAGCATCGTCGACCAGCCTCATTTCCAGTTACGCCCGATCTGGGCCCACGGCATGAACGAAAGGAGCATGTTAGCGGAGCTTCGCAGGCGTAAGGCAGCAGGCCAGGATGTCTATGTCTGAGTCGCAGTTAATGCACGCGCACGAATTACTTGCCCTGTGCCAAGTTCGATTACATGGCGCACCTCGACAGATGGTGCAATAGGAGGCTGGCATGAACTTTCAAGGCAAAGGCAGTCCATTGAGCGACGAAGGCATGGACGAGGTATGCGACACGCTAAGCGTATCCGAGTCAGAAGTGTGGGCGGTGCTGACGGTCGAGACGCGTGGCTTTGGTTTTCTTTCGGACCGGCGTCCGCAGATTCTCTTCGAACGGCACGTCTTCCATCGGCTGACCAAAGGTATATATGACAGCGGCAATGCCGATATCAGCAGATCCAAGGCGGGAGGTTACATTGGCGGTGCCGGCGAGTATGGAAGACTGGAAAAGGCCATGCAGTTGGACAAGACCGCAGCACTGCAGAGTGCGTCCTGGGGTATAGGTCAGGTCATGGGTTTCAACTTCAAAGTGGCTGGCTTCGCCTCGACCGACAAGCTGGTCGCGGGCATGGTCAAGGACGAGAATTCGCAGTTGCAGGCCATGGCGAATTTCATCAAGGGTAACAACTTGGCCGGTGCGCTACAGCGCAACAATTGGGTTTCCTTTGCTCGGGGCTACAATGGTGCGGAATTCAAACGTAATGAATACGACACCCGCCTTGCGGCTGCTCATGCGAAGTTCAAGGTGACATTGCCCGACCTCAGCCTGCGTACTGCCCAGGCAGCACTGCAATACTTGGGTATGGAGCCCGGCCCGATCGACGGCATTCGCGGTCGTCGCACTTTCTCGGCGCTGCTTCATTTCCAAGAAGCGGAGGGTCTTGCCGAAACCGGCCTATTAGACCAGGACACTTTGGAGCGGTTGGTGGCGAAGGTGTTTTCTTAAGCAGAGTGAAGTTTGCGTAGCGAAACGAGTTTGTCAGCAGCAAACAACTGAGTGGCCTCTTGGGCGGCAGTTATTCCTTGCATGGGGAGAAAGTCAATGCGGACATATTTGCAAGCGAAATCTCTTCGCGGTATGGCGATCGTGCTTGTGCTTGCGGTAGAGGCGTGCACTACGCAGCTTGCTCCGCTGTACGATCAAGCCCTGGTGGAGGGGCTGACGTCAGTCAATGCAAAGACTATGGAATTGATGGCTTCGGCAGTCGGCGGAACGACTAAAGAAACATTCGCCAACAGAGAAAATCAATACAACCACGTCATTGGCTGTCTCGATGCACTTGCGCTACAAGCCGCTGCACGTCCTGCGCCGACAAACAGTTTGGCTACTACGAGTAGTACGTCGGGCGAAAGTCAGATCACTACAAGCTCCACCGCACTTAAGGAGATTTCGAAGACGGTTTCACGGATGCGTGAGGTAGACAAAAAGCAGGGAGTTACCGGCGTTGAGGTTCAGGCATTCAAAGGACAGGTGCTGACCTACATGGACCAGGCATTGACCTACGAATCTGCACTTGAGCGCTAGCGTGATTGCATCAGGAGAAGAAAATGGCAGCTATAGACGTAGAGCAGTTGGTCACGGACATCAAGGCCGCAGCCAATCTAATCATCAATCAGGACATCGCCACAGTTAAAGGCTTTTCGGAGCGCCAGTTGAAAGCGATCGGAGTGCAGGCCAAGCTGGTGGCAGACGGAATAGTAACGGGTGAGATAACTGAAGAGACGAGGGAGTTCTTCCTCGAAGGCATCGAGAATATGACAACCAATTTTCTCGAGACGCTCAAGGGCTTGTTCCAAATAACCATTGAGAAACTCTGGAATGCAGTCGTAAGCGTGGTATGGAGCGCGATCAATGGCGCAGTTGGTGTCACGGCAGGTTTAGTACTCCCAGTACCGACGAAGGTTTAGCCACGGCGAGACTATTCAGAGTTTTCATTGAGCGCGATTCGTGAGCCTTGGCAATGAGCACCAGAGCGGGTGCTGCGTTGGCGCTAGCGGATCGTATTGCGATTCCCTCTCATTGTGAAAACCCCTCGGCCGCGGCCGTTGGTGGTACCCAAACTTCGACGGTGCCAGGAAACTTCTCGAATCGCTCGTTCAGTTGCACCACGTTCCAGCTCGACTCTGACTGCAAGGCCAGCACGGGAAGCGCATAGGCGCAGGCTTCAGCATCGTCTCGGTGATAGATGACCGTGGGCTTGCCATACGGCGTCGGTGCGCTGCGGCCTTGTCTGCGGGCTGTGTCCGATACGTCTTCGATGGGCGGCACCGAAGCGCCCGCCGCTCGCCAAAGTGATCGCAGGGCACGAACATTGTCACGACCGTCCGGGCTATAGATTTGGATGAAGACCGTAATACCCTTGCAGACTAGGATATTCTCAGTGGCTGGGTACACGGCTACAGGTTGGTCGAATGAGAGAAAATAAGTCCAAGGCCACACGCCCGCTGCGATGGCGGAAGATACGGGGGCGGACATCACCATAAATGGTCGGTCCGGGGTTTTCTGCTTGAGGGTTGTAGCTGCGACCTGCTGGTTTTCGTTATCGAGTTCATCAGTATCGCAGTAGGTTTCTGTCTTGCGTTCATTTTTGCGCTCATTCATGCGCGTCATGGCCGCAGGTTCTTCGCGCGCCCAATATCCGTCGTTCTGAGTGACGCGCGAGGCGGTAGGCTTGGGCGGGCACTGGAATGACTTGATCAGCGTGTTGCATACCGCCAATTTGTCGCTCATGCGCGCGCACAGGCCGTAGGTCATGCGCAACATGTCCAGAGCCTCCGGGTTATTCAGAAACAGATCCTGCTGGTCATGGGCGCGCAACGTCTGCCAGGTGGTCAACAACTGCGCAGCCATGCGCCCCACCGAATCGTTAAGTTGCCCGTCATTCATGCTCACCGGAAGTGTGCCGTAAGTGTCGTACAGGGGTTTGAGCACCTGATCGCTGCCGGCGCTGCTGTCCCCCTGAGCGTTCTCGAACGCGACCCAAAGTCCCGAAGCCGAGCTGACGATCACGCCCAAGCCCAGCCCCGCTGCCGTCGCTGATTTCACTGGAATGCGCAGTGGTCTTCGCGATTTTTCGTCAGTGGTTTCGCTGTCCGCAGGCATGGCGGGCGCGCCAGTGACATTCGCTGCCGAGGTATCGCCGGAGGACGTTTTCGCCCGGGCATCAACCCAGCCGTTACTTTGAACGGCCGCGATCAGTGAACGCAGCCTGTTTTCATCCAGCCCCCGGCCCAGATGACAGCCCAGCGAGAAATAGCTCTCCCATTGGGCCTCGTCAAAAAACTGATCTGCTGTGGATTCCTGAGGAAAGTCCTCGTAATCGCGACTGTAGTTATAAATATCTTCAGGCAGGCCGGGTGTCAGGTTCGGTTTTACCAGTACCAACACTCCCGGCAGGTTTTTGTCTGGGTAGTTGATCCGGGCTAATGCTAGGCAGGCTGTTTTAGACGGCGAAGCCAGATCGTCGAGAGACCCGAACAGTGCGTCACTGCCTTGCGGCGGCTTGATGAATCGGATGTCCACATTCATGTCTATGCGGGCACGGCGAATCAGGTTTTCCAAGTCCTGGAACTTATAGCTCGGATCAGCGCCGCAATCGGCCATTACTATTAGTTCGCAGCGCGCTTCAAGCAGCGGATAGGCCGCCGTGTTTTCCGAGTGGCCTCCATCGCTCAGGTACTGAGTGTTGCTGGCGGTTCCCGCAAATTTCGCCAGCAGTTCGGAATAAAGACCCTTGTACTTCGGAACCAGGATAGAGGACCACTGCGGGTCCTTGTTGCCAGTACGCCACCAATAGCCCAGGCGCACACCCAAGGTAGTCAATACAGACGCAATGCCAGGCCGCGTGAGGCTGCCCATGCCGGGCGCTGCGGCAGCACCGGAGACCGCCATCCAGGTACCCAGCGTGCTAAGGGTACCTGCCTTGAATTGCCGCCATTGCTGACCCTGAACCTTGTAGTACCCGGGACCGACCAGTGACATCAAGTCTCCCTGCCGATCAATGTTGTAAAGTCCTTCGCGCTGGTACGTCTGGTTGATACAGACATTTATGATATGAACAGGCCCACCGTTCACATGCGGTTTGTAGTCCTTCAGTGGCACATCATCATTGTCGTGGACTTGGGTGACCTTCGAGCCCTGCTTGCGCTGCAGGTTCGCTGCGCCCAGATAGGCACGAGACAGGCGTGAGCGATAAAAATTATGCAGCGACGAGCGATTGAGAAACTCAAGATTACGTCCGGAGAGTGAAATCCATCCCAATGAAATGATTGCAGGAACGGTGAGTGCCCAGGCGGCTCCGACAAAGTCCACACGATTCCAGTCAGAATCCCAGACTCGTAAGGTCGCAAAGGCGTGGACCAGGCTGGTCCAGAAAATAGCTAGCACCAGCAGCCCGAACCTTCCTGCCAGGTCCAGCAGACCAGGTAACCGCTGCCGCAAGAACTCTGAAGAACTGCCATTTTGCTGGAGCATGGGAAGCGCCAGACGGAGCACCGACAAGATGGAAGTGAAAAGTGCTCCGAGCGCAAACAGGTGTGCCGGTTGCTTGGCCAGGCGCCAGGCAACCCAATCGACACTCCCTAGAAGGACCAACGCTATACTTGTTTGCACGGCAAGCGCCAGCTGACGGGTGACCTTGTGGGAGGCGTTATCTACCTCGACATGATCGCGCCCGCGTGTTGGCATGTACCAATAGCAGGTCGCCGCCCCGATCGCCCAGAGTATGGGAGCTGGCAATGCCAGCCACAGCGTGGGCCACTTTGAGACCCAATCCCAAAGTTGCATGGGTGTGAACCCAAAGGGTAGGGACGGGTTTGTCTTGATCAACTGATCCATCCCGTACCAGACCAGGATATCGATGAAACCCAAGGCACACGCCAGCAATACCGCAAGGAAGCCCAGTTCCAAGTGAACACCTGCCAGGTTGCGCAGGAAGGTGACGACCCCGAACAGGCGGTCCTGACTGCCGCGCGGCGTCAGGTAGCGGCTGTTTGCGCGTAGCCAGCTTCTATGATGTGAGGTGGCGCCATGGGCGCCGAGTTCATCCTGCAACGCTTCTGCAGACGGCTTGCTCTGAGCCAACCTGCCTACCATTGAGCCGATATACCCGCCTCCGGAAACAGTGGACATCAAGTCAAAGCGCGAGAAGGCTTCGGCCTTGGCCAACGCCGAAATGAGTCCATAACAGAAAATTGAACTCCTGATCCCACCCCCCGATAACGCCAGGCCCCAGCGTTGTTCTTGGTCCAGCGGACGATCGTCTTCCGGAAGTGCTTTCCGGCGGTCTTCGATCAGACGATCGAGAACATCAGGCTGCGACTTGGTGGTACTGGTCTCAGTATTAGTCATGAGCCACCTCAAGCAGGTGTTTAGTTGCTGATTAACTCCAGCTACTACTTGGAGGCGCCTCTATGTATCTGTTTATAGCGCAACATCGCCACTTCGCCATCAAGCCACTGCCTGTTCTAGATTCGGAAGTTGTGGAGAATCCATTTACGTTGACGATGCAAGCTCGACCTAGCCAGCATTCAAGCACTACGCGCTGGCCAAGCAAAGGCCATAGCATATAACACAAGGTAATCAACCTTATGACTAAAAATAACAACCGGCTGATCATTATTCTCCGTTGTTAACTCTGCGATAGGCTCTGTCATAGAGTAAATTTTTGATCTTGAGGTAACGGTGGTTGCCGACCGTGGATTCAACTGGTGGCTACCCATGGCAGGAAGCGCGAAATACGATTAGTCATAGGGTCTAGTGCAATTTGACATTCCTCGACCCTCAGCCATGCTATTAGCACAGTGCCATTGCGGAGAGAGGCCGCCATGCAGTCGCTGACCCCTCTGATCAGTCAATCGACCCATCTCTCCGAGTGTCCCACAGACACGGTCTTAGACAGTCCAGTTAAATCGATATGCCATCCTTTATTGGCGCCCCAACACAGAAATCGTTCGATTCAATGATCTAGAGGCATCTGAAATGGTTTTGATAACTGGCCTCGCTACTTGGATCAAAATTACTTCGCTTCTGGGTGTACTCTTAATGGCTCTTTTGGCGACGCTGCATATTCTGGCTAGTTCGCAAAAGACACAGGTGAACCTAGAACACAGTGAGGGGCACAAGAGATTGGTCGTGCTCGTTCATGGCCTGACCGGACTGGAGGACTTTCAACCCGCCGTTCATCTGGCACGTGAGGCGCTACTTAAATCCGATCTTTTAGTTTTCGACTTCGATAGCGGCGTTTTATCCAACGCTAGTCCCTACGCTATTGCGAACAACATTGAGAAGGAAATCCACAAGGCTCATGTCAGGTACGACTATGAGGAAATAATTTTGGTTGGACACAGCATGGGAGGCATGCTGCTGCGCAAAGCAATCGTCTGGGGTAACGGCCTGGAGGATGATCGCCATGATTTCGGCCTGCGCGGGGAGCGGGCATGGGTGCAGAAAGTATCCCGTTTCGTATCCTTGGCCACTATCAACAGAGGCTGGTCGATCGATCCACGCCCGAAGAACATGACAACTGGAACCTATCTGTCCATCTGGATAGGCGAGCGGCTTGCCAGGTTAAGTCAAAGTGGGCAGCTGTTATTAGCCCTTCAACGTGGCGCCCCCTTCGTAGCGGATGCACGAATTCAGTGGCTTGAGCTGTGCAGGGGAAAATTCCCGACAACGAAGCGTGTGCCGCAGACAATACATCTCTTGGGCGATAAAGATGACATCGTCAGCAAAGAAGATAGCATGGATCTGAAAGCTGCCAAGGACACTATATTCGTCACACTGGAAGGCACTGGCCACCGAGACATTGGTACCGCGCTCAATGGTGGCAATACTCGGGCGGATCAAGAGCGACGCGAGGCGGTAACGCTTGCACTGCAAGGGAAAATCAATCTACTCGATACCGATAAATTGGACGGCCAAGGTGAGGACCACAGCATCGAGCGCATAGTTTATGTCATGCACGGAATCAGGGATTATGGAGAGTGGACTGACCAACTTCGAGCCGTAATTGAACAGAAAGCTGCAGCAACTCAAGCAGGGCTAGCCGTAGTAAATCAGAAATATGGACACTTCCCGATGTTGCCATTCCTGCTCTTTTGGGACAGGCAGAAGAATGTTCGCTTATTCATGGACGAATATACAGAGAACCGTGCTAAGTATCCGCAAGCTGTGAAATTTGATTACGTGGGGCACTCAAACGGTACTTACATATTAGCCAGCGCATTGTATAAGTATAAAACGCTCAAGGTCGAACGCGTTTACCTTGCCGGAAGCGTTGTTCCCAAACACTTCAAATGGCAGGAGCTGGCCGATAGTGGGAGGATAAAATATGTAGCTAACGTGGTTGCGGCCGGGGATTGGGTCGTAGCCATCTTTCCGCGTTTTTTTGAACAGATTGCCGATTGGATCGAGGTGCAGCCGATTGATGGCCCTCTGGATATTGGCTCAGGAGGCTTCCGAGGATTCCAAGATGCTTCCGATGCCAAGAAAAGAATCGAGAACTTCCAATTTGCCTCCGGTGCCCACAGTACTGGCGTGGATGCCTCAGATGAAGGAAAGCTTGAAGCAATCGCAAATTTTGTCATATCTGGCGATACAAGCGGTTTCGCTCTGTTTCGAAGTCAGCCCGCGCCCGAAGGATGGTTAGCCTTCTTGTCAAATATTTCATGGTTAGTATGGCTAGCTCTGGGAGTACTTCTATTTGGTATTGGAATGCTTGCCTTTTCCGCGAGCCCGTGGATAGGTGGAGTATATGTACTGATATTATTAGGCTTATTGAATTCGGTTTGAATTTGAATTTCTAGCACGGCTAATCACCCGTGCTTTAGTTTTGGATGAATTATGCAGGGTTAGGTGGTTGTTGGTTTTTTTGGTGCGGTCAATAATAGCGAATCTACATCGATGTAGGAGATATAGCGTGCAAAAGAAATCGGACGCCTCATTGGTCGCGCCGGTGCCTCAAATCATTAGTGAGGCTCCAGTTGTAACGAAAGCGCCCCTTCATTGTGTACTGGTTCACGGAACTTGGGCCGCAAATGCGGAATGGATTAAGGCAGACTCAAAGCTGACTAAAGAACTTCTTAAGCTTGACCCAAATGGTGTTACGGTATCAAATTTTATTTGGTCGGGACATAATAATCATTTCGCGCGGGTAGATGCCGCACAAACTTTAGCCGAGTCACTGAAATTAGAAGCCGCTAAGTTTCCTGAGACAAGATTTCTCTTGATAGGACACAGTCACGGCGGAAGCGTCGTTATGAACGCTGTATCAGGAATTCCTGAAAGCCAGCGTGCTGGTGTAGTTTGCCTAGGAACACCTTTTTTTCATGTTCGTCCTCGCTCTACAGCAATGCTCACATGGATTCGCGGCGGAATAACGGCGATGGAGGGCGGTGCTTTCTTTTGGATTTCCGGAATTTTAGTTTCTAAAATACAAGATTGGGAGGTATCGAGAAGGTTCGCAGAGTTTAGCCATTGGTTTTATTCATTAATGCCAGGATCTGAAGGAGTTTGGGGTGGTCTTGGCGCGGTCTCAGGAGGCTTAACGGCACTGTGGTTGCTATTGTATTGTTCCGTGTCGGCGCTGATTTTCTCTAGTGGTGGACCACCAAAGGCGCAGGTACGAGCAATAGAGCGATGGAAAAGTATAAGCCCAGTTGATGTGAAAACATTATGTATCTGGTTCGGTCTGGATGAAGCCTATTGGTGGCTTAGGATTGTACGGATAGTTGCCGAGTGGATGCATTGTATTATTTCATATCTCTCCGCTTTCGTAATGCCTGTCATTACTGCTGCGTCTACTATAGCTGCTTTTTGGCTTGGAATAAAAAGTGGAATAGCCACAGCAGCTCATCTAGGTGAGCTAGCTTCGGCAGCAGCGGTTGGGCAAGTTTTCTTTTATGTGGGATGTGCAGTCGCTATAGTGCCGATGCTAATTTGGGGGGCGGCTCTCTTTGTTTCAATCGTAGTGTCACCAGTGGGTGTCGGTTCCATTAGTGCAATGGATCATCTCTGGCTTGATGTGCACACCCAAAGGGTGCCTCAAATATCGGAAGTAAATATTGATCATGAGGAGTTACCACTCCATAGTGGAAATTTTTTTAGAAAATTCATGGCTGCGCTACCGTTTGTATCTGGACCAATAATTCACAGTAGAGTCTATCTTGATACAAAAACTCCGGAGATAATCAAAAAGTGGTATTTGAAAAATTTGTAATAATGCAAACAGAAGGATATAAGTGGGGTTAAATTAGGCCGGAGTAAAGGGGGGCAAGCCTTTTTTATTCTTTTACATATTTTTGAAAGTTATCTGAGTTAGCTTTAGTTTCGTAATATCTCAAAATCTATAGTGTTGGTTTATTCATTCAAAATCTCCCGTCAGGCTTGGAAGCTACCTCATCGTAGCGACAAGACGCCATACGAGGCAGTTTTTCAATACAACCCCGCGGTAACCCCTTCACCAACCTCGCGGAGCCCTGCTCATGTTTAAAACAAAACTGCATCGAGGGTTCAATTGGTTTCGGCAGCTATTGCGCATGATGATTGGTGTGCCAGATTATGAAAACTACGTAGCGTTCAGGGGTGTAAGTCACCCCTGCGAGCCGGAGATGACGTACGAAGAGTTTTTCCGAGAGCGCCAGGAGGCGCGGTACAGCAAACGCCAGTGCACCACTCGTTGTTGCTGAACTGAGAGAAAAACTGAAAAAGAACGCTATCGCAACTGATGGCGTTTTTTTCGTTTCCGCGTCGGCACGAAATGCGGGGCCTGAATCCTGATAGTTGGAGATGAGCAGATCAATTGGAGCGATCCGGTCTTCCGAGGCTATCGCTATGATCGGCCACATGACTTCGCCGGGCACTTACCGAGAGCGGGCCGTGCATAGACACCGTGGTGGCTATCCGCTACCTTGCCGGCCATCCAGTCAAGCGCTCGCCAGGAAAAACGTCGCCAGCGCGCTGCAGCTCCATCCAATGGAAAAATATCTTGGATCTCGTCTCAGAGTTTATCGCCCGCTACCGCAAGGAATACGATTACTACGAACAAGCATGTCGCATGGTCGCACAAAGTCTAGAGACTAATTTGCGGTCAGCAGGCGTGCGAGCGATTGTAACCTCAAGAGCGAAAAACCCAACCCGTCTGGAGGCAAAGGTAAGACAGCGCGCGCTGAAGCGCCAGTATGAGACAGTCTCAGCAATTTTCGACGACATTGTTGACTTGGCAGGAGTTCGAGTTGCCCTTTATTTCCCAGGCGAGCGGCAAGAAGTGGGGCGCATCATTGAAGCGTTATTCGATCTAACCGAGGCACGAAAAGAATTTCCCACAGCTGCAGCGCCATCATATAAAAAGCGTTTTTCTGGGTACTGGGCCACGCACTACCGTGTGGTTTTGAGAGAAGGGTCTTTGCAAGACTCCTATCAGCGGTATGCCGAGGCGAAAGTAGAGATTCAAGTCGCTTCTGTGCTTATGCACGCATGGTCAGAGGTGGAGCATGATTTGGTATACAAGCCACTTCAGGGTGAGTTGTCGGTTGAGGAATATGCAATTTTAGACGAGCTCAACGGTCTGGTCCTGTCCGGCGAAATTGCGCTTGAACGGCTGCAAAGAGCGGGTGAGCTAAGAGCGTCTACCCAAGGTCGGGAGTTTTGCAATCACTATGACCTTGCAGCGTCATTGATTGATCTAGCTAGATCTGTACTGGGGGAGACAACCGTGACAGCAGCAGCAATGGGTAGGGTTGATACATTATTTGACTTGCTGAAGTCGCTGGGCTTGAACAGACCAGAAAACTTGGTCCAGTACGTACAACCTCTGCATAACGACTTTGAAAAACGTCCTTTGTCTGATCAAGTGATTGACCAAATTCTGGCTCAGGATCCGAGCCGGTACGCCATATTTGAGCATATACAAGGGGCTGAGCATTCTCCTTCGGTATCTTTGGTAACGGGAGAGACACGTCAACAGCAAGAGGCCACGGGTGAGTTCATTCTGTTGTGGGTTGAGTTCGAGCGGCTCGTTACCGCGCTTCTAAGAGATCTGAGTCCCGGTGATTCCGGCTTGACAGCGCCTTCGCGCATGTTCTCGATGGTCCATCGATATTATTCCAAAGTTGGGCTCTCGTTTGACCAGGCAGCCGCAATTAAGAGGATTCAAGAATTTCGAAATCGGCTTGTCCATCGTATGGATACACCAAAACAGGAAAGTATTAAGGCGGTATCAGAGGAACTACGTGAATTGACAAGACAATTGAAATTGCTGTTTGACTCTCATCGCTCTGAAAATGACCCTGGACAACAGGAGGGGTGAACCTGCTTTAGGCGATTTCCAAGCTTTCTGATCCAATAATGATGAGGAAAAAAGGATTCTCAACATGAAGCCAAGCCGCTTCGCTTGCGACCGTTTTCTGATGGTCGCTACTTAAGCGCATGCTGATCAAGTCGAATGCAAACGGCTGGTCAGCACGGATGTAATTCACTGGTCAGTGGAAATGCAAGTGGATAGTAAATTTTATATAAGCTGTATGCTTGTAAGGAATGAAAAATGACTCATGCGGCAAAAGAAGCACTTCATCTTCTGTATATGATTCTTGCGATTTCCCCTTTCGCCTGTATCGTTGTTTGTTTTGCCTGCGTCAGCGGGATTTCAATGGACAAACGTGCCACATTCTATAATTTTTCTTATCACCTTGATCCGCGCCGCGGGCTCGCGTCTCAATGGCCGTTGCGCTTTTGGTTAATAACGATACTCGTCTATTTCCTGATAGCAGGCTACATATGCTGGGCGCCGTATACGCTGTCGTTTACACCGGAAGGATTCGATACATTCATCGAGATCAGTAAGTTCCCTCTCGCTTTGCTATCTTTAACTCTACCCGTCGGTGTGTTCATCAGTAGATTGCACAGTACGCAACAGACAGCGGCGCAGATAGAGGCGACCGACATGAAAAATCGGTTGGATGCCTTCCATGCACAGCGCAAAGGCATAGTTGATTACATCGCATCACTTGGGACGATTGAGCTTGCACATAACGTGTCGCTAAAGATCCAGATCAATCAAGCATTCCATTCAGTGGTTTTTTGTAACTCGACTCACGAGACAGGCGCTCTCGAAGCTGATGAGCGGGTACTGAGGCAAGTTATGAGGCAGGTAAGGTCGATATTGGATGAATTATCTTTGCTCATGCCGAACTTTAAACCTTTGAAAGGTCGCGTCTCAACAGACCCTGAATCAAATGAAAGCGGAATCTATCTTGAGCTTGTGAAGCTGATAAACGATCTTTGTTCAAAACTGAGCGTTTCAGACTATGTAATTGATCAGCAGAGTAAAAAAACTCCATTCACTGCGATACTGCCGGGAGGTGAGCGGGAACAGCATCTTCGCCTAGCCGGTAGTTACTACGAGCTCATTGCGATTCTGAATTATTGCATCACGATAAGTTACTATGCCATGGTTTCGGAAAATCGAAGTGAGAGTAGTCTACAGAGCCGACTGTGGATGGAATCGCTCAAGAAGGAACTCCACACGCTGGGGCGCGATACATCGCTTACGTTCGATCCGATCAAGTCTTATTCGACTCGTGAGCACATTTATCCTGCGCCGCTACCCAAAGTAGTCTCTGAACCTGCGTAAGTTTTGCTCTGCACCTTCATGCTAACAGTGCGCCGCATCTGCCACCGTGTTATCAAAGGACTATTTAATGCGATACCCTGATCCATAGCGATTGACTACTTTTGGCCGAAATCAATTATTTGCGGCGGGAACTCACCACATTGAGTGATTTCTCGGCTCCTCGTTGTGGCACGTAGAGCGTCTCGAAGTGCAATTCCACGGCAGAGCTGGAAACGACCGCAGAAATTACTGGTTGAGCACCACGTTAAGCTGCCGAAAAACAAGCTCTCTGAGCGTCCTTTGGTCGCAGCTACTGCGACGCGCCAAGGGCTGCAGGCCAACTTGTCCGGGAGCCTTGCCAAGAGCTTTTGCACTGCCGTCACCCGCCGTGGGCCAACTCCAGAAACTTGCCTAGACTGTAGCGTGCGAAAAGGTTGGGCGATGTGGCTAAGGGGAAAGCTGATGCAAGTAAACGAGTGGAAAAACTTCGTTATCGACGCCTCTATTTCGGTGCACATCGACGCTCCTCCTGAAGCGGATGTCGTTTTTCTTCCTATCAGCAGCGATGGTCATCAAGGTCACTTAAACCAGGTCACCTTGGATAGGCTGGGTCTGAAAATCAAGTTACCGCGACCCCATGAGCTGAGAGCGGGGTACCATTTCCAAACGGAAGAACGATGCCTGCTCTGTTTTATCGTGACGGCTACGGACATTCATCCGGCGGCGGCACTCAATGCTCATTTGAACAAAGCTCTGGCCGATCCGGCCCTGTCAGGTATGCAGTCGCTTTGGCTACCTCTGCTGAGGACGGATGAAGCAGGACTCGAGTTTGCCATGTGCCTGCGTATCACTGTGGATGCCTTGAGGTCGAGTCGCATTGTCATGTCAGGCGCGTTGAAGGTTGTTATCGCCATCCCATCAGACATCCCGCAACCTCAACAGGACGCTATGGCTGTTGCGATAGGCGAGCTCAGCAACACTACAAAGCCAGAGTCGATATATGTTCGAGTGAATGAGCCAGCAGCGGTATCACCCCCAATTATCGCCCGCGCGGTAACTGAGCTTATGACCTATGCAGCGGCGTTGGCTCGTGTCCCCATCAAACCTAGAGAGCGCCTCTCGACTACTTTGATTTTCTTTGCTCTCGTCGAAAGCCAGTCCGACGAAGCGCCGGCCATGCTCCGTGAGGACATGGATGCTGAAATCTTTAGCGCTGCGGTGCGGCTGTTGGCAAACGATCAATATGCGAGCCAAAAGTTTGCCTATTTCGGATCGCAGAAGAGCGCTTCTACCTACAGTCAAGCTTCAGGAGAACTCGAAGCCTCGACCAACGTAAAGGCTGTTTTGGATGGAGCGTACCTTCTGGCTGGAGGCATGGCGCAGAGCATCATCCAGATCAGCCACCTTGTCCACGCACTCCTCGCCAGCCAAAAAGGTGGTTTGCTGAAAGTACTTGAACATATGTCGATTAAGCCGCTGGATTTGCTCAGGGAGTTCGATGACGCCCGACTTGGAAAAGTGGCTACCAGGTTCAACAATGATGTTGCGGCTGATACCGATCGGCTTGGGTACGAGACTTACGCTACCGCAATCTCAGATTTTTTAACTAATGCCCAAACCCCACCACCATTGAGCATCAGCATTCAGGCACCGTGGGGAGGGGGTAAGTCATCGCTTATGCAACTTATGCGTGATCAACTTGATCCGCGGCTCAACAGAGAGCGACACAAGCCTTCGGTCGCCGGCCTTGTAGACGCTCCCAGGTTGATCATTCGTAACGTCCTACAATTTCTTGAGCAGGAAGATGATTTTACGATCACTCCTGATTCGCAGGTGAAGGGTCACAAACCTACACGCTTATGGACTATCTGGTTTAACGCCTGGAAATACGATACGACCGAGCAGGTTTGGGCTGGGTTGGTCGATGCAATTGTCTCTCAGGTCGCCGAGCGCTTGCCTTTGATCGAACGCGAAAAATTTCTCTTCAAGCTGCAAATGGCGCGCATTGACGATGGCATCGTGCGCAAACGTCTGTATGACAGAGTTATCAATGCGTGGTGGTTCAAGGTTCGTGGCTGGGCGGTGGCGGGTGTTGCAGCGATTTGTTCCTTTTATGGTCTCGAGGCTGCGGCTCCTTTATTACCCGCCGAACTCCAGAGCCGCATGGATCAGTTTGGTAGCGCTGGTGGTGTGGTCACGCAAATCCTTCTCGCCGTGTACCTGATTCGCAGCTATTTCACCAGTCGGGAAAAATCCATGATAGAGCCTGCGACGTTCAGTCTCGCTGAATACATACGGATACCTGACTATGCCAAATCCGTTGGCGAGATACATCAGATTCACTCCGATCTAAGGCGCGTGCTGAGTATAGTGCCCAAGCTGGAAAGCCAAACGGATCATTCGCCACTCGTGATCTTCATTGACGATTTGGATCGCTGTTCTCCAAATAAGGTGGCCAGCGTCGTTGAAGGCGTAAGTATGTTGCTTGCCAGCGATACCTATCGCTGCATGTTCGTCATTGGTATGGACCCTCAAATGGTTGCTGCGGCCCTGGAGAAAGCCCACGAAGACGTGCGACTGAAGTTGCCTAGCTATGAGCGCACGGTTCCACTCGGCTGGCGATTCATGGATAAATTCATCCAGTTACCTTTTACCATTCCTCCCTGTGAAGTCCGGCACGTTGATAGCTACATTGGTCATCTCGTGGGCACAGCGCTGACCAGCCCAGAACCTGAAGCAAAACCTGCTATGCCCGTCGGATCTGCTCTAACCGGGCAAGCCATGCGTGAAAGTGACGAAGGCCATGCGCGTCAAATAGCTGATCCTTCAGAGATTGAACCCAAGGAGGCACTGCCACTGCCTCCAGAGGTCGTTGCGACGTTCATTGAAAGCCGTGATGTCGGCGAAATAGTACGCTTGGCTGCTGCATACTCTGTGGGAAATCCGCGGGAAATGAAGCGAATGGTTAACCTCGTTCGCTTCTATTTGTCGCTGCGGACGGCTCGACGCAACAGCGATCCTGCCTGGCGATCACCGGATCAAAAACAATATGCCCGCTGGATCGCGTTGACGTTGCGATGGCCCGATATGCTTCGCTGGCTGCAGTGGGGGGCGGATGAAGCGCACTGGCCTCCACCGCAGCGTGGAACTGCGCTAATCGTTCGCAGGTTGCGATCACTGGAAAACAACGCGGCCAAATTCATGAGCGTGACAGAATGGCGAGAGTCGTTAAATCTGGATCTTGGTATTGCTGTTGAGTCGGACAGCAGTTGGGAATTTGATCCCAAGCTGTTCGAGTTTTTCAAGGCCGAAGCCGAGTTGGATGCAGGTAAACGGCTCTCAGATGCCGCATATCGCGGCTTCTGGTAGATGCTATTAGCTGGCGCCGCCAGTCTGTCATAGCTCTCAAGATGGGCGCCACGCTGTGCTCCTAAACTCGACGCCGCCCGATCCGCGACCTCACATCCACCCACATCTCACTAAGATGCTGCTCTTGACTATCATCTTAGAGCTGCGTTGACGCTTGGAATCCTCTCGATCAGGTCGATTGCCACCCCTTAAAAAATACGCGGACACCATCGTTTGAGCGGCCGAAGGTAAGCGTCCGGTAATCTCACCCCTTGCTACCTAGGCTGTACAGAGCAGCCCATTTATCACTGGTACACCAGAAACAAAGCAGCCGACTGACTGCCCGAGGGCAGCTGCATTAACCGGGCTCTCAAGGTGAGTATTATGGTCGGCCCACTCTGCTGCGGGTCATATGGATGAGTGCTGATCTACGACTATCCAGAGAAATTCTCTCTTCGACAGCGAAGGGCAAGAAACCTAGTTTTGGGTAAAGCAGCAAGCCTGCTGTGTTTTCATTGAAGCAAGAGATCCGCACCTCTGTGGCGTCATAGCGGTCGAACGCCAGAGCGGTCATCGTCTCCACGATGAAGGTCGCCACACCTTTACCTCGTGCCTCTTGGGCAACGATGACATTGCCGATACAGCAAACTCCACCCGTTTCAGCCCGATAAAAGTTAGCAAAGCCGATGACGCTATTCCCCGTCTCGACAACCGTCGAGTCGAATCGTTGAGCGATAGCGTTGGACAGCTGAGTTTCAGTCAGAGGGTATAGAGCTTTCGGGAACATATAGAACAGTTCCTGAGCGTTCAGGGGAAAGCTACAGATAGTTTTGATGTCATCAGCCTTCACTGGCCTGTGTTGCAATATCATCGCGCGTCCTTGAGGTCTATGCATCCGGCATTCTAGCTCACCAAGGCTTGCTCAAACACCTTGCCTAGTTATCTGGGCACCCATTGATGCGGAAGCAGGTTTGAAATCTCGTACGCCCGCTGCGTCGGCAGCCGCGTGAGAACGTCCTTCAGATAAGCATACGGATCATGTCCGTTGAGCCGCGCCGACTGGATCAAACTCATGATCGCCGCTGCCCGTTTTCCGCTGCGTAGCGACCCTGCGAAGAGCCAGTTTTTGCGCCCAAGAGCCCACGGCCGGATTTGGTTCTCCGCCCAATTGTTGTCTATGGGTACGGCCCCGTCATCGAGGTAGCGCGACAGCGCTGCCCAGCGTTTCAGGCTGTAATCCAGGGCTCTGCTAATAGCCGAACCTTCCGGCACGAGATCACGCTGGGCGATCATCCAGGCATGCAGCGTAGCCATCACTGGTACGGCTTTTTCTTGCCGTATTCGATGCCGTAACCCTGGTTCCAGGTCGCGGACTTCGCTCTCGATTTCGTACAGCAACTGGATATAGCGAAGGGCCTGTTCGGCTAGCATGCTCTTGTTGGTGGCGTGCAGCTCGAAGAACTTGCGCCTTGCATGGGCCATGCAGCCGATCTCGGTCACGCCGAGTTCGAAACTGGCCTTGTAGCCACCAAAATCATCACAGACTAGCTTACCCTTCCAGCCTTGCAGGAATTTGCGCGCATGCTCGCCGGCGCGGCTGGGGCTGAAATCGTAGACGACCGCCGCTGTTTCGCAGAACTGGCTGGTGGCATATGCCCAGACATAAGATCGGTGGGTTTTCTTTGTCCTTGGCGCGAGCATCTGCACTGGTGTTTCATCGGCATGGATAACCTGCTGACCGAGCACTACGTCACGCAGTCCATCGACCAGGGGCTGCAACTGCACGCCCGTCATGCCCACCCATTGGGCCAACGTGGAACGGGGAATCGCCAAGCCGGCCCGATCGAAAATTGATTCCTGTCGGAACAGCGGCAGATGATCGGCAAACTTGGCGATCATGACGTGGGCCAGCAACCCGGCGGTCGGGATGCCCTTATCAATGACCTGCGCCGGAACTGGTGCCTGGATCAATGTTTCGCAGTCATTGCAGACCCACTTGCCACGGACATGGCGTTCAACGGTAAATACGCCGGGCGTGTAGTCCAGCTTCTCGCTGACATCGTCACCAATGCGCTTGAGTGCGCAGCCACATGGGCAGTGAGTGTTCTCCGGCTCGTGATGAATCAGTGTGCGTGGAAACTCTGCCGGTAACGCCGTACGCTTGGGCTTCTGCTTTTTTTCAGTCGCTGCGGGAGCTGTTTGCAAGGCTTGAAGCTCGGCTTCAATCGCCGCGATATCGGTATCGATCAGGTCATCGAGCAAGCTGGCCTGCTCAGGATTCATCTGCTCGCTGCGCTTGGCAAACTTCAAGCGCTTGAGTTGGGTGATCTCGTGGGTCAGCTTCTCGATAACCGTTTGATCGCGGTTGATCTTCTTACCCATTGTCTCGACCGTCTTGCCCATGGTTTCGACTTGCGAGAGCAGCTGCGCGGCCAAGGCCCGCAGTTGGTCAGGGGACATTTGGTCGAGATTGGGCGAAGAAGTCATGCCGCGGATTTTGCCAGAGCGTGCCGTTCACGGCGATAGACCGATAGGCTAATGGCTGCGGTTAAAGCAGTATGATCGCGCCACCGGAGGCCGCACGTTGCCATGGCAGCCCCAACACCAACGCCTGAAGTTGTTCGGTATCCAGCTCCATTTCAGCGCCGTGGCGAATGCCTGGCCAGTGAAATCTGCCCTGGTTTAACCGGCGCGCCGCCAGCCAGATCCCGAAGCCGTCATGCACCAACACTTTCATCCGAGTGGCGCGGCGGTTGGCGAACAGATAAGCACAGTGTGGCTGCGCCGCACCGAACACCGCGATCACCCTGGCTAGTGCGGTCTCGGTGCCCGCTCGCATGTCCATCGGTTCGGTGGCCAGCCAGATGGAGTCGATGCGGATCACAGGGCAAGCCCCCGGATAAAGCGGGCGCAACCTTCAGGGTCGGAAGCTGGCCACTTCACGCAAATCGATTGCTCGCCAAGCAGAAGCTCGATGATCGCCGACGCTTGAGCCTTTAGTTTGGGGGCGACCGGCGCGACTTTCACAGGAACAAAAGCTGGCAGTGCGACTGCCTGTTGATCGCGGAACAGCGGTATCCACCGACGAACGACATTGGCGTTGATCCCGTGCCTCATCGCAATCGCGGCCACGGAAACTCCGGGCTGCTCACACTCTTGGACGACTTGGGTTTTGAAGGATTTCGGGTATGACTTACGTTGGCGCATGGTGATCCTGGCGTTAAGGGCAATTGCGTCCGCTTAAAAATACGCGGACACAATCGTCCTTATGGGCCGGGCTCGGAAGGTGTGTTCACCGGCCCCTTACGGCCGAAGGCTTACGATTGGAAAATGTTCGCCTCAAATGCCGCTGGCTCAAGAGGGTCGCAGCAGTGTAACCGGACGGCGAACAGACCTACCGATATCCAGAATTAAGGGCGATGGTGTCCGCGTAATTCTAAGCGACGCGATCGTCCCTATCGTCAGGATTTTCGTGCGCCAACGATGCTCTTATCCCAAGCCGTTCATAGCCAAGTCGTCAAGTATTGGCCAGGCGGTTACCAAATAGTGGCTGTGCTGCCATTTAGGTTAATATTTTCTGAGTAGTCGGCCCAAATTTTAAGAAAATCTTGGCTCGGTTAAGAATATCTAGCCAACGGCAGGGAGGGACATGGAAAATCTAGGGGTTTTGCCCATCTATCGTACGCGTAGAGGGAATATGCCTTGCTCTGATAAGCCAGCCATCCACTGATGCGGTAGTAGATGCTCAATCTCACCGGCTTTCTGCGTCGGCAATCGAGTCAGCACATTTTGAGATACGTGTACGGATCATACCCGTTCCTGCGTGCCCACTGGATTAAACTCATAATCGCTGGCGTTCGTTTGTCATTGCGCAGAGACCCGGCGAACAACCAGTTGAAGCGCCCAAGCGCCCATGGCCTGATCGTATTCTCCACCGGGTTGTTGTGGATGGGCACGGCACCATCATTCAGGTAGGCTGTTGGCGCTTATGCGGCTTTGACCCAGTCGCCGAAAATCGTTGACCCACCCGAATACTCAACAAGCGATGTCCTGGCGCGGTTTTTTAGAGGCTAAATCTGGATCAGTCAAAATGATCTCTGGAACTTCTCAGTCAATCGGAGCATTCCGATCCGTAGCCCAAGATACAAGCGACCATTCGCACCTCCCAACGTCTTCGCAGATCAGCATCTTTTAGCTTTTTTCAGTAGATCGCTCACCTACTGCGTGGCAGGAGGAGTCAGGGTCCCGATCGGCATGGACTATTTAAAGGCTAATAGCAGCTATTATTCTATTCCGGCAAACTTGTTTCGTTTTGTTAAATTAAGTTCGTAAAATCTAGTATCTACAATCATGCGCGGGAAGCTTGTCGGGAGATCGGTCTCTTCAATTTTTTCAAATCCCTCTCTCTCGTAAAAACGATGTGCAGCAACGAATTTTTCAGTAGTTCCCAAGTAAAGCCGCTTTGCCCCACGAGGAATGCTGTCATCTAACAACCTGCGCAACAGAAATGCTGCGATGCCATGAGCTGTTCCTCGGACAGAAGCGTCCACAAACATCTTTCGCAAGGCTCCTCGGCCATTGCCAATATCCTTTAAGGCGATAGTTCCTACAACATTATCGTCGATTGTGGCGACCCAAAACCCCCCTATACCGTTTTGATAAAAACTGGGTATCGATTTGAGGTCTGGTTGGTCATCAACTGTTATATCTATATCAAATTCTTCGCGCTGGATCTTCAAAATAAGATTGATTACGTTCTGTTCGTCTTGATTTTGGTAGCTTCGTACGTTGAGCTGGGTGGACTTGAAACTAATCATAATATCCGATACTCATATGGGGCGGCAGGTGCCGTACAATCTATCATCCAAAATGCGTGCATCTTATATGAGACGATTTAGCCCGTGGTGTAATTTTTTCCGTTGTATTATCTCAGAGGGCGGCGCCTCTTGAGAAAGTGCAACAAGCTAGAAAGAACATCTTGGCGATCGAAATTCCATAATTTCTGTCTGAAACTACTGAAAGTACGTGATTCTTGTTGTTAAGCGACGAAAAGTCTAGGGTTTGTGTCCGCAATGGGTTTTTACATGCTCAAAACCGGGCCAATAGTCCAGAATTTATGTCGGTGCGGGTAAACTGATTATCGAATTTTGATACGTCCACCGTATTATTTCCGTATATTCCAAAAAATGATCTCGGATAACTAACCGTTATCAGACACAATATAGCAGGAGTCGACCCATGACTGTAGGAGTCCCAGAGCATGAGGTATTCGCAGCGGCAGATGCTGTGCTGGCCCGCGGCGAACGCCCAACCGTGGAACGGGTGCGGCAGGAACTGGGGCGCGGCAGCCCGGCTCGGGTTGGCAGCCTGCTCGATGATTGGTGGAAGCACTTGGCCGCCCGAATGAAAGGCGAGACGCGCTTGCCAGAACTGCCAGGGCAGGTGGCTCAGGCGTTTGTCACGATCTGGCAGCAGGCGATTAATCTGGCGCTAGGCGTCGCCGAGCAAACTCTGGATGAGCAGCGTCGAGTGCTGGACACTGAGCGGGACCGCATTGCCAGTGTCGAAGACCAGGCCCAAAAAGATTCTGCAAAGTTCAGGCAGCATGCAGCCGAAGCCGTCGCGGGGCGGCAGCTAGTAGAAACACGGTTAGCAGACCTGGAATTGCTCCTAGAACAGCGTCAGACCCAGATAGATGACTTGCATCAGCAACGCGACAGCTTGCAGCGTCAGCGGGACGAAGCTCAAAAGCAGAGTCATCAGCTCCAGCAGGACCTCCAAGCGTTACAGCAGAAAGCTGAGCAGGAACGAGCTACCCAAGAAACCTACGTACGCGGCGTGGAGGATCGTGCGCACCGGGAGGTCGATCGCGCCCGGGAAGAGACCAAAGACGGTGCACGCAAGAACAAAGAACTGGTGCAGCAGTTAGACCAACTGCAACTGCGCCTGAATACCAAACTGGAGGAGCTGACTCAGGCTCAGCAGCAGGCCGCAGTGCAGCAGGCCCGCGCGGACACGCTTGATAGTCAGTTGCAACGATTCAACAAACCCGCAGCCCCGACTAAATCAAGAACCAAAAAAACCAGTGGCCGATAAGTACGCCTTCTATCGATAGCGGGAAGGTGACGCCAGCATCCGCCACGACAAATAGTCCATCTTTTGCGACCTTGCCGACGCATATTCCATGAATTCTGTCATGGGGCGACCCAAAGTTCGCGGTTTCTGTCTTTTTCTGGATTTAAACGCAGAAAAATGGGCAAAAAGTCCAATATTTTTGTCGGTGCGGGAGTGTCACGGAGCGGCCCTCGTAATGGCTGGCATCCGGGTCGACCATGGCCAGGCTTTGTCGGCATTTGTTCAGCGCATCACTGACCACGGGCTTGAGTTGATTGGCCTTGAGGGTGGGCGCCAGTCCGCGGCCGGTGCGCACGAACAACTGGTCGCCATACACCTCGCGCAACCGGCGCAACGCCGCGCTGACCGCCGACTGCGTCACGCCCAGGCGCAGGGCGGCGCGGCTGGCGCTGGACTCCTCGTGCAGGGCTTCGAAGACTTTGAGCAGGTTGAGGTCGATGTCGGTGATATTCATTTGGTTCATATCATTCAGCAGTGAACAGGGCTTTATTCATGATCAGCTGGCGCCGGAGAATGAGCAACACCTGATGCCAATGGAGTTACCGAGATGGCCAAGTCAATCGTTGCCGCACTGCAAATCGGCGCCTTGCCCGGCGGCAAGGCCGAGACCCTTGAACAGATCCTGTCTTATGAAAACGCAATCATCGAATCCCGCGCTGCCTTGGTGGTAATGCCCGAGGCGCTGCTGGGTGGTTATCCGAAAGGCGAGGGGTTTGGCACGCAACTGGGTTATCGCCTGCCGGAAGGGCGCGAGGCGTTTGCCCGTTATTTCGCCAATGCCATCGACGTGCCCGGCGTGGAAACCGAGGCGTTGGCGGGGCTGTCGGCGCGCACCGGGGCCAATCTGGTGATCGGTGTCATTGAGCGGGCGGGCAGCACCTTGCACTGCACCGCGCTGTATTTCGATCCTGTTGCGGGACTGGTGGGCAAGCACCGCAAACTGATGCCCACCGGTACGGAGCGGCTGATCTGGGGCAAGGGCGATGGCTCGACGCTGCCGGTGATCGACAGCCCGGTCGGGCGCATCGGCGCGGTGATCTGCTGGGAGAACATGATGCCGCTGCTGCGCACCGCGATGTACGCCAAGGGCGTGGAAGTCTGGTGCGCGCCGACGGTGGACGAGCGGGAAATGTGGCAGGTCAGCATGCGTCACATTGCCCATGAGGGGCGCTGTTTTGTGGTCAGCGCCTGTCAGGTCCAGGATTCGCCGCGGGACCTGGGGCTGGAAGTGGCCAACTGGCCGGCGGATCGGCCGTTGATTGCCGGGGGCAGTGTGATCGTGGGGCCTATGGGCGATGTCCTGGCCGGGCCATTGCGGGGAGAGCGCGGATTAATCAGTGCCGAGATCGACACGGATGAACTGGTGCGTGCGCGCTATGACTACGACGTAGTCGGGCACTATGCGCGGCCGGATGTGTTCGAGCTGACGGTGGATGAGCGGGCCAAGCCGGGTGTGAAATTCAACGCATAACCACTGTGGGAGCGAGCAAGCCCGCTCCCACATTTGATCGCATTCCATAGAAGGAGCAGGGTTCAGCGGCTCCCGGTCATCGGGCCGGGAATGCTGACCTGGCCACTGTCGACGAAGCGCCGCGTGCCGAACAGGCCGCCGGCCAGTTTTCCGCGCAGCACGTAAGGCATGTTGTGAAAGGTCTGCATCTGGCTCAGGCCATAGGTCTGGCGCAGTACCGAAAACGCCGAGACGCTTACCGGCACGGTCAGCACCGCTTCGGAGTAGCGACCGACGAAACCGGATTCGTTGCTGACACCAGAGGCGAACGGTTGGCCGTTGATGTCCAGGTCCAGCGCCACGCCGTTGTAATTGATGTTGGTGCCGTTGGGGTTTTGCACGCGGATTTTCACGGCAAACCGTACTTCCATGTCCTGGCTTTGCATCGGCTGGATACCGACCACGTTGATGTTCAGCGGGTCGTTGTTGGGATAGGTGGCGCAGGCGCCCAAGGCTAGCAACAGCGTGGAAAGGAAAATCGCGTGAAGGCTGCGCATGAACAGGCTCTCGTCAGTAAAAAGGGCTGAACCGCCAGCGGCTCAGCCCTTGAGCGCTGTCTAGCGGTTCACGGTTGCGACACCGGGCGGTGTCGCGGGTTCACCCTTGGCCGGGACATCCGGATTTTCCATGACCTGCAGAATCGAGGCTTCCGGATCGAAATCGTCTTCTTCCAGCTCGATGAATTCTTCGGGCAGGAAGATATTAAGAACGATAGCGCACAGCGCGCCGACGGTGATCGGCGATTCGAAAATGTTATGCAGCGCCTTGGGCAGTTCGCGCAGCACTTCCGGCACCGCCGCCACGCCCAGGCCCATGCCGATGGAAATTGCCACGATGAGCATGTTGCGCCGATGCAGGCCGGCTTCGGCGAGGATCTTGATGCCGGCCACGGCCACGGTGCCGAACATCACCAGCTCCGCGCCGCCCAGTACCGGCTTGGGCATCAGTTGCAGTACCGCGCCGATCATCGGGAACAGGCCCAGCAGCACCAGCAGCCCTGCGATGAAAAACGCCACGTAACGGCTGGCCACACCGGTCAGCTGGATCACCCCGTTGTTCTGGGCGAAGGTCACCATCGGCATGCTGTTGAACACCGCCGCCATGGCCGAGTTGAGGCCGTCGGCCAGCAAGCCGGACTTGATCCGGCGGATGTACAGCGGGCCTTTGACCGGCTGGCGGGAAATCATCGAGTTGGCGGTGAGGTCACCGGCCGCTTCCAGAGGCGACACCAGGAAAATCACCGCCACCGGCACGAACGCCACCCAATCGAAGGAGAAGCCGTATTTGAACGGAACCGGCACGCTCATCAGCGGCACCTCGGGCATGTTGGCGAAATCGACGACGCCCAGCAGCCAGGCGACGAAGTAGCCCAGGGTCAGGCCGATGACGATCGCACCCAGGCGCAGGAAGGGCACGTCGACCCGGTTCAGCACCACGATGGCCCCGAGTACCAGCGCGGCCAGGCCCAGGTGGCTGGCGGCGCCAAGGTCGGTGGCGCCGAAGCCGCCGGCGATGTCGGTCATGGCCACCTTGATCAGCGACAGGCCCATGAGGGTGATGATGGTGCCGGTCACCACCGGGGTGATGAGCATCCGCAGTTTGCCGATGAACTGGCTCAGCACCACTTCAATGAACGCGGCGAAGAAGCACACGCCGAAGATGGTCGAGAGGATTTCATCGGTACCGCCGCCCCGGGCCTTGACCATGAAGCCGGCGCTGAGGATCACGCTGATGAACGAAAAACTGGTGCCTTGCAGGCACAACAGCCCCGAGCCCACCGGCCCGAAACGCCGCGCCTGGACGAAGGTGCCCAGGCCGGACACGAACAGCGCCATGCTGATCAGGTACGGAATTTCGCTTTGCAGGCCCAGGGCACTGCCCATGATCAGGGTGGGGGTGATGATCCCGACGAAGCTGGCGAGCACGTGCTGCAGGGCAGCGAACACGGTGGCGGTCAGGTGCGGGCGGTCTTCGAGACCGTAGATCAGGTCGTTGTGGCGCAGGTTTTTTTCAGGGGAGGTCATGTGATTGCGTGCCGGGTGGCGGGGCCGGGGTCGGAAAAAGGAGGCGCAGGATGCCAGAACAGTCCGGTAACGGCAAAACAACAGATCAAAAGATCGCAGCCTTCGGCAGCTCCTACAGGAGATCGGTGTAGGGGCTGCCGAAGGCTGCGATCTCTTGATCTTCTCAGGCAAACGCCGCCAACAAATCCTCCTCGAACGCCTTCTGCGCATCCCCCGGCACTTGCGCCCGATGCCGGGCCAGATGAAACGCCACGTCAAAACTCATACCCTCACGCCGCACCACCCGCAGCAGACCCTTGTCCGCCCAGCCCCGGGCAAAGTGTTCGGGCAGGTAGCCGATGTGCTTGCCGGACAGGATGAAGGCGAGGGTGCCTTCGACCTGTTCCGCCCGCGCCGAGGATAATTTGCCCTGGAACGGCTCGTCGCTGCGCAGGAAGCGGTAGGGGTGGTCGACCCGGTCGCAGGCTTGCAGGGCCTGGTCATCCGGCGCCGGGTTATCGAACAGCGGATGGCCGACCGCGCAATACAGGTGCTGGGTTTCAGTGAACAGTTCCCGGTAGTCGAACGCACTTTGCGCCTGGGAGAAGTAACCGATGGCCAGGTCCAGGCGCTGTTGCAGCAGCAGGCGCTCCATTTCGCCGGGCATGGTGCTCATCAGCTCGATGCGCACCGATTCGTCGCGCTGGCGAAAGCGTCCGATCGCCTCGGCCACCCGTTGCAGCACCGTCTGATCCAGCGCTTCGGACAACCCCAGTCGCACCTCGCCGATCAAACGCCCGGCCACGCCGTTGGACTGATGCCGGAACGCCTCGATGGATTGGAACAGCCCACGGGTGGCGCTGAGCAACTGCTCGCCCTTGGGGGTGATCTTGAAGCCGCCCTTGCCACGGCTGCACAGCCGATAGCCGAGGCGGGTTTCCAGTTTGGCCATCTGCTGGCTGATGCTCGACTGGCTCAAGCCAAGTTCACCTTGCGCCGCACTGAAACCGCCGCACTCCACCACGCTGACGAACAGGCGCAGCAGTTGCAGGTCCAGATCGTGGAATTGGCCGAGCATTCACATTACTCCGGGATAATGTCAGGTTAATTAACTTGATATTTCAACAATGTATCGGACATTGCATGCTGCAACCACTTTCTCTGGTCAGGTGGTTGTCATGGCTCCCGTATTCAAGCTCTGTGCTCCTGCGTTACTCCTCACCCTGTCCGCCATGGCTGTCGCCGAAGAGCAGGTGGTCAATCTCTACAGTTGGGCCGATTACGTCGCCCCCGAAACCCTGCAGCGCTTCGAGCAGGAAACCGGCATTCACGTGCGCTACGACACCTTCGACGCGCCGGAAGTGCTGGAAACCAAGCTGCTGACCGGCGGCAGCGGCTACGACGTGGTGGTGCCGTCCTCCAGCGTGCTGGCCCGTGGATTGGCGGCCGGCGCCCTGAAAGCCATTCCCCATGAAGGCCTCAAGGGGTACGCCAACCTCGACCCGGACCTGCTGGAGAAGCTCGCAGCGGTCGATCCGGGCAATCAATATGGCGTGCCTTACACATGGGGCACCCTGGGCCTGGGGATGAATGTCGAAGCGGTGCGCAAACGCCTGCCGGATGCGCCGCTCAACAGCCTGGATCTGCTGTTCAAACCCGAATACGCCAGCATGCTCAAGGATTGCGGCATCGCAATCATCGACTCGCCCCAGGAAGTGATCGGCCTGGCCCTGCATTACCTGGGCAAGGATCCCTACAGCACCGACAAGAACGACCTCGAGGCGGCCCAGGCCTTGTTGCATCAACTGCAACCCTCGGTGCTGTACGTGGCCAGCGGCCGGCAGATCAATGACCTGGCCAATGGCAGCGTCTGCCTGGCGCTGGCCTACAACGGCGATGCCAGCATGGCCGCCGACCAGGCGCGCAAGGCCAATAAGCCGTTCGAGGTCGCCTATCGGATTCCCAGGGAAGGCACCCTGGTGTGGCAGGACAACCTGGCGATCCCCAAGGACGCGCCGCACCCGGAAGCTGCGCGCAAGTTCATCGAATTCATGCTGCGTCCCGAATCCGTGGCCGCGCTGACCAACACCCTGTTTTTCGCCACCGCCAACCAGGCCGCTACGCCGCTGGTGGACGAGGCGGTGCGCAACGATCCGGACATTTATCCGCCCGCCGACGTGCGTGACCGGTTGTATGCGGACCGCACCATGAACCTCAAGGACATGCGCCAGCGCACCCGCGTCTGGACCACGTTCCGCAGCCGCCAACCGTAACTGCCCACTAACAAGAAGGAGAACCGTGATGGAAGTCCCGATGCAAAACGATCAGGCCATGACCCGCGACAGCCTGTACGGCACGGCCGCCGAAAGTACCTATGCCGGCATCACCAGCTTCATGCGTCGTCGTTACAGCCGCGACCTGCGCGGCGTCGATGTGGCGGTCAGCGGCGTGCCGTTCGACACTGCCACCAGCAACCGTCCCGGCGCGCGTTTCGGACCGCGGGGCATTCGTGCCGCGTCCACCGGGATCGCCTGGGAACGCCATTGGCCCTGGACCTTCGATCCGTTCGATCATCTGGCGGTGGTGGACTTCGGTGATTGCGACTTCGACTACGGCTCGCCGCAGGCGACCCCGGAATGCATCGAAGCCCACGCCGAGCACATCCTCAATGCAGGCAGCGCGATGCTGACCTTCGGCGGCGACCACTTCATCACCTATCCGCTGCTCAAGGCTCACGCCCGCAAGCATGGCCCGCTGTCGCTGATCCATTTCGACGCCCACAGCGACACCTGGCCGGACGAAGAGGGCAAGCGCATCGACCACGGCACCATGTTCTGGCATGCGGCGAAAGAAGGGCTGGTCGATCCGGCGCGCTCGGTGCAGATCGGTTTGCGCACCACCAATGACGATCATCAGGGTTTCGAGGTGCTCGATGCGCGCCAGGTGCATCGGCGTGGGGTGGACGCGATCGTCGAGGCGATCCGCGCGCGGGTCGGCGACAACCCGGTGTACCTGACCTTCGACATCGACTGCCTCGACCCGGCGTTCGCCCCGGGCACCGGAACACCGGTGTGTGGTGGCTTGAGCACGGTGCAGGCGCTGGAGATCCTCGGCGGCTTGCGCGGGATCAATCTGGTGGGGATGGACGTGGTGGAGGTTGCGCCGGCCTATGACAACGCGGACATCACCTCATTGGCGGCGGCGACGCTGGCGATGGAGATGCTGTGTTTGTATGCCGCGAAACATAAGGTCGACCGCTGAAATGGGGAAATGAACCCCCTGTAGGAGCTGTCGAGTGCAACGAGGCTGCGATCTTTTGATTTTCCAGAGCAAGATCAAAAGATCGCAGCCTTCGGCAGCTCCTACATCAGGCTACCGGGATGACCGGCAGATCCAGGGTGACACCACCACTGAACCGCACCGCCGACCCGGCCAGGGTTTCATGGGGAACGCCCTTGGCCACCTGGCTGACGCTGTCCAGGCGCGCCAACTGATCGCTGCTCAGTTGCACATCCAACGCCCCCAACGTCGCATCCAGCTGCTCCCGCGTGCGCGAGCCGAGAATCGGGATCAGCGCGGTCGGCGAGCGCCTGGCCTGTTCGCGCAGCCAGGCGATGGCCACGTGGGTCGGGCTGGCCGCCAGTTCCGCGGCAATCAGCAGCAGGGTGTCGAGCAGGGCGGTTTCCCGGGCGCTTTTTTCCGCATGGACCAGCATCCCCAGTTTGCTCGCGCGGTTGTCGCCCTCGGCGTTGCGATACTTGCCGGTGAGGAAGCCGCCTCCCAGCGGCGACCACAGGGTCGCGGCCAGGCCCAGGGCTTCGGCCATCGGCAGTTGCTCACGTTCGGCCGTGCGTTCGGCCAGGCTGTACTCGACCTGGATCGCCGCAATCGGCGCAAACCCGCGCACTTGCGCCAGCAGATCGGCGCGGGCAATGCGCCACGCGGGGAAATTCGACAGCCCCGCGTAATGGATCTTGCCGGCCCGGACCAGATCGTCGAATCCACGGAGGATCTCCTCCATCGGCGTCACGCCATCGCTCATGTGCGCATAGAACAGATCGATGTGATCGGTGTTCAGGCGCTTCAGGCTCTCCTCGACGGCGCGCACCATGTTCTTGCGGTTGTTGCCCGTGTGGGCAATGCCCGCGGCCGGCGTCGTGCCCACGGTGTACTTGGTGGCGATGACCAGGCGATCCCGTTCGGCGGCGATGAATTCGCTGAGCATGGCTTCGGACTGGCCGCCCTGATAACCGTTGGCGGTGTCGATGAAGTTGCCGCCGGCTTCCAGGTAGCCATCGAAAATGCGCTTGGCTTCGTCACGCTCGGCGCCATGGCCCCAGCCGGTGCCGAAATTGCCGGCGCCCAGAGCCAGTTCGGAAACCCGCAGGCCGGTTTTACGGCCGAAAACTTTGTAGTGCATGGGATGACTCCTGAGAGAACGGCTTATAAATGTTTATCGACATATAAAAATATGATTCTAATCATTTATAAGGTCAAGGCTCTCGGGTGTCATTCGGCGGATTCTTCAGGGCTATACTGCCGCCCATGAATGTCGACTCCCCCCTGAGTGCGTGGCAGCACGCCATCGAACAGAAGGGCTTCGTCCAGGACGAAGCCCAGGAACACGCCGTCTGGGCGTTGCAGAAATGCCACGAAGCGCTGCATGAAGGTCGCAGGCCGATCACCGGCGTTTATCTCTGGGGTCCGGTGGGGCGTGGCAAGACCTGGCTCATGGACCAGTTCTATCAAACCCTGCGCGTCCCGGCCCGGCGTCAGCACTTTCACCACTTCATGGGCTGGGTGCATCAGCGCTCGTTCCAGCTCACCGGCACCGCCGACCCGCTCAAGGCCCTGGCCCGTGAACTGAGCGCGGAGGTGCGGGTGCTGTGCTTCGACGAGCTGTTCGTCAACGACATCGGCGACGCAATCATTCTCGGCCGACTGTTCCAGGTGATGTTCGAGGAAGGCGTGGTGGTGGTCTGCACCTCCAACCTGCCACCGGAGCAGTTGTACGCCGATGGCTTCAATCGTGATCGCTTCCTGCCGGCTATCGCGGCGATCAAGCAACACATGCAGGTGATTGCGGTGGATGGCGGTGAAGACCATCGGCTGCATCCGGGGCAGGGCCTGCAGCGTTACTGGGTGGTCGAGCCGGGGCAGGCGAGCGCCCTGGATGACGTGTTCAGGCTGTTGACGGTGGGGCAAACGGTTTCCCGCGAGCCGGTGCAGGTCGGCTATCGCTCGCTGGAGGTGGTGCAGGCGAGCCAGTCCGTGCTCTGGTGTCGATACGCCGATCTGTGTGAGCAGCCGTTTGCCGCGATGGATTTCATGTCGTTGTGTGACACCTACGGGGCGATTCTGCTGGGTGACGTGCCCAATCTGAGTGCGCAAAAGCGCGAAGGGCGTATTGCCCGAGGCACTGAAGATGGCGCGGAGCGCATCGAGGCCGGGGATCGCGAATTGCCGCAGTTGTCGGTGCATGATGACGGTGTGCGGCGCTTCATTGCCCTGGTGGACGAGTGTTACGACCGCAAGGTGCCGCTGTATCTCGAGGCCCGCGTGCCAATGGAGTCGCTCTACACCGAAGGCTATCTGGAATTTCCGTTTCGCCGCACCCTCAGTCGCTTGCAGGAGATGCAGCTGGAGCGTTTTGCGCAGGCATGAGGCTCAGCCGTTCAGGAGGCATCAGCATGAGTCAACCGCTGTCCCACCATTTGCTGACCATGGCGTATCAGAATGCCTGGGCCAATCATCGACTGGCCAAGGCCTGGAGTCAGTTGAGTGCGGCTGATCTGACAGCGCCGCGTGTGAGTTTCTTTCCCGGTATTCGGGCGACGCTCAATCACATTCTGACTTGCGACCGGTTCTATGTGGATGCGCTGGAGCGGGAGTTGCGGGGGGATAGTCCGCATCCTGACTGCTATGTGTTTTTCAAGGAGGACGAGCCGGTGGTTGATGCCTTGGCGCTCAGGCACGAGCAGGCTCAGGTCGATCGGCGGCTGATTGCCTATTGTGAGCAGATGCGTGATGTGGATCTGGTCAAGGTGGTGACTATCGCTCGGGATATGCCGCAAAACGACAGTCGGCTGCGTTTGCTGTCGCATCTGTTCGAGCATCAGATTCATCATCGGGGGCAGGTGCATGCGATGCTCAGCGGTACGTCGGTGAAGCCGCCGCAGCTGGATGAGTTTTTCTGTGAGGGGGAGGCCGGGTTGCGGGCGGAGGATTTTGCGGAGTTGGGGTGGACTGAGGCGTTGATCTGGGGGCATTGATAGGGCGGGTTTCACCTCATGACCTGTGGGAGCTCTGGTGGCCGACCTGATTTCCCGAATGTACCCAGACCCACTGTGGGAGCGGGCTTGCTCGCGAGCTTTTTAGGTTGTGTGCATATCCATTGCTGCGGGCGCCGCGACTTTCGGTTCCGCCCTGACGGTCGGGTCACTTTTGGCAAACGCCCCAAAAGTAACCAAAAAGTCTTGCCCCAACGTTCGGTCCCTCGCCAAGGCTCGGGATCCCTTCGCTCCGGCATTCATCCGGGG
>NZ_JABFMP010000001.1 GCF_013359595.1 Pseudomonas sp. C1C7 | reverse complement strand
TGGTCAGCGCCTTGGCAAGAAACAGAAAATCGGAAGCCATGCTCAACGCATCACCCAGCGGAACGTCGCGAGTGACATGGAACAGCGGTTGATCCGCGCAATAGATCGCGGGTGTCAGGCCGATGGTTTTGAGTTCGGGTTGCTCGGTCATTGGCCACCTCCGGTGAGGGAGAGGCAATGGGAGAGGGGGGGACGCGATTGGGGATTGCGTAGGGGGGAAGGGCAGGTTTTGTACGGATTTCTATTGCGCATATCTAACTCCCTGATTTGATACAACAAGGAGCTGCCGCATTCGTTACCAAGCGAATGGGCGGCAGCTGTGCGCAGGTTGGTAAACCGGGAAATCAAGGAAACCGGCACGTCCGAAGACGTCCCACGCACAGCCGCCATGACGCAGACCGCAGGCGAAAAAAAACGCCTGCGAAAGCATGGCGCTGTTACGCAGTGATTTACCTCGGGTTACCAAGCCCGGTCGCTGAATTTGCAGCGACGGGTGGGAGGGTATCGTGCACATCCGTTTACCGCAACCTTCCAGAATGCGTGTAAATGTTTGCCGGTCCATCGAGTGTGAAGCCCTTTAAATATGCCAATGCCATCCGTCACCGGGTTACATTTTTGCGCTTCGGGTCGTCGCGGATTTCAATCATAATCGCGCGCTCCATCTGGTCGCCTCATTTCAGAAGCTCTACTAATCTCTAGTCGCTGCCATCAGACCTTTCATCGCCAAGGAGAACGGTAATGCCAGATAACGGGAATCAGCACCAAGCCGACGTATCTTTTAGATATGTGCGCCAACCCTTACTGACCCCATCTGAATTGCCTGTCATCCCATGAGCCAAGCCGCCCTAGTCGATCCCAGCCTGCTTACATGGTCTCGAGAGCGAGCAGGCCTTTCCACTGAGCAAGTGGCAAAAAAGCTACCCGTGAAACCGGCTCGCGTGACGGAATGGGAAGCTGGTGAGACCAAACCAACCTTGATTTATTGAATGTCTTTCAGATAGTCCCTAAGTGCGATGAGCGGACCATCAAGCTGCGACATCGTTTGAGTTTCGGCAAACTCCCCCACCAACCTCCCCAACTCCCGCCCCAACGGCTTCTCCACACCCCCAACCGCGTCCAACGCCAACCCCACACACTCACCCACCTTCACCTGAATCCCCTCAACATCTCCACGCCGCACCAGAAGCTCAAACACATCCCGCTGGTAATCACCCATCACCAGGTCATCACGCAGAATCGGGCTTTGGTCTTCGGTTTCGTAGGCGAGTTTGAGGGAGTAGAGGGCGACGGTTTCCAGGTGTGATTCCATGGTCGGGTCCTTGTGAAAGGGTCGAGCGGGGTTAAGGGTGGAAGAGAAGAGCAAGATCAAAAGATCGCAGCCTTCGGCAGCTCCTACAGGGGGGGCGGGGTGTTTCTTCAGGCGAAAAAAAAGGCCTTGCTTCGCAAGACCTTTCTTAATTTTGGTGCCCGAGGGAGACTGGAGTGTTCCATATGGGCTGAGGCCTGCAGAGCTATTTTAAGCATTGGGATACAAGTAGGGATACATAATTCTGATCGCTAGCTGATTAGCCCAGGTTTAGTCGCGTGTTCAGTAGGGCTCAGGGTGAATCAGAATTGGTTGTCCGTAATGTACGTTTTCCCTGCTCATAGCTTCAGTGGTATGCGATCCACAGTAGTCGCAGCAGAGTTGGTGTTCGACCTGCCGTGTCCGGGGATCTGTAAATGGAATCAGATAAATATTGCCCGCCGTATGCCCACAATCACAGTCATTACTTTGAAGAGCAGGGGCCAGACGCTCCCAAGATTTAGGGAAATATTGACGAATCAAAAGATAAAAATCAGGGCTTCCTACGAGTGTCGATTCGATTTCGCGATCAGTGAAAATCTTGAGCCCAGCACCAGTATTCGCTTGAACGCGTTCAAAGGATTGTAGCAATCCCGAGGTGAGCGGTCGGCTGTAGACGAACATGAATCCATTGCATTGAAATTCTCTGAGTCGGTGATCCTTAGCCTCATCATCACTACTGCCAATGGTCCCACTGCTACGGTGTTTACAGCTCACCAGCCAGCGATATTTACCACCAAAGCGCACATTCTCGGATGCGATGAAATCCCTACCGCCGTCTGGTCCTACCGCACATCGCGCCTCTATATCCAGCCCCAGAATCTCGACGAAGGCCATAGCAAAGCACTCCCAGTCCTGATGGTAAGTCACTTCATTAAAGTCGATGAGCATCTTCTTTCCTTAGTCTGAGCGCGGGGTTTATAGAGATGATCCCACATGGCAGACCTGCTGGGGACCCTGGGACGAATGGGTTGATACGGGGTCGGAAACCCGCGGGATCGAGTTAGAGGAAAAGGTGCCAGCTTAGTGAACAGGTGAACTCGGTGAACTGAGGTTCACCAGTGCATTTGCCCTATCTCTCCGGGGATGGACTGTCACTATTACCAATGCGGTAACGAAGCCTCTCTTTCTGAGAAATCATTTCAATTTCAGTGCCTGAAATTTCAGTAAGTTGGACCGCCTGCCGCTACCACGATCCCGCGGGTTTCCGACCCCGTGTCTCTCTAATCGACTCAGGGGCCCTAGGCTCTCGCTGGGTGCTGCTCGCGGATGGCGCTCGTTACTAATGGGGAGTGGGGCGGGTACCTATTAAATCTGGTGTAACGCGTGTAACTGGTGTGGCAGCCATGGGTAATTAACTGAATTTAAAGGGTTTTTTCTGTGTAACGCTTGCTGGGTGCGTTTGGTATACGAGGTGTAACAACACTGCTTGGTGTAACATCTTGTCAGGCTAGGCGGTAGTGACAGTAGCACTGCTTGCCAAGAATAAAAATCAGTCCGGCTCGCCCAGACGGATAGAGTTCCAGGACAAGTCATGATAAAAATCTTTGAGGGCAATTTTACGTGTATGCACTTTCGATCAGGCCTTATATGTATATTAGTAAGCCACGCAGGGTGCCATTAAAAAGGTCCTTTGATGCTATAGTAGGATGTTGAATCGAGTTGTGTTCTTGTTGGGTGTATGTTGTTTTTTATTCTCGGATATAAAAATTCTCCAATAAAATTCATAAAAGATCGCACTAGAAAAGGATTTTAAATGTGGGCCACGACTGTAACTGAAAGCGCTTCCAACCCCAGTACAGAAAAAACTATAAATATATTTCCAGTAAATACCGGGTGGAATGACTTTGGCTATAATTTTCATGCTCAGGCTAGATTTCTTGCAAGTGGGGTTGTTCATGAGGCAAATATAAGGCTTGTTCCTTTTCCAAGCGATCAACCAGAAAGTAATATTAGCGCTTGGGTGAAGCGGCTTATTGGTATACATAAAAAGGAGTTGCCTGGATTTCCTCCTAATATTAAGTTTCCGCCATTTGTTTGTGTTCTTTCATCTGTGGATGAATATAAGCGTTTGGCGGAAGTGTTGGCACCTGATGCTTATGATGAAGTGTTATTGAGCCTTGGAGAGCTTAACTCTTTGCTCATAAACGAAAAAATCAGCAATGATACCTATCGATTGGTCGTGGATACGCCCCAGTTTGCCAATGGAGTAATAAGGAAAAGTGGGCCGTACAAAGCTTTCAAATACGGATACTTTAAAGGGAATCGGGTACAGCCACCGATCGATGCTAGGATTCCATTTAGCTTTACTACCAAGCCACGTGAAGCTTCTACTTACACGGTAAATTTCACTTATCGTGACAATGATTTAATACCTGACCGAGTACACTGCCTAATCGGGGTGAATGGGGTCGGAAAGACTAGGTACTTAAAAAATCTCATCTTGGCGGTACAAGAAAAAGTCAACTCAGTCTCTGAGTCGCGTATTCCCTCCCAGCTTTTCGAGCAAGACGGCGGTCTCGCCGTGCCAGACGAAAATGAATGCAGTGAAAATTGGAGTGATTTACCGTCGTTTAGTCGTGTTTGTGTTTACTCCACAGATCCTCACAATATTTTGCCGCGGCGAGCAAACTTAAGAGGAGCGTTCGATTATCTTTATTTTGATATGGGGCTAGAAGAAAAGTCAGGCTTGGCGCATCAACTAGCTGACCTGATTCGAAGCGAAGATAGGCTGGGAAGTGAGGAGCGTTTCGTTCTTTTCAAAAAAATCATGCAAAAAGCTGTACCCGATGCACAGTTATTAATACCTGTGCACAATAAGTTACAAGACAGTGCAAAAATGTTTGACGAGCTAGGTAATGCTTGGATTCCATTAGCCGCAGTCAGAGGTAACGAGCTCAGGGTCTTGGATATCCTAAATAATATTAATGAAACCAGGGACTTAGCATTTAGGACTGAGGCAAGGTTAGCTATACCTTTAAGTAGCGGGCAAAAAATGTTTTTCCGATTTGCCACCCATTTTTTGTCCGTGGCAGATCAAGGTACTCTCGTTTTAATAGATGAGCCAGAAACGCATCTACACCCGAATCTGATAACAGAGTTTATGAATTTACTTTACGAGGTCTTGGTGGCGACTTCGTCAGTAGCTGTAGTTGCCACCCACTCTGTCTATGTTGTACGTGAAACACCATCGCACTGTGTCCACGTTTTTCGAAAAAAACAAGATAGCACTGTCGCGATCGATCAATTCTACATAAAAACCTTGGGTGCTAGCGTGTCAGAACTTTCCGAAACTATTTTTGGTGACAGCTTGGTGGAGTCATTCAATGATAAAATAGTAAATCAGATAGTTGAAAGAAAGATATCGCTAGAAGATATTATTAAGCGCTACAGTGATATCCTGAGCATGGATATGCTAATCAAAGTAAAGCATCATCTCAAAAGTAAGGAGTCTTGAGTTGAGGTCTTTACATTATAAGAAAATAGCAGACAGATCTATGCTGCCGGCAATAACCGGTCATTATGTTATTCTTCAGCCGATTGAGTTAGATATCAAGAATGCTTATCGCCGCTACGTGAGAACAAAGGGGTTGCCGATAACACAACCTATAAATACCTGCGACGAACAGAAAAAAGCATTAGTCTCTGCATATGAGAATAGACCAAAGGCAGCAAGTCTGGAATGGATCGACCTTATCAACTACAACGGCCTGGATAGCTGTCCATTTTGCGGCGGAGATGGAGCCAGAACCATTGAGCATTACCTGCCCAAAGCGTGCTATCCAGAGTTTTCTGTGTTTAGCTTAAACCTGATGCCCTCCTGTGGAGGTTGCAATACGAAGCGAAATAATATAAATGAGTATGGTGCGCCAATCGCGTTATTGCACCCTTATTTCGACAAAGCTCTTCTTAGCCGAGTATCGCTATATGTAAGTATTAAGGCTGAGCACGGAGTTCCCGAATTTGGTGCCTTGCTTTATGACCAGAGCGGTCTAACTGAAGATGAAATTTGTAGAGTTGACCACCATATTGACTCCTCTGTTGACGAGATAGCTTACTTTAATAAGTGTCAGGCCCTATTCTCGGATGTTAGAAGAAGAGCAAGGCGCTGGCCAACTATAGTGGAGTTTAGAAGGGAAGTCGTTTTATACGAATTCCATCTATGTCAAGAAAGCGGCGATTACAACTCTTGGAGATATGCTTTTTACCATGGTCTGACTAAGCTTAAAGACGAGGATATTAATGTGTTGGTGGTGGACGTTTTAGGTACGCAAGTAGGATGGTAGTAATAATCCATCCCTAGAACCCTAAATAATTAAATTCAGCTTGGAGTGCTTCGATGACTGCTTCTGTATGAGCGTTCATTGGCCGGTGAACCCAGCACCTAGCCTAGCTTAATCAGTATTTTCTGTGATCGCTCCTGTGTCCATGGAGACAGCGTGTCTAGGAAACCATAGCAGCTCCGTTGCTGAGCGTTTACGCAAGGATGCAGTAAGTCAAAGCGTGCCTTATCGATGTCGCCTTTTTCTTAGCAATCCAACACTCCCACCGTGAATCGACCTTCCGACCCCCTATAGCTCTCTAGGGCATTTCGCTTCTGCCAAGGTGAGTGACAATTGCCAAGGGGTGTTTCATAAATGGCGGATTGTGTAGCGGAAATGGCCTTTTGCGTTACACTAACGCCAAAATTTGAAACGAATTTGTGGGTTGGTAGCGATCTTGGAACATCTCTCGGAAATACTCAAAATATTGGACGGCGCCCTGAGAGCTAATGCCAGTATGGCCTCGAACTATGCTGGGCTGCTTGCTGAGAAGTTGGACCAGGCTGGAGAGGGCAAGCAAGCGCGCTTGATTCGCGAGCGGCTAGCCCGGGCACCTGTGGCGCTAGCAAGTGTGCAAGACGCTTCCAACGGGGTCAGCTTCGGGAACCTACCTGTTGACGGTGAAAGCCATCTGCACACTGTGGATGTAAGCCATCCTAAGGAGGACGATGCCCCTCTTCTGCTACCGAGTGCGATTGCATCCCGAATTGGTGAGTTTATTGCCAATGTCCAGCGCTACGACGAGCTTGCCCGTGTCAATGCGGCGATGCCGAGTCGGCTACTGGCTTATGGGTTGCCAGGAACCGGAAAAACCAAGCTGGCACGCTACGTAGCTGCAAAGCTAAATCTGCCCCTGCTCACAGTACGCTGCGATACGCTTGTGAGTAGCCTTTTGGGTCAGACCAGCAGAAATCTCAGACGGGTTTTTGAGTTCGCACAACAAAGGCCCTGCGTACTCCTCCTCGACGAATTTGATGCTTTGGCAAGCGCGAGGGGTAATGAGCGAGACGTTGGAGAACTTCAGCGCGTTGTCATTGCGCTGCTGCAGAACATCGATGCGATAACGGAAAGCACGGTAGTGATTGCCGCCACGAATCATGACCGCTTGCTGGATCCGGCGGTGTGGCGACGTTTCGGTTTCCGCGTACCAATGCCGATTCCAGACACTGCTTTGCGTAAGCAGCTATGGGCACAATTTTTGTTGCCGTACACGATTGAAGGGATCGATCTGAACCATCTCGCAGATATCTCTGCCGGTATTACTGGTTCAAACATTGAGCAGGTCTGTCTTGATACGAAGCGAGCGACAGTTCTTGCCAGCGGCAGCGAAATAAGTGAGTTAGAGCTAACACGGCGGCTAGGTTTAAATCTGGCGATTACAAGTGGCATACTGCTATCAACCGTCGAGGCGGAGATTCATTGGCTGCGAGAGTGGTCCCCTAAGCATTTTTCCATCAGGGCCCTCGCGAAGCTTTACGGTCTATCGACAAGGCATATAGGCAAGGTTATCAAGGAAGGCAGCGACCATGGCACGCAAGAAAGGCTCAGAGTCAATCCAGGATCGACCCAAACCCCGGACTGACAACCCCTTTATTCACGTCCCATTCTCCCCCAGAGATCTCAGTTCAGTAGAGCGTCCTCCGGGCGGCGGCAAAAAGCTTCTAGTGCCCGTTGATGACGAGTACCGGCAGACTCTATCGGAGACTTTGCTGAAAGCTTCTTCAGCCCTTTCAGGCGAGCGCGAAAGATATCCATCGCAACTGTCGACGTTCATCTTTCGACTAAGGGAAAAAGGTATTGCGAAGTCTCATAGGCCAGTCGAAATTGCCGAGGAAACGGGGCTTCAACCTGCGGGTCACGCTAAAATTGACGAGATGTTGGTTTCCGCGGACGGGACCGCGATCTCAGCGCTCAACAATGCAATATTGAAGCGTAAAACGAAAGTAATTACCGCCAACCTCAGCGCTATCGAAGGGATCGAGCCCTGGGGGCGGGCTCGTCGCAACCCTGGAGGCCCCGCTGAATTATTACTGAAGGGAAGCGGTTTGCTGAGACTCTTCCAATATCAGCGGTCAGATATAAACAGCATCAACCAAGAAGCCATCATCCGGCTCTTGAAGTCACTGAACATTGAGTATTCCGAGATTCCCATCGGTAGAGGCTTACCTCTCATCGCGATTCGCCGCCTAGATCGACTCAATGAAACAGCTCTTGATAGCTTGCTAGACTACCCCGGCGCACGTCAGATTTACGCCGAGCCTACTTTCTATAGTCGGAACTCTGTAAGTGTGCCTGTAACAGCTGCATCAGGCAGCACAGCGGCCTCTGCGAACATTATTTATCCTACTGTCGCAGTCTTTGATACAGGGGTGAGCAGAGACGCTGTTGCGATATCCGATTGGGTAAAAAGTCGCGACACCTACGTCCTTCCGCCTGATACCAATTTCGAACATGGCACGGCAGTCGCATCTCTCGTCGCGGGTGCGGCACATTTCAATGATGGACATTCCTGGATACCTCAAACGCAGGCTTATGTGCATGATGTATGTGCGCTGGAAGCCCGAGGTTCTTCCTTCGGCGAGCTGGAACTGAGGTTACGGGAGGCGGTTCAACGCCGACCGGACATCAAAGTCTGGAACCTTTCGCTTGGTGGGGCGGCGTGCGATGAGCAAAGTTTCAGCGAAATGTCCATGGCGCTGGATGATCTCAGTGATAAGTATGGTGTCCTCTTCGTTGTCGCGGCTGGCAACTATCTCGATCAACCGCGACGGACTTGGCCGAACCCGGCACAGCTAGCCGATCGTGTTTCATGCCCTGGTGAATCTGTCAGGGCGCTAACAGTCGGGTCGGTCTCTCATGTTGACGCTGCTGGGGCGCTTTCAGCGGTCGGGCATCCCGCGCCTTACTCGCGTTGCGGACCGGGCCCAGTATTCACTCCAAAGCCAGATATAACTCATGTTGGAGGAGGGGTTCATGCCCCCTGGGCGGCTGGTCCTAGCAGCCTCAAGGTGCTCACACCGGGTAATCAGCTCAGCTATGATTTCGGTACCAGTTACGCAACACCCATCGCTTCTGCGATGGCTGCCAATGCTTGGTTAGCAGTGACCGGACACGGAGCTTTGACTCCGACACCGGCACTGGTAAAGGCTCTAATGATTCATTCTGCGCAACTATCGTCACCTGATTACGAACCTTTCGAGCGCCGATACCATGGAGCGGGCCGGCCTGAGGCTATTCTAAAATGCCTGTATGACAGCGACGACAGCTTCACGATGGTTTTCCAAGCCGACTTGGTGCCAGGAATGCGCTGGCGAAAGGCCCCTTATCCGATTCCCGAAGCTCTGATTCATAACGGAAAATTTCGAGGTGAGATCATCATCACCGCTGCCTATGCACCTCCAGTTGATCCAGGTGCAGGCAGTGAATACGTCCGGGCCAATGTTGAGCTCAGCTTTGGTGAAATCGACGGTAATAACATCAAAGGCAAGGTCCCGATGGACGGAGAAGAGGGGCAGAGTGGGTACGAAACCGCCCAAGTAGAGCATGGAAGCAAATGGTCGCCGGTGAAGGTTCATCGTAAGAGTTTTCCACAAGGAACAGCTGTTGAAACCTGGGGACTTCAAGCCACGGCAATGCTTCGAGCTTTCGAGCCAGCGCTGACACACGCGCTGCCGGTTACTATTATCGTCACGCTACGTGCACTGGATGGAAATCCTGATGTTAGAAGCGATGGAGTTCGGGCATTGACGCAGGCCAACTGGATTCATGCGGTGCTTCCTGTTCGCACTCCGATCCGTATTTGAAAAAGCCACAGGGAAGAAGTGCATAAGAGAGTGCTGTTCTAACGAGTGACCACCACAATGGCGGCCTCTATTGCCGCCGGCTGTCGGTCAAAGGTTTTTTGAAAGGGTCACGACAAACAAGGGCGATTTACGCCCTTGTGGTGGGCTTGTTGGGTTTACAGACGCTTCATAATTGGCTGTCGATTAGGCTCATTTCCGCTTTGATTAAATTGATGGTCATCGTCTGTACGTTCGTGGCTTTGCTCGAGAGTCTATCAACAAGATTCAACAGTACCGCCATATGTGCTTTTCGCTCTCTCAGCGCCTCGTTCCGATTTGGGACGTTTTGTATCTGTGCGTTCATTCGTATCTTCCTTGTGGGGTTGAATAGCCAACATACGTAGGCTGTGTCGGTTGAGCAGGTGTTACATCATCAATACGTCATGGGCTGTGTACTTGTATGAGCGTTCTGCGAGATCACGGGATTTCCAATCGTGGAAATTTTCGCCCTGTTCCGGGAGAACCAGATTCATGAGGGCGATTTGATCCCGGTCAATCAGACGATAAGAAGCCCAAAGCTTCCCACCTACATCAAGTAACGCCTGGGCCGCTTGATTCCACTTTTCCTCTAACACGGTATGCGCAAGAAGGAGGGCTTTTCTCTCGATGGCGGAGTGTTCTTCTTGAGCTTCGGTGATGAATCGATCGACTGTAATTAACTCTTGTTCGAGGGCAGTGATGATCAGCTGTTGTCGGCGATTATGTTCGGTTGCCGTGGCTAGGTTTTTCGCCGCCTTCACGGCATCGGTGTTGGCGTTTTTCTCGCCCTCGGTGTCGCCCCAAGCCACCGCTTGCGCATAGGCCGTCGCTGCATCTGTTTCGGCTTGCCGAGCTTTAGCCATATCGTCGGTTGCTTGTTGCTGGATTTGCTCCAGGCGGATGCTGAGGCTTTGCCGTTTTTCATTCAGCGCTTGTTCGTCGGCCTTCCAAATTGTCATCGCCTCAACGTAGCCAGCCATGAGTGAGTCGCAGTTTATGAGCTCTTCACGTCGGCTAATCTTCTGATCCAAAAGGTGGGCTTCGTATTGACGTGAATCGAATACCCTTTTGAGGTCGCTGTATTTGTTTCGAATGTCGCGTTTTTGATCAGGATCGATAGGTTCATCGCTTTCCAGCGCTGCCTCATAAGGACGCAATTGGGTATGCAGGCGTTCTGCTTCGCTGAGTAGTTGGTCTCGTCGATCCTTCAATGCTTGGATCTCCTGTGCCCGCGCTTGTTCTGTGCAATCCGATTGATCTTTCGTTTCTCTGCTGCCCAGCGATGTCTCGGAAAGCAGTGACGGCTGAAGGCTTTCCGTTTCAGGAGTCAGTGGTTCGCGTTGCTCTGCCGTTACTTGAAGTTCGTTCATCTGCGTTGGTCCTGTGCAATTTGATAATGGGTTGAATGAGCGGCTGGCGAGGCCGGGAACGAGCCGGCGCTTCCTCAATCAGCGGAGATGCCCTCAGGCAGCCCGAGCCTCGCTCTCATTCGTTCCAGGAATCGTCTTCACGATGTAGCAGCGTTGCGGGCCGAGGCCGGGTAACCGGACCAAGCTCGACGCCTTGCCATCGCTGGCCGGTTCCAGTACGCCACGCTGTAGCAGTTCCTTGTTCACGGCGTTGATGTTCATGCCCCGGAAAATCTCGGAGCGCCACGCCTCGGGCAGCACGTAATAGGTGTTGGTGGTGTGCATGGTGTCGCCCATGCCGTGCTCGAGCGTTTTGCGAAAGCCGAGTCGGTCGATGGTGCGTGGGCCGTGTTCGTCGATCTTTGCCGCCGCTGATTCCCAGCGGGTGAAGCGGCTTTCGCCGAAGCGCTCGATGACCTGGCGCAGCCGGGCCAATATCGCATCACCCTCGAGATTACCGGCGCCGCCACGCTCGTTTAGCCAGGCGTTTAAGCACACGCGAGCCGCAGTAGTGGCCGTCCCATCAGGCCAGCCGGTGATGCCCATTGCGGTGGCCAGCTCGCCGGCTGCAGCCGCGAGGCCGAAGCGAGCAGCGGCTCGGTGTGCCTGTCCGCTGGCTGATACCGGGAGCGATTGGGCGATAAAGCCTTCCAGCGTGCGGCGCAGGATGGCCGACCAGCCGTGACGCTTACCGGGTTCGCACAGCGCCGTCAGGAAGGCAGTGAGCGGAGTGCCGTAGTAGTTCGCTACCCGCGCCTTGAGCGCGTCAGACAACGTCGCCGCATCCTCGAAACCGTTGAGCGCATCGAACATGCCGAGGCCTTTGCTGGCATCGGCCGGGACGGCGAGCATGCGCACCTCCATGCCCGCTTTCAGTTCCTTGTTGGCTTCGGCCATGTGCTGGGCCAAGGTCTTCTCGCCGGTGGAAAGAAACAGCAAGCGCCACTCCTGCACCTGTCGGCCAGCTTGGCCCCGGTCATTGGCGCGGGCCTTGCCGGTGCCGTTACCGAGCATGTACACCGTCTCGCCGATGATGCGTGGGTCGCACATGCCGATCTCGTCCAGTACCAGGAGGCCGTCGGAATGCGCGGCGGCGATGGATTCCAGCGCGTTGTCGGTGGAACGCCAGGAGCGCACCAAGCGCGGCCCGCCGTAGATCGAGGCGGCCACCTGCAAGTGAGTGGTCTTGCCGCCGGAGCTGTCGCCGTACAGGTGAAAACCGCCCGACTCATGACCGAGCATGTGCAGCAGGGGGCCTGCGAACGCAACACCGACGACAAACGCCAAGCGATGGTTGCCGATACACAACGCGCCGATCTGCTGTTGCCACTGCTCGAGCGTGCCCGCTTCGCTGATCGGCGGAAGCTGTGCGCCAGCCTCGTAGAAGTGCAGGTGTTCGCTGTGCGCGCCGACTTGTTGCTCGGGCAACAGAAAGGCGCTGTCGTGCCAACCCAAACGAGTGACCAGTCTCGCCCGTTGCGCGCTGTCGAAACCACCCAGGTAACTCTGCAGGTCGTTGCGTGCGTTGCGTCCTGAGCGGCTACCCGCTAGACGCAGCCCCATGTCCACCAACGGGCCGAGAACGTCTTTCCCGAAGTCTCCGGTCATGGTGCGCGCTGGAATGTTCCAACGCTTCTTGGTGCCATCCGGATCGTCGAACTCGACCAGTAGGCCCCAGTTGTGGCCCTTGTGATCACGGGTGCGGGCAAGGATTTCGAGAGGGGAGCACACTGGGCGCGCCTCGCCGTCGTCGCCGGCATAAAACACACCTTCGGGCGTCAGGCGAAAGCCACCGGGTATCAGGTCATTTTTCGATTTTGCGGGACGCTTGGCTGGTGTTTTCGTCTTTGGTTCAGGGTTGATTTTGGCCTGCTCGCTCACGGACTTTTCCACAGCCAAACCGAACAGTTCACCACTGCTTTCCAGCTCTGCGATGTGGGCCTCGGTCCAGCCTTTGGCGAGTGCATCAGCCGCATCGTCGCCGTCGTCCCATTGACCACCTTTGGCGAAGGCGGCACGTTCGTTCTTCAGCGTGGGTTTGCGTTTGAACACCTCCAAGGCGATAACACGGACCGAAGCAGCGCCGATTTCGCACAGCCTGTCAGCGACTGCTTCCATGCAAGCTTTGCCACTTATGTCGTTGTCTGGCCACAACAGTACGTCGCGACCTTTGAGCGGTGACAGATCAGCTTTGTGCCATGAGTTGGAGCCGTTCGGCCAGCAGGTGGCCACGTAGTTGACCAGCAGTTCGGCGGCAGCATCGGCAGCCTTCTCACCCTCGCACAGAACAACCGGAGCAGTCGCGCGCTGGGTCAGTTCATCAAGGCGCAGTAAAGGGCGTGGATCTGGCAGGCCCTGCCAGCGCCATTGCTTAGTTTGGTCATCGACGCGCTCGCACCATGTCAGTGGTGCAAAGACCTTCTTCCGCTTGCCGTCTTCATCGGGACCGAGGTCGAAGCGGTAGAGCGCCAAAAGTGGCTGGCCCTGCACATCACGATAGATCCACACCTTGGACGGCACACCGTATTGTCGGTGTTTGGCCGGACACCTGTTCATTGCGTCGGCCGGGATCGGCTGAATGGCGATCCACTCAGGTGATTTGGCTTTGCTAGGGGCGGGCTTTGTGTGGACGGAACCTGCCGAGACGTTCAGCAGGTTCGCCAGCTTGTTGCAAGCCTCGACATCAGTTCCGCCGTCCAGATAACGCACCAGATCGATCAGGTCGCCGCCTTTATCACCAGTGGCGAAGTCAGCCCAGGTGCCTTTACTCAGGTTAACTTTGAGCGAGCCGGCGCGCTTGTCATTGCGGGTAGGATTCGGGGCGGTGTATTCCTTGCCGCCATCCACGCGCTTGCCGTTGGGCAGCCAGTGCGAAAGCACTCGATCAATTTCTTTCTGCGCGGCGGCTTTCACGTCGGCAAAGCTCGGGCGTTTTGCAGCGCTATTCGGGCGTTGGTTCATGTGTCAGCCCTCGACAGAAACAGCGCGTCGTTGATGTCATCGATCAGCGCTTTGGCCATCTCGCCCAGGTACAGAGCCGGCCAGCTGAAACGGTCACCCTGATCGCTCATGGCGGCGTCGAAAGTGAGCTGGTTGGCGTGATGCTGCAGCAGCGACACCATCTCCAGCGCGTCTTCAACCGGGATACCGGCATTGACCCGAAACAGCTTTAACTCGGTAGAGTTGACGCGGGAAAAGGTGGCGTGGCCAAGGGTGGTGGACATGGTCATAGCGCACCCCCTTTTTGCACTGCAGGAGTGGAAGTGGTGTCGCCGTGCAAGGCGAGCGTCTTGATCAGGCCGAGGGTTCCGCGCACGTCCCAAAGGACGGCGGCTATGACGTGGTTAGAGAGGCGCGAGGATTCGTTTTCGAAGTGATCCTCTAGCAGCGTCAGTACCGAATCAGCGCGTTCGATGGCGCAGGTGATGGCGTCGATGGGCACGCCGGCTTCGACGGTTTTGCTGACGCACAGCAGGTCTTCAGGCAGGGCGCAACTCAGGGGGCTGTTCATTGGGCACCCCCTGCGGTTTCGAGTGCGCGGGCTTTGGCCATGTGGTTGTTGTAGCGGGTGAGGCGTGTTGCGAGGCTGGAATTGGCGTGTAAAGCGGCGAGAGCCATTGCACGGTGTGCAGCGGCGCGAATTTTGGACGGATTGAGGGTGTGTTGCATTTGTGAAGGCTCCTTGTACTGAGGAACCGCCACCGTCTGCCGCCAAGCAGATGAGGGTGACGGATTGCGCAGGATTGGCGGACCGGCGTACAAGGAGACCGGCGCACCCTAGGGTGCTCCTACGCAACCCGCCATAACACGGGAATGCGGGCACAAAAAAAGCGCCTGCAATCGTAATGGGGGCGCTGTTGCGCCTTGTACTGTTTGGGCCGCCAAGCCCAATCGCTGATTTTGCAGCGATGTCTTGAGAGTAACGTCCGTTTTTCGAAAGTGCAACCGTACAGATGGCTTGCAGATTTTTCAGGTGCGGCATAAATTGATCGTGCATGTAGATTTACCTCAACGCCTCCGGATCGCCCCCGGAGGCGTTTTCGTTTCAGGCATGGGTTTCCCAGCGCAGGGAGAGAAGAGGCAGAAATCCGCCGCTCAGCATGGAGCGGGCGTCTTGGTAGGCTTGCGTTTGCTGACCTTCGTCGACGATCACGGCGCCAATTTTTTCGCAGTGGAGGGAGAGGGCGCACCAGGTGCCATCGGCCCAGCTGAGTACGCCGACCACGCGGCCTTGTTTGTCCTGTTGGCTGCGGTAGCGTTCTAGGCGTTGCATCAGGCGGTTTGAAAAGCCGATCTGGCGTAGCACGGAAAAGGGATGCATCAATGCGTTATTGGCGATCTTGCGGCTCATGCAGCCACCTGATCACGTGCCTCGATACGGCTGCGTGCCCACGCTTGAACTTCAGAAAGAACCCAGGCAACAGGAGCGCCACGGGCATTGCTGTTGCTCAGCTTGACGGGCTGGGGGAAGCCGCAGTCGGTGCGTTGCATCAGTTTGTAGATGGTCGAGCGCTTCATGCCCACGATGCCCTCCACCTCACGCATGCGGATCAAGGTCGAAGCGGCATCAAAAAGTGACGGGGAGTTGGTGGGTGTCTTGCGGGGAAAATCGGTGACAGAGGTGTTCATAGGTATTGCTCTCGATTGATTTGGACAACGAGAGCAATGGTCTAGGGATTGGTCGGCGGTGAGCAGTTCACTTCCAATTGAAATTTTGGTTTACAGCACGAAATTTCGTTTGAGGATGGCGTCAATGGATTTTCGCGATAGCGCCTTTTCTGTTTCGAGAGTTACCCAATCGAGGCGCTGTTTTGGTGGTTTGGCAACTTCTCGTTTTAGCCAGGCATGCACCGCCGTCGCGATGTTCCTCTCGGGCATCCCGCTCGCCAAGTAGTGCCGCCCCTGACGAACGATTGCCGCGTTACGGGCAACGATGTCTTTATTACGCTCCATACCACTGGTAACGCCCCCTTTAATACGGATGGCGTTCTCGATCGCCTCATCAGCCAAGGGTGTCAGCTCGTCATTGATCAAGCAGGGCAGTGAAGTAATGGGCTCCAGGTACAGTACAAACTGATCGAGGGCCTGGATGCGTTCATTGGGGTCGACCTGCATTTCTACAACTTGACAGTAAAGATCCCAAGGCCAGTCGCTCGGAGGCTCAGCAAAATGCGACCAAGCTTTCTGGTCGGTAGCACGCATCCAATCGGCCAACGCTTCCAAGGCTTTTACTGCGCAGGCCATGATATAGGCAGCATGCGCGTCACGTTCTGAGGCTGAGTGGCAGTTGCTGTACTGGCGGACCCAATGTGCAAGTCGGGCTCTGTTGTCGGTTGAGGCGTACTGAAAAATTGTCTCTTCATGCATCGTTGTTTTGATGCACATGCTACTGAGATCGCTGTTGATGTCGCCGGGCTGAATGCGCAGGCAACATTGATTGATCAGATCGCACACATCGGTGAGCTGTTCATTGCAGAGCTCGTAGAGCGGTTGTGCCGAGAGATATCGGATCAGACCTGCGGTTAAAGCTGATTGCAAAATGGGTTGATAATCAGTCATCGCCAATGGCTCTATTGGCGTAGCGCTGAATCCCACGCCCTGCGTTTTGCAAGCGTAACCCGCGTGAGTCGCTCTGTGGCCACATGCCCCGAGCGTCAGCCAGCAGCGAGCGTAGTTTGAGTCGGGCGTTACACATCAAGGCAGTGTCACACAAGGTGTACGGACAGTTGCTCAGTCGTGTAACGGGCGTGAAAGCTAATGAATTCAAATGCTTGGCGAAAGTCGTTACACGAGTAACACCTGTAACGTGGGTTTTTGAGGGGTATTGAATGGGTTTACTCATACCGCTTTTCCAAATTGCCCCTTGATGACCTTTCCGCTCGCGAGGGCATCAAGGTGATCGGCGTACCACTGCATCATCTTTACACGGTGCTCAAAGTATTGGGCCTTGTTGTATACCCCAGAAATTCCCTCTTCTTTGTGAGCAAGCTGCGCTTCCACATGTTCCTTCGGCCAGCCGTGTTCCCTGAGCAGAGTGCTAGCGGTATGGCGAGTGCCGTGGCCAACCAAGCGGCCCTTGTAACCAATGGTCGCAAAGACTTTGTTGATGGTATTTTCGCTGATGGTCGGGTTCTTCGCGCCGACTCCGGGGAATAGCCATCGACTGCGCCCGGTGAGGCAGTGGAGTTCTTTGAGGGCGGATAGCGCCTGCTTCGGAAGTGGACACACGAAATCTCTGCGCATTTTCATCTTGGCGGCGGGTGTCGTCCAAATCGCTTTATCAAGGTCGAACTCTTTCCATTCAGCTAAGCGAACCATGCCCGGCCTCGATGCCGTCCATATGCAGAGCCATGCTGCAGTTCGAGCCGTCAGCCTGCTAGGGGTGTTTTTCAGCGCGGTCAGAAAGTCGCCCAGTTCAGGTTCCAGCAAGTGAGGATGCTGTTGAGTTTTGGGGGCTTGGGCGGCGATATCGCGAAGTCGGCTTCCCGGGTCGTTTTCAGTTAGACCTAAGCCGATGGCTCTCCCAAAGATTTGATTTATCCAGGTACGGCACTTTTCCGCGACGTTGTGTGCGTCCCTGGCTTCGATGGATGCCTGGAGGTTTGCACAGTCAGTACGGGTGATTTCGTCGAGAGGTTTGTCTCCCAGTGCCGGGAGTATGTCTTTATCGAGGTAGGTACGGATTTTGTTGAGTGTTGAGGGTGCAAGACCCTTTTCCTCTTTCGCCTTGAGCCAGGCATCAGCAGCCGCTTTAAAGGTTCGAGTTTTGGCCGCATCGATTGCCGCTTTCGCAGATCGCTTTTGCTCGAGGGGGTCGGCACCGCTACTGACTACTTTGCGCAGTTCAGCAGCTTTGTCTCGTGCCAAAGCACCACTGACTTCCGGGTAACCCCCGAGCCCCATCCAAGCCCAATTGCCCGCCGGACGTTTGTAGCGGAGTTGCCAAGACTTACCTCCATCAGGTTTGACCCTGAAGTAGAGGCCGTTTCCGTCCAGCTCCCGGTATTCCTTTGATTCCGGCTCCAGCCCCGCAAGTGTCGTGTCTGCGAGAGGGCGGCGCTTGATATCTGCGCGCTTCATCCTTGTATCCCAAAGTTCGGTATTTTTCTCAGGATACAAGCAGGGATACAGGGATACAACGAATAAGGGGAGACAGGGGTAGACAGACAGGCACAAAAAAACCGGCCAAGTGGCCGGTTTCTCTGGGTCTGAGAGGCTGGTAGAGACTCTCAGATACTGCTATGTGGTGCCCCGAGGGAGACTCGAACTCCCACTCCTTTCGAAAACGGATTTTGAATCCGCCGCGTCTACCAATTCCGCCATCAGGGCAATGGCCGCGGAGTATAGAGAGGTGAATACCGCCGGTCAATCAGGTACATGGAGAATTTTCCATAATTCCGCTAGACTTCCCGGCCCTGCTAGACGAACCCCATCATGCGCGTTGCTGACTTTACTTTCGACCTCCCCGATTCGCTGATTGCCCGCCATCCACTGGCCGAGCGTCGCAATAGTCGCCTGTTGACCCTCGATGGGGTCAGCGGCGCCCTGGCACACCGTCAATTCACTGATTTGCTTGAGCATTTGCGCCCGGGCGACTTGATGGTGTTCAACAATACCCGGGTGATTCCGGCGCGGCTGTTTGGCCAGAAGGCTTCCGGCGGCAAGCTGGAAATCCTGGTGGAGCGGGTGCTGGACAGTCATCGCGTGCTGGCCCATGTGCGGTCCAGCAAGTCGCCCAAGCCCGGGTCGAAGATCCTGATCGATGGCGGTGGCGAGGCCGAGATGCTGGCGCGTCACGATGCGCTGTTCGAACTGGGGTTTGCCGAAGAAGTCCTGCCGCTGCTCGACCGCGTCGGGCACATGCCGTTGCCTCCTTATATAGACCGCCCCGATGAAGGCGCCGACCGCGAGCGCTATCAGACCGTCTACGCCCAGCGTCTGGGCGCGGTGGCGGCGCCGACGGCGGGGCTGCATTTCGATGAGGTGCTGCTGGAGGCGATTGCCGCCAAGGGCGTCGAGACGGCGTTCGTGACCTTGCACGTGGGCGCGGGCACGTTCCAGCCAGTGCGGGTCGAGAAGATCGAAGACCATCACATGCACACCGAATGGCTGGAAGTCGGCCAGGACGTGGTGGATGCGGTGGCGGCCTGCCGCGCTCGCGGTGGTCGCGTGGTGGCGGTGGGGACCACCAGCGTGCGTTCCCTGGAAAGCGCTGCCCGCGATGGCGTGCTCAAGCCGTTCAGCGGCGATACGGACATTTTCATTTACCCGGGCCGGCCGTTTCACGTGGTCGATGCCCTGGTCACCAACTTCCATTTGCCCGAATCCACGCTGTTGATGCTGGTTTCGGCGTTCGCCGGTTACCCCGAGACCATGGCGGCCTATAAAGCCGCGGTCGACAACGGATACCGCTTTTTCAGCTACGGTGATGCGATGTTCATCACCCGTAACCCCGCGCCTGCCGGTCCTAAAGAGCCAGGCCCAGAGGAAACCGTATGAGTCGCGAATGTCGCATGTCGTTTGAGCTGCTTGCCACCGATGGCAAGGCTCGTCGTGGTCGCCTGACCTTCCCCCGTGGCACCGTCGAGACCCCGGCTTTCATGCCGGTGGGCACCTACGGCACGGTCAAGGGCATGCTGCCGCGGGATATCGAGGCGATTGGTGCGGAGATCATTCTGGGCAACACCTTCCACCTGTGGCTGCGCCCGGGCACCGAAGTGATCAAGAAGCACGGCGACCTGCACGATTTCATGCAGTGGAAAGGCCCGATTCTGACCGACTCCGGCGGTTTCCAGGTGTTCAGCCTGGGCGCCATGCGCAAGATCAAGGAGGAGGGCGTGACCTTCGCCTCGCCGGTCGACGGCGCCAAAGTGTTCATGGGCCCGGAAGAGTCGATGCAGGTCCAGCGCGACCTGGGCTCGGACATCGTGATGATTTTCGACGAATGCACGCCGTACCCGGCCGACGAAGACGTCGCCCGCGTGTCGATGGAGTTGTCGCTGCGTTGGGCCCAGCGCTCGAAAAACGCCCATGGCGACAACACCGCGGCGCTGTTCGGCATCGTTCAGGGCGGCATGCACCAGGATCTGCGCATGCGCTCGCTCGAAGGCCTTAACAAGATCGGCTTCGACGGCCTGGCCATTGGTGGTCTGTCGGTGGGCGAGCCCAAGCATGAAATGATCAAGGTGCTGGATTATCTGCCGGGCATGATGCCGGCTGACAAACCTCGTTACCTTATGGGCGTTGGCAAACCGGAAGATCTGGTGGAGGGTGTGCGCCGCGGTGTGGACATGTTCGATTGCGTGATGCCAACCCGTAATGCCCGCAATGGGCATCTGTTCATTGACACCGGCGTGCTGAAGATCCGTAACGCGTTCCATCGCCATGATGATTCGCCGCTCGATCCGACCTGCGATTGCTACACCTGCCAGAACTTCTCCCGCGCTTACCTGCATCACCTGGACAAGTGCGGCGAAATGCTGGGGAGCATGCTCAATACCATCCATAACTTGCGCCATTATCAAGTGCTTATGGCTGGTTTGCGCGAGGCTATTCAACAGGGTACATTGGCCGCCTTTGTCGATGCCTTCTACGCCAAACGCGGATTGCCTGTTCCGCCTTTGGACTGAGTTTTCTGACCCCAAGATTCAACATTTGCAACTGGAGTGCTAAATGAGCTTTTTTATCTCTAATGCCATGGCAGACGGTGCTGCACCGGCAGCCGCAGCCCCGATGGGTGGTGGTTTTGAGTGGATTTTCCTGGTCGGCTTCCTGGTCATCTTCTACCTGATGATCTGGCGTCCACAGGCCAAACGCGCCAAAGAGCAGAAGAATCTGCTGAGCAGCCTGCAAAAGGGTGACGAAGTTGTGACCACCGGCGGCATCGCTGGCAAGATCACCAAGGTTGCCGACGATTTCGTGGTGCTGGAAGTGTCCGACACCGTCGAAATGAAGTTCCAGAAAGGCGCTATTGCCGCCACGCTGCCAAAAGGCACGCTCAAAGCGATCTAAAAGCTTCAACTTCATTCTCAATCGACGGGGCGCGCAAGGCGCCCCGCGTCATAAACGGGCGGCGTGATGCTGAACAAATATCCTCTGTGGAAATACATTCTGATCCTGGCGGTGCTGGCGATCGGTCTGATTTATTCCGCTCCCAATCTGTATCCCGATGACCCGGCCATTCAGGTCAGTGGCGCAAGCACTGCGCTGCAGGTCACCGAGGCCGATCTGGATCGCGTGAGCGCTGCGCTCAAGGCGTCCGGCATCGACGTCAAGGCGACTTCGCTGACGGCTGGCGGCAAGGGCGGTCTGGTTCGCCTGGTCAAGGCTGAAGACCAGTTGCCTGCCAAGGACGTCGTGCGCAAGGCGTTGGGCGATGACTACGTCGTTGCACTGAACCTGGCACAAACCACTCCGCAATGGCTGCGCAACCTGGCTGCGCACCCGATGAAGCTGGGTCTGGACTTGTCCGGTGGTGTGCACTTCCTGCTGGAAGTGGACATGGACAAAGCGCTCGATGCGCGCCTGAAAGTCTACGAAGGCGACGTCAAGAGCCTGCTGCGCAAAGAGAAAGTGCGCTATCGCAGCCTGCCGCAACTGGGCGGTGCCATTCAGCTGGGCTTCACTGACGAAGCGACCCGCGAACAGGCCCGCGCTCTGGTCCGCAAGAACTTCAACGATTTCGACATTGTTCCGGCCGACCTGAACGGTCAACCGGTGCTGCGTCTGGCGATGACCCCGGCCAAGCTGGCGGAAATCCGCGAATACTCCATCAAGCAGAACTTGACCACGGTACGTAACCGCGTCAACGAACTGGGTGTTGCCGAACCGATCGTCCAGCGTCAGGGCGCCAACCGCATCGTGGTTGAGCTGCCGGGCGTGCAGGACACCGCAGAAGCCAAGCGTATCCTGGGTAAGACGGCCAACCTGGAGTTCCGTCTGGCTGCAGAGCCTGGTGCTTCGAAAGCCACTTCCGAAACCTTCGAATTCCGTGAAGGCAAGCGTCCGCCGGCACAGATCGAGCGTGGCCTGATCATCACCGGTGACCAGGTGACTGACGCCAAGGCCGGCTTCGGCGAGCACGGCACGCCAGAAGTGAACATCCGTCTGGATGGCCACGGTGGCGAGCTGATGAGCCGCGCGACCCGTTCGAACGTGGGCCGCAGCATGGCGGTGATCTTCATCGAACAGCGTCCGATCACCACTTACACCAAGCAAGTGGTCGATGGCGTCGAGAAAGACGTGGCGGTGCAGTCGTTCAAGGAAGAGAAGAAGATCATCAGCCTGGCGACCATTCAGTCGCCGCTGGGTGCTCAATTCCGTATCACTGGCCTGAACGGCCAGGGCGAATCGTCGGAACTGGCGCTGCTGCTGCGTGCCGGTGGTCTGGCCGCTCCGATGTACTTTGCTGAAGAACGCACCATCGGCCCGAGCCTGGGTGCGGACAACATCACCAAGGGTATCGATGCTTCGCTGTGGGGCATGCTGTTCGTCTCGCTGTTCATCATCGCCATCTACCGCTTCTTCGGCATCATCGCCACCGTCGCTCTGGCGGTGAACATGGTGATGCTGCTGGCCCTGATGTCGCTGCTGGGTGCGACCCTGACCCTGCCGGGTATCGCCGGTATCGTGTTGACCATGGGTATGGCGGTCGACGCCAACGTACTGATCTTCTCGCGTATCCGTGAAGAGATTGCCGCGGGCATGACCGTACAGCGCGCCATCAACGAAGGCTTCAGCCGGGCATTCACCGCGATTCTCGACGCCAACCTGACCACCTTGCTGGTGGGCGGCATCCTGTTCGCCATGGGTACCGGTCCCGTGAAGGGCTTTGCGGTAACCATGTCCCTCGGGGTTCTGACTTCGATGTTCACGGCCATCATGGTCACCCGCGCGATGGTCAACCTGATCTTCGGCGGTCGTGACTTCAAGAAGTTGTGGATTTAAGGGGCTGCCATGTTACGTACAATCAATTTCATGGGCGTCCGCAACTTCGCGTTCGGCGTCACGTTGTTCCTGACCGCACTGGCGCTGTTCAGTGTGTTCCACAAGGGCATGAACTGGGGTCTGGACTTCACCGGCGGTACGCTCATCGAGCTGACCTACGAGCGTCCGGCCGATGTTACCAAGGTGCGTGAGCAGCTGGTGACCGCCGGTTATCACGAAGCCATCGTGCAGAACTTCGGTGCGACTACCGATCTGCTGGTGCGTATGCCGGGTGAAGATCCACAGTTGGGCCATCAGGTAGCCGATGCGCTGCAGAAAGTCGGCGGCGAGAACCCGGCGACGGTCAAGCGCGTCGAGTTCGTGGGCCCGCAGGTGGGTGAAGAACTGCGCGACCAGGGCGGCCTCGGCATGCTGATGGCGCTGGGCGGCATCCTGATCTACCTGGCGTTCCGCTTTCAGTGGAAATTCGCCGTCGGTGCGATCGTCTCCCTGATCCACGACGTGATCGTGACCATCGGTATCCTGTCGTTCTTCCAGGTCACCTTCGACCTGACGGTGCTGGCGGCGGTACTGGCGATCATCGGTTACTCGCTCAACGACACCATCGTGGTATTCGACCGGGTTCGTGAGAACTTCCGCGTACTGCGCAAGGCCAGCCTGATCGAGAACATCAACATCTCGACCACTCAGACCCTGCTGCGGACCATCGCGACTTCGGTGTCCACGTTGCTGGCAATCGCCGCACTGCTGTTCTTCGGTGGCGACAACCTGCACGGCTTCTCCCTGGCGCTGCTGGTGGGTGTATTGGCGGGTACTTACTCGTCGATCTACATCGCCAACGTAGTGCTGATCTGGTTGAACCTGAGCACTGAAGACCTGATTCCTCCGGCTAACACCGAGAAGGAAATCGACGACCGTCCTTGAGTGAAATTTCTCTCAGCGATGTAGTCCAAGAAGGCGCGAGTTGAACTCGCGCCTTTTTTTATGCTCCAAGGCTGGGAGAAGCGCGGGCGCGTCCCGCATGAGATGGTCAGGAGGTTCATGTGAACAAGTCGATGCTGGTTGGTGCTGTACTGGGTGCTGTCGGTGTCACTGCCGGGGGTGCTGTGGCCACCTACAGCCTGGTTAAAGATAACGGTCCGCAGTACGCGCAAGTACTTGCTGTTGAGCCGGTCAAGACGCAAATCAAGACTCCACGTGAAGTATGCAAGGATGTAACCGTCACCCGGCAGGCGCCGGTCAAAGATCAACACCAGATCGCCGGTACGGTAGTCGGCGCGCTGGCAGGTGGTTTGCTGGGTAACCAGATCGGCGGCGGTACCGGCAAGAAAATTGCCACGGTTGCCGGTGCGGTCGGCGGTGGTTACGCCGGTAACAAGGTTCAGGAGGGCATGCAGGAGCGTGACACCTACACCACGACGCAGACCCGTTGTAATACGGTGAACGACATCAGCGACAAGGTGGTGGGTTACGACGTGCGGTACTCGCTGGATGGCAAAGAGGGGAAAGTGCGAATGGATCGCGATCCGGGGAATCAGATTCCTGTGGATAAGGAAGGTAGGTTGATCCTGTCGCAAGCGCAGCAGTGATTGGCTTGAGATAGCTGTAAAGAAAAGCACCCTTCGGGGTGCTTTTTTTGTACCCCGGGAACACCGTAAACACCTGTGGGAGCGGGCTTGCCCGCGATGGCGGTATTAACTGTGCCAGATGTGGTGGCTGACCCACTGCTATCGCTGGCAAGCCAGCTCCCACAGGAATCGAGGGGGTGGTGGGATGGCAATTCACAGGCATAAAAAAAAGCACCCCGAAGGGTGCTTTTTTGGGTCGCTGTGCAGCTTAGCGCTTCAGCGAAGCCGGCAGGTGCGGCTGGATGGCCGTCAGGACTGCCTTGAAGCATTTGGTGTTGCCGGCAACGACGTGGCCTTTTTCGAGGAAGTCGTGACCGCCGGTGAAGTCGCTCACCAGGCCGCCGGCTTCTTGAATCAGCAGGGCGCCTGCTGCCATGTCCCATTCGGACAGGCCCGATTCCCAGAACGCATCGAAACGACCAGCGGCTACATAGGCCAGGTCCAGGCTGGCGGAGCCGGCGCGGCGGATGCCGGCGGTCTGGCCAACCAGGGCGCGGAACATGCCCAGGTAGTTGTCGAGGTTGTCCATCTGGTCGTCACGGAACGGGAAACCGGTACCCAGCAGGGCGCCGTCCAGGCTGGTGCGGCCGCTGACGCGCAGGCGACGACCGTTCAGTTGGGCGCCACGGCCACGGCTGGCGGTGAATTCTTCCTGGCGAACCGGGTCCAGAACAACGGCGTGTTCCAGGCGACCGCGGTATTTGCAGGCGATGCTGACAGCGAAGTGAGGGATGCCGCGCAGGAAGTTGGTGGTGCCATCAAGTGGGTCGATGATCCACAGGTATTCTTCGCCTTCGATCCCGGTGCCGGCGTGCAGGCCAGTCTCTTCACCCATGATCGAGTGGTTCGGGTACGCCTTGCGCAGGGCGTCGATGATTTTCTGTTCGGCGGCGCGATCCACCTCGGATACGTAATCCTTGGCGTCTTTTTCGTCAACCTTGATGGTGTCCAGGCGCTCGATGGAGCGGAAGATCAATTCACTGGCGGCGCGGGCGGCGCGCAGCGCGATATTCAGCATTGGCTGCATGGATGTGTCACCTAAGGTTGTTAAAGAAAGCCGAGCATTCTATCAGAAAGTTTCTACAGGAGAAGGACGACGTTCGCTTTCATGGCTTAACGGTAGGATGAGTTGTAAGATCCCGCTCCCGATTATCGTGTTCGAGAGCGCCTCCCTTGCTGCAAAACATTCGTGTCGTCCTGGTCAATACCAGCCATCCGGGCAATATCGGCGGTACTGCGCGCGCCATGAAAAACATGGGGCTGTCGCGGTTGGTGCTGGTCGATCCTCGCGTGTTCCCGCACCACGAGGCCGATGCCCGTGCATCCGGTGCCGGGGATATCCTTGAAAAAGCGCAAGTCGTCGCCACCTTGGAAGATGCCCTGGTCGGCTGCAACCTGGTGCTGGGCACCAGTGCCCGCGACCGTCGCATCCCCTGGCCTTTGCTTGATCCTCGCGAGTGCGGGACGAAAGTGGTCGAGGAAGCCGGACAGGGCGCGGAAATCGCGCTGGTGTTCGGTCGCGAAGACTCCGGCCTGACCAACGAAGAGCTGCAGCGATGTCACTATCACGTGCACATCCCCTCCGATCCGACGTTCAGTTCGCTGAACCTTGGGGCGGCGGTGCAGGTGTTGAGCTATGAAGTGCGCATGTCCTGGCTCGCGGCCCAAGGCCAGCCGAGCAAGGTCGAGAAGGAAGAAGTGGCATCGGTCAAAAGCACGGAGCTGGCGACCATGGACGAGTTGGAGCGATTCTATGAGCACCTGGAGCAGACCCTGGTGGCCATCGAGTTCCTCGATCCGGAAAAACCACGGCACTTGATGGCGCGCCTGCGCCGGTTGTACGGACGCAGCTCGGTCAGCCGGGCGGAAATGAATATTTTGCGTGGCATCCTCACGGAAACCCAAAAAGCGGCCCGTGGTGAGCTTATAAAGCGGAAGGATTAATGATGTTCGAGCGTTTGCGAGAAGATATCCAAAGCGTTTTCCACCGTGACCCGGCGGCGCGCAATGCGTTTGAAGTGCTGACCTGCTATCCGGGCATGCATGCCATCTGGATCCATCGTCTGTCTTCGGTGCTATGGAAATCCGACCTGAAATGGCTGGCGCGGCTGGTGTCGAACTTCGGTCGCTGGCTGACCGGGATCGAGATTCACCCCGGTGCCAAGGTCGGTCGACGCTTCTTCATCGACCATGGCATGGGCATCGTCATTGGCGAAACCGCTGAAATCGGCGACGACGTGACCATTTATCAGGGCGTGACCCTGGGCGGCACCAGCTGGAACAAAGGCAAGCGTCACCCGACCCTGGAAGATGGCGTGGTCGTGGGTGCGGGCGCCAAGGTGCTTGGCCCGTTTACCGTTGGTGCCGGGGCCAAGGTCGGTTCCAATGCCGTGGTGACCAAAGCGGTGCCGGCCGGGGCTACGGTGGTTGGCATTCCGGGGCGGATCATCGTCAAGCCTGATGAAGAGCAGGACGCCAAGCGCAAGGCCATGGCCGAGAAGATCGGCTTCGATGCCTACGGCGTCAGCGAGGACATGCCGGACCCGGTGGCTCGCGCCATCAACCAATTGCTCGATCACCTGCAGGCCGTTGATGGCCGTCTGGAGGGGATGTGCGGGGCGTTGAAGGATCTGGGCAGTAATTACTGTGCCAAGGATCTGCCTGAGCTGCGTGAAGAAGTCTTTGCGTGCGTGAAGGACAAAGACGAAACCAAAGCCGGATAAAGCCCCGTGCAGGAGCTGCCGAAGGCTGCGCCTGCACGGATTGCGTTCGTGTCTGCGTCGCAATCAGGCAGGTAGGCAGCGCCAAGCGGTGTGCCATTAAGCCGCAGACCCTGCTATCATTCGCGCGCTCTTTTGCGGGTAAACCTGACTAAAGTACTAGGTCTTATAGTTGACTTAAATACTCGGGAATCGCATACTCGCACCCATTCCGAACTCCGTGGTAACTGTCCATGCGACTGACTACAAAAGGCCGATACGCCGTGACCGCCATGCTTGACCTGGCGTTGCACGCGCAGCACGGGCCTGTGTCTTTGGCCGATATCTCCGAGCGCCAAGGCATCTCCCTGTCTTATCTCGAGCAGCTCTTCGCCAAATTGCGTCGTAGCAATCTGGTGTCCAGCGTTCGTGGTCCAGGCGGCGGCTACCAGCTGTCTCGCGATATGCAAGGTATCCAGGTCGCCCAGGTGATCGATGCGGTGAACGAATCGGTCGACGCCACCAAATGCCAGGGCCAGGGCGATTGCCATTCCGGTGACACCTGTCTGACCCACCACTTGTGGTGCGATCTGAGCCTGCAGATTCACGAATTTCTGAGCGGTATCAGCTTGGCTGACCTTGTCACTCGCCGTGAGGTGCAAGAAGTAGCCCAGCGCCAGGATCAACGCCGTTGCAACAGCAAGGCGCCACGCCTGGACAAGATTGAAGCGTCCGCCGTCGAATGACAGCCACAGAGCTAACGGGGCGCCAGCCAGCCTGATTTAGGAGATAGTCCATGAAATTGCCGATTTACCTTGATTACTCTGCGACCACCCCGGTTGATCCGCGTGTCGCGCAAAAGATGAGTGAATGCCTGCTGGTCGACGGAAACTTCGGTAACCCGGCGTCCCGTTCCCACGTGTTTGGCTGGAAAGCCGAAGAGTCCGTCGAAAACGCCCGTCGTCAGGTGGCCGACCTGGTCAACGCCGACCCGCGCGAAATCGTCTGGACCTCCGGTGCCACCGAATCCGACAACCTGGCAATCAAGGGTGCGGCACATTTCTACGCCACCAAAGGCAAGCACCTGATCACCACCAAGATCGAACACAAGGCTGTCCTCGACACCATGCGCCAACTGGAGCGCGAAGGTTTCGAAGTGACCTACATCGAGCCTCGTGAAGACGGTCTGGTCACCCCAGAGATGGTTGAAGCCGCTCTGCGCGACGACACCATCCTCGTATCGATCATGCACGTGAACAACGAGATCGGTACTGTCAACGACATCGCCGCCATCGGCGAGTTGACCCGCTCCAAAGGCATCCTTTTCCATGTTGACGCCGCTCAGTCCACCGGCAAGGTCGAGATCGACCTGCAGAAACTGAAAGTCGACATGATGTCCTTCTCCGCTCACAAGACCTACGGCCCTAAAGGCATCGGCGCGCTGTACGTGAGCCGCAAGCCTCGCGTGCGCATCGAAGCGACCATGCACGGCGGCGGTCACGAGCGCGGCATGCGTTCGGGCACCCTGGCGACTCACCAGATCGTCGGCATGGGCGAAGCCTTCCGCGTAGCCAAGGAAGACATGGCTGCCGAGAACGTGCGCATCAAGGCCTTGAGCGATCGTTTCTACAAGCAGGTCGAGCACCTGGAAGAGCTGTACGTCAACGGCAGCCTGACCGCCCGCGTTCCGCACAATCTGAACCTGAGCTTCAACTACGTTGAAGGCGAGTCGCTGATCATGGCCCTCAAGGATCTGGCGGTTTCGTCCGGTTCGGCCTGCACCTCGGCGTCCCTCGAGCCTTCGTACGTACTGCGTGCCCTGGGCCGCAACGACGAACTGGCACACAGCTCGATCCGCTTCACCTTCGGCCGTTTCACCACCGAAGAAGAGATCGACTACGCCGCGCAGAAAGTCTGCGAGGCCGTTACCAAGCTGCGCGCTCTGTCGCCGCTGTGGGACATGTACAAAGACGGTGTCGACATTTCGAAAATCGAGTGGGCGGCACACTGATTTCAAGTCGCCGCGAACCGGCCCCGAGGCTCAGGCCCCGGGGTTCAAAGAGCGACTCTCTGATGAGTGAGGATTAAGAATCATGGCTTACAGCGAAAAGGTCATCGACCACTACGAAAACCCGCGCAACGTCGGCAAGATGGACGCGGAAGATCCTGATGTCGGCACCGGCATGGTCGGCGCGCCGGCTTGCGGCGACGTCATGCGCCTGCAGATCAAGGTCAACGACGCCGGCATCATCGAAGATGCCAAGTTCAAGACCTACGGCTGCGGTTCCGCCATCGCTTCCAGCTCCCTGGCCACCGAGTGGATGAAGGGCAAGACGCTGGACGAGGCAGAAACCATCAAGAACACTCAGCTGGCTGAAGAACTGGCCCTGCCGCCAGTGAAAATTCACTGCTCCGTACTCGCCGAAGACGCCATCAAGGCCGCTGTTCGCGACTACAAGCAGAAGAAAGGCTTGATCTGACTTTCAAGATTTGGCGACGAGTAAGGAGTCAACGATGGCTATCAGCATGACAGAAGCGGCAGCGCGGCACGTGCGTCGCTCCCTCGACGGGCGCGGCAAGGGCGAGGGGATTCGTCTGGGTGTTCGCACCACAGGCTGCTCCGGCCTCGCCTACGTGCTGGAGTTCGTCGACGAGTTGGCTGCGGAGGACCAGGTGTTCGAGAGTCACGGCGAGAAAGTGATCATCGATCCGAAAAGCCTGACCTACCTGGACGGCACCGAGCTCGACTTCGTCAAGGAAGGGTTGAACGAAGGCTTCAAGTTCAACAACCCCAACGTGCGCGGTGAATGTGGCTGCGGCGAAAGCTTCAACATCTGAGGCTGGTCGTGGGTACTCCTTGTCATTTCGCTTTATTCGAGCTGAAACCGGGTTTCGACCTGGATCTTGATCAGCTGGCTTCGCGCTACCGTGAGTTGGCGCGCAGCGTTCACCCGGACCGCTTCGCTGACGCCACCGAGCGTGAGCAGCGGCTGGCGCTGGAACAATCCGCGAGCCTCAACGAGGCCTACCAGACGCTCAAAAGTCCCCCCAAGCGCGCGCGTTATCTGCTCGCCTTGAGTGGTGGCGAGCTGCCGCTGGAGGTCACGGTGCATGATCCGGAGTTTCTTCTGCAACAGATGGAGTTGCGCGAAGAGCTCGAAGACCTGCAGGACAGTGCCGACCTGTCGGGTGTCGCCGCGTTCAAGCGCCGCCTCAAGGCTGCCCAGGAAGAGCTGAACCAGAGCTTTGCCGCTTGCTGGAACGATGCCGCGCACCGCGAGCGCGCCGAGCGCCTGATGCGACGCATGCAGTTCCTCGACAAGCTGACCTACGAAGTGCGCCAGTTAGAAGAGCGCCTCGACGATTAACCCAGTGCCGCTCCGGTCGCACGCCTGATATACAGATAAGACCTGATAACGATGGCTCTACTGCAGATCGCCGAACCCGGCCAAAGTCCTCAACCGCACCAGCGTCGCCTGGCCGTGGGGATCGACTTGGGCACTACCAATTCGCTGGTCGCTGCCTTGCGCAGCGGTCTTTCCGAGCCGCTGGCCGACGCAGAAGGGCGGGTGATCCTGCCGTCTGCCGTGCGCTACCACGCCGATCGCGTCGAAGTGGGCGAATCGGCCAAGCTGGCTGCCTCCACCGATCCTCTGAACACCGTGCTGTCGGTCAAGCGCCTGATGGGTCGTGGTCTGTCCGACGTCAAGCAATTGGGCGAGCAACTGCCGTACCGCTTCGTCGGCGGCGAGTCGCACATGCCGTTCATCGACACGATCCAGGGCCCGAAAAGCCCGGTCGAAGTCTCTGCCGATATCCTCAAGGTCCTGCGTCAGCGTGCCGAAGCCACCCTGGGCGGTGAGCTGGTGGGCGCGGTGATCACCGTTCCTGCCTATTTCGACGACGCTCAGCGCCAGGCCACCAAGGACGCCGCCAAACTGGCCGGCCTCAACGTGCTGCGCCTGCTCAACGAGCCGACCGCTGCCGCCGTGGCTTACGGTCTGGATCAGCACGCCGAAGGCCTGGTTGCCATCTACGACCTGGGCGGCGGTACTTTCGATATTTCGATTCTGCGCCTGACCGGCGGTGTGTTCGAAGTGCTGGCCACCGGTGGCGACAGCGCCCTGGGCGGTGATGACTTCGACCATGCGATCGCGGGCTGGATCATCGAGAGCGCCGGTCTGTCCGCCGACCTCGATCCGGGTGCGCAACGCAATCTGCTGCAAACCGCCTGTGCAGCCAAGGAAGCGCTGACCAACGCTGCGTCCGTTGAAGTCGTCTATGGCGACTGGAAAGCCGAGCTGACCCGAGAAGCCTTCAATGAACTGATCGAGCCGATGATCGCTCGTAGCCTCAAAGCCTGCCGCCGCGCCGTGCGTGACTCCGGCGTCGAACTGGAAGAGGTCCATGCGGTGGTCATGGTCGGTGGTTCGACCCGCGTGCCGCGTGTTCGCGAAGCCGTCGCCGAAGCCTTCGGTCGTCAGCCGCTGACTGAAATCGACCCGGATCAAGTGGTGGCCATCGGGGCCGCGATCCAGGCCGATACCCTGGCCGGCAACAAGCGTGACGGCGAAGAACTGCTGCTGCTCGACGTGATTCCGCTGTCCCTGGGGCTGGAAACCATGGGTGGCCTGATGGAGAAGGTGATCCCGCGCAACACCACCATCCCCGTCGCTCGCGCCCAGGATTTCACCACTTACAAAGACGGCCAGTCGGCCATGGCCATCCACGTATTGCAGGGCGAACGCGAGCTGATCAGCGACTGCCGCTCCCTGGCGCGCTTCGAATTGCGCGGCATTCCGTCGATGGTGGCCGGTGCCGCGAAAATTCGCGTGACCTTCCAGGTCGATGCCGACGGTCTGCTGAGCGTTTCCGCTCGCGAACTGGGTTCGGGCGTCGAGGCCAGCATTCAGGTCAAGCCGTCCTATGGTCTGACCGACGGCGAAATCGCCCGGATGCTCAAGGACTCCTTCGAATACGCCAACGACGACAAGGTTGCCCGCGTACTGCGCGAACAACAGGTCGACGCCCAGCGTCTGGTCGAGGCGGTGCAGGCTGCCCTGGAAGTCGACGGCGACCGCCTGCTCGATGCCGAAGAGCGCATGGTCATCGACATGCAGGTCCAGGAACTGACCGAACTGATGAAAGGTACCGATGGTTACGCCATCGAGCAGCAGACCAAGCGTCTGTCGCAAGTGACCGATGCCTTTGCTGCCCGCCGCATGGACTCGACGGTGAAAGCCGCGTTGGCCGGGCGCAACCTGAATGAGATTGAGGAATAACGATGCCGCAGGTCATTTTTCTGCCACACGAAAAGTTTTGCCCGGAAGGCATGGTCGTGGAGGCTGAGACCGGTACGTCCATCCTCGAACTGGCTCACGAGTACCATATCGAGATGGAAAGTGCCTGTGGCGGCGTCTGCGCCTGCACCACCTGTCACTGCATCATCCGCGAGGGTTTCGACTCGCTGGAAGAGGCCGACGAGCTGGAAGAGGACTATCTTGACAAGGCTTGGGGCCTGGAAGCCCAGTCGCGCCTGGCCTGTCAGGCCAAGGTCGGCACAGAAGACCTGACCGTCGAAATTCCGAAGTACTCGCTCAACCACGCAGCCGAAGCGCCGCACTGATTCAAGGAATTGTCATGAGTCTCATGTGGACTGATGTACTGGAGATCGCAATCCAGCTGGCTGAATCCAAGCCCGATGTAGACCCTATGTCGGTCAACTTCGTCGATCTGCGCAAGTGGGTGATGGAATTGCCCGAGTTCGGCGACAAGCCTGAGCATTGTGGCGAGAAAATCCTGGAGGCCATTCAGGCCCACTGGATCGCTGAACGCGACTGAGCCACGCCGCAGGTTAGGCAATACCCGAGAACCCGCGTATAATTCGCGGGTTTAATTTTTCGCACATTACCGTTTCTGGAGTTACACCATGGCTGTTCAACGTACTTTCTCCATCATCAAGCCTGACGCCGTTGCCAAAAACGTGATCGGCAAGATCACCACCCGTTTCGAAGACGCTGGCCTGCGCATCGTCGCTTCGAAAATCAAGCAACTGTCCAAAGCCGAAGCCGAAGGTTTCTACGCTGAGCACAAAGAGCGTGGTTTCTTCGGTGATCTGGTTGCCTTCATGACTTCCGGTCCGGTTGTCGTTCAGGTTCTGGAAGGTGAAAACGCTATCGCTCGCAACCGTGAGCTGATGGGCGCTACCAACCCTAAAGAAGCTGCTGCCGGCACCATCCGTGCTGACTTCGCTGAATCCATCGACGCCAACGCCGTACACGGTTCGGACTCCGAAGCCGCTGCTGCTCGCGAAATCGCATACTTCTTCGCAGCTACTGAAGTAACCACTCGCTAAGCATTGGCTTAAGAGTGGAAGGTGAATCCATGACTACATCGACTGTTAAAACCAACCTGCTGGGTCTCACCCAGTCGGAAATGGAAAAATTCTTCGACTCAATCGGGGAGAAGCGTTTCCGTGCCGGTCAGGTAATGAAATGGATTCACCACTTTGGCGTCGATGATTTCGACGCCATGACGAACGTCAGCAAGGCCTTGCGCGAAAAGCTCAAGGCCGTTGCTGAAGTTCGCGGCCCCGAAGTGGTCAGCGAGGACATTTCCAGCGACGGTACCCGTAAATGGGTCGTGCGCGTGGCGTCCGGCAGCTGCGTCGAGACCGTGTTCATTCCCCAGGGCAAACGCGGCACCTTGTGCGTTTCGTCCCAGGCAGGCTGTGCCCTGGACTGCAGTTTCTGCTCCACCGGCAAGCAAGGCTTCAATAGCAACCTCACCGCCGCCGAAGTCATCGGCCAGGTGTGGATTGCCAACAAATCCTTTGGCAGCGTTCCGGCGACCGTCGACCGTGCCATCACCAACGTGGTGATGATGGGCATGGGTGAGCCGCTGCTGAACTTCGACAACGTCATTGCCGCCATGCATCTGATGATGGATGACCTGGGCTACGGCATTTCCAAGCGCCGCGTGACCCTGTCCACTTCGGGCGTGGTGCCGATGATCGATGAGCTGGCCAAGCACATCGACGTCTCCCTGGCGTTGTCCCTGCACGCACCCAATGACGCATTGCGTAACCAATTGGTGCCGATCAACAAGAAGTATCCGCTTAAGATGCTGCTCGAATCGTGCCAGCGCTACATGTCGTCCCTGGGCGAAAAACGCGTGCTGACCATCGAGTACACCTTGTTGAAAGACGTGAACGACAAGGTCGAGCATGCGGTCGAAATGATCGAATTGCTGAAAAACATCCCGTGCAAGATCAACCTGATCCCCTTCAACCCGTTCCCGCACTCCGGGTACGAGCGGCCGAGCAACAACGCCATTCGTCGGTTCCAGGATCAGCTGCATCACGCCGGTTTCAACGTCACCGTCCGCACCACCCGTGGTGAAGACATCGACGCCGCTTGTGGTCAATTGGTGGGGCAGGTGATGGATCGCACCCGTCGCAGCGAACGTTATATCGCCGTGCGCGAGTTGAGCGCCGACAACGATATGGCCGTGAACGCCGCGAACAAGTAAACAAGAGAGGATCTCTATGTCCCTGCGCTTTGCGCTGCTTTTGTTATTGGCCAGCCTGTGTGCTGGCTGTGTTCTTTCGGGCGACTACAACCCGATGAAGACCAGCAAGGGCCGCGATGAAGCGCGTGAGGCATATGTGCAGTTGGGCATCGGTTACCTGCAGCAGGGCATGACCGAGCGGGCAAAGGTGCCGTTGAAGAAGGCGCTGGAGCTGGATGATTCGGACGCGGATGCCAATGCGGCGCTGGCGCTGGTGTTCCAGGCCGAGCTTGAGCCTGAGCTGGCCGACCAGCATTTTCGCAAGGCACTGTCCTCCCGTCCCGCCGATGCGCGAATCCTCAATAACTACGGCAGTTTTCTTTTCGAGCAGAAACGTTACAAGGAAGCCTACGAGCGCTTTGAGCAGGCCGCTGCCGATACCCTGTATCCTGAGCGTTCGCGAGTGTTCGAGAACCTCGGCATGACCGCTGCGATGATGGGCCAGCGCGATCTGGCGCAGCAGCAGCTGGAAAAAGCCCTGCGTTTGAATCGACAACAGCCACGCGCGTTGCTGGAAATGGCTGAGTTGTCTTACGAAGACAGGCATTATGTGCCCGCGCGTGACTACTACGATCGTTTCAGCCTGCTTGCCGAGCAAAATGCACGTAGTCTATTGCTCGGCGTTCGGCTGGCAAAAGTGTTTGAAGATCGCGACAAGGCCGCCAGTTATGGCCTGCAACTAAAACGACTCTATCCGGGTACACCGGAATATCAGCAATACCTGTCGGAGCAATGATGAAAGCGGCGCATCCCGAAGTTGTAGCAGCGAATCGCGTTAACCCCGGTGAGACCTTGCGCCAGGCCCGCGAAAGCAATGGCTGGTCGCTGGCCGAAGTGGCCCTCAAGCTCAACCTCACCGTCAATTCCCTGAGTAATCTGGAAGCCGGCGCTTTCGACAAGCTGCCGGGGCATACCTTCGCCCGCGGTTATATTCGCGCCTACGCCAAATTGCTCGGCATGGACCAGGCCGTTCTGGTTCAGCAGTTCGACCAGACCACCGGCACCGACTCCCAGGGCAGCAACGTTCAAGGCCTGGGTCGCATCGAAGAGCCGGTTCGGGTTTCCCACACTATCTTGCGTCTTGTCAGCCTGTTGCTGCTGGTGGCCGTCATCGGCGGTGGTTTCGTCTGGTGGCAGGATCAGACCGCGATGCGCAAACAGGAGCTGACCAGCCTCAGCCCTGAGCACGTCGAAGTCGAAGGCGCCGACGGCACCACACAGATTCATCCGCTGGACGAGCCTGAAGATCAGGCTGTAGCAGAAGGTCAGGTGGATAACTCGACGGCCCTGGCATTGCCACAGGCCGAGACTTCCGCTGAAGCACCGGCAGAAGCGCCAGCCACCGCACCGGCAGCGCCAGCCGCACCGGCACCGGCGCCTGCTGCTCCGGTACACAACGCACCTGCGGTCGCTGCAACGCCGGCAACACCCGCTCCGGCGGCGCCTGCCGTTCCTGCTCCGACCGTTACCGCTCCGGTCGCTCCAGCGCCAGCGGCTGCTCCGGTTGTTCCGGCAGCAGCGCCGGCCGTCGGCCAGGGACAGGTTCAAGTGCAGTTCACCGCCGATTGCTGGACGCAAGTCACCGACGGTGGCGGCAAGGTGCTGTTCAGCGGTCTCAAGCGCAAAGGCGACAGCCTTTCCGTCAACGGCAAACCACCGTTCGCCGTCCGACTGGGCTATGCCCGTGGCGCGCAGGTCAGCTACAACGGCCAGGCGGTCGATGTTGCTCCGTTCACCAGTGGCGAGACTGCTCGCCTGAAGTTGGGTCAATAAGTCATGCACGGCGAATCTCCAATCAAACGTCGCGAGTCGCGCAAGATCTGGGTCGGGAATGTGCCTGTCGGTGGCGATGCACCTATCGCCGTGCAGAGCATGACCAACAGCGATACCAATGATGTTGCCGCCACCGTCGCGCAGATCAATCGGCTGGAAGCGGCCGGCGTCGATATCGTTCGCGTGTCCGTACCGGACATGGACGCCGCCGAGGCCTTCGGCAAGATCAAGCAACTGGTCAAGGTGCCCCTGGTTGCCGACATCCATTTCGACTACCGCATCGCATTGCGCGTGGCCGAGCTGGGCGTTGACTGCCTGCGCATCAACCCGGGCAATATCGGCCGCGAAGATCGCGTGCGCGCCGTGGTCGATGCCGCCCGTGACCGCGGGATCCCGATCCGCATCGGCGTCAACGCCGGTTCCCTGGAAAAAGACCTGCAAAAGAAATACGGCGAGCCGACCCCGGCGGCGCTGGTCGAATCCGCGCTGCGTCACGTCGAGCACCTCGAACGCCTGAACTTCCAGGACTTCAAGGTCAGCGTGAAGGCTTCCGATGTGTTCATGGCGGTCGAGGCGTATCGCCTGCTGGCCAAGGAAATCGTCCAGCCGTTGCACCTGGGCATCACCGAAGCCGGCGGTTTGCGTTCAGGCACGGTGAAATCCGCGGTGGGCCTCGGTATGCTGCTCGCCGAAGGGATTGGCGATACTATTCGCATCTCGTTGGCGGCCGACCCGGTCGAGGAAGTGAAAGTCGGCTACGACATTCTCAAGTCCCTGCACCTGCGCTCCCGTGGCATCAACTTCATCGCCTGCCCGAGCTGCTCGCGGCAGAACTTCGACGTGGTCAAGACCATGAACGAGCTGGAAGGGCGCCTCGAAGACCTGCTGGTGCCGCTGGATGTTGCGGTCATCGGTTGCGTGGTCAACGGCCCGGGTGAAGCCAAGGAAGCTCATATCGGCTTGACCGGTGGCACGCCAAACCTGATTTACATCGACGGCAAGCCGTCGCAGAAACTGACGAATGACAATCTGGTGGATGAGCTTGAACGCTTGATCCGCGAGAAAGCGGCCGAAAAGGTCGAAGCCGACGCCGCCGTGATTGCGCGTGGCTGAGTCCGACTCTAGAGCCGAACGAATTTAAGGACCGATAGTGAGCAAGTCTCTGCAAGCCATTCGTGGCATGAACGACATCCTGCCCGAACAGACCCCCCTGTGGCGTCACTTCGAAGGCACCGTTTCGCGCCTGCTGGATAACTACGGTTACAAGCAGATCCGTATGCCGATCGTCGAGTTCACCGAGCTGTTCAAGCGCTCCATCGGTGAAGTGACCGACATCGTCGAAAAAGAGATGTACACCTTCGAAGACCGCAACGGCGACTCCCTGACCCTGCGCCCTGAAGGCACCGCGGCCTGCGTGCGTGCCGTGCTCGAGCACGGCATCACCGGTGGTGGCCAGGTGCAGAAACTCTGGTACATCGGCCCGATGTTCCGCCACGAGCGCCCGCAGAAAGGCCGTTATCGCCAGTTCCACCAGATCGGTGTCGAGGTGTTCAACCTCGATGGTCCGGACATCGATGCCGAGCTGATCGTGCTGACCTGGCGCCTGTGGGGTGAGCTGGGCATCCGCGATGCGGTCAAGCTCGAGCTCAACAGCCTGGGCACCAGCGAATCCCGCGGCCGTTACCGTGAAGCGCTGGTCGCGTTCCTGTCGCAACACATGGACAAGCTGGACGAAGACAGCCAGCGCCGCCTGAAGACCAATCCGCTGCGTGTACTGGACACCAAGAACGCCGATACCCAGGCGATCCTGGTCGATGCGCCGAAGATGGCCGACTACCTGGACGAAGAATCCCGCGCGCACTTCGAGGGCCTCAAGGCTCGCCTGGACGCTGCCGGCATTCCTTACGTCATCAACCCGAAGCTGGTTCGCGGGTTGGACTACTACAGCAAGACCGTTTTCGAGTGGGTCACCGACAAGCTCGGCGCCCAGGGCACCGTGTGTGCCGGTGGTCGCTACGACGGCCTGGTCGAGCAGATGGGCGGCAAGCCGACTGCCGGCGTGGGCTTCGCCATGGGTATCGAGCGTCTGGTATTGCTGCTCGAAACCCTGGAGCAGATCCCGGAAGAGATTTCCCGTCAGGTCGACGTCTACCTCTGCGCCTTCGGCGAAGAGGCCGAGCTGGCAGGCCTGGCACTGGCCGAGCGTGTACGTGACCAGTTGCCCAACCTGCGCCTGCAAGTGAATGCCGGCGCCGGCAGTTTCAAAAGCCAGTTCAAGAAAGCCGACAAGAGCGGTGCGCTGTATGCGCTGATCCTCGGTGACGACGAGATGGCCCAGCAAGTGGTAGGTTTCAAACCCCTGCGTGGCCAGGGCGAACAACAAAGCATTGCCTGGGATGCGCTTGCTGCACACCTGGCCACCTGCGTCGTGCAGGGTTGAAGCTGTCTTAAACAGCCGAATTAGCGATTAAGGAGTATTGGGGTGTCGAGTACCGAAGACGAACAGCTGGCGGATTTGAAGGAATGGTGGTCACGCAACGGCAAGCCCCTGGTCACCGGCGGCCTGTTGGCGCTGGTCATCGTATTCGGCTGGCAGGCGTTCCAGAAGTATCAGAGCAACCAGTCGCAAGGCGCCTCGATGCTCTATCAGCAATTGCTGGAAACCACGCTGACGCCTGACGGCAAGCCGGATGCGGCCCGTGTGTCGGACCTGGCCGGCAAGCTCAACAGCGAATTCGCCGGCAGCGCCTACGCCCAGTACGGCAGCCTGTTCGTGGCGAAAGTCGCCGTCGACAGCGGCAAGCTGGACGACGCGGCCACCGAACTGAAAGCCATCACGGCAAAGCCTGCCAACGCAGCATTGGGCGAAATCGCCCGTCAGCGCCTGGCTCAGGTGCTGGCCGCGCAGAACAAGGTCGATGAGGCCCTGAAACTGCTCGAAGGCGATGCCGACAAGGCATTCCTGGCTACTCGTGAAGAACTCAAGGGCGACCTGCTGGTTCAGCTGGGTCGTACCGATGAAGCGCACGCGGCCTATCAAAAAGCCAAGGCGGCACTGTCGGATGAAGCGGCGGTCGGTGGCTTGCAAATCAAGCTGGACGATCTGGCCAAAGGGGATGCGTGACGTGATTCGTTGGAAACATGCAGCATTGCTGGCTCTGGCCATTCTGGCCGCGGGTTGCAGCAGCAACAGCAAGAAAGAACTGCCGCCGGCCGAATTGACCGATTTCAAGGAAGAAGTGGTTCTGCAGAAACAGTGGAGTCGTTCGATCGGTGACGGTCAGGGCGAAACCTACAACATGCTGGTTCCGGCGATTGATGGCGACACCATCTACGCCGCCGACGTGACCGGTGTGGTGATGGCGCTGGATCGCAGCAACGGCGACGTGAAGTGGAAGAAAGATCTCGAACTGCCTGTCTCCGGTGCCGTTGGCGTCGGTTACGGTCTGCTGACGATTGGTACGCTCAAGGGTGAAATCGTTGCCCTGGACGCCATCAACGGCGAAGAGAAATGGCGCGCTCGCGTGTCCAGCGAAGTCCTCGCGCCACCGGCCAACAACGGTGACGTGGTGGTGGTTCAGACCCAGGACGATCGTCTGATCGGTCTGGATGCCGCTACCGGCAACCAGCGCTGGCTGTATGACAACACGCCTGCCGTACTGACCCTGCGCGGTACCAGTGCGCCGATCGTCACCAACCGCCTGGCGGTGGCTGGTTTCTCGACCGGTAAAGTGGTCGCACTCGACATTTCCAACGGCGTGCCGGTGTGGGAACAGCGTGTAGCGATCCCGCAAGGTCGTTCGGAGCTGGAGCGTGTGGTCGACATCGATGGCGGTCTGCTGCTGTCGGGCGAAACCATCTATGTCGCCAGCTACCAGGGTCGCGTCGCGGCACTGGACCTGCAGAGCGGTCGTCAGCTGTGGCAGCGTGATGCTTCCAGCTACGCCGGTGTCGCCCAGGGTTTCGGCAGCGTTTACGTGAGCCTGTCTTCGGGCACCGTTGAAGGCGTCGATGAGCGTTCCACCACTGCCCTGTGGAGCAACGATGCGCTGGCCCGCCGTCAACTGTCGGCTCCGGAAGTGTTCTCCAGCTACGTTGCAGTGGGTGACCTGGAAGGTTACCTGCACCTGCTCAGTCAGGTAGACGGCCGTTTCGTCGGCCGTGAGCGCATCGACAGCGATGGCCTGCGTGCCCGTCCGCTGGTGGTGGGCGACACGATTTATGTGTATGGCAACAGCGGCAAACTGGAAGCCCTGACCATCAAGTAACAACTATGCTTGGGGTGGATACCCCAGGCGGCTACACCGGGCGGTATGAATGAATCTGTAGGAGCGAGTTTGCTCGCGATGGAGGTTAACGATGACGTTGGCTTCCAGAAAGAACGCGGTGTTCATGCGTTCATCGCGAGCAAGCTCGCTCCTGCAGGAATACGCCCGGGAAAGCCCTCGAGCACCAGCCGCTGCCCACGCAGCGGCTTTTGTATTTTCTGAAATAACGAAGTGGAGAGCCGCATGGTTCCCGTAATCGCCCTGGTGGGTCGACCGAACGTCGGCAAGTCCACCTTGTTCAACCGCCTGACCCGATCTCGTGACGCCATCGTTGGCGACCTGTCCGGTCTGACCCGTGATCGCCAGTACGGTGAGGCCAAGTGGCAAGGGCGTTCCTACATTCTGATCGACACCGGCGGTATCTCCGGTGACGAGCATGGTATGGACGAAAAAATGGCCGAGCAGTCGCTGCTGGCCATCGAAGAAGCGGATGTCGTTCTGTTCCTGGTGGACGCCAAGGCGGGTTTCACCGCCGCCGACCAGATGATCGCCGAGCATTTGCGCAAGCGTAACAAGCGTTCCCACGTGGTCGCCAACAAGGTCGACAACATCGACCCTGAAATGGCCCGTGCCGAATTCGCCCCGCTGGGCATGGGCGACGCGATCCCGATCGCCGGCGCCCACGGTCGTGGTATCACTCAGCTGCTGGAAACCGCGCTGAGCGACTTCCCGAAAGATGAAGAAGAGCCGGAAGAGGGCGAGGAAGAGGAAGTTGCCGAAGGCGAAGAAGCCAAGCGCATTCCTGGTCCGAGCGAGAAAGACGGGATCAAGATCGCCATCATCGGCCGTCCGAACGTCGGCAAGTCGACGCTGGTCAACCGCATGCTCGGTGAAGAGCGCGTCATCGTTTATGACCAGCCCGGCACCACCCGCGACAGTATCTACATCCCGTTCGAGCGTAACGAAGAGAAGTACACGCTGATCGACACCGCCGGTGTGCGCAAGCGCGGCAAGATCCACGAAGAAGTCGAAAAGTTCTCCGTGGTCAAAACCCTGCAGGCGATCAAAGACGCCAACGTGGTGATCTTCGTGATGGACGCCCGCGAAGGCGTGGTGGATCACGACCTCAACCTGCTGGGCTTTGCCCTGGAAGCCGGTCGTGCCATGGTCATCGCGCTCAACAAGTGGGACGGCATGACCCCGGGCGAGCGTGACTACGTGAAGACCGAGCTGGAGCGCCGGCTGTTCTTCGTCGACTTCGCCGACATTCACTTCATCTCGGCGTTGCACGGCACCGGCGTGGGCAACCTCTACGGCTCGGTACAGAACTCGTTCAAGTCGGCGGTAACCCGCTGGCCGACCAGCCGCCTGACCCAGATCCTCGAAGACGCCGTCAGCGAGCACCAGCCGCCGATGGTCAACGGTCGCCGGATCAAGCTGCGTTACGCCCACCTGGGTGGCGCGAACCCGCCGATCATCGTGATTCACGGTAACCAGATCGAGAAGGTGCCGAAGTCTTACGTGCGTTACCTGGAAAACACTTACCGTCGTGTGCTCAAGCTGGTCGGTACGCCGATCCGCATCGAGTTCAAGGGCGGCGAGAACCCGTACGAAGGCAACAAGAACACGCTGACCGACCGCCAGGTCAACAAGAAGCGTCGCTTGATGTCGCACCACAAGAAGGCTGAGAAGAAGCGCCGCGACAAGAAATAGACGCAGCGCTCAGCGGCAAGCTTCAAGCTGCAAGTCAAAGCGCAAGGGCCCTGTCAGGGCCCTTTTTTGTGGGTGGGACTTTGATGCTTGACCGCTTGCAGCCTGTCGCTTGAAACTTGAAGCTCACCGTCAGGGGCCCACCGATGATCACCAGTAAGTTGCCGAATGTCGGCATCACCATCTTCACTCAGATGTCTCAGCTCGCGGCGCAGACCGGGGCGATCAATCTGTCCCAGGGTTTCCCCGATTTCGATGCACCGCAGGCGCTGTGCGATGCGGTCGGCCGGCATATTGCCCAAGGCCACAACCAGTATTCCCCGATGACCGGCTTGCCGCTGCTGCGTCAGCAGGTGGCGGCGAAGATCGCCCGCAGCTATGGCGTCGGCGTCGATGCCGATCATGAAGTGACCATCACCCCCGGCGCCACCCAGGCGATCTTCTGCGCGATCCAGGCCGTTATCCACAGCGGTGACGAAGTGATCGTGTTCGACCCGTCCTACGACAGCTATGAGCCGTCGGTGGAGCTGGCCGGCGGTCGTTGCGTGCATGTGCAACTGGGGCTGGACGATTTCTCCATCGACTTCGAGAAGCTGGCCGCGGCCATTACGCCGCGCACCCGGATGATCGTGCTCAATACCCCGCATAACCCCAGTGGCGCGCTGATCAGCCGTGCGGAGCTGGATCAGTTGGCGGACCTGATTCGTGGTCGCGACATCTATCTGGTGAGCGATGAAGTCTACGAACACCTGGTGTTCGACGGCGTGCCCCACGTCAGCGTGCTGAATCACGAAGAGCTGTATCAGCGCGCCTTCGTGGTCAGCTCGTTCGGCAAGACCTATCACGTCACCGGCTGGAAAACCGGCTACGTGGTCGCGTCGCCGGCCCTCACGGCAGAGCTGCGCAAGGTGCACCAGTACGTGAGTTTCTGCGGTGTGACCCCGCTGCAATTCGCCCTGGCCGATTTCATGGCCGAACACCCGGAGCACATCGACGAGTTGCCCGGCTTCTATCAGGCCAAACGTGACCTGTTCTGCGATTTGCTGGCGCCGTCGCGCTTCAGTTTCACCCGGGTCGCCGGCACTTACTTCCAGCTGGTCGACTACTCGCAGATCCGCCCGGATCTGAATGACGTCGAAATGGCCCTGTGGATGACCCGCGAACATGGCGTGGCGAGCATCCCGATCTCGGTGTTCTACCAGACGCCACCCGAAGGCCAGCGCCTGGTGCGCCTGTGCTTTGCCAAACGCCAGGAGACCCTGCGTGAAGCAGCGGAAAAACTATGCGTGATTTGAGTGCCTTGCCGAAATTGACCGTTGCGCTGGTCCAGACAACCTTGGCCTGGCATGACCGCCAGGCCAACCTGGCGCATTTCGAACCGCTGCTGGAACAGGCTCGCGGGGCTGACCTGATCATCCTGCCGGAGATGTTCACCACCGGCTTCTCAATGGAGTCCGAGGCGTTGGCCGAGGCGGAGAACGGTCCGACCAGCAAGTGGCTGCGGGCCCAGGCGGCGAGGCTCGATGCGGTGATCACCGGTAGCGTGATCGTCCAGGCCGCCGACGGCAGCCACCGCAATCGCCTGCTGTGGGCGCGGCCGGATGGCGAGGTGCTGCACTACGACAAGCGCCACCTGTTCCGCATGGCCGGCGAGCACAACCACTACACCCCCGGCGAGCGTCAGGTGCAGTTCGAGCTCAAGGGCTGGCGGGTGCGGCCGCTGATCTGCTACGACCTGCGATTCCCGGTCTGGAGCCGTGATGCCCAGGACACCGACCTGCTGCTGTACACCGCCAACTGGCCGGGTGCACGGCGCCAGCACTGGAACCGTCTGCTGCCGGCGCGGGCGATTGAAAACCTGTGTTATGTGGCGGCGGTGAATCGTGTCGGCACGGACGGGAAAGGCTTTGCCTACACCGGCGACAGTCAGGTGCTGGACTTCCAGGGCGAGACCTTGCTCAGTGCGGGGGAGGCGGATGGAGTGTTCAAGGTGGTGCTCGATGCGGCGGAGCTGCAGGCGTATCGCACCAGGTTTCCGGCGAATCTGGATGCCGATACCTTCGAATTCACCTGAGATTCTGAACAGCTTTAAAAGATCGCAGCCTTTGGCAGCTCCTGCAGGGGAACGCGTACTCCTTTAGGAGCTGCCGAAGGCTGCGATCTTTTGATCTTCAAACAAAAAGGCCCCGAGGTTCACACCCCGGGGCCTTTTGCATGGCAGTGAGCTTTACGCCGCTTTGGCTTCCGGCTGGCTCAGCGAGCGGTTCAGCGCGCTGAACAGGGCCTTGAAGCTGGCGGTGGTGATGTTTTCGTCGATGCCGACGCCGTGCACCGCACGCTCACCATTCACACGCAGTTCAATGTAGGCGGCTGCCTTGGCATTGGTGCCCGCGCCGATGGCGTGCTCGTTGTAGTCCATGATTTCCACCGGAACCGGCAGGCCGGCCACCAGGGCTTCCAGGGCGCCGTTGCCCTTGCCGCGCCAGTGCAGGTTGGTTTCGCCCTGGCCTTGGCTGGCGACCTCCACTTCGACGGCGCTGTGGCCGTTTTCTTCCTGCAGGCGGTGGCTGACCAGCGCGTAAGGCGCGTTGGCTTGCAGGTATTCGCTGTGCAGCAGGGCGTGGATCTGCTGGGCGGTCATTTCCAGGCCCAGGCGATCGGTTTCACGCTGCACGACCTGGCTGAACTCGATCTGCATGCGACGCGGCAGGCTGATGCCGTATTCCTGCTCCAGCAGGTAGGCGATACCGCCCTTGCCCGACTGGCTGTTGACGCGGATCACCGCCTCGTAGCTGCGGCCGATGTCGGCCGGGTCGATCGGCAGGTACGGCACTTCCCACAATGCATCCGGTTTCTGCTGGGCGAAGCCCTTGCGGATCGCATCCTGGTGGGAGCCGGAGAACGCGGTGTGAACCAGATCGCCGACGTACGGGTGACGTGGGTGCACCTGGATCTGGTTGCACTCTTCGACGACCTTGCGCACGCCGTCGATGTCGGAGAAGTCCAGCCCAGGGTTCAGGCCCTGGGTGTACATGTTCAGTGCCACGGTCACCAGGTCGACGTTACCGGTACGCTCGCCGTTGCCGAACAGGCAGCCTTCGACGCGGTCGGCGCCGGCCATCAGGCCCAGCTCGGTGGCGGCAACGCCGGTGCCACGGTCGTTGTGGGTGTGCAGGCTGATGATCACGCTGTCACGACGGTTGATGTGGCGGCTGAACCATTCGATCTGGTCGGCGTAGATGTTCGGGGTCGCGCATTCCACGGTGGCCGGCAGGTTGAGGATGATCTTGCGCTCGGGCGTCGGGTTCCAGACCTCGATCACCGCGTCGCAGACTTCCTTGGCGACTTCCAGTTCGGTGGCACTGAAGGTTTCCGGGGAGTACTGGAAGGTCCACTCGGTTTCAGGTTGCTGGGCGGCATATTTGACGAACAGCTTGGCCGCGTTCACGGCAATTTCCTTGACCCCGTTCACATCCTGGTTGAAGACAATGCGGCGGAAAGAAGGCGACGTGGCGTTGTACAGGTGAACGATGGCTTTTTTCGCGCCACGCAGGGATTCGAAAGTACGTGCGATCAAGTCTTCACGTGCCTGGGTCAATACCTGGATGGTGGTGTCGTCGGGGATATGACCGTCTTCGATCAGGGTGCGGACGAAGTCGAAATCGGTTTGCGAAGCGGACGGGAAGGAGGCTTCGATTTCTTTCACGCCGACCTGCACGAGGGTTTTCCAGAAGCGCAGCTTCTTCGCCGAGTCCATCGGTTCGATCAGCGACTGGTTGCCGTCACGCAGGTCGGAGCTGCACCAGATCGGGGCGGCGGTGATGGTTTTCGACGGCCAGGTGCGATCCGGAAGATTGATGGTCGCGAACGGGCGGTATTTCGAAGACGGGTCTTTGAGCATGCTCATGGGGAAATCCTTATTGTGTGGGCCGAAAAAAGGCGGCCTGCCGGTGGATCAATGTTCTGGATAACGCGTGAGACGAGGTGCCGCGATTCAGCCTGGCAGTCGTGCGCTGACAAGGCACAAGCTGCGATGCTGACGGAGCTGGATGAGGGTGTGAGAGGTTTTCATGCCTTCAACCCTAACCTTGAGGGGGGAGGATGGCAAGCAGTCAGAAAAAATTGGGAGAAGTTCTGCTTTTGCTGTGATTGTCGCGATTTGATCGCGCATTTCGGGGTGTGGGGCGTGAATGATTGCGCCGATGATTGAGCGTCAGCAATTGAAATTCGGTGGTGAGGCTGCCGGCCTCTTCGCGGGCAGCCCGCTCCCACAGTGGCTGGAGGTGACAGAGATTTCGTGTACACCAAAGCACCCTGTGGGAGCGGGCTTGCCCGCGAAGAGGCCCTCAGCCACACCGCAAAATTAGGGTTGGAAAGCCCCAATGAAAATCGCCGGATCCACCCGCGCATCATTCAGGCTGACATTCCAGTGCATGTGCGGCCCCGTCGCCCGACCGGTCGCGCCGACCTTGCCCACCACCGCACCGCGCGCCAGTTGCTGGCCGACCTTCACATCGATTTTCGACATATGGCAGAACATGCTGATGAAGCCCTGACCATGGTCGACGAACACCGTGTTGCCATTGAAGAAGTAATTGCCGATCAGGATCACCTTGCCCGCGGCCGGGGTCTTGATCGGGGTGCCGGCAGGCACGGCGAAATCCAGCCCCGAGTGAGGATTGCGTTCTTCACCGTTGAAGTAACGACGTACACCGAACTTGCTCGACAGCGGCCCGTTGACCGGTTTGTCCAGCAACAGGTTGCTCGGCGTATTCGGGCTGAAGGTGCGGTAGGCGGCAATCTGCTCGGCCAGCTCGCGTTCGATGCGCTTGAGGTTGTCCTGGTCCGGATTGACCTGCTGGGTGTTTTTCAGGGTGATGCGCTGTTCCGGGTATTTCTTGCTGCCGACGGTGAAACCCAGGGTGCGGCCGCCGCTGCTGATGGACTGCGCCCCCGGCTTGACCGTCAGTGGCACGCCGACAATCGCCAGCCAGTTGTTCTGCTCCTTGACCACCAGTACCGGTTTGCCCTGATAGCTGGCTTTCGGGGCCTGCGCGGCGCTGCCCAGATCCACCACGGCCACGCCGCCGGGCACCGGTTTGTTCAGCAGGCGCGTGATGTAGCTATCGGCGTGGGCATTGAGCGTCAGGCACAACAAGAGAAGCGAAGCTAAAAAGCGTGGCATGGATCAATCCAGTAAAGAAAGGGTGACGGGTGTCAGGTGATTGTCTTCGACCCGCACTTGCAGTTCGCCTTCACCCAGCTTGGCCTTCAGGCGCTGGCCGTTTTGGGTTTGCGCAGCGCTGCGAATCGCGTTGCCGCGCTCGTCCAGCAAAATGCTGTAACCACGGCCAAGGGTCGCCAGCGGGCTGACCACGTGCAGGGTCTGCATCTGGCTGTGCAGTTGCAGACGACGGCTTTTCAGGCCTTCGCGCATGGCGCGGGGCAGGCGTTCGGCGAGGCTGTCGAGGCGCTGGCGCAGCATCGCCAGTTGCCGGCCCGGATGCTGCCCGGCCAGGCGGGTTTCCAGGCGGATCAAGCGTTCGCGACGGGTGTTGAGGTTGCGCTCGAAGGCCCGGCGCAGGCGCATGTCCAGATCGTCCAGGCGCTGCGCTTGTTGGCGCAAGCGTTCGCCGGGATGACGCAGACGCCGGGAAATGCCTTCCAGACGCAGACGATCGCGCATCAGGCGGTCGCGCATGCGCATCACCAGGCGCCGGTGCAGGCTCTCGACCCGACGCACCAGATCGCTGGAGTCCGGGGCCAGCAGTTCGGCGGCGGCGGACGGGGTGGGGGCGCGGACGTCGGCGACGAAGTCACTGATCGACACGTCGGTTTCGTGGCCGACGGCGCTGACGATCGGTGTCACGCAGGCATCCACGGCGCGGGCCACGGCTTCTTCGTTGAAGCACCAGAGGTCTTCCAGCGAGCCGCCGCCACGGGCCAGGATCAAGGCATCGAAGCCACGGGCGTCCGCCAGTTTCAGGGCGCGGACGATCTGCGCGGTGGCTTCGCGGCCCTGGACGGCGGTGGGAATCAGGGTCAGCTGCACCTGGGGTGCACGACGGCGGAACACACTGATGATGTCGCGAATCACCGCGCCGGTGGGCGAGCTGATGATACCGATGCGTTGCGGATGCGCCGGCAGCGGCACTTTGCGCTCGGCACTGAACAGGCCTTCGGCGCTGAGCTTTTCCTTCAAAGCGTCGAACGCCAGGCGCAAGGCGCCGTCGCCGGCCGGCTCCACGGTGTCGAGGATCAGCTGATAATCGCCGCGCCCTTCGAACAGCGAGACCTTGCCCCGTACCTTGACCGCCAGGCCGTCTTTCAGCGCCTGGCGCACCCGTGCGGCGTTCTGCCGGAACAGTGCGCAACGCACCTGTGCGCCGCTGTCCTTGAGGGTGAAGTACACGTGGCCCGACGCCGGGCGCGCGAGGTTGGAGATTTCGCCCTCGACCCAGATATTGCTGAACACGTCTTCAAGCAACACCCGCGCACGGCCGTTGAGCTGAGTAACGGTCAGGACTTCGCGGTCCAGGCCGAGTCTTGCAAAGGGATCTTTAATCATGGGGCGCAGTTTAAAGGCATTCCCGAGCCGAATGCACGACCCCTTGTAGGAGCTGCCGAAGGCTGCGATCTTGATCTTTAAAGAGCAAGATCAAAAGATCGCAGCCTGCAGTACATGATTTAGCCAGCTCCTACGCAGGGATTGAGTGACATGCTGATTGATTGGTTGGGCCAGTGGCAGTTTGGCGCTGGGGAATGGGTGGTGATTGGGGGCGGCGTTGCACTGGCCTACATTGTTTTCGGCATCGCCGGCTTCGGCACCGCATTGGTCGCCGGGCCGATCCTGATCCTGTTCATGCCACTGTCGAAAATCGTCCCGCTGCTGGTGCTGCTGGATTTCGTCGCAGCCTTCGGCAACCTGCTGCCTTCACGCCGGGACGTGGCCAGGCCCGAGCTACTGCGGCTGCTGCCGTGCATGGCGGTGGGCTGCACCCTTGGGGTGATTTTCCTGCTGAACCTCAAATCCGACCTGTTGCTGCTATTGATGGGGCTGTTCATCAGTGCCTACGCGATTTACAGCCTGTGGATAAAAGCCCGTCCGGCGCAATTGTCGGCCGCATGGTCAGTGCCGATGGGCACGGTGGGCGGGATGTTCGGGGCGTTGTTTGGCAGTGGCGGCTTTTTGTACGCGATTTATCTGAACAGCCGACTGCCCAAGGATGAAGCCCGGGCGACCCAAAGCGCGCTGATCAGTTGCAGCACGGTGGTGCGTTTGAGTCTGTTTGCGCTCGCCGGGGTGTATTCGGATGTGCCGTTGCTGGTGTTGGCGGTCTGCTTGCTGCCGGCGATGGCGCTGGGATTGTGGGTTGGTCGGCGTTTGACCAGGCGCTTGTCCCGGGAGGCGTTTGTGCGGTTGGTGACGTGGCTGGTGCTGGCGAGCGGGATTGCGTTGATTGGGCGTTATTTGAGCACCTGAGAGCGGACTCTTGGTGAGGTGTCGTTGTGGCGAGGGGGCTTGTCGAAACGTCGCACCGCCCCGTTGGGTCGCGAATCGGCCCCAAAAAGAGGGGCCTGCTACGCAGTCCAACGGGGCAAGCCCCCTCGCCACAGGGATCCCGGGTGTCCTTTAGTCGTTGTACTGACTCAACAACCGCTCAAGCCGCGCGCTCAAGCGGCGTTTGATTTCGGTTTCGATGTGCGGGGCGAAGTCGTCGATCACGTCTTGCATGATCAATTGCGCGGCGGCGCGCAGTTCGCTGTCGAGGTACAGCTGGGCTTCGGCGTTTTTGTCGGCGCTCGGTGCAGGTTCTGCAGCAGCAGGCGCGGAAGGGGCGGGTGCGACGGCCGGTTCAGGTTCGCTGACGGCGTCGAACAGCATCGGAATCTGTTCCTGATCGCCTGCTTCGACCGTGTCGGTCAAAAGCGGCGGTTGCAGGTTGTCATCGCCGAGCAATTGGCGGATCGACTCGAGGTCGTCCAGCAGGTGCGCGGATTTTTGCAGCGGTTTTGGAGTGTCCATCGGAATGCTCAGAGTCGCTGTAAACGGTGATCTTGCAGAGGATAGCCCTGTTCGCGGTAGAAACGGAAACTCTCCCGCGCGGCCTGGCGGATCACCGGATCTTCGACCACCACTTCCGCCACGCGGGCGAAACGCTGGGCAAAAGCGGGGATCTTGAGGTCCAGGTTGACCAGCAAATCCTGATGTTGACCGCAATCATCGCCACTACCCAGAACGATCAGCCCGTCCGGTTCGCTTTCCGCGGGACCGTGGGGCACGAAGCTTTCGCCCTTGAAGGCCCACAGGCGCGCATCCAGATCGTCACGCTGGGCGGCGTCGCTGCAATGCAGATAGACACGGTGGCCCATGCGCCAGGCTTTTTCCGTGAGTTTGCAGGCGAAATCCAGGCGTGCCGAAGGATCGGCGCTGGGCAGGATATAGAAGTCGACTTTGGTCATTGCGGTTCCTGAGCCAGGGGCGGCGCTGCCCGCAAGCAGCGCCGCCCCTGGTCATCGGTTTCAGGCTTTGGCGCGGTCCAGCAGGTATTGGGTCAGCAGCGGGACCGGACGGCCAGTGGCGCCCTTGTCCTTGCCGCCGCTGGTCCAGGCGGTGCCGGCGATGTCCAGGTGCGCCCAGTTCAGGTTCTTGGTGAAGCGCGACAGGAAGCAGGCCGCGGTGATCGTGCCGGCTTTCGGACCGCCGATGTTGGCGATGTCGGCGAACGGGCTGTCCAGCTGTTCCTGGTACTCATCGAACAACGGCAGTTGCCAGGCGCGGTCATCGGCGGCCTTGCCGGCGCTCAGCAGTTGGCCGATCAGCTCGTCGTTGTTGCCCAGCAGGCCCGAAGTATGGGAACCCAGTGCGACCACGCAGGCGCCGGTCAGGGTGGCGATGTCGATCACCGCCTGCGGCTTGAAGCGCTCGGAGTAGGTGAGGGCGTCGCACAGCACCAGACGGCCTTCGGCGTCGGTGTTGAGGATTTCCACGGTCTGGCCGCTCATGGTGGTGACGATGTCGCCCGGACGCGAAGCGGTGCCGCTCGGCATGTTCTCGGCGCAGGCCAGGATGCACACCAGGTTGATCGGCAGCTTGAGTTCCAGCACGGCACGCAGGGTGCCGAACACGCTGGCGGCGCCGCCCATGTCGTATTTCATTTCATCCATGCCGGCGCCCGGCTTGAGGCTGATGCCGCCGGTGTCGAAGGTGATGCCCTTGCCGACCAGCGCGTACGGCTTCTCGGATTTCTTGCCGCCGTTGTATTGCATGACGATCAGGCGCGGCGGCTGGGCGCTGCCCTGGCCGACGGCGTAGAACGAACCCATGCCCAGCGCCTTGATCTTCTTCTCGTCGAGCACTTCGACTTTCAGATCCTTGAATTCCTTGCCCAGGTCCTTGGCCTGCTCGCCGAGGAAGGTCGGGTGGCAGATGTTCGGCGGCAGGTTGCCCAGGTTGCGGGTGAAGGCCATGCCGTTGGCGATCGCGGTGGCGTGGGTCACGGCGCGCTGCACTTCGGCCTGGGCAGCCTTGATGGTCAGCAGGGTGATTTTCTTCAGGGCGCGCGGTTCGGCTTTCTGGCTCTTGAACTGGTCGAACTGGTAGCCGCCGTCCATCAGGGTTTCAGCCAGCAGGCGGGTCTTGCCGTAGCTGTCGCGACCCTTGACGACGATTTCGTCCAGGGCCAGTACCGCGTCGCTGCCGCCCAGGCCCTTGAGGGTGTTGAGCACGCCGGCGATGATTTTACGGAACGGACGGTCGCCCAGTTCTTCATCCTTGCCCACGCCCACCAGCAGCACGCGTTCGGCCTTGAGGTTCGGCAGGCTGTGCAGCAGCAGGCTCTGGCCGACTTTGCCGGACAGGTCGCCGCGCTTGAGAACGGCACTGATGGCGCCGCCGCTGAGTTCGTCGAGTTGTTTGGCTGTGGCACCCAGCTTGCGGCCTTCGCCGACGGCGACGACCAGCGTGGCGGTCTTCAATGTTTCCGCGTTAACACTTTTTACAACCAGTTCCATGTCCAGGTCCCTGAATTGATGGTCAACTCGCAAGCGCTCGACAGCGGGTGTGCGTCGCTTGCTTATAAATAGAAGGCGCCAGCAGTGTCTGGCGACGAAGGCCGCAGTTTGAACCTCGCTACCTGCGCCTGACAACCCTTGGTCATACGATTGTAGGGTGGTGAACAGGGCCGTTGCGGCAGGTGTCCGGATGCATTGCGAAGTGACAGGCGCACACAATCACAGGATAATGCGCCATCTTTTTTCGGCGGCTCTGCCCTGCGGGCTGTCTGAAGTGTTTGCTTGTTTGGCCGCCTTAGCCTGACAACCCTGGAGTGTCTGGTTTGATCGTCTTCCGTTATCTATCCCGCGAAGTCCTGTTGACCTTGAGCGCCGTAAGCGCCGTGCTGCTGGTCATCATCATGAGCGGACGCTTCATCAAGTACCTCGCGCAAGCGGCTTCGGGCCAACTGGATCCGAGCTCGCTGTTCCTGATCATGGGCTTTCGCCTGCCGGGCTTTCTGCAGCTGATCCTGCCGCTGGGCCTGTTCCTCGGGATCCTGCTGTCTTACGGTCGCCTCTATCTTGAAAGTGAAATGACCGTGCTGTCGGCCACCGGCATGAGCCAGCAACGCCTGTTTCGCATGACCCTGTTCCCGGCCGCCCTGGTGGCGCTGGTGGTTGCATGGTTGAGCCTGAGCCTGGCGCCGCAAGGGGCCAATCAGTTCCAGCTTCTGCTGAACAAGCAGGACGCCCTGACCGAGTTCGATACCCTGGAGCCGGGTCGCTTCCAGGCCCTGCGCGACGGCACCCGGGTGACCTACACCGAACAGCTGTCGGATGACCGGGTCAATCTGGCCGGCGTGTTCATTTCCCAGAAGAACCTTTCTTCCGACCAGAAAGACCGCGGGATTTCGGTGCTGGTGGCCGAGAAGGGCCGTCAGGAAATCCGCGCCGATGGCAACCGCTACCTGATTCTCGACAACGGCTACCGTTACGACGGTAATCCGGGGCAGGCCGATTACCGGGCGATTCACTATCAGGAATACGGTGTACTGCTGCCCAAGCCGGATGTCAGCGATGAAGTGACCGACCGCGATGCCATGACCACCGCGTCCTTGCTGAGCAGTGACGACATCCGTTCGCGCACCGAGCTGCAATGGCGCCTGTCCCTGCCGTTGCTGGTGTTCATCGTGACCCTGATGGCGGTGCCGCTGTCGCGGGTCAACCCGCGCCAGGGCCGTTTCCTCAAGCTGCTACCGGCGATTCTTCTTTATATGGCTTACCTGACCATCCTGATTGCCGCTCGCAGCGCCCTCGAAAAGGGCAAGATTCCGCCCGCGCTCGGTCTGTGGTGGGTGCACGGGATATTCCTGCTCATCGGCCTGGGCCTGCTCTACTGGGAGCCCTTGCAGCTGAAGCTGGCGAGTCGTCGCAGCGCGCGGGAGGTGGCCCGTGGTTAAGCTCGACCGCTACATCGGTAGCAGCGTGTTCATGGCGATCCTGGCGGTACTGGGGATCATTCTCGGTCTGGCGACACTGTTTGCGTTCATCGATGAGATGGGCGATGTCAGCGATACCTATACGTTGCTCGATGTCCTGAGTTACGTCTTGCTGACGGCGCCGCGTCGTCTGTACGACATGCTGCCGATGGCCGCTCTGATCGGTTGCCTGATCGGTCTGGGCAGTCTGGCCAGCAACAGCGAACTGACCATCATGCGCGCGGCCGGGGTTTCGGTCGGGCGGATCGTCTGGGCGGTGATGAAACCGATGCTGGTGCTGATGGTGGTGGGGCTGTTGATCGGCGAGTACGTCGCGCCGGCCACTGAAAGCACCGCGCAGGCCAACCGTTCGCTGGCCCAGGGCAGTGGCGACGCGCAAAGCGCCAAGCACGGCCTGTGGCACCGTCAGGGCGACGAGTTCATCCACGTCAATTCGGTACAACCCAACGGCATCCTGTACGGCGTGACCCGTTATCACTTCGACAAGGAACGGCACATGGTGTCGTCCAGCTTCTCCAAGCGTGCCGAATTCCAGACCGATCACTGGCAGTTGAGCGATGTGACCACCACCTTGTTCCACGAACGCAGCACGGAAGTGGTCAACACCCCGGTCGAGCGCTGGGACGTGGCGTTGAGCCCGCAATTGCTGAGCACGGTGGTGATGGCGCCCGAATCGCTGTCGATCTCCGGTCTGTGGGGCTACATCCACTATCTGGCGGACCAGGGTCTGAACAACGGCCGTTACTGGCTGGCTTTTTGGGTCAAGGTGTTGCAACCGCTGGTCACCGCCGCCCTGGTGCTGATGGCGATCTCCTTCATCTTCGGCCCGTTGCGCTCGGTAACCCTGGGTCAGCGCGTGTTTACCGGCGTGCTGGTGGGCTTTACCTTCCGCATTGCCCAGGATTTGCTGGGGCCGTCGAGCCTGGTGTTCGGCTTCTCGCCGCTGTTCGCGGTGCTGGTACCCGCCGGGATCTGCGCCCTGGCGGGGCTCTGGCTGTTGCGTCGCGCCGGCTAAAAGCGAGCCATTTACGTCTTTTGTCTCATCTGAAAACGCCCCTGTCGCAAGACCGGGGCGTTTTTGTACCTGCCGTCTGACCTGCGAACGTGACGCTAGCGCCGTGGATCAGGTACAATTCCCGGCTATTTTTCGGCGGGCTATGCCTGCAGCCTTTTTGAGTGTTGATCCGTGAGTGATTTGAGTCATATCCGCAATTTCTCCATCATCGCCCACATTGACCATGGCAAGTCGACGCTGGCCGATCGCTTCATCCAGATTTGCGGCGGCCTGGCCGAGCGTGAAATGGAAGCCCAGGTACTGGACTCCATGGACCTTGAACGTGAGCGCGGAATCACCATCAAGGCGCACAGTGTCACGCTGTACTACAAAGCCCAGGATGGTATTACCTACCAGCTGAACTTCATTGACACCCCCGGCCACGTTGACTTCACCTACGAAGTCAGCCGCTCGCTGGCGGCCTGTGAAGGTGCGCTGCTGGTGGTCGACGCAGGCCAGGGCGTTGAAGCGCAGTCGGTTGCCAACTGCTACACCGCGATCGAGCAGGGCCTGGAAGTGATGCCGGTCCTGAACAAGATCGACCTGCCGCAGGCCGAGCCTGACCGCGTGAAGGACGAAATCGAGAAAATCATCGGTATCGATGCCACCGACGCGGTCACTTGCAGCGCCAAGACCGGCCTGGGCGTCAATGACGTGCTCGAGCGCCTGGTCACCACCATTCCGGCGCCGGTCGGCAATATCGAAGATCCGCTGCAAGCGTTGATCATCGACTCCTGGTTCGACAACTACCTGGGCGTCGTGTCCCTGGTACGCGTACGCCACGGCCGCGTGAAGAAAGGCGACAAGATCCTCGTCAAATCCACCGGCAAGGTCCACCTGGTGGACAGCGTTGGTGTGTTCAACCCGAAACATACCGCCACCACTGACCTGAAGGCCGGTGAAGTGGGCTTCATCATCGCCGGCATCAAGGACATTCACGGTGCGCCGGTGGGCGATACCCTGACCCTGAGCTCCACGCCGGACGTCGACGTGCTGCCAGGTTTCAAACGCATTCAGCCGCAGGTCTACGCCGGCCTGTTCCCGGTCAGCTCCGACGACTTCGAAGACTTCCGTGACGCCCTGCAAAAGCTCACCCTGAACGACTCGTCCCTGCAGTACACCCCGGAAAGCTCCGACGCACTGGGCTTCGGCTTCCGTTGCGGCTTCCTCGGCATGCTGCACATGGAGATCATCCAGGAGCGCCTGGAGCGCGAATACGACCTGGACCTGATCACCACCGCGCCGACGGTAATCTTCGAGCTGTTGCTCAAGACCGGCGAGACGATCTACGTCGATAACCCGTCGAAACTGCCGGACCTGTCTTCGATCGAAGACATGCGCGAGCCGATCGTGCGCGCCAACATCCTTGTGCCGCAGGAACACCTGGGCAACGTCATCACCCTGTGCATCGAGAAGCGTGGCGTGCAGCACGACATGCTGTTCCTCGGCAACCAGGTGCAGGTGACCTACGATTTGCCGATGAACGAAGTGGTCCTGGACTTCTTCGACCGTCTCAAATCCACCAGCCGCGGCTATGCTTCGCTCGATTACCATTTCGATCGTTACCAATCGGCTAATCTGGTGAAGCTGGACGTGCTGATCAACGGCGACAAGGTCGATGCCCTGGCGCTGATCGTGCACAAGGACAACGCGCACTACAAAGGGCGCCAGTTGACCGAAAAGATGAAAGAACTGATTCCACGGCAGATGTTCGACGTGGCAATCCAGGCCGCCATTGGTGGTCAGATTGTGGCGCGTACAACCGTCAAGGCACTCAGAAAGAACGTATTGGCCAAATGCTACGGTGGTGACGTCAGCCGTAAGAAAAAGCTGCTGGAGAAGCAAAAGGCCGGTAAGAAACGCATGAAGCAGGTCGGTAACGTGGAAATTCCACAAGACGCCTTCCTTGCCGTGCTCAGGTTGGATAGTTAGGTCCTATGTCGCTAAATTTCCCGCTGTTGCTGGTTATCGCTGTATTCGTCTGCGGTCTGTTGGCGTTGCTCGATCTGCTGATCCTGGCGCCGCGTCGGCGGGCCGCCATTGCTTCCTACGAGGGCAGCGTCAGCCAGCCTGACGGGGTGGTGCTGGAGAAGCTGAACAAGGAGCCGTTGCTGGTCGAGTACGGCAAATCGTTCTTCCCGGTGCTGTTCATCGTGCTGGTGCTGCGTTCGTTCCTGGTGGAACCGTTCCAGATTCCGTCCGGCTCGATGAAACCGACCCTGGACGTCGGCGACTTCATCCTGGTGAGCAAGTTTTCCTACGGAATCCGCCTGCCGGTGATCGACAAGAAAATCATCGAAGTCGGCGAGCCACAGCGCGGCGATGTGATGGTGTTCCGCTACCCGAGCGACCCGAACGTCAACTACATCAAGCGTGTGGTCGGTCTGCCGGGTGATCAGGTTCGTTACACCGCCGACAAGCGTCTGTTCGTCAATGGCCAGTCTATTGCCGAGCAACTGATCGGCTCCGAGCCGGGCACGCTGGGCAGCGCCGAGCTCTACAAGGAAAAGCTCGGCGTCGCCGAGCACCTGATCCGCAAGGAAATGAGCCGCTACCGCGCAACGCCGGACCGTACCTGGACCGTGCCTGCCGGCCACTACTTCATGATGGGCGACAACCGCGACAACTCCAACGACAGTCGCTACTGGGATGATCCGAACATTCCCAAGGATCTGCTGGGCATGGTTCCCGACAAGAATATCGTCGGCAAGGCCTTTGCAGTCTGGATGAGCTGGCCGGAACCCAAACTCAGTCACTTGCCGAATTTCTCGCGGGTTGGCCTGATTCAGTAATCACACACGGCGCTGTTGAACACAGCGCCGAATGCATTTCTGGAACCGACGGATTTCGGGGCCGAAAGCATGAAGCCAATGATATTCAGGACGTTATTTTTGAACACAGCGTTAATTGTCCCAAGCCTGCGCCGCATCTCGGTGATGGCGGTGGAATCCAACCACGAACTCAGCGTGGGTAAACCGTGAGCGCCTCTCTAAGCCGTCTCGAGCGTCAGCTCGGTTACACCTTCAAGGACCAGGAGCTGATGGTCCTGGCCCTGACTCACCGCAGCTTTGCCGGGCGCAACAACGAGCGCCTGGAATTCCTCGGTGACGCCATCCTCAACTTCGTCGCCGGCGAAGCACTGTTCGAGCGCTTCCCGCTGGCCCGCGAAGGCCAGTTGTCGCGTTTGCGTGCACGCCTGGTGAAAGGTGAGACCCTGGCCGTACTGGCCCGTGGTTTCGATCTGGGCGAGCACCTGCGCCTGGGTTCCGGCGAGTTGAAAAGCGGCGGTTTCCGTCGTGAGTCGATTCTGGCCGATGCCCTGGAAGCGCTGATCGGTGCGATCTACCTGGACGCCGGCATCGAAGTGGCCCGCGAGCGCGTACTGGCCTGGCTGGCCGGCGAGTTCGAGGGCCTGACGCTGGTCGACACCAACAAGGACCCGAAAACCCGCCTGCAGGAATTCCTGCAGTCCCGCGGTTGCGAGCTGCCACGTTATGAAGTGGTGGATATCCAGGGTGAGCCGCATTGCCGGACGTTCTTCGTCGAATGCGAAATCATCCTACTGAACGAAAAAAGCCGGGGTCAGGGTGTGAGCCGTCGTATTGCCGAACAGGTAGCGGCCGCCGCAGCACTGATTGCCCTGGGTGTGGAGAATGGCAATGACTGATACAACCGCAACTCGCTGTGGCTACGTTGCCATCGTCGGCCGTCCGAACGTGGGCAAGTCCACGTTGCTCAACCACATCCTCGGCCAGAAGCTGGCGATCACCTCGCGCAAGCCGCAGACCACCCGTCACAACATGCTCGGTATCAAGACCGAGGGCGATGTGCAGGCGATCTACGTCGACACCCCCGGCATGCACAAGGGGGGCGAAAAGGCCCTGAACCGCTACATGAACAAGACCGCTTCGGCGGCGTTGAAAGACGTCGATGTGGTGATCTTCGTGGTCGACCGCACCAAGTGGACCGAAGAAGACCAGATGGTCCTCGAGCGTGTGCAGTTCGTGACAGGTCCCTTGATCGTCGCGCTGAACAAGACCGACCGCATCGAAGACAAGGCCGAGCTGATGCCGCACCTGTCCTGGTTGCAGGAGCAGTTGCCGAACGCGCAGATCATCCCGATTTCAGCGCAGCACGGGCACAACCTCGACGCGCTGGAGAAGGTGATTGCCGAGCAGTTGCCGGAAAACGATCACTTCTTCCCGGAAGACCAGATCACCGACCGCAGCAGCCGCTTCCTCGCCGCCGAGTTGGTGCGTGAAAAGATCATGCGCCAGATGGGTGCCGAGCTGCCGTACCAGATCACCGTCGAAATCGAAGAGTTCAAGCAGCAGGGGGCAACCCTGCACATTCATGCGCTGATCCTCGTCGAACGTGACGGCCAGAAGAAAATCATCATTGGCGACAAGGGCGAGCGCATCAAGCGCATCGGCACCGAAGCGCGCAAGGACATGGAGCTGCTGTTCGACTCCAAGATCATGCTTAACCTCTGGGTGAAGGTTAAGGGTGGCTGGTCCGATGATGAGCGTGCGTTGCGGTCGTTGGGTTACGGCGACCTGTAAACCTTCAGGTACTGCACAGATCCATTGTGGGAGCGGGCTTGCTCGCGAAAGCGGTTTATCATTCAACATCCTGGTTGACTGACACGCCGCCTTCGCGAGCAAGCCCGCTCCCACATTGGTTTCGGGTTGATTATCGGATCGCATTTTCAAAAGAGCCCCCTGACTTACATGTCGCAAACCCCGCCCATCGGCCAACCCGCCTACGTCCTCCACACCCGCGCCTACCGCGAAACCAGCGCCTTGGTGGACTTCCTCACGCCCCAAGGGCGATTGCGGGCGGTAATGCGCAGTGCGCGGGGCAAGGCCGGGACGCTGGCGCGGCCGTTCGTGCCGCTGGAAGTGGAGTTTCGTGGGCGCGGGGAGCTTAAGAATGTCGGGCGCATGGAAAGTGCTGGGGTTTCCACCTGGCTGCACGGCGAAGCGCTGTTCAGCGGGCTCTACCTCAACGAACTGCTGATTCGCCTGCTGCCCGCCGAAGACCCGCACCCCGGCGTGTTCGATCACTACGCCGCGACCTTGCTGGCCCTGGCCGAAGGTCGGCCGCTGGAGCCGTTGCTGCGCTCGTTCGAATGGCGCCTGCTGGATGACCTGGGTTACGGCTTTGCCTTGAGCACCGACATCCACGGCGAGCCCATCGCGCCAGATGGCCTCTATCGCCTGCAGGTGGATGCCGGACTGGAGCGGGTCTACCTGCTGCAACCCGGGCTGTTCAACGGCGTCGAACTGCTGGCCATGTCTGAAGCCGACTGGTCCGCCCCCGGTGCGCTGTCGGCAGCCAAACGCCTGATGCGCCAGGCGCTGGCGGTTCATTTGGGCGGTCGGCCGCTGGTATCCCGAGAGTTGTTTCGAAAGCCGTAAATTCCCCGTGTATGCTGTGCACCGAACTTTCTCTTCTTCTGGAGCGTTTCCGTGACCACCAGCACCCGCATTCTTCTTGGCGTGAACATCGACCACGTCGCCACCCTGCGTCAGGCCCGCGGCACCCGCTACCCGGACCCGGTCAAGGCAGCCCTGGACGCGGAAGAGGCGGGCGCTGACGGTATCACCGTGCATTTGCGCGAAGACCGCCGGCACATTCAGGAGCGCGACGTGCTGGTGCTCAGCGAAGTGCTGCAGACCCGCATGAACTTCGAAATGGGTGTCACCGAAGAAATGATGGCGTTCGCCGAGCGCGTTCGTCCGGCGCACATCTGCCTGGTCCCGGAAACCCGTCAGGAACTGACTACCGAAGGCGGCCTGGACGTGGCGGGGCAGGAAGCGCGGATCAAGGCGGCAGTTGAGCGCCTGTCGAAGATCGGTTCGCAAGTGTCGCTGTTCATTGATGCCGACGAGCGGCAGATCGAGGCGTCGCGCCGCGTCGGTGCGCCGGCCATCGAACTGCACACCGGCCGTTACGCCGATGCCGAGACGCCGACCGAAGTGGCTGAAGAGCTCAAGCGCGTCGCCGACGGCGTGGCCTTCGGTCTGGCCCAGGGCCTGATCGTCAATGCCGGCCATGGCCTGCATTACCACAACGTCGAGGCAGTGGCGGCGATCAAGGGCATCAACGAACTGAACATCGGCCACGCGCTGGTGGCGCATGCGCTGTTCGTGGGCTTCAAGTCGGCGGTCTCGGAGATGAAGGCGCTGATTCTGGCGGCTGCCGCCAAGGCCTGACCCCCGTAGGAGCGAGGCTTGCCCGCGAAGGCGTCAGGACAGCCAACATTGAGGTTGGATGATCCGGCCTCTTCGCGGGCAAGCCTCGCTCCTACGGGGTGTGTTGTTCACAAAGTCTGCAGTAGCCCCATGAACCTGTGGGGGCGCGGTGTCTGTCAGAGCGGTGGGGTTTCCTGCGCCGGCTTGCTCTTGTCGATGCCAGGCACATGCAGGTTGCCCTCGGCCACCTGATCGCCTTCAAGCTGTGGCTGCGTGACCCAGGTCAGGATGTCGTAGTAGCGGCGGATGTTCGCCACAAAATGCACCGGCTCGCCGCCGCGGGCGTAGCCGTAGCGGGTCTTGCTGTACCACTTCTTCTCGGACAGGCGCGGCAGGATCTTCTTCACATCCAGCCATTTGTCCGGATTGAGTCCTTCCTTGGCCGCCAGCTTGCGCGCGTCATCCAGGTGGCCGCTGCCGACGTTGTAGGCCGCCAGGGCAAACCAGGTGCGGTCCGGCTCCTGGATCGACTCGTCCAGCTGATCCTTCATATAAGCCAGGTACTTGGCGCCGCCCATGATGCTCTGCTTCGGATCGAGGCGATTGGACACGCCCATGGCCTGCGCGGTGTTCTGGGTCAGCATCATCAGGCCGCGCACGCCGGTCTTGGAGGTCACGGTCGGTTGCCAGAGGGATTCCTGATAGCCCACCGCCGCCAGCAGGCGCCAGTCGACCTTTTCCTTCTTGGCGTAGGCCTTGAAGTGCTGTTCGTACTTGGGCAGGCGTTGTTGCAGGTGCTGGGCGAAGGTGGTGGCGCCCATGTAGCCGAGGACGTCGACGTGCCCGTAGTACCGGTCCTTCAGACGTTGCAGGGTGCCGTTCTTCTTGACCTTGTCGAGGTAATCGTTGACCTCGTTGAGCAGGCTGTTGTCATCCCCGGCTGCCAGGGCCCAGGCCTGGTCCCGGGCATCGCCCAGGTCGAAAGCAACCCGGATGTTGGTGAAATACACCTGGTTCATCGCCACTTCGTTGGAGTCCACCAGGGTCAGGTCGATCTGACCTTCGTCCACCATGCGCAGGAGATCAACGACCTCGACCGCGTCGGACTCTTCGTACTCGATGCCGGGAAATTTCTGTTTCAGCTGTGCCAGCTGGTCGGCGTGGGTGCTGCCCTTGAGCACCATGATCTTCTTGCCCACCAGATCCTTGGCGTCGGTCGGCCGGGACTGGCCGTTGCGATAGATGATCTGCGGGGTGACTTCCAGATAGGAGTGGGAGAAACGCACCTGTTTCTTGCGTTCCTCGCTGCTGACAAGACCCGCGGCGGCCAGCACCGGGCCGTTGGGCTTGCCGACCTGACTGAACAGGTCGTCGAGGTTGTCGGCGGTCTCGATCTTGAGTTCGACCCCCAGATCGTCGGCGAAGCGCTTCACCAGCTCGTATTCGAAGCCGGTTTCACCGTTGCGATCCTGAAAGTAGGTGGCGGGGCTGTTTCGGGTAACCACCCGCAGCACACCATCCTCCTTTACGCGCTCGAGGGTGTTGGGTTTATCAACACAGCCACTGAGCATCAGGAAGAGTCCGGTTGCGATCAGCCATTTGGCGTATCGCGGACGCAAAGCCGTTGGGGAAAACATTTGCGCAGTATACGCAAAGGACCAGCAGCGCCATATCTCGACAGCAAAGGGCTAGTCTGCTAGAGCGGCAAAAACCGCTGTGGAGCCCGCAGGAATGGGCTTTGCTGGCATTTTGTGACAGTGAAAATATCCCCGGGCAAAGGGCCTGATCGGCCCACTTGAGCGGGCGCAATGGCCCGCCCGACGTCCGGGTGCAACCGTGCAGAGCGTTACGGCTGATTTCGTGGGCTGTTTAGGCTAGAATGCACGGCCTCAAAGCACACCCCCTTCCCGAGGCTGTCCCGAAGATGTTGATCCTGCGCGGCGCTCCTGCCCTTTCTGCCTTTCGCCACAGCAAACTCCTTGAGCAACTGAGCCAGAAGGTTTCGGCTGTCAGTGGCCTGTACGCTGAATTCGCTCACTTCGCCGAAGTTACCGGCGTCCTGACCGGCGACGAACAGCAGGTGCTCGCGCGCCTTCTGAAGTACGGTCCAAGCGTTCCGGTCCAGGAGCCGACCGGTCGTCTGTTCCTGGTGCTGCCGCGTTTCGGCACCATTTCGCCATGGTCGAGCAAGGCCAGCGACATCGCCCGCAACTGCGGCCTGACCAAGATCCAGCGCCTGGAGCGCGGCATTGCGTTCTACGTGGCCGGCCAGTTCAGCGACGCTGAGGCGCAACTGATCTCCGACACCCTGCACGACCGCATGACCCAGATCGTGCTGGGCAGCCTGGAGCAGGCTGCCGGTCTGTTCAGCCACGCCGAGCCCAAGCCGCTGACCGCGATCGACCTGCTCGGTGGCGGCCGCGCCGCACTGGAGAAGGCCAACGTCGAACTGGGCCTGGCCCTGGCAGAAGACGAGATTGACTACCTGGTCAACGCCTTCGTCGGCCTCAAGCGCAACCCGCATGACATCGAACTGATGATGTTCGCCCAGGCGAACTCCGAGCACTGCCGTCACAAGATCTTCAACGCCAGTTGGGACATCGACGGCGAGAGCCAGGAAAAAAGCCTGTTCGGCATGATCAAGAACACCTACCAGATGCACAACGAAGGCGTGCTGTCCGCTTATAAGGACAACGCTTCGGTGATCGTCGGTTCCGTGGCCGGTCGTTTCTTCCCGGACCCTGAAACCCGCCAATACGGCGCGGTGCAGGAGCCGGTGCACATCCTGATGAAGGTCGAGACTCACAACCACCCGACTGCGATCGCCCCGTTCCCGGGCGCTTCCACCGGTTCCGGCGGCGAGATCCGCGACGAAGGTGCAACCGGTCGTGGCGCCAAGCCGAAGGCCGGCCTGACCGGCTTCACCGTATCGAACCTGCAGATCCCGGGCTTCGAACAGCCGTGGGAAGTGCCGTACGGCAAGCCTGAGCGCATCGTCAACGCGCTGGACATCATGATCGAAGGCCCGCTGGGCGGCGCTGCGTTCAACAACGAATTCGGTCGTCCGGCCCTGACCGGCTACTTCCGTACCTTCGAGCAGTCGATTACCACCCCGCACGGCGACGAAGTACGCGGTTACCACAAGCCGATCATGCTGGCCGGCGGCATGGGCAACATCCGTGAAGAGCACGTGCAGAAAGGCGAGATCGTCGTCGGCTCCAAGCTGATCGTGCTTGGCGGCCCGGCAATGCTGATCGGCCTGGGTGGCGGTGCTGCCTCCTCCATGGCCACCGGCACCAGCTCGGCGGACCTGGACTTCGCTTCGGTACAGCGCGAAAACCCGGAAATGGAACGTCGCTGCCAGGAAGTCATCGACCGTTGCTGGCAACTGGGTGACAAGAACCCGATCAGCTTCATCCACGACGTGGGCGCGGGCGGTCTGTCCAACGCCTTCCCGGAACTGGTCAACGACGGCGACCGTGGTGGCCGTTTCGAACTGCGCAACATTCCAAACGACGAGCCGGGCATGGCCCCGCACGAAATCTGGAGTAACGAATCCCAGGAACGTTACGTCCTGGCAGTCGGCCCGGCCGACTTCGAGCGCTTCAAGGCGATCTGCGAACGCGAGCGCTGCCCGTTCGCCGTGGTCGGCGAAGCCACTGCCGAGCCGCAGCTGACCGTCACCGACAGCCACTTCGGCAACAGCCCGGTGGACATGCCACTGGAAGTGCTGCTGGGCAAGGCGCCGCGCATGCACCGTTCGGTCAAGCGCGAAGCCGAGCTGGGCGACGATTTCGATCCGTCGACCCTGGACATCGCCGAGAGCATCGAGCGCGTCCTGCATCACCCGGCCGTGGCGAGCAAGAGCTTCCTGATCACCATCGGCGACCGTACCATCACCGGCCTGGTGGCCCGTGACCAGTTCGTCGGCCCATGGCAGGTTCCGGTGGCCGACGTTGCCGTTACCGCCACCAGCTTCGACGTCTACACCGGTGAAGCCATGGCGATGGGTGAGCGTACTCCGCTGGCACTGCTGGACGCTCCGGCGTCGGGCCGCATGGCCATCGGCGAAACCCTGACCAACCTCGCGGCATCGCGCATCGGCAAGATCTCCGACATCAAACTGTCGGCGAACTGGATGTCCGCCGCCGGTCACCCGGGCGAAGACGCGCGTCTGTACGACACCGTGAAAGCGGTCGGCATGGAACTGTGCCCTGAGCTGGGCATCACCATTCCGGTGGGCAAGGACTCCATGTCCATGGCCACCCGCTGGAACGAAGAAGGTGTGGAGAAAACCGTCACCTCGCCAATGTCGCTGATCGTTACCGGTTTCGCGCCAGTGACCGACATCCGCCAGACCCTGACCCCGCAACTGCGCATGGACAAGGGCACCACCGACCTGATCCTGATCGACCTGGGCCGTGGCCAGAACCGCATGGGCGCCTCGATCCTGGCCCAGGTTCACGGCAAGCTCGGCAAGCAGGCGCCGGACGTCGATGACGCCGAAGACCTCAAAGCCTTCTTCGCGGTGATCCAGGGCCTCAACGCCGACGGTCACCTGCTGGCTTACCACGACCGTTCCGACGGCGGTCTGCTGACCAGCGTCGTGGAAATGGCCTTCGCCGGTCACTGCGGCCTGAACCTGAACCTCGACAGCCTGGCGGAAACTTCCGCCGACATCGCCGCGATCCTGTTCAACGAAGAACTGGGTGCGGTGATCCAGGTTCGCCAGGACGCCACTCCGGACATCCTCGCGCAGTTCAGCGCAGCCGGTCTGGGCGACTGCGTGGCGGTGATTGGTCAGCCGATCAACAACGGCGAGATCAACATCAGCTTCAACGGCGAAAGCGTGTTCGAAGGCCAGCGTCGTCTGCTGCAACGCCAGTGGTCCGAGACCAGCTACCAGATCCAGCGTCTGCGTGACAACGCCGACTGCGCCGATCAAGAGTTCGACGTGCTGCTGGAAGAAGACAACCCGGGCCTGAACTTCAAGCTCAGCTACGACGTGAACCAGGACGTCGCCGCGCCTTACATCAAGAAAGGCATTCGTCCACAGGTTGCCGTACTGCGCGAGCAGGGCGTCAACGGTCAGGTGGAAATGGCGGCCGCGTTCGACCGCGCCGGCTTCAACGCGATCGACGTGCACATGAGCGACATTCTGGCCGGCCGTGTCGACCTGAACGACTTCAAGGGCATGGTCGCTTGCGGCGGCTTCTCCTACGGTGACGTACTGGGTGCCGGTGAAGGCTGGGCCAAGTCGGCGCTGTTCAACAGCCGCGCCCGCGATGCGTTCCAGGGTTTCTTCGAGCGTACCGACAGCTTCACCCTTGGCGTGTGCAACGGTTGCCAGATGATGTCCAACCTGCACGAACTGATTCCGGGCAGCGAATTCTGGCCGCACTTCGTGCGTAACCGTTCCGAGCAGTTCGAAGCCCGTGTGGCGATGGTGCAGATCCAGGAGTCCAACTCGATCTTCCTGCAAGGCATGGCCGGTTCGCGTATGCCGATCGCCATTGCCCACGGTGAAGGCCATGCCGAGTTCGCCAGCGAAGAAGCACTGCTGGAAGCCGATCTGTCCGGTTGCGTGGCGATGCGTTTCGTCGACAACCACGGCAAGGTCACCGAGAAATACCCGGCCAACCCGAACGGCTCGCCGCGCGGGATCACCGGTCTGACCAGCCGCGACGGTCGCGTGACCATCATGATGCCGCACCCGGAGCGTGTGTTCCGCGCCGTGCAGAACTCGTGGCGTTCGGACGACTGGAACGAAGACGCACCTTGGATGCGTATGTTCCGTAATGCTCGTGTGTGGGTTAACTAAGAGCTGTGTACAAGCTGAGCTTCTTCGTTCCCGACAGCCATGTCGAGACGGTCAAAAGCGCTGTATTCGCCGCCGGTGGCGGACGGATCGGCGCTTACGACCACTGCGCCTGGCAGGTGTTGGGCCAAGGCCAGTTTCGACCATTGGACGGCAGTCAGCCGTTCATTGGCGAAGCAGGGCAGGTCGAACGCGTCGAGGAGTGGAAGGTTGAGCTGGTGGTGGCCGATGAGCTGATTCGCCCGGTAGTGGCGGCGCTGAAACAGAGCCATCCCTACGAGACACCGGCTTATGAAGTGTGGCGGTTGGAGGATTTCTGATTCTCGGACTGTCATAGCAAAACCCGCTGCCATGAATATCAGCGGGTTTTTTTTGCGCGTGATTTTTATGTCTATGTTACGTGGCTGAAGGGGCGGATCTGAGTCCTACATCCGATTTGAGCATTTCAATCAGCGTGAACAGCTTTTCAAAACGCTGCTCTTTTTTGTCCCAGCGATCTATGAAAAACAGTCCTTTGTCGTCCACTTGGATCGGTGTGCTGACAATTTCTCCAGTTCCGGAACGGTGTATCAGATTGGTTTCGGCGTTCGATGGCTGTTCCAGCAAAAAGTGTCCCGACTGGGTTAGTCGTGTCCTGTCGACGGGCGGGAAGACCTCGGGTGCTGGTATTTTGGCGTCCGCGACATTCAGGTAGAAATCGCCGCGAAGAGCTTGTGACCTGTCTGTCGCGGGACCGATCTGCCAGAAGCCGCGATGGATACCTCTGGACAGTCTCGGGTGAGTGTCCTTGACATGCAGGCTGACAGCGCCAAGCATCTCGGTCAGCCCGGGAACTGCAAGGTTATTGTTGGTGTGGGCACTGCCGACAAAGGCGATCCACTTATGCGGCCCCTGTGCCGCCTGATCGGCCTCGATGACGCGGGTCGCGAAGTAACTGAACATCCTGTTTCTTGAAAGGTCCGGGTTGTTAATACCTTTGAGGTGATAGCTGGCAAGGCAGTCGAGGGCCCTGATGCGAATACCATATTTGCCTGCCGCTTGTACCACTCCCGAGTAGGTATTGGGGCCGCTGTAAGAGAGCATATGGCCTCTGTCCTGGCGGATAAGGTAATTCTTGAGTCCTTCGGGAAGCTGTTGGGTTAGATGGAACATGTCCAGTTCAGCCTGATGCAAGTCAGTCAGCAAATGTTCAACGTAGATCGTCTTGAATCCTGCCTCCTTGAAACTTTTCATCTGTTTTATCAACAGGGCCTTGCTTGACTGATGAGCATGTCCTTCGCCGATGACAAGTCCCGCCACTGGACTCTCTGCCACCTGTTTCAGAAACGATTGAGGCGTGGTGCTCGCAGTGATATCGGGCAATGCAGGCCTGGCGGGTGGTACATAGTCAGCGAAAAAACTGTCGGCCGCGTCTTTCAGGTGTTTGCGATGGTCGATGAAGGTGTTGAGCGCATGTTGGGACGCAGGGTCGGTCATGAAGTATTCAGGATTCAGGCCATGTCGCCCAGTGGACTGACGTGCAATCTCATCGCGCAAAGAGGGCTCAAGGTCGAAGTCGCTGAAATGCTGAACGCTGGAAGCGGGTTCGACGGTAGCCGATGGCATCGGCTCGGGTGACTTGTACGACGTGTGGATTGCCATGCGGTAATCACCTTTGGCCCGTGCATCACCCGCAATCGCGCCTGGAGTGTCCAGGCTGATACCCACTGGCGTGTTCGGCCCGACATCTTCAATGCGCAATGCCACGGCGTTTTGCAGGTCTGCCAGACCGGGCGTTCCATTGTGCGCGCGCATACGTGATTGTTCGACCAAGGCGATCCAGCGCTCCTGTGGTGAGTCGACAAAATCGCCTTCAATGACTTTATGAGAGTAAAAATTCCTCAGTGGGTTGGGTTGCGCAATCGTCGGCGAGCTCTGACGCAGGAGCAGGACATCGTCCAATTGGTAACTGGTGGAGGCATCCAGTGCATGGATTTTTATGCCCTTTTCCCGAGCCTTGCGCACGAGTGCGAGGTGAGAGTGCTCTGCGTTCGGCGCGAAGCCCAGGGACCAATCGATGGCCTTCAAGTGCTGCTCAATGTGTCGCCAGGACTTACCCCTGTTGAGCTTCTCAATTTTCAGGCGAAATATGTCCCCCGGCAGAAACTCTACATATAGATGCTTGAACCCCTTTTCGATCAAGGCATCCATGTTGGCGATCAATGCCTGTTTACTGGCTACGGATCCGGTGACGGCGCCGATGATCAGGTTTTTGTTACCCGCAAAGGCATTACTGTCGATCAGATGCGTCAGAGATGATCCCGTATCGATAGCTGGAAGATTAACTTGGGAGGGGAGAGGGGCGAGTTCGCTGAAGTAGCGCTGCGCGTCCGTTGTCAGGCGCTCGACTTGTTTACGGTAGATGACTCGCGTTGCACTGAGTCGCTCGACTGCATTGTTCACGATGCCGCTGTTGGAACCCGGGAACTCCTCTGCGCCAGCGGTCAGCGTGGTTCTAAAGTTCGGATTCATTGCGAGCTCCATCATGCTCCAGTTTGCTGGCGGCATCCCATAGTCTTTATGCGGTCCTGATGTTTCCGGCACCGCGTTGTACTTCGGCGCACCTCCCGACACGCCGCTACGGACCATCGTGCCGTCGGTGTTGAGCATCGCCAGGCGACCGGTCGAGAGCCACTTACCGTCGGGATCAAGCCGATGCAGCAAGTAGCGGCCGATCGCATCCGGAGTTTTCGGCGCCCAGAGTGCTCGCCCCTCGAAGAGTACCGGTTGCATGTCCGCCACGTTGGGCCGCGCAGGTTCCAGTCGATCGATCAGTTTCATGGCCTGGACGTGCTCCGGGCCAGCGGTGGTCAGTCGTGTTGATCGGCGGATCGGTGGGAGGGCGCGTAGCGCCGGACGCAGATCGGTGAGTAGCGCGCCGGCACTGTTGAGCAGGTAACCTGCGAAGTGCTCGAGTGCAGTCGACGCATCACCCTGGTTGTAGGCGTGCAGGGCGAGCATGGCATCCTTGAAAGCCAGTAACAGACCGCTACTCAAGCTCAGGATCGGGAAAGGGGCGGTGGCAATGGTCGTCACCCATTCGACACAGGTCCAGAGTATGCCGGTGATCATCTGTGTGCGGTTGGTCGTACTTGCGTAAACGTCATCAATCCTGCGTTGCAATTTCATGTCGTACAGCGCCAGGCGCAGATCGGACACCGGTTTTACCGAAATGATCGAGTCGTAAAGCGCCGGGCTTGCCGTGCTTTTATCCAGATCGGCGGGCAATTGCGACTTGGCTGCCTCCAGAAATGTGCGGATTTTGACTTGGGATTGGGCGCTGACTCGGCTAATGAGGTATTGGAGCATCCCGGGCTGCTGTTTCAGCAGATAGTTGAACGTCCGGGCATACCTGATGCTGATGCCATCGGGGGCGCCAGGGGTATAAAGCAGGACAGGATTATCACCGTGGCTGAATAACCAGGTATCTATCACCCATTCACCATCAATCATCAGGCGATGGATTGCGTAGCGAGTTCGCGTCGGCGAAGCGGTTTCGCCCATGCTGGCGATGCTTTGCTCCAACCATTGCAGGTCAATCGAGCTGATGTGTCCCTTGAGCTGACACTCCAGTGCGGCGTGTTGCATCTGCCGCTGAGTGATTGCCAGTGTCGCGTCGCGTCTGTGTGCATAGCCAGCGCTTTGGCGATCTTGCAGTTCAGCCTTGACCTTGTCTATGTAACGCTCGCCGATCCAGACACCGGTGATCGAGCGTGCAAATTTTTCTGCGGTCAGGGCGCTCAAGTCGATACCTGGCGGTCCTTTGAATTGCGCCGCACGCGAAAACTTTTCATCGAGAAAACCTACTCCATCGGCATAGCCGTCACGAAATAACTGGGTGTATGACTGCGGCTGCGCAGTGGATGCTCCGACAACGGCTATTGGCGAGTAGGCCCAAACAGTGTCCGGATCAACGTCGTTGGCGCTGCGGTTGAGCAAATGGTTCAGACGTTTTTTCGCCTGTTCGTGCACATAGGTTTCAAAGCTCGGGAAATTGGCTTGCGATGCAGGATCATCGTTGAAGGTGCGCAGGGCACCTTCGGCGTCCTCGGCCAGCGTCGTGAGCTTGATCCTTGTCGCCAGGGGCGCCGAGCGATACCAGAGCGGAGTACTGAAATCGTAGTTATCGACTCTCGTGGCCAATAGGTGGTTTGCCATTGACGTCAGGCAGTCGGCGTGACTGCCGGGCGTATTGAGTTCGACCTTTTTGTATTCCTGCGCTTCGGGCTTGAAGCTCAGGCTGTTCAAGACTTGTCGAAGACTGTTGCGAAAACGCAGGGGGGCGCGCGTGATCAGGTATTCGCTCATGCTCTGCGATGCGGTTGTGCCCTGATCGGCATCAGCCCACGCAAGGATATGGGTCTGGCACTCGCGCTCACTGTCGAACCCCCGAAATTGCTGGGCTCGCGGTGCTTCTGGCGTGCAGAGCAACACGCGTTTGATCGTGCCGTTGGTGTCAGCCTCACGCAGCACCCAAAGATCTTGAAGTACAGCACCATGCAATGACAAAGCGCTGGCGCTCAATTGTTTATCGCCACCTGTACACAGGCGCTGAATCAACCGGTAATCCTCATCGCGCAAGTGGCCTTGCAAAACGGCAGCATAGGCCAGCGCATTGATTCGTCGATCGAGCATGTGTTCTATGGCACGCCTGACGTCGGGCAGCGCATGGATAGTGTTTTGTGCAGCGGCAAAATCGACCCGCGGTTGCAGGGTCGCCAGTTGCTGCGCTAGCCAGTCTGGGGTCAGGTCCTTGTACGCATCGGGCAAGGGCGCGTGGTTGTAGGTGAGGGTGGTGTTTTTCTGGAAATCCGAATCCGCGGATTCGTCTCCGCTATGAAGACCACGCAAGGCCAGTTCGAGCATGTCCCGCCGCTGTTCATAATGACCGACTCCGGTGAAATGACGGCGTGTGACGACATGCAGTCGTTCAGGTTCCAGGTCATCAATCTCCAGCTCATCGCTCAAGCGCTCAAGCCATGCGTGACGGGCAAGGGATTGTGGATTCATGACCGGCCCCAAGAGATCCAACAAGCGCTGGCGCGCCTGGTTGTATTCGCCCAAGTGCAGGGATAGCTCGGCTCGTCGGGTCATGTTGGTGCTGCGATACCAGTCAGGTGCACTGGCATAGAGGCTCCGTTCGAGCAGGGTATGAGCGCGCAATTCAAGGCGGGAAGTCAGGATGGGCACGGCATCACCAATGGCCCGGTCCAGAGCGCTATATAAGCGCGCGGCGTCTTGCTCCGGGTTGTCGGCAAAACCAAGGGCGAACTCGACATCCTGCGTGCGTTTGGCAATCAGGGCGTCGTAGAGGTGTTCAAACAAGGGCTCGCTGTCGATAGGCGTTAGTGTCAGCGGCCAGATTCCCGCCACGGTCAATGCTTGATAGCGCATGGGCAGTAGCCGCATGAGCTCATCGCGTCCTGTGGGGGAGTCCATGATGTTCAGTAAGTGGGCGTTCAGCTCGGACAGGGAGTCGAAAGATTCGATGCCTCTGGAGGGGGTAAAAAGCAGCACTTGTCCGAGGTCTTGCCTATCCTGAAGGTCGCTCGCCAGAGGGCTGTTTTTTTGCGTGGCGACAAAGGCGCCAGCCCATTCGACACTGTGGTCCTGATAACCGAACTGCAAAGCGTAGAGGCCGGGGCGAAATACTGGGCCAAGCCCTATGTTTTCCAACATTTTGCCGGCCTGGGGATGCAGCAGGCGATCCTGGACGGCCAGTCGAGCTTCGTGCTCGATGGCGGTGAGTCCCGCATCGTAAAGCAGGAAGGATTTTGCCGGCTTTGCGTCGATTGGTTCGCGCAGATCCATATCCAGCAAATGCGTATTGAGTGTCGCCTTGAGCTTGGTGAGTAGCTGCTTGCCCGCCGGCTTTTGCAGATCGACGTTCTCCAGTGCTTGATAGTGAGAGCGACTTTTGCGAATAAACGCTATCTGGAAGCTTTTCAGATGGTCATTTATTCGTTTCAGGTAGCGTTGCTCGGCCGTAGGTTCCACGGCTGGCAGGAGTCGGGATTCGGTCGTGAGCAGATAATGACCGATCTGATTGAGATAGCCTTTGATCTCTTCAAAGGACGGTGCGGCTGCGGATGTGCTCATGGGCACTGTCTCCATGCTGACGGAAGGGTCGTCAGCATGGAGGGGGCAACCTGTGCGCAGGCGTTAGATAATTGTATGGCGGGGCGGTTACGGACGAATTTCGATCATGGTGCCATCCGGCACCAGGTTCCAGACTTCGCGCATGTCCACGTTGCGCATGGCGACGCAACCGTCTGTCCAGTCCAGGGTGTGGAACAGTTCCTCGGGATTTTCCTCGGTATGCGGGGTGCCGTGGATCATGATCATGCCGCCCGGATCGACGTTTTCCCGGCGCGAGCGAGCGGCGTCGCTGATGTTCGGGTAGGAGATATGCATCGACAGGTTGAATTTGTCACTGACCTTGCGCCAGTCGATCCAATAGAAGCCTTCAGGGGTGCGGCGATCGCCTTCCATCAGTTTCTGTCCCTTGGGGTTGCGGCCCAGGGAAATGCGATAGGTCTTGAGCGGCTTGCCGTCATTGATCAATTGCAATTGGTGGGCGGACTTGAGAACCAGGACTTTCTCGATGACCTTGCCGTCGTACATCCCCACAGTGGAAGCCTGGGAGAACGCAGCGAACGACAGGCAGAACAGGGCAAGCAACCAGCGCATTGAAACGATTCCCCAGACGGTGTCGCGACTATGTGTTTTCTATTTATTTATAGATGTTTTTAGTTGGCAGGCTGAGCCAGTGGCGGGATCGACTCGGATCGTACGGGGTAGACCTCGGCCCGCCGGTCAGCGAAGAAGCATTCTAAGGTACGGCCCACGGTGCGGAAAGCCAGCTCGTCCCACGGGATGTCCGCTTCGTCGAATAATTGCACTTCCAGGCTTTCCGGGCCCGGGGCGAAGTCCAGGTCGGCCAGCTCTGCGCGGAAGAACACATGCACCTGGCTGATGTGCGGTACGTCGATCAGGGTATAGATGGAGAGGTTGCGCACCCGGGCGCAGGCTTCCTCGGCGGTTTCGCGCATGGCGGCCTGTTCGATGGTTTCACCGTTCTCCATGAATCCGGCGGGCAGGGTCCAGTAACCCAGGCGCGGCTCGATGGCGCGGCGGCACAGCAGGACCTTGGTGCCCCAGGTCGCCACGCAGCCGGCGACGATGTTGGGGTTCTGGTAATGGATGGTCTGGCAACTGTCGCAGACGAAACGCAGACGCGAATCGCCTTCGGGAATGCGCTGGGTGACCGGGTTGCCGCACTGGCTGCAAAATTTCATGCTTGGGTTCCTGAATGCTGCGCCTATCTTGGCGTGCGCCGGTGTCTGTCGGCAAGTTGTCGTTTCGCGACACGCCGTTGTCCGGGGGGTTGGGCGACCGCAGCGATTGGTGCATGATGCGGGGTAAGGCACAGATCGAGAACACTCATGCTGGATGAGCTACTGCATCGGGTCAGTAACCACACACCGCGCACGCTGGAAACCGACCATCGTTTCCCCGAGGCCGCCGTACTGGTGCCCATCACCCGCAGTGATGAGCCGGAGCTGGTACTGACCCTGCGCGCCAGCGGGCTCTCGACCCATGGCGGCGAAGTCGCCTTCCCCGGTGGTCGCCGCGACCCCGAAGACCCGGACCTGGTATTCACCGCGCTACGCGAAGCCGAAGAAGAGATCGGCCTGCCGCCAGGACTGGTGGAAGTGATCGGCCCGCTCAGCCCGTTGATCTCCCTGCACGGCATCAAGGTCACCCCTTATGTGGGCGTGATTCCGGATTTCGTCGAATACCAGGCCAACGATGCGGAAATCGCCGCGGTGTTCAGCGTGCCGCTGGAGTTCTTCCGCGAGGACCCGCGCGAACACACCCATCGCATCGACTATCAGGGCCGCAGCTGGTACGTCCCGAGCTACCGTTACGGGGGGTACAAGATCTGGGGGCTGACGGCGATCATGGTGGTCGAACTGATCAACCTGCTTTATGACGCCCGGATCAGCCTGCACCAGCCACCCAAAAGCTTTATCAATACTTGAGCCATCATTCGAATGGCCTGAACACGTGATGCCCTGAGGACAATCCGATGAAATACCGCCTGGGCGACGCCCGTGTCGAGACTCACCCACAGAGCTGGGTCGCCCCCAATGCCGTGCTGGTGGGCAAGGTCAAACTGGAAGAGGGCGCCAGCGTCTGGTTCAACGCCGTATTGCGCGGCGACAACGAATTGATCCTGATCGGCAAGAACAGCAACGTGCAGGACGGCACCGTGATGCACACCGACATGGGTTACCCGCTGACTATCGGCACCGGGGTGACCATCGGCCACAACGTCATGCTCCACGGCTGCACGGTCGGCGACAACAGCCTGATCGGCATCAACTCGGTGATCCTCAACGGTGCGAAGATCGGCAAGAACTGCATCATCGGCGCCAATTCGCTGATCGGCGAAGGCAAGGAGATTCCGGACGGATCGCTGGTCATGGGCTCGCCGGGCAAGGTGGTGCGCGAACTGACCGAAGCGCAGATCCAGATGCTCCAGGCCAGCGCCGCCCACTATGTGCATAACGCCCAGCGTTATGCTCGTGATCTGGCCGAGCAGGAAGAATGACGCCCCCCGAACGCCCCGTCGCATCGCCCTGCGTGAGCATTTGCGCGCTGGACGATGACGACATCTGCACCGGTTGCCAGCGCACCGTCGAGGAAATCACCCGCTGGAGCCGGATGGACAACGACGAGCGCCGCAAGGTGCTGGGGTTGTGCCATGAGCGGGCCAAGGCCAGCGGGTTGGTGTGGATGATCGGCAAGACACCCGGTCAATAACAGAAGAGCAAAAGATCGCAGCCTTCGGCAGCTCCTGCAGGGGATCGCATTCTCTGCAGGAGCTGCCGAAGGCTGCGATCTTTTGATTTTGCCCTTGCCTGAAGTACCCTGTGCGCCAATCTGACAGGTACTTCCATGTTCTTCCTGATCGCCTACATCAGCAGCGTCGTGCTGATCAACTTCGCCTTTTCCACCGCCCCGCACCTGGACATCATCTGGTCGGCCTGGGGCGGGCTGGTGTTTATCCTGCGTGACATGGTGCAAACCCGCTTCGGCCATGGCGCGATTGTAGCCATGCTGGTGGCGCTGGTGCTGTCCTATGTCACCTCCGATCCGTCCATCGCCCTGGCCAGCGCCACGGCGTTCGCGGTGTCCGAGTGCATCGACTGGCTGGTGTTCAGCATCACCAAACGCCCGCTGCACGACCGCCTGTGGATAAGTTCGGCCCTGAGCATTCCCCTCGATACCTTCATCTTTTTCGGCATGATCGACGCGCTCACCCCCGGCGTGATCCTCACCGCGCTGGGCTCGAAGTTCGCCGGTGTCACCGCCGTGTGGCTGATCATGGCCTGGCGCCTGCGCAAACAGGCTGTCGCCAGCTGAAGCCAAACCCTGCAGTTCATGTAAAATGCCGCGCTTTCTCCCCCAGGGAAGCGTGCTTCCCTCGATGATCGCTTCTTTGAGGACCTGCAGATGACCCGTATCGGAACTCCATTGTCGCCTACCGCGACCCGCGTATTGATGTGTGGCTGTGGCGAGTTGGGCAAGGAAGTGGTGATCGAGCTGCAACGCCTGGGCGTTGAAGTGATTGCCGTGGACCGCTACGCCAATGCCCCGGCCATGCAGGTCGCGCACCGCAGTCACGTGATCAACATGCTCGACGGCGCCGCCCTGCGCGCCGTGATCGAGGCCGAGAAGCCGCACTACATCGTGCCGGAAATCGAAGCCATCGCCACCGCGACCCTGGTGGAACTGGAAGCCGAAGGCTTCACCGTGATCCCGACCGCGCGCGCCACCCAGCTGACCATGAACCGCGAAGGCATCCGTCGCCTGGCCGCCGAAGAGCTGGACCTGCCGACCTCGCCGTACCACTTCGCCGACACCTTCGAGGACTACAGCAAGGCTGTCGAAGACCTCGGTTTCCCGTGCGTGATCAAGCCGGTCATGAGTTCCTCGGGCAAAGGCCAGAGCCTGCTGCGCAGCGTCGATGACGTGCAGAAGGCCTGGGACTATGCACAGGAAGGCGGCCGCGCCGGCAAGGGCCGGGTGATCATCGAAGGCTTCATCGATTTCGACTACGAAATCACCCTGTTGACCGTGCGTCACGTGGGTGGCACCACGTTCTGTGCGCCGGTCGGCCACCGTCAGGAGAAGGGCGACTATCAGGAGTCCTGGCAGCCACAGGCCATGAGCCCGGTTGCCTTGGCCGAGTCCGAGCGCGTGGCCAAGGCGGTCACCGAGGCCCTGGGCGGTCGCGGTCTGTTTGGCGTCGAGCTGTTCATCAAGGGCGATCAGGTGTGGTTCAGCGAAGTGTCGCCGCGCCCGCACGATACCGGCCTGGTGACCCTGATTTCCCAGGACCTGTCGCAATTCGCCCTGCACGCACGGGCGATCCTCGGCCTGCCGATCCCGCTGATCCGTCAGGTCGGGCCTTCGGCGTCGGCGGTGATTCTGGTGGAAGGCCAGTCGACCCAGACCGCATTCGCCAACCTGGGCGCCGCCCTGAGCGAACCGGACACCGCGCTGCGCCTGTTCGGCAAGCCTGAAGTCAACGGCCAGCGCCGCATGGGCGTGGCCCTGGCGCGCGACGAATCCATCGAAGCCGCCCGCGCCAAGGCGACCCGTGCGTCCAAGGCGGTAGTCGTCGAGCTGTAACCATTAGACAGGTTGGCCCGTAATCCCTGTGGGGGCGGGCTTGCTCGCGAATGCGGTGTGTCAGTCGCCAAATGGATTGACTGACCCACCGCATTCGCGAGCAAGCCCGCTCCCACAGGTTTTTGTGGTTGTCCCTATAATTTGTGAATGTCGCCCACCTTCATCAAAGCCTCAGGCCTGTACCCATGAACTCCCAAAGCATCATCGTCCCGAAAATCTCCACACTGCCGGTGCACGAGCCCCGGGCCCGGGCGATTGTGCGTTGGCTGGTGCGCAAGAACATCATCGAAGAACAGCTCAGCACCTGCGGTCGCACCGGCAACCGCATGGCCCACGCCATCGGCGAAGGTGCCCGCGCCGTGGTCCTGCACCCGGAAGCGCTGCCCTTCGGCGAACCGATCAATGGCCTGGAGATCGTCACCAAGCGCTGCATCTATACGCCGGCCAAGGGTTTTCTGGGGGAGGCGGGCTGCGCCGAGTGCCGGCAGGAAATCGGCGAAGCGCTGTTCGAGAGCCTGGAAGACTGGATGCCCGGCCGCACCGACAACTTCACCTGCCCCGAATGCGGGCACGAAGACGACATCAACGGCTTTTTGTACCTGCAGGAATGCGCCTTCTCCAACCTGGGCTTCATCTTCAACAACTGGGCCGAAGCCGGGTTCAAGCAAAGCTTCCTCGACGAATTCGCCGATTGGCTGGATCAGCCTGTCAGCTGGGTCAAAGTCGAACTCTGAAACACCGCGTTCCCGTGCAGGAGCTGCCGAAGGCTGCGATCTTTTGATCTTGATTTTGATTTTTATGCCGACCGCAAGGGCCTCTTCGCGAGCAAGCTTCGCTCCTGCAGATAAGAGCAAAGTCAAAAGCTCGCAGCCTTCGGCAGCTCCTGCAAAGAGCGAAAATCCCCGTATATCAGCAATGCCAATATTAGACAGAGTTTTACATTGAACCCGAGGGGGTGTCTGACTATAATGGCGCGCTTCCATTTTCCCGCTCGGGAGCCCCCGCGATGCTGCGTATCAGCCAAGAAGCTCTGACATTCGACGACATTCTCCTCGTGCCCGGTTATTCCGAGGTACTTCCTAACGAAGTCAGTCTGAAGACCCGCCTTACCCGTGGCATCGAGCTGAACATTCCTCTGGTTTCTGCCGCCATGGACACCGTCACTGAAGCCCGTCTGGCAATCGCCATGGCTCAGGAAGGTGGCATCGGCATCATCCACAAGAACATGACCATCGAGCAGCAAGCTGCCGAAGTCCGCAAGGTCAAGAAGTTCGAAGCCGGCGTCGTGAAAGACCCGATCACCATCGAGGCCGACGCCACGGTTCGTGACCTGTTCGAACTGACCCGCCTGCACAACATCTCCGGCGTACCGGTACTGCACGATGGCGACCTGATCGGCATCGTCACCTCCCGTGACGTGCGTTTCGAAAGCCGCCTGGACATCAGCGTCCGCGACGTGATGACGCCCAAAGAGCGTCTGGTCACCGTCAAGGAAGGCGCCGACAAGAACGACGTTCGCGAGCTGCTGCACAAGCACCGCATCGAACGCGTCCTGATCGTCGACGACAAGTTCGCCCTCAAGGGCATGATGACCGTCAACGACATCGAAAAAGCCAAGGCTTACCCGCTGGCCAGCAAGGACGATCAAGGTCGTCTGCGCGTTGGCGCCGCCGTCGGTACCGGTAAAGACACCGGCGACCGCGTTGCCGCCCTGGTCAATGCCGGCGTGGACGTGGTGGTGGTCGACACCGCTCACGGTCACTCCAAGGGCGTGATCGACCGCGTTCGCTGGGTCAAGGAAAACTACCCACAAGTGCAGGTCATCGGCGGCAACATCGCCACCGGCGCTGCCGCCAAGGCCCTGGCCGAAGCCGGCGCTGACGCAGTCAAGGTCGGTATCGGCCCTGGCTCGATCTGCACCACCCGCATCGTCGCCGGTGTCGGCGTCCCGCAAATCAGTGCCATCGCCAACGTCGCCGCTGCCCTCGAAGGCACCGGTGTTCCGTTGATCGCCGACGGCGGCATCCGTTTCTCCGGTGACCTGTCCAAGGCCATCGTTGCCGGTGCCTCCTGCGTGATGATGGGCTCGATGTTCGCCGGTACCGAAGAAGCCCCGGGCGAGATCGAGCTGTTCCAGGGCCGTTCGTACAAGGCTTACCGCGGCATGGGTTCGCTGGGCGCCATGTCCCAGGCTCAAGGCTCTTCCGACCGTTACTTCCAGGACTCCTCGGCCGGCGCCGAGAAACTGGTTCCGGAAGGCATCGAAGGCCGTGTTCCTTACAAGGGCACCCTGAGCGCGATCATCCACCAATTGATGGGCGGCCTGCGTTCCTCGATGGGCTACACCGGTAGTGCCAATATCGAACAGATGCGCACCATCCCTGAGTTCGTGCGGATCACCGGCGCTGGCATGGCCGAATCCCACGTACACGACGTACAGATCACCAAGGAAGCGCCAAACTACCGGGTCGGCTGACGCCTCCAGCTAGAAGCCACAAGTTACAAGCTGCAAGCGGTGCTGCGTTTGTGCAGTCACCGCACAGCTTCCGATTACTTGCAGCTTGCAGCTTGAAGCTTGCAACTGCTTTTTGAGTCTTTATCCATGGCCCTCGATATTCACGCTCACCGCATCCTGATCCTCGACTTCGGTTCCCAGTACACCCAACTGATCGCCCGCCGCGTGCGCGAGATCGGCGTGTACTGCGAACTGCACCCGTTCGACATGGATGACGAAGCGATCCGCGAATTCGCGCCAAAGGGGATCATCCTCGCAGGCGGCCCGGAGTCGGTACACGTCGCCGACAGCCCGCGCGCGCCACAGGCGGTCTGGGACCTGGGTGTACCGGTTTTCGGTATCTGCTACGGCATGCAGACCATGGCCGAGCAACTGGGCGGCAAGGTTGAAGGCTCCGAGCTGCGTGAGTTCGGTTACGCCCGTGTCGACGTGGTCGGCAAGAGCCGCCTGCTGGACGGTATCGAAGACCACGTGGACGCCGACGGCATGTTCGGCCTCGACGTCTGGATGAGCCACGGTGACAAGGTCACCCGTATGCCTGGCGACTTCCACATCCTGGCCAGCACTCCGAGCTGCCCGATCGCCGGCATGTTCAACGACGACCGCGCTTACTACGGCGTGCAGTTCCACCCGGAAGTGACCCACACCAAGCAGGGCGGTCGCATCCTGTCGCGCTTCGTTCTCGACATCTGCGGCTGTGAAGCCCTGTGGACCCCGTCGAAGATCGCTGAAGACGCCATTGCCCAGGTTCGCGCCCAGGTCGGCACCGACAACGTGCTGCTGGGTCTGTCCGGCGGCGTCGACTCTTCCGTGGTTGCCGCGCTGCTGCACAAGGCCATCGGCGACCAGCTGACCTGCGTCTTCGTCGACAACGGCCTGCTGCGTCTGCACGAAGGCGAGCAAGTGATGGCCATGTTCGCCGAGAACATGGGCGTCAAGGTGATCCGCGCCAACGCCGAGGACCAGTTCCTCAACAACCTGGCCGGTGAAGCCGACCCTGAGAAGAAGCGCAAGATCATCGGCCGTACCTTCATCGACGTGTTCGATGCCGAATCCTGCAAGCTGGACAACATCAAGTACCTGGCCCAGGGCACCATCTACCCGGACGTGATCGAGTCGGCTGGCGCGAAAAGCGGCAAGGCCCACGTGATCAAGTCGCACCACAACGTGGGCGGCCTGCCGGAAGAAATGAACCTGAAACTGGTCGAGCCACTGCGCGAACTGTTCAAGGACGAAGTCCGTCGTCTGGGCCTGGAACTGGGCCTGCCGTACGACATGGTCTACCGTCACCCGTTCCCGGGCCCGGGCCTGGGCGTGCGCATCCTCGGTGAAGTGAAGAAGGAATACGCCGACCTGCTGCGTCGCGCCGACCACATCTTCATCGAAGAACTGCGCAAGGCCGACTGGTACCACAAGGTCAGCCAGGCCTTCGTGGTGTTCCAGCCGGTGAAATCGGTTGGCGTGGTGGGCGACGGCCGTCGTTACGCCTGGGTCGTGGCCCTGCGTGCCGTGGAAACCATCGACTTCATGACCGCGCGTTGGGCACACCTGCCTTACGAACTGCTGGAAACCGTTTCCGGCCGCATCATCAATGAAATCGAAGGCATCTCCCGCGTGACCTACGACGTGTCGAGCAAGCCGCCGGCGACCATTGAGTGGGAATGATCCTGCGACACGCGTTGCGGTGATAAAAAAAGAAAACCCTGGCCTCGGCCAGGGTTTTTTTTGAGTGTGATTTTTGCGATCGAATCAGCCGGGAAGTCGACTCTGCAGGCTCATGCCTCTCTGTTCAAGCCCCCTGGAGAGTTGCTCCAGGCTCGCATAGGGAATGCCGCTGATCCCAGTCCATGACGGACGAACAATGTAGAAACGGCCGTCGGGCAGGGTCTGTACGGGTGTCTGAACGATCATATCGTTCTGGTTGCGATGAACCAGCGAGTAGGTATCGTCCGAACGCTCAAAAATAAACATGCCCCGTCGAGTAAGCAGCCGGTTGATCTGCTGTTCATTACGGGTAACGGGTGGCGCTTCCATCTGGAGCAGTAGATCGGCATGAAGGGGGTGGGAAGTTCCGCGCATGATTTCTTCCTGGGGTGACGGCCCTTTTTCTACCTCGATGCCAGGGTCCACCATCACGCGCTCGCCTACTCCTGGGTCAACCTCTTCAATTCGCAAACCGATGCCACCCTCCAGCTCACTGATACCGGCTAGTCCTCTGAACGTATTGGTGTTTTCAGCGCCGGTCAGCACGACCCACTTGGCAGAGCCATTGCTGGTGTTATCCATGAACATGATGTCGGAGGTCAGGTGGTTGGTGCTGATCTGTTCTTCGATGCGTGTCAGCGAAACCGGCCTTCTGTAGGTCGCCGCACAATCGGTGGCCTGGACACGAATGCCGTTCTGCCTGGCGGTTTTCACCAATTCCAGTTCATCGAATTGCCTTGAAGGGTCGGCTCCGAGTCGGGTCAGGTACTGTTCCAGGTCATCGGACATGACACCGGTCTTGAAGTAGGCATTCAGCTCAGCCTGGGCAAAATCGCTGAGCAGGCGGCGTACATAGAGGGTCTTTACGCCTTGCCGCGCCAGGGTGGCCATGTTTTCAATCATGAAGCGCATGCTGGTAATGCGCCCAAGCGTTTCACCGATAACAAGACCGGGGGCGGATTCGAAGACCTGGGTAATGAGTTCCGTAATGGTCGTGGCAGAAGTCACGGCCGGAACGTGCGGACGTGGCGGCAAATTGGCCCACGCAAGGTTGCTGTAGAAACGCCTGGCGGAGAGTATTAGCGTTCTGGCTTTTTCAGCGAAGAACAGAGCGTACCGATCCGGTGCGATCAGGGCGCCATTGGGGCCGATCTGAACCTGGATGTGCGTCTCGGGAAGTTTCATTGCCCATTTTTGCAGCGCAAATTGCCGCCCGGCTTCAACGTCGTAGGGGGTTCTTATCAGGCCAATTTCCCTCGATGTCGATGTCGATGTCGATGTCGATGTCGAGGGCTGGGGCTCGATGACAGGCGGGGCGGGCTCGATGGTCGGGGGTAGCTCGGAGGGGGATGGATCGCGTACGTTGAGTTCCAGATCCACGGTGCACTCTTTGCCCAGGCACTGACCACCACCCTTGAGCCCCAGCCGTGTCATCCGCTCCCATACACCATCGGCATTCAAGCGCACCGGCAGTGAGTGGATCAGCTGGTTGGGGCGCTCCGGATCGACGATTGCCCAGAATCCGCCGCCCTGCGAGTCAGCGTAGTAACGCACGTAATAGGCCGTGTCATTCATCATGATGGCGTAAGGAGGGTCGGCGTCGAGCCGATAGATGCCCTGGAATTTTCCCGGCTCGGAGACCGGTGTGAGTCCGTCCAGCAGTTCATTGGATTGGTACTTTTGCTCAATGTTGAACGGCTGCTCCGGTTCATCCGGCATGGGAGTTACCTCCCCGACAGGAGGTGATATTCCCTCGGTCTCCTGAGGTGAAGGCTCATCCGTGATCTCTGAATATTTATCCCATTCGGCTGCCTCTGCGGCATCGACTTCGGCACCCACTTCGGCCATTGAACCGGCACCCTTGAGAAAGGGCAGATTGAACAGCACATCAATGGCGTTGAGGATTGCGCCAATCACTCCCGCCTTGCGCTCGGCGGCCGTCCTGGCGTTGACCGCCTGATCGATGTTCAGTCCCATGTTGGCGAGGCTGGCGCCAATCACGGGTAATGCCGCTGGCCAACCGACGGCGGCCATCGGGCCAAACATCTTCACGCCGGCGCTCAAGTAACCGATCCACAGTTTCTTGCGCAGATCAGCGTTGGAGGTGAGGGACAGATCGGCTTCGGCGAACATCGCTGCGCGGGTCGAATCGCGCAGCCAGCTGAACGCATCACCCGTCACGACCTGGTTTTTCTGGTTGATCAGATGATGGTCGGACTGGCCCCAGGTGCTCACCAGCCGATTCATCAGGTCGCTGATGTTCTCGGAGATCTGCTGTCGGTCAGCCAGCGCAAAATGCTCGAGGAACTGTGTGCGTGGTGCTTTTTCGTTCAACTTTTGCAAGATCCACCAGTGCATATCCGTGGCGGTTTCCAGCACATGAAAGGCCTGGTCATCACCCGGGACGTACAGGATCTGGCGGGCCTTGGCGTCTACGATGCGCAGGATGTTCGTTGTCACATGGCCGTCCACATCCAGGCAATACACCTGTAGGCCCTGGCCAGTGGAGGATTCGGATTGCAGCATTGACAGGCTGACCGGCCAGGTCAGTGGGCCGATCACTGCATCGAGGATGATCTGGAAGTCTTCGTCATTAAGATGGCCATTTTCTCGAGCTTCAACGGCTTTGCCGAGGAAGTTGCATTTGGCCAATGTCCGGAAATCACCGGCATAGTCGTTCCAGAACCTCTGAAGCTTGTTGCGGTAAAGGTCACTGAAGTCGATGGCCCAGAAGTCCTTCAATACGTCGTTGCCATGCAAGCGCACTTCATTGGTTGCATCGAAGTTGCTTTCTTCCGGTCCTGCGGTATAGAAGCCCCCGTACAAGTCCAGTAGATCGGCATTGTCCTGGTCGGTCGCGCGAAAGCGATGAATGACCAGCTGCGTCAGCGTCAGGGATTGGTAGGGTTTCTCATCGTAATGCTGCCAGCCGGTGAACGACGTCCCCAGATTCTGAGCGGTCTTGAACCGGTGAAAATAGACTTTATCGGGATCGAGGCCGACGACACCGTATTTTTCAAGCAACTGTGCGGCGACCTCATGGGCGGTGTCCTGCAGGCTCGGACACGCCTGGGTCACCTGCGCGGCGATGCTTTTGAGTGCAGTCTTGTCGGCTGCGTTGGGCAGTGGGCGGGTTTGTGTCGGGTTCATTTGCTCTATTCCTTGAGAGAGGGGCGCAAAGGATGGTGTTTGCACTCAAGGCCCGTGCGCTAAATATGTACCCCCATCGCCTGCGTCCATCCGCCGCGCTGCCCTTACTGTTTCGCAATCGCAGGTGTATCGTATTCGCCTTTTGCAGGCTTGGTGCCTGTCGCAGATTCGTGAGGTAGTTGAGTTCATGTCCTTTACACGTCGCCAAATCCTCGGTGGCCTGGCCGGTCTTGTTGTCGTTGGCGTCGGAGCGGGGGGCGCTTCGCGTTACTGGCTCGGCAAGATGGCTGATGCCGAGGCGGGCCACGACTATGAACTGATTGCCGCGCCGCTGGACGTCGAACTGGTCGCCGGGCACAAGACCCAAGCATGGGCGTTCGGCCCGTCGGCGCCGGGCACCGAGTTGCGGGTGCGCCAGGGCGAATGGTTGCGGGTGCGTTTTATCAACCACCTGCCGGTCGCTACCACCATTCACTGGCACGGCATCCGCCTGCCGCTGGAAATGGACGGCGTGCCTTACGTCTCTCAATTGCCGGTGCTGCCGGGTGAATACTTCGACTACAAGTTCCGTGTGCCGGATGCCGGCAGCTACTGGTATCACCCGCACGTGAACAGCAGCGAAGAACTCGGCCGTGGCCTGGTGGGACCGCTGATTGTCGAGGAGCGTGAGCCGACGGGTTTCAAGTATGAAAAGACCTTGAGCCTCAAGAGCTGGCATGTCGACGAAGTGGGTAATTTCGTCGAGTTCAGCATTCCCCGTGAAGCGGCCCGTGGTGGTACGGCGGGGCGTCTGGCAACAATCAACGGCGTGCCGCAAGCGGTCATCGACCTGCCGGCCGGGCAGATCACCCGCGTACGCCTGCTCAACCTCGACAACACCCTGACCTATCGCCTCAACATTCCTGGCGTCGAAGCGCAGATCTATGCGCTGGACGGCAACCCCATCGAACCGCGCCCGCTGGGCAAGGAGTACTGGCTCGGCCCTGGCATGCGTATTTGCCTGGCGATCAAGGCACCGCCAGAGGGTGAAGAACTGTCCCTGCGTAACGGCCCGGTACGCCTGGGCACCTTCCGCTCGGTGGCCAACAGCGATGCGCCGACCGAGTGGCCACCTGCGCTGCCCGCCAACCCTGTGGCCGAGCCGGACCTGGCCAATGCCGAGAAACTCAACTTCAATTTCGAATGGGTGGGCTCGGTGTCCGTCAACGTCGAGAACGGCAAGCCGCCGAGCCTGTGGCAGATCAACGGCAAGGCCTGGGACATCACCGACAAGACCTGCGCCGATCGCCCGATCGCCAAACTCGAGAAGGGCAAGAGCTACATTTTCGAATTGAAGAACATGACTCAGTACCAGCACCCGATCCACCTGCACGGCATGAGCTTCAAGGTGATCGCCTCGAACCGGCACAAGGTGATTCCGTACTTCACCGACACGTACCTGCTGGGCAAGAACGAGCGCGCGCAAGTGGCGCTGGTGGCGGATAACCCCGGGGTGTGGATGTTCCACTGCCACGTGATCGACCACATGGAAACCGGCCTGATGGCCGCCATCGAGGTGGCGTGATGCGTCAGATCAGACCTGCGGCAATCATCGACCGCAGCCGAGACCGCGACTTCATGCGCGAAGCCCTGGCCCTCGCCGCGCAGGGCGCTGCGCTTGGTGAAGTGCCGGTGGGCGCAGTGCTGGTGCAGGATGGCGAAATCATCGGTCGCGGCTTCAACTGCCCGATCAGCGGCATCGACCCCAGCGCCCACGCCGAAATGGTCGCGATCCGCGCCGCTGCACAGGCGGTGAGCAACTATCGGCTGCCGGGCAGCACCCTGTACGTCACGCTGGAGCCTTGCAGCATGTGCGCCGGGCTGATCGTGCATTCGCGGATTGCGCGGGTGGTCTACGGCGCGCTGGAGCCCAAGGCCGGGATTGTGCAGAGCCAGGGGCAGTTTTTTACCCAGGGCTTTCTGAATCACCGGGTGTTGTATGAGGGAGGGGTGTTGGCGGAGGAGTGCGGGACGGTGCTCAGCGAATTCTTCAAGGCCCGCCGCGCCAAGCCGGCAGACTGAACACCAAACCCCTGTGGGAGCGAGCTTGCTCGCGATGAGGCCCTTTCAGCCAACAAAGATACTGATTGTCAGTCCGCCATCGCGAGCAAGCTCGCTCCCACAGGTTTATTCGGTGTTGGGTAGATCGGGTTATTACTTACGAGCCACGATCACCGCCCGCATCGGCGCCGGCAGCCCTTCAATCGTCTTGCTGTGATCCTCCGGATCGAGGAAATCGCTGAGCGACTGATACTTCATCCACTCCGTCCCGCGCTGTTCCTCGACCGTGGTCACGCTGACGTCCACGCATTTTACATCACTGAACCCGGCTCTTCGCAGCCACAGTTCCAGCGCCGGCACCGACGGCAGGAACCACACGTTGCGCATCTGCGCATAACGGTCTTCCGGCACCAGTACTTGATGCTGATCGCCTTCGATAACCAGTGTTTCGAGCACCAGTTCGCCGCCCTTGACCAGGCAATCCTTCAACGCCAGCAAGTGTTCGATCGGCGAGCGGCGGTGGTAGAACACGCCCATGGAAAACACCGTGTCGAAGCCCTCCAGATTCGGCGGCAGGTCTTCAAAAGGAAATGGCAGGTGCCAGGCGTTGGGTTCGGACAAGTAACGCTGCACCGCCTGGAACTGGCAGAAGAACAGCCAGTTCGGATCGACACCGATCACACTGTCCGCGCCGGCGCCGAGCATGCGCCACATGTAGTAGCCGTTGCCGCAACCGACATCGAGAATGCGCTTGCCCTTCAGATCCAGGTGCGGGGCGACCCGCGACCACTTCCAGTCCGAACGCCATTCGGTATCGACATGCACACCGAACAGGTCGAACGGTCCCTTGCGCCATGGCGACAGGCCCATCAGGGCGGTGCGCATTTGCGCGCGAGTCTCGTCGTCGCAATCGGTGTCCAGCTTCAGGCCGTTCAACAAGTCGACTTCGCTTGGCTGGATCTTCGGCAGGGCATCCAGCGCGCTTTGCCAGCGTTCGAGGTCGCCATGACCCTTTTCCATTTTCTTGTCGAGTTGCACTTGCAGGGTGCTGGCCCAATCGGCCAGCGGCGTGCCGGCCAGACGGCGGGCGAGGGGGGATAGATCAATCATGGCAAGGCAATCAACGAGGCAAAGTTAAGACACTGGAACCACGGCACGACTTTCGAGAACCCGGCGGCCAAAAGGCGTTCGCGGTGTTCTTCGAGGCTGTCGGGCTTCATGACGTTTTCGATGGCGCTGCGCTTCTGGGCGATTTCCAGTTCGCTGTAGCCGTTGGCGCGTTTGAAGGCGATGTGCAGGTCGGTGAGCAGCGCGTGCTCCTGCTCGTCTTCGAAGCGCAGTTTTTCCGAGAGGATCAGCGCGCCGCCGGGCAGCAGCGACTGACGGATGCGCGAGAGCAATTCGCCGCGCTGCGGCGGGGCGATGAATTGCAGGGTGAAGTTCATCGCCACCACCGACGCGGGCTGGAAGTCGAGGGCGAGGATATCGCCTTCGATCACGTCCACCGGCAGCAACTCCTGGAACATCGAGTCCTGAGCGTTGAGGTATTCGCGGCAACGCTCGACCATGGCCGCGGAGTTATCCACAGCGATCACCCGGCAACCTTCGGTGCGCACGTGACGGCGCAGGGCCTGAGTCACCGCGCCCAGGGATGAGCCGAGGTCGTAGAGCACGCTATTGGGTTGAGCGAACTGCGCGGCGAGCACGCCGAGGTTTTCCACGATGGTCGGATAGCCGGGCACCGAGCGCTTGATCATGTCCGGGAACACCCGCACCACGTCCTCGTTGAAGGCGAAGTCAGGCACCTGGGCCAAAGGCTGGGCGAAAAGGCGATCGGGTTCTTTGCTCACGGCGGTTCCGGCGGTGTCGGGGAAAAGGCCGGCATTTTAGCCAAGTTGGCGGGCGGATGCGCGGATTGTCTGATAAACCGCCAAATCAAAAGATCGCAGCCTGCGGCAGCTCCTACAGGTATTCGCATTCCAATGCAGTAGCTGCCGAAGGCTGCGATCTTTTTCTCATGCAGAACGCGATTTCTGGCTGAACGCCGAAGCCGTGATCCCCCACTGCCCCAGCCAGTAACTGAGGATGATCACATAGGGCGCCGCATCGAACGGCGCGACAAACCGGCTGATGCCAATCACGCTGTCCGAGAACACGAACGCCACAGCACCTGTCGCCGCCAGCAGCGCCGAGCGCTTGGGCACGTCGGTGCCAAGCCGCGCCAGTGCGCGCCAGAGCATGGCGCTGATGGTCAGGCCGTAGACGATCACCGGGATCAGCAATGGCCCCAGGCCGTGAGAGATCAGAATCCCCAGCAACACCACGCCCACAGCCAGGGCGATGATCAACGGCAACAACGCCAACCGCCGGCAATCGCTCAGATAGGCTTTCAGATAAGCCAAGTGCGCCACCAGAAACGCGCCCAGGCCAAACACGAACAGATCCCCCGGCAACGCCAGCAGCACATCGCCGATCAGGGAAAAAATCAGTCCCAGGCTGATCCAGCGACGGTATTCGCCGGGCGGGGCGTCGTGCAGCCAGCCAAGCAGGGCGAGAATGGGCAACGGCTTGACCAGCAGGCACAGCAGCGACGCGTGCACGCTTAGACCGTAGAGGAAGGTCGCTGCGCCCATCAGCGCCAGGATCAGCCAGCCCATGGTCAGTTGACCGAGATGGCGCAGTCGAAGGCGTCCACCGGCAGCACTTCCGGCGCCCAGGGTTGTTGCGAGGTCAGGCGCAGACGTCCGGTGCCGGGGGCAAAGGCCTGGAAGCGCCAGGTCGATACACCGGCGGCGCCCACCACACCGGCGTCTTCCGGATTGCGATACACCTCAGGTCCCAACGAGCGCAGTACGCCACCGGCCGAATCCTGGATCGACCAGCGATAACCCGTGGTCGGGTTGCTGGGCAGGGTCAGGATCAGGTTCTGCCCGCTGATGAGCTTCACCGGGCATTCGCTTTGTTTTTCCACGGTCACGTTGTGTTTCGGGGGCGTGGCGCAACCGGCCAGCAGCGCGAGGGCGAGGGGGATGAACAGGCGAGTGGGGGACATAGAGGCTCCGGCGTTCACGACGAACGGCGAGCATAACCGAGATGAGACAAAATGTGACAGGCGGGAAGTAGTGGGTTGGCAGGGCTGACGCCTTCGCGGGCAAGCCCGCTCCCACAGGGATGGGTGTCGTTCGCAAATGATGCGTACACCGCAGAACCTGTAGCCGCCGCCATCGCGAGCCTGCTCGCGATAGCGGTGAAACAGGCTCCACCCCAACTACTTGAACAACACCTTCGCCACATCCGCAAACCGCTTGGCGAAGTGCACGGTGATACCTTCTTTCAGATATTCCGGCAATTCCTCGAAATTGCCCCGGTTCGCTTCCGGCAGGATCAGCTCGAAAATCTTCTGCCGCCTCGCCGCGATAACTTTTTCCCGCACGCCGCCAATCGGCAGCACATGCCCGGTCAGGGTCAGTTCGCCGGTCATGGCCACGCCTTTTTTCGGTGGCTGGTTGCGTGCCAGCGAGAGCAGGGCGCTGGCCATGGTCACGCCGGCGCTCGGGCCGTCTTTCGGGGTCGCGCCTTCCGGCACGTGCAGGTGCACGAACGCTTCGTCGAAGAATTTCGGATCGCCGCCGAACGACTTCAGGTGGGAAGTGACGTAGCTGTAGGCGATCTCCGCCGATTCCTTCATCACATCACCCAACTGCCCGGTGAGCTTGAAGCCACGGTTCAGCGTGTGAATCCGCGTCGCTTCGATCGGCAGGGTGGCGCCGCCCATGCTGGTCCAGGCCAAACCGGTGATGACGCCGGTACCGGCCAGCACCTGCTCGTTGCGGAACACCGGATGACCGAGGGAGGCTTCGAGGTCTTTCGGGCCGAGCTTGATCACAGCGTTGGGGTCATCGATCAGCTTCATCACCGCCTTGCGCACCAGTTTGCCCAGTTGTTTTTCCAACTGGCGCACGCCGGCTTCGCGGGCATAGCCATCGATCAAGGCTTTCAACGCGCTGTCGCTGATGCTCAGGCTGGTCTTGGACACCCCCGCTTTCTCCAGCAGCTTGGGCCACAGGTGACGTTTGGCGATGGCGACTTTTTCTTCGGTGATATAGCCCGACAGACGAATCACTTCCATGCGGTCGAGCAACGGGCCGGGAATGGAGTCCAGGGTGTTGGCGGTGCAGACGAACAGCACTTTTGACAGGTCCATCCGCAGGTCGAGGTAGTGGTCGAGGAATTCGACGTTCTGCTCCGGATCGAGGGTTTCCAGCAGCGCCGAGGCCGGGTCGCCCTGGTAGCTCTGGCCCATCTTGTCGATCTCGTCGAGCATGATCACCGGGTTCATCACTTCGACGTCCTTCAACGCCTGCACCAGTTTGCCCGGCTGCGCGCCGATGTAGGTGCGGCGGTGGCCCTTGATCTCGGCCTCGTCACGCATGCCGCCGAGGCTGAAGCGGTAAAACGGCCGCCCCAGGGATTCGGCGATGGACTTGCCGACGCTGGTCTTGCCCACGCCCGGCGGGCCTACCAGCAAGACGATGGAGCCGCTGATCTCGCCCTTGTAGGCGCCGACCGCGAGGAATTCGAGGATGCGGTCCTTGATGTCATCCAGGCCCGCGTGGTGCTTGTCCAGCACCTTGCGTGCGTGCTTGAGGTCGAGTTTGTCCTCGCCATACACGCCCCATGGCACCGAAGTGGCCCAGTCGATGTAATTGCGGGTCACCGCATACTCCGGCGAGCCGGTTTCGAGGATCGACAGCTTGTTCATTTCTTCTTCGAGGCGTTTTTGCACCTGCGCCGGCAGGACTTTCCCCACCAGCCTCTGCTCGAACTGTTCGAGGTCGGCGCTGCGGTCGTCCTTGGTCAGCCCGAGCTCCTGCTGGATGACCTTGAGTTGTTCCTTGAGGAAAAATTCGCGCTGGTGCTCACCAATCTTGCGGTTCACCTCGGCGGAGATTTCCTTTTGCAGGCGCGCGACTTCCACTTCCTTGCGCAGCATCGGCAGGACTTTTTCCATGCGCTTGAGCATCGGCACGCAATCGAGCACTTCCTGCAGCTCATTGCCGGTAGCCGAGGTGAGTGCGGCGGCAAAGTCGGTCAGCGGCGAGGGATCGTTGGGGCTGAAGCGATTGAGGTAATTCTTCAGCTCTTCGCTGTACAGCGGATTGAGTGGCAGCAATTCCTTGATCGCATTGATCAGCGCCATGCCATAGGCCTTGACCTCATCGGTCGGCTCGGTGGGCTGGTGCGGGTATTCGACTTCCACCAGATACGGCGGGCGATGGTGCTTGAGCCAGGTCTTGAGGCGTACGCGGGTCAGGCCCTGGGCGACGAATTGCAGCTTGCCGTTTTCGCGGCTGGCGTGGTGCACCTTGACCAGCGTGCCGTACAGCGGCAGGGCCGAGGTGTCGAAGTGGCGCGGGTCTTCCTGGGGCGTGTCCATGTAGAACAGGGCCAGGGAGTGGTGCTCGGACTTGGCCACCAGGTCCAGGGTTTCGGCCCACGGCTCTTCATTGACGATGACCGGCAGCACTTGGGCCGGGAAGAACGGTCGGTTGTGGATCGGGATGATGTAGACCTTGTCCGGCAGATTCTGGCCGGGCAGGGCCAGGCCTTTACCGGGGGAGTGGTGGGGGGCGTTTTGCGGGTCGGCGTATTCGCTCGGGTCTTCGGGGAATTCCTGCTGGTCGCTCATTTGGGCACCTGCGCAATGGGTATGGGTCTTAGATGGGGCAGGTCGGCGGTGGTTTCAATGATGCCTGGGGGTTAATGGATCATTCGACGGTGTGTTCAGCAGCAATTCAGGTTAGCTGGATACTGGGCGTTCGCCGCACCGTTGATGCCTTTTGTAGGCGCTGCCGAAGGCTGCGATCCTTTGATCCTGGTTTTAACAACAGAATCAAAGGATCGCAGCCTTCGGCAGCTCCAACACGGGGAGGGGCGGTGGGTTATTCGGACAATTTGTAGGCCATCACGTAGTCGCCCTGTCGAGTGCCCAGCGAGCCGTGGCCACCGGCGACGACCAGCACGAACTGCTTGCCATCCTTGCCGGTGTAGGTCATCGGCGTGGTTTGCGCGCCGGCCGGCAGGCGGCCTTCCCAGAGCTGTTTGCCATTTTTCACGTCATAGGCGCGCAGGTACTGGTCCAGCGTGCCGCTGAGGAAACCCACGCCGCCGGCGGTGGTGAAGGTGCCGCCCAGGCTGGGCACGCCCATGCTCAAGGGGATCGGCACCGGCGAGCTGTCGCGTACGGTGCCGTTCTTGTGCATCCAGAGGGTTTTTTGCGTGGTCAGGTCGATCGCGGCCACGTAGCCCCAGGCCGGCGCCTGGCACGGCAGGCCCATCGGCGACAGCAGCGCTTCGAGGACCACGCCGTACGGCGCGCCCTTGTTCGCTTGCACACCCTCGGTTTCGCTTTTGCGCGGGCCCTGGGCGGCGATGTCGGCAGCCGGGATCATCTTCGATTTGAACGCCATGTAGCTCGGGTTGACGAAGGCGATCTGGCGCACCGGGTCGACCGCAATACCGCCCCAGTCGAACACCCCGAAGTTGCCCGGATAGACGATCGAACCCTGCAGCGAAGGCGGGGTGAACGGGCCATCGTAGCGCATGGATTTGAAGTCGATCCGGCACAGCAATTGATCGAACGGCGTCACGCCCCACATATCACGCTCGCGCAGCGGTGGCGGCATCAGGTTGAGGTCGGATTTCGGTTGGGTCGGCGAGGTGCGGTCGCCTTCCACCGCGCCTTGCGGCACCGCAATTTCATTGATCGGCACGATGGCCTGGCCGGTGCTGCGGTCCAGCACGTAGATGCTGCCTTGCTTGGTCGAGGCCAGTACCGCCGGTTTCACGCCGTCGGCGGTTTTCAGGTCCATCAGGGAGGGCTGGCCGCCGACGTCCATGTCCCACAGGTCATGGTGGGTGAACTGGAAGTGCCAGCGCACCTGGCCGGTGGCGATGTCCAGGGCGGTCAGGCCGGCGGCGTGCAGTTCCGATTCAGGAGTACGAGCGCCACCGAACTGGTCCGGCGTCTGGTTGCCCATTGGCAGGTAGAGCATGCCGAGCTTTTCATCGACGGCGAACATCGACCACATGTTCGGCGAGTTGCGGGTGTAGGTCTCGCCCGCGGTGATCGGCGTCGTGTCTTCGGGTTTGCCGCTGTCCCAGTTCCATACCAGCTTGCCGCTGTGCACGTCGTAGGCGCGGATCACGCCGCTGGGTTCGTCGGTGGAGCCGTTGTCGGTGACGTGACCGCCGATGACCACCAGGTCCCGGGTGACCGCCGGTGGCGAGGTGGAGTAGTAGCCGCCGGGGGTGAAGCCGCCGATGTTGGCGCTCAGGTCGACCTGGCCCTGGTCGCCGAAGTCTTCGCACATCTTGCCGGTGTCGGCGTTGAGGGCGATCAGGCGGGTATCGGCGGTCGGCAGGAAGATCCGCCGCGGGCAGTTGTTTTCTACCGGCGGGTTGGCGCTGCCGGTGGGGCTCTGTTGGGAGGCGTACACCGCGTCATCGTGATAGCTCACGCCACGGCAGGTCATATGCGCCCAGCCCTTGAAGTTAGCGGCTTTCTGCGTGGACAGCTTGGGATCGAAACGCCAGATTTCCTTGCCGGTGTCCGGATCCAGGGCAATCACCTGGCTGTGGGGCGTGCAGACGTAAAGCATGCCGTTGACCTTCAGCGGGGTGTTTTCGGCGGTGGTTTCTCCAGGGTCGTTGGGGCCTGGAATGTCGCCGGTGCGATAGGTCCAGGCCGGCACCAGTTTGTGCGCGTTCTGCGGAGTGATCTGCGCCAGAGGCGAGTAGCGGTCGCCGTGGGCGCTGCGGCCGTAGGAATTCCAGTCACCGTCGGCCATGGGCGGCGCGGTGTTGGTCATGCCCGGCACGCTGTCGCGGTCCAGTTGGCCCTTGATTTCGCCGGGGTTGGTGAACTGGCTGGCCAGTGCCGTAACGCCGGCGAGCACCACCGCCACGCTCAGCGCGCCGGTGCCCATGGATGCCGGACCCTCAAGCGGGCGGCGGAACCACGGCAGCAACATCACGATGCCCAGGGCGAACAGCAGCGCCAGACGCGGCACCAGTTGCCACCAGTCCAGGCCCACCTCCCACAGCGCCCAGACCGTGCTGGCGAACAGCACCAGCGCGTAGAGGCCCAGGGCGGCGCGTCGGGCGGTGATCAACAGCACGCCGCTGAGCGCCAGGCCGATCCCGGCCAGCAGGTAATACCACGAGCCGCCGAGCAGGCTCAGACGAATCCCGAGGACCAGCATGACCAGGCCCATCAGCACCAGCACAATGCCCAACAGGCTCGGCAGCAGACGGTTTCGAGTCAAAGCACCTTCAGCGTTCATGGTGAAGTTCTCCTTGATATTGCGCGTTGTCCTGAACGGTTCACAGTAGATGACGGTGCTGCGCGGCCATGGTTCCCCTCGTCGTCTCACCAATCTTGTGCAGGAGCTGCCGAAGGGGTTTGTGTTGTTGTGGGAGCGGGGGTTGCGGCTACATTTACTCAGAGCGCTTCCCCCAATCGAAACCCTCGGCTAAGGTGCGCGGCTTCCCATTCTTTCCCTGCTTGAAGGCCCGGCATGACCGAACAGAACAACAACCCGCTGCACGGCGTGACGCTGGAGCAAATTCTCAACGCGCTGGTTGAACACTACGAATGGTCGGGGCTGGCCGAGCGCATCGATATCCGCTGCTTCAAGAGCGATCCGAGCATCAAGTCGAGCCTGACCTTCCTGCGCAAAACCCCATGGGCGCGGGAGAAGGTCGAACGCTTGTACGTCAAGTTGATGCGCACCAAGCGCCCGCTCTGAACATGGCCATACCGTCAGTCATGCGGCGGCGTTTTGTGGCCGTTGCGGCTGTCCTTGGCTGGGTCGGTTTGAGTATCCAGCTGTACCTGATCTTCTATTCACGCTGGACCATGGCCGCCAGCCTGCTGGCGGGGCTGGTGAGCTTCTTCAGCTTTTTCACCGTACTCAGCAACACCCTGGTGGCCACCGTGCTGACCTGTGAACTGACGTCCCGCGAATCCGCCGCGCGTCGTTGGTTTCTGCAGCCGTGGGTGAGCAGCGGGATTGCGGTGAGCATTGCTGTGGTGGCCCTGGCGTACAGCCTGTTGTTGCGCCATCTGTGGCACCCCGAAGGCTGGCAATGGTTGGCGGACGAGTTGCTGCATGACGTGATGCCGCTGCTGTTTCTGATCTATTGGTGGTGCTGCGTGCCCAAGGGCACCTTGCGGCTGGGGCATATCGCGCTGTGGGTGATCTACCCATTGGCGTATTTCGCCTATGCCTTGCTGCGCGGGCATCTGCTGGCGACGTATCCGTATCCGTTCATTGATGTGGGGAAGCTGGGTTATCCACAGGTGTTCATCAATGCCGGGGGATTGCTGGCGGGGTTTGTGGGGATTTCGCTGGTGATGATCGGGTTGGATCGGTGGCGTCGTTGACCCAAAAAGATCGCAGCCTCGTTCCACTCGACAGCTCCTGCAGGGGAATGCGTTCCGTGTAGGAGCTGTCGAGTGAAACGAGGCTGCGATCTTTTACTGTTTACTCCTCTTCGCTGTCATCCAGCCGCCAATACCCCACCGCCTTCACAAACTGCTCATCCAGCCCATGCTCATCGAGCAGCACCCGGCGGATTTGCCGTGAGGTCTTGGTCTCGGTCGCGACCCAGGCATACAGGCTGCCACCCGGCACCTGGATCTGTCGCACCGTAGTCAGCAGGTGGTCCTTGCCACCCTCGCGCAGCACCCAGATCACATTGACCTGCGCCGTGCTTTGCAGCTCTTGCTGCTCCTTGCCGTTCTCCACCTCGACGATCACCAGCGCCCGCCGGTTGGCCGCCAGGCCTTCCAGGCGTCGGGCGATGGCGGGCAGGGCGGTTTCGTCGCCGATCAGCAGATAACTGTCGAACATGTCCGGCACGATCATCGAGCCCCGTGGCCCGCCGATGTGCAGGAACTGGCCCGGTTCGGCCTGTTCGGCCCAGGTGGAAGCAGGGCCGTCGCCGTGCAGGACGAAATCGATGTCCAGCTCCATCGTGTTCAGGTCATAACGACGGGGCGTGTAGTCGCGCATCGCCGGCAGCGGTCCTTCGTTCTTGCCGCCCAGCACCATGGTCTCCAGTGCCGCCTGCTCGGCCGCGTTCTGCGGGAACAGCAGCTTGACGTGGTCGTCCGTGCCCAGGCTGACGAAGCCGGCCAGCTCGGGCCCGCCCAGGGTGATGCGGCGCATGCGCGGCGTCAGGTCGACCACCCGCAGGACTTCCAGGCGACGGCGTTTGATCTCGTGCATGACACGGTGGATGGATTGTTCGATCACTTCAGTCATTCGGTTTTCTCCGAAACGGCAGGGCCGTCGACAATGGCTTTGGCCGTGTTGTTGAGCAGGTCGCGCACCCTCAGGATTTCTTCCGGGCTCCAGCGACCGTGGTGCATTTGCAGGGCGTGGCGCAGGTTGTGCACCGCCTCGTGGATTTCCGGCGGCCGGTCATGGCCGCGCAGCGAACGCTTGCTGACCTCGATGCGCATGCGCACGCCGTCCAGCGCAATCGCCTGCTCGCTTAAAGACAGACGACCGACCTCGGTCACGCTGTAGCGTTTTTTGCCGGCATCGGCGTCGCCCTGGATCAGGTCGCTTTCCTCCAGGAACGTCAGGGTCGGGTAGATCACCCCGGGGCTGGGGCTGTAGGCGCCGTCGAACATGTCTTCGATCTGGCGGATCAGGTCATAGCCGTGGCAGGGCTGCTCGGCGATCAACGCCAGCAGCAGCAATTTCAGGTCACCGGGGGCGAACACCCGGGGGCCGCGGCCGCCGCGTTCGCGGACCGGGCGTTTGTCGAAGCCGCCGCCATGCTCGCGGTGGGGGGAATGATGGTCTCTCATTGGCACTTACTCTCTCCATGTTTAGATACAACTTAAGATATATCTTATGGAATGAGCAAGGCTTTTGTTGAGAATGACTTGCATCGGCCGACGAGCGGAGCCTGTCCGCGTCGATCTGTCGATGATCAGAGGATGGGATGAAGAAGAGATAGACCGGCCGCGGGCAGCCGGTCCACAGATGTCAGCGGCGCGCCACTTCAACCGGCAGGCATTCGGTGTTGTTGCCCGGTTGCAGGTAAGGCGTGAGAATCGGCGCCATGCCCTTGAGCACCTGCACCGGCAACGCTGAGGTGAAGGTGAAGTTCTCCGCCGAACGGCCCGGTACAAACGCGGTCAGCGTGCCGAAATGGTGATCGCCGATGTAGAACACGAAGGTCGCGGTGCGGTTGAGCGACTTCGAACTGAGGATCCGTCCCCCCGAGCCGATCGCCTCGATGCGGTTATCACCGGTACCGGTCTTGCCACCCATTGCCAGGGGTTTGCCGTCCGGTGTGGTGAAACTGCCGGAAACACGACGGGCCGTACCGGCATCCACCACTTGCGACAGGGCTTCGCGCATGGCCGTAGCGACTTCGGACGGCATTACCCGTTTGCCGACGTCGGGATCGTTGATCAGCTTGGTCTCGTAAGGCGTGTTGGCTGCGAAGTGCAGGCTGTCGATCCTCAGCGTCGGCATCCGCACGCCGTCGTTGAGAATCGTGCCGATCAGCTCGGCGAGCGCGGCGGGGCGGTCGCCCGAGCTGCCGATGGCGGTGGCCAGCGACGGCACCAGATGGTCGAACGGGTAGCCGACTTTCTGCCAGCGCTGGTGAATGTCGAGGAACGCCTCGATCTCCAGCATGGTGCGGATCCGGTTGTCCCGCGCGCCCTTGTGCCGGCTCTTGAACAGCCAGCTGTAGACTTCCTGGCGCTCGAACTGGCTGGCTTTGACGACGTCCTTGAAGGTGGCGTCCGGGTGGTTGAGCAGGTAGCCCATCATCCACAGGTCCAGCGGGTGGACCTTGGCGATGAAGCCCTGGTCCGGCAGGTCGTACTTCCCGGGACCGTAGGACTCGTAGAGCTGCAGCAGGCGATCATCGGTGAGTTTCTCGGTGAGCTTGGCCTCCGCGAGGTGCGAGCGCACGAACGCGTTGAAACTCTCCTGGCTGGCGCGGGGCAGCAGATAACGGTGCACGGCGGCCATGCGGATCGGGGTCGGGCGCATGCCGTCGAGGAAGGTTTCCAGGCGTTCCTGGGTGTCCTTGTTGCGGTACTTCTTCCAGAACTTGAGCAGGAACGAGGTTCCCTCGCGGTCGGCGAACGAGGCCAGGTATTCCTGACGCCGCGGATCGCGGTCGTCCTTGAGCAGTTCCGCGCTGCTGTTGGGGCCGGAATAGATGGTGTAACGCACAATGTCGCGCATCAGGCGAATGAACGGCAGGTTGATCGATTCGCGGATCGAATCGCGCAGGGTCGGCAGGCGGCCGTTGTCTTCCTTGCGGAAGTTATGAAACGTGTGCAGCCCGCCACCGGTGAAAAACGCCTCGCCCGGGCTTGCCGAGTATTTGCGGTCCAGCGCGGCGCTGAGCAGGGCCGGCAGATTACGGTCCTTGTTCTCGATCATGTAATCGACCACCCAGCGACTCAGGCGATCCTGATCCGGCACTTCGACTTTCTTCAGGTCCGGCACGCTCATGCCGGCATATTTGTCGTGCAGCTCTGAGATGATTTGCAGGTAAGTGGTCAGCACGCGCATTTTCGCGGTGGAGCCCAGTTCCAGCTTGCTGCCTTCGTTGATGTCGAATGGCTGGTCGGTGCTGTCGGTCTGTACCCGCACCCGCGAACCGTCAGGGGTCAGCTCGAACAGGGTGAAGCTGTAACGCACCTGGGTGGTGCTGGTGGGGGTCAGCAGGCGTTCGCCCATCAGGCCGATTTGCGTGGCGAAGGCAGGGTCGGCGAGTTTTTTCAGGTACTCCGTCGCCTGGGCTTGCAGCTCGCCTTGCAGGGTACTGGTGGCGGAGAGATCGAGGCGGTCGAGGTCGTACAGCGGACGATTGAGCAACCCGGCCAGGCGGCTGCGGGCCACGCTGATGCCCTTGTTGGTTTCGATCGGCTGAATGGTCGGTTGGGTCGCCCAGTCGCGATAGGTGACCTTGCTGGCCAGGGCGGCATCGGCGAAAGGCTTGTCGATCACACCGTTCTGCGCCAGCAGGCGAATGTGGCTGTCGGTGAGGTCGGCCAGCTCATCGTGACCCTTGGTCAGGTAGTGGGAAGGGCGGCGCTGGGCGATCATCAAAGACAGCATCTCGCGCAGGGCCAGGCCTTTTGCGGCGAGGGTCTCGGGATCCGTGGCGTCGCTCATCAGGCGCTTGTTCGCCTCATTGAAATCGGCGCCGTACCAGACCCGCAGACCTTCGGCCATGCCATGCACTTCACCGTGACCGGGCACGGCCGACAGCGGCACGCTGTTGAGGTAGTCGCGCACCACATTCTGCCGGGCCTTGAGGGTGTCCGGGCCATCCTGATAGGCGCGCACGCTGGCGGAGATCATCTGGCGAATCTTTTCCCCGCCCGACACGGTCAAGCCGTCGGGGGAGTGCCGGTATTTCTCCAGTTGCGTCGCCAGGGTACTGCCGCCCGCCGACTGGCCGGGCAGGTGCAGCATCTTCGCAATCTGGGTATAGGCCGCCATGCCGAACCGTGGCCAGTCCACCGCCGGGTTGGCCAGGGGCTGACGCGGGTCGAGCAGGAAGCGGTTCTCGATGAACAGCAGGCTGTTGACCACCACCGGCGGGATCGAATCGAAGCTGGAATAGAGCTGTTGCGGGTAATTGAACTGGTACAGCGGCGCGGCGCGGCAATCGGTGATCGACAAACCGGCCTGGATCTTTTCCGAATAGGGCACGAAAAGCCCCTTGTCGGTGTACTTCAACAACGCCGGGGAAAAGCGGGTCTGGGCGGAAATCACATAGTCGCGCTTGAGCAGGCGCGGCAGGAATTCATCCATCGAGCTATAGCCCAGACGCAGATCGAACGGCCCGGCGCCCGGATAGCGAACCGCATCGCTGGGACCGGGTTCGAGCTCATAACTCAAGGTCTTGGCGAACTTGCTCAACTCCCGGGCCTGAAACCTGGAAGTTCGCATCTCTTTTTGCGCCGCCAACCCCACGACAATCGCAATAATCAGCAACAGCAACCAGAAAGCCTTCCAGCCGTGTTTGGAACGACGGGGTTTTTCAGGGGGAGGCGCTTGCTCATCCACTTCTTCAGTCGGGACCACGGTTTTACTCGAATCGGTTTGCCATAAAGCGCCCATAGTCGACTGATCCATTCACGCAGATTGATCGGACTTGACTGAAGCTTAGACGGTGGATGGCGATGGTGAAAAAATTGTGGGGCTGGAAGTGGTGTGGATCCAGTTTGTTCGGGGCTGGATCGAAGTGGAGATTTACCTGCGAGATATGCAACTGTGGCCTGGTTGAAGCCGTCAGTTGAGGTAAAACGCGGTCCGTGTAGCAGCTGGCGAAGCCTGCGTTCGGCTGCGCAGCAGTCGCAAAACCTGAACGCGAGCTCTGCCTGACACACCGCGTTTTCTGATTTCACGGCTGCTTCGCAGCCGAACGCAGGCTTCGCCAGCTGCTAAATGGCATGAGGCGCCTGAACTGACTGGCGTTCGGGATAACACCTGATCTGAAGTAATCCTCAATTGGTCTTAAAGTTGAGCACGAGCCCCTTCAATCGGTGTAACCCCAACCTGTGATCTGTTGACCGCCTGATTCAACCGCTTGTTGAACTCAAGCCAAGCCCCCATCAATGCCATCAACCCAGCCCCCACCAGCGCAGTAAAGATCTGCATGGCAAAGGCATCATTGGCCATGGCGTTGATCATGTCCGCCAGGGGCGCCAGCAGCACGCCCAGGCAGAAGATTTCCAGGGAGAAGCGGCCCATGCGGCAGCTTTGTCGGGCCAGCCAGTTTTGGGTCCAGCCGGTGTCGGGCAGGAGTTTGGCGGTGACGTAGGCCAGGGCGAGGAAGTGCAGCAGGCGCACGGGTGAGAGGTTGGTCTTGCTGATCGGGTACAGCAGGTTGCTCAGGCCGGCCGGCATCAGGGCGTCGTGGATGTGTGGCCAGCGCCAGGCGATCGTCAGCACCCCGGCGGCGATGACGTAGGCAGCGGCGGCCAGGAACAGGGGCTGGCGCAGCAGGGAGCGGGTTTGAGCGGGGCGCGGGCGTTGCGAGTGGATCGCGGCGGCGCCGCCGAGGACGAACAGCAGTTGCCAGGCCACGGGGTTGAAGTACCACACGCCGTCCTTGATCGCGGCCAGGTTCCAGCCGGCCAGAGGCACCATCAGGTACAGGGCCAGCGACAGGCCGACCACCACCCAGGTCTTGCGCACCAGCAGCGGCAGCGCCAGCGGCAGGCCTGCCAGCAGCACGATGTACAGCGGCAGCGGGTCCATCAGGTTGGGTTTGAAGCGCAGCAGCAGTTCGTCGATCAAGGCCTGTTGCGGGTCGCTGATGAAGTGGTGCATGCCCATTTCTTCCACCAGGTCCCGGGTTTCCACGTGGCTGTTGGCGAAGAACACGATGCCCATCAGCATCGCCAGCAAGAAGATGTGCACCACGTACAGCACCCAGGCGCGGCGCAGGATTTTCAGGCAGGCGATCAGGAAACCTTCGCGCGCCAGTACTTTGCCGTAGGCCAGCACCGCGGCGAAACCGGCCAGGAACACGAAGACTTCAGCGGCGTCGCTGAAGCCGAAATTGCGCAGGGTGATTTGCCCCAATGGGTTGTGGGGCACGTGATCCCAGAAGATGAAGATCAGTGCCAGGCCGCGAAAAAAGTCGATCCGGTGATCGCGCGCTGTGGTCATGACGGCAAGCTCGTAAACGGGTGTTGAACAAAGGAGTAGCGCAAGGCGCGAAAGGTTGCGCGCCGCACATCGGCGGCGCGCAGGGTGGCCCGATTCGGCGGTAATTGCAAAACGGGGATATTACGGAATGTTGATAAGACGTTTAACCGCTAGTCTGAAAGGTGGCGTCACCTGTGATTTATGACAGTTGAAAAGCTCAAACACTTGAGGAAGTGTGAAGCGTGATCAACCAGGGACTTTGCTATGCGACGGTTGTGGAAAGGCTTTTCCAGTTACACGGTGATCGGCATCGCCAACACCCTGATTCACTGGCAGATCTTTTTTCTGCTGAGTGTCGCGGCGGGGTGGCGCCAGGCAGCCAGTAATCTGGTGGCCTTCTGCGTGGCCGCTTCGTTCTCGTTCTACATGAACGGGCTCTATACCTTCGACGGTAAACTCTCGGTGGGCGGCTATCTGTTGTTCATGGCGGCGATGGGCGCCCTGAGTTTTGGTGTCGGCCATATTGGTGACCAGTTGCGCTTGCACGGCTTGCTCACCGTGGCGCTGTTCTCGGCACTGAGCCTGATCCTGGGCTTCCTGTTTTCCAAGTACGTGGTGTTTCGCGAGCGTGAGGCATGAAGCTCTCGCTGATCGTCCCGGTGTTCAACGAAGAGCAGGCGATCGATCTGTTTTATCGCGCCGTACGCCAGGAGTTGAAGCTGGGCGAGGCCGAGGTGGAAATCGTCTTCATCAACGATGGCAGTACCGACGGCACCGCCGACCGGGCTGCCGCGTTGGCAGAGATGGACGATCTGGTGATGCTGATCAATTTCTCGCGCAACTTCGGCAAGGAGCCAGCGCTGTTTGCCGGCCTGGAGTACGCCACCGGCGATGCCGTGATCCCGATGGACGTCGACCTGCAAGACCCCATCTGCGTCATCCCGAAACTGGTCGAGCAATGGCACAAAGGCGCGGATGTGGTGCTGGCCAAGCGCAAGGACCGCAACAGCGACAGCTATCTGAAACGCCACAGCGCTTCCCTTTTCTATCACCTGCTCAATCGCATTTCCTACACCCCTATCGAGGAAAACGTCGGCGACTTTCGCCTCATGGACCGCAAGGTGGTCAACGTGATCCGCACCTTGCCCGAGCACCAATTGTTCATGAAAGGCGTGTTGTCCTGGGCCGGGTTCAACACGGTGGTGGTGGAGTACGAGCGCGCCCGGCGCGTGGCGGGCAGCAGCAAATTCAATGGCTGGAAACTCTGGAACCTGGCGCTGGAAGGGGTGACGTCGTTCAGTACCGTGCCCTTGCGTTTGTGGACTTACGTCGGTGGTTTCGTGTCGCTGTTCGCGGTGCTGTACGCGGTGTATATGGTGCTGGACAAGATTTTCAACGGCAACAGCGTCCCCGGTTACCCGTCGTTGATGACCGCTATTCTGTTCCTGGGTGGGGTGCAGTTGATTGGCATCGGCATTCTGGGGGAATACATCGGACGGATTTATATCGAGGCCAAGCACCGGCCCCGTTATGTCATCAAGGACATCGTCAAAAGTCCTCACGAGACGACTGCAACACCTCCTCTGACGAAGAGCCTTTGAATGCCATGGTGCTGCTGACCGATAGGCCCATGAATCAGCCTTGGCTCTACCGTGTGGGGCTGATCCTGCTTGTCATGCTGGCGCTGATCATCCGTTTTCATGGCATTTCAGTTCCGGTCATCTGGTATGACGAAGCCTTCAGCGTGCTGCTCAGCGAGCGTTCGCCAAAGCTGATTTGGGCCACCACGGCCCGTGATGTTCATCCGCCCCTGTATTACCTCATCCTTCATTACTGGACGCTGATGTTTGGAAACACTGCGCTTGCCTTGCGCAGTTTGGGGGCGGTGGCGGATGTCGGCACGCTGATAGTTTGTCTCAAGCTGATGAGCCTTGTGACCACGCGCAGGGCGACCTGTTTTGCCGGACTGATGCTGGTGTTGTTACCGCTGTCGGTGCGCTATAGCCAGGAAGTGCGCATGTACAGCTTGCTCGGCTTTTGGCTGATGGCGGCCACGGTCGCCCTGGTTTGCTGGAGCCGCCAGCCGCAAGCGAAGCGCTACGCGATGCTCTATGTGTTGTTGATGGCGGCTGCGTTCTACACCCATTACTTCGCTGCGCTCTGCGTACTGGTGCATTGGTTGTACTGGTCGGGGTTGGGGAGTGGCGAAGCTGCGGCGGTGCCCTTTCGAAAATGGTTCATGGCCAATGCCGCGATTGTCGCGTTGTATCTGCCCTGGCTACCCCATCTCATGGATCAGCTCAGGCGCATGAATGGGCTTGAATGGGTGGCGCCGACCACTTGGGAGATGTTCCCGGGGCTGGTTTCACGCTGCATCATGATGGTGCCGGCAACCGGTGACGGGTTGTGGTGGGCACTGCTGATCTCGGCCTCGATGATCGCCTGTTGTTTGCTGGCCTTGATGCAGGGGCGCGCGGATCGCCGCTCGACGCTCCTGTTGATAGCGTATTTCTGTGTGCCGGCGATCACTGTTTTTCTGGTCTCCTTGATCGTGCCAGTGTTCGTGACCCGATACCTGGTTTTTGCCTCGGTTGGCTTGCCTTTGATGGCGGCGCTGGCCCTGGATGGCCTGGCAAAACAGAGGCCGCTGGCGGCCTACCTCTGTATGAGTCTGTTTATCGCCGCGCAAGGGTATGGCGTGCTCAAGGTGTATGCGCAGGATGACGGATTGAATGGCACGGACGTGCGCAAGTTGGCCAGACTCGATACGGTTGCGCAAGGCATCAACGACCAGGCCCAGGCAGGCGATGAGATTGTGGTCGACGGCTTGTACTGGTATTTGCCCTTCAGTTACTACAACACCACGGGCATCCAGCCGCGGCTCTACATTTCCCGGTCGCCGGACGGGAAGACCCGAGGGCCTTATGACTATGGTGGCTGGCGACTCATCCCCCAGCGCCTGGACTGGATTTTTTTCAGCGATGTCGCGGCATTGAAACCCGTCGGCAAAAGAGTCTGGTGGGTGACTGGAAAACCCAAGCCGGAGGATGTGGTGACTTTTCCCAAGAACTGGCAGCAGACGCTCACGGTCAGGGGCAATGAAGTCGAAGCACGGCTGTTTATTTTGGAAGGTGGGCGCTGACGTCTTCAGACCTTCAGCGCCGCTGCGTCGGTGTCAGGCCGCCACGATCTCGTTCGGTTCGAAACTGTCGGCCCGCGCCATCTGCCACATCCGCGAATAGAACTCGCCATTCACTTCCCCGGTCAGCAATTCACCGGGCTTCAAGAACACATGCAACTGCGAGAACAGCTTGATCTCGGTCGCCGACATGCGTCGCACCAGATGCTTGGCCGACAGTTGCGACGGATGTTCAAGACCGGCAGCCGCGAGCATTTCTGCCAGGCCCTTGAGGGTGTTGCGGTGGAAGTTGTAGACGCGCTGGGCCTTGTCCGGCACCACCAGCGCACGCTGGCGCAGAGTGTCCTGGGTGGCGACGCCGGTCGGGCATTTGTTGGTGTGGCAGCTTTGCGACTGAATGCAGCCGATGGCGAACATGAAGCCGCGCGCCGAGTTGGCCCAGTCGGCGCCGATGGCCAGGACGCTGGCAATGTCGAAGGCGCTGACGATCTTGCCGCTGGCGCCGAGCTTGATCTTGTCCCGCAGGTTCAGGCCCACCAGCGTGTTATGCACGAACAGCAGGCCTTCGCGCATCGGCACGCCGATGTGGTCGGTGAACTCCAGCGGTGCGGCGCCGGTGCCGCCTTCCTTGCCGTCGATGACGATGAAGTCCGGCAGGATCCCGGTCTCGAGCATGGCCTTGGCGATGCCCATGAATTCCCACGGATGCCCCAGGCAGAGCTTGAAGCCCACCGGTTTGCCGCCGGACAGTTCACGCAGTTGCTTGATGAATTGCATCATCTCGATCGGCGTGGAGAACGCACTGTGCCGCGACGGCGAGATGCAGTCTTCGCCCATCATGATGCCGCGGGTCGCGGCGATTTCCTGGGTGACCTTGTGCTTGGGCAGGATCCCCCCGTGACCGGGCTTCGCGCCTTGGGACAGCTTGATTTCGATCATCCGCACTTGCGGTGTTTGCGCTTGCGCGGCAAAGCGCTCCGGGTCGAAGCGACCTTCGGCGGTGCGGCAGCCGAAGTAGCCGCTGCCCAGTTCCCAGGTCAGGTCGCCACCGTTTTCCCGGTGATAGGAGCTGATGCTGCCTTCACCGGTGTCGTGGGCAAAGTTGCCGAGCTTGGCGCCCTGGTTCAACGCGCGGATGGCGTTGGCGCTGAGCGAGCCGAAGCTCATGGCCGAGATGTTGAACACCGACGCCGAATACGGCTGGGTGCACTGCGGGCCGCCGACGGTGACGCGGAAGCTGCTGGGGTCACTCAACGGCGCCGGACGCATCGAATGACCGATGAATTCGAAGCCGGACTGATACACATCGATCAGGGTGCCGAAAGGTTTGTCGGCGCTTTCATTCTTGGCCCGCGAATAGACCAGCGAGCGCTGGGCCCGGGAGAAGGGCAGGGCATCGCTGTCGGATTCGAGCAGGTACTGACGGATTTCCGGGCGAATGCCTTCCACCAGATAACGGATGTTGCCCAGGATCGGGTAGTTGCGCCGCACCGCGTGGGGGCTTTGCAGCAGGTCGAAGATGCCGATCAGGCTCAGCACGCCGGTGATGGCGGTAATCGGCCAGAGCCAGTCATGTTCGAGGAACGGCAGGCTGGCGAGGGTGAAGATCACGCAGACGGCAAAGAAGGCGTAGCGGCTCAGGAGTGACAGGCTCATACGGTTTCCTTGGGTTCGGACTCATTTTGCATTACCCCTGTGGGAGAGGGCTTGCCCGCTCCCACAGAGAAGCGGTCAGCGGAGCATCAGGCATTCTGCGCCTGCAGAAATATCGAAAACAGCTCCGACTGGGACTTGATCCCCAGTTTGCTGTACATGTGTTTCTTATGGACTTTCACGGTTTCGATGGAGATTTCCAGTTTGCGGGCGATTTCCTTGCTGGAGCAGCCGCTGAGCATCAGGCGCCCGACATCCAGCTCCCTGGCGGTCAATTGCGCGCCCTTGAGTTGCTGCACCGAGGCTTCCAGCTGCACCCGCCAATCGGCAGCCACCGGCGCGGGCGCCAGGGCCACCACTTCGTTGATCTCGTAGGGCAGGCGTTGGCGCAACAGGCCCAGCACCCATGGCTGAATCAGCGATAGCATGGCGATCTGCCCGGCGGTGAAACGCTGCCGGCTGCCCAGTGACAGGCACAGCGTGCGGTCGCCCTCAAGCTGACAATTAAACTGGATTTCGTCGGCCACGACATTCACACGAAAGTATCGTTGATAGTACTCGGTGAGTTCGAAATGCTCCGGCGCCACCTCGGACAGGCGGTACAGACCGGTGCGCGACTGTTCGCGGCAGGCGATGTAGAAGGGATCGAGCAGATACAGCCCGCGCAGGTAATCCTGGAACAGCTGGTCGGGACTGCCGTCGACACCCGGGCTTTCGGCGAACACCTGCGGGTGCTGATCGGCGCTGAACATCAGCACCACCCAGCTGTCGCAGGGGACGTATTGGTCCAACAATCGAACAAGCTGCGTCCAGAAGTTGGGCTTGTCCAGGGCGTCGATCAGTTGCCCCACCGAACGGTGCCAGGCGATGTCGTCCAACGAGAGTGTCATGCATCTACCCCTATCGTGTTACCCCGGCGGCGTAATTCCCCCACCGTGCGCTTGCTGCGCATACTGGCGCACAGACAGCGACCGGGCAATCTTTCCGGCGCGCAGAACAAGGACTACCCATGAAAGTCGAACTCGCCCAATTGGCGGGCCGTGACAACGACACGGCTTATAACCTAGAACGCGCGCTGATGGCGATCAACGCCTGTGCCGCCGACACGCAGCTGATCATGTTCCCGGAAAGCCACTTGATGGGCTTCTCGAGCGCCGAGTCGGTGGCCGATGTCGCCGAGCCCCTGGACGGCCCGACCGTCAGCGCGATTGTTACGGCCGCCCGTGAGCGCAACATTGCGGTGGTCATTGGTACTTCCGAAAACGATAACGGTCGTTTTTTCAACACCACACTGCTGATCACCCCCGAAGGCATTGCACTCAAATACCGCAAGACGCACCTGTGGGCGTCGGATCGCGGTGTCTATGAAGCCGGCGATCGCTACGCCACTTGCCTGTGGAATGGCCTGCGAGTGGGCCTGTTGATTTGCTACGACATCGAATTCCCCGAGTCTGCCCGCGCCCTGGCGCAACTGGGTGCTGAATTGCTGCTGGTGACCAACGGCAACATGGACCCCTACGGCCCGACCCACCGCACCGCAATCATGGCCCGTGCCCAGGAAAACCAGGCGTTTGCGCTGATGGTCAACCGGGTGGAAGAGGGCGACGGCGGGTTGCTGTTCGCCGGCGGCAGTGCGCTGGTCGATCCGCTGGGCACGCTGTTGTTCGAGGCGGGCCGCGAGGAAGGTCAGTTCGCGGTGCAGCTGGACCTGAACCGGCTGACGGCGGCGCGCCAGGATTATCGGTATCTGGATGATCAGCGGCTGAAGTTGCCCGGAGAGTTGGTCGAGCATGCGGGCGGGCTTCGGGAGTTGCTGATTCCTGCGAGCTGATCTGGATTTTCTGCCGCCTGGGCAGACGCCATCGCTGGCAAGCCAGCTCCCACAGGGATTTCAGGCGTTCACGAAACCAATGTGGGAGCTGGCTTGCCAGCGATGAGGCCATGACAGGCGACACACCTGTTTGATCTCCCAAGAACAACAAAGCAACACCCGAACACCCTGCGCCGAACTCGGCTCTGCCATAAATCCAATAACATCCGGAGTAGTCGCCCATGGCTCGTTTGCAACGCACCCTGTCATTAGGCTCGGTGGTGCTGTTTGGCATCGCCTACATGACGCCTATCATTGTGCTCGGCACCTTTGGCATCCTCGCTCAATCCACCGCCGGCATGGTTCCGGCCGCTTATCTCGCGGCGCTGGTGGCGATGTTTTTCACCGCCATGAGCTACGGCCGCATGGCCTCGGCTTTCCCGGTCGCCGGTTCCGCCTACAGCTACGTGCGCAAGGCCATCAGCCCGAAACTCGGGTTTATCGCCGGCTGGGCGGTGCTGCTCGACTATCTGTTTTTGCCCATGGCCATCTGGCTGATCGGCGCGGCGTACCTCAACTCCGCGTTCCCGGCGGTGCCGCAGTGGATCTGGGTGCTGGCGTTCATCGGCATCACCAGCGCCATCAACATCGTCGGCCTGAAACTGGCCAACGGCGTCAACGCCTTGCTGATGCTGGTGCAGTTCCTGGTGCTGGTGGCCTTCGTCGCGCTGTGCGTGCACTACGTCGGCGGTGATGCGAGTACGCCGCTGTGGTCGATCAAACCGTTCTTCAATGGCGACATGCAGATGCCATTGATCATGAGCGGCGCGGCCATCGCCTGTTATTCGTTCCTGGGCTTCGACGCGGTCAGCACCCTGACCGAAGAAACCCGCGACCCACGCCGCACCATTCCACGGGCGATCATGCTGATCACCCTGATCGGCGGGCTGATCTTCGTTGGCGTGTCGTACTTCGTGCAGATCGCCCATCCTTCGTTCCAGTTCGACAGCGTGGATTCGGCGGCCTATGAGATCGCCCGCAACATCGGCGGCGACCTGTTTGTCTCGATCTTCCTGATCGGCCTGATCGTCGGCCAGTTCGCCTCGGGCCTGTCGGCGCAGGCCAGCGGCTCGCGTCTGCTGTACGCCATGGGCCGCGACGGCGTGCTGCCGAAATCCTTCTTCGGCACCCTGCACGAGCGCTTTGGCACGCCGATCAACAGCATCCTGCTGTGCGCCGTGGTGGCCTTGCTGGCACTGAAACTGGACGTCACCACCTCGACCTCGTTCATTAACTTCGGTGCGTTCCTGGCGTTCAGCCTGGTGAACCTGTCGGTGATCTTTCATTACTGGATCGGCGGCGAGAAAAAGGGCCTGCGCGAGTTCGTGCTGTTCCTGCTGTTCCCGTTCATCGGCCTGGCGGCGGACCTGTGGCTGATGGTCAGCCTCGACCACCTGGCGATCTACCTGGGTCTCAGCTGGCTGGCGATCGGCGTGGTGTACCTGGCCGTGCTGACTGGCGGTTTCCGCCGCCAGCCGCCGGAGATGGATTTCCAGGAAGCGGCATAAACCCTGCGCAAAAGCGGCGACGTGAGGCCTTTGATTGGAGGTGGCGGACATGTGATCCTTGCCGTTTTCGAGTCAAAGGCCTTTCGTTCATGTCGACCTCCATCCCTGCACTTATCCACATCGCCGCCGCCCTGCTGATCGGCCCCGACGGCCGAACCCTGCTGGTACGCAAGCGCGGCACCGAAGCGTTCATGCAGCCGGGCGGCAAGATCGAACCCCATGAACTGCCCGTCCACGCGCTGGCCCGTGAGCTGGAAGAAGAGCTGGGGCTGGACATCAATCCTGAGCAAGCCAACTTCCTCGGTCAATTCTCCGCCCCCGCCGCCAACGAGCCTGGACACGTCGTCAAGGCCGAGATCTTCCTGCTGAACATTGATGCCGACGTAACCCCGGCCGCCGAGATCGAAGAGGTGGTGTGGATCGACCCTGCGACCGATGGCGAGCTCGTGCTGGCGCCATTGACGCGGGACCTGATCCTGCCGTTTTATCGCAATTCGCTGACGGCGATCGCCTGATCATCCACGCCAAGGACCCGCCATGATCCCGCTCCAGGACTTGCTTATTTTTGCTGCTGCTGCCTTTCTGCTGGTCCTGACACCGGGGCCGAACATGATCTACCTGATCTCGCGCACGATCTGCCAGGGGCGCAAGGCCGGCGTGACCTCGTTGCTGGGCGTGGTGGCGGGCTTTTTCGTGCATGTGTTCGCTGCGGCGGCGGGCCTTACCGCGGTGTTTCTGGCGGTGCCGATGGCCTACGAAGCATTGAAGTGGGCCGGTGCGCTGTACCTGTTGTGGCTGGCCTGGCAGGCGGTCAAACCCGGCGCTCGCTCGCCCTTCGAGGCGCAACAGCTGCCACCGGACTCTTCGCGCAAACTGATCACCATGGGCTTTCTCACCAGCGCCCTGAACCCGAAGATCGCGGTGTTCTACCTGTCGGTGTTTCCCCAGTTCATTTCCCCCGAGCACGGTTCGGTGTTCACCCAGAGCATCGTGCTGGGCCTGACCCAGATCAGCGTCAGCTTCTGCGTCAACCTGCTGATCGCCCTGTTCGCCGCCGGCATCGCCTCCTGGTTCGTCAACAACCCGACCTGGCTGGCGATGCAGCGTTATTTCATGGGCTTTGTGCTGTCGGCGCTGGCGTTGCGGCTGATACTTGAACAGCGCCGGATGGCCTGAACATGTGGATCGAGCGGCTCAATGCCAGTCATGCCCTCGACTATCGGGCCCTGACGCTCGAGGCCTATGACCGTCATCCCCAGGCGTTCACCTCCAGCGTGCGCGAACGCTCATCACTGCCCTTGAGTTGGTGGGAGGCGCGCCTGAGCGGCAAGCTGGACGCGGTGTTCGGCGGGTTCGTCGAGGGGCGCCTGGCGGGCATCGCCGGGCTGGCGTTCGAGCCCCGGGAAAAGGCCCGGCACAAGGCGACGTTGTTTGGCATGTATGTATCGTCCGGCGTGCGGCAGCAGGGGTTGGGGTATCAACTGGTGCAGGCGGTGCTGGACGAGGCGGGCAGGCATCAGGGCTTGCGGCTGGTCAAGCTGACCGTCACCGCTGGCAATCAGGCGGCGATCAACCTCTACCAGCGTTGTGGCTTCATCCAGTTCGGGCTGGAGCCGATGGCGGTGCGGGTGGGGGAGGAATACTTCGACAAGATTCACATGTGGCGCGAAATCTGATTGTCACGCGCTCCCACATGTTGTCTGCGTTCCTTCAGGAAATATCAGCGGACCGCACTCACCCCATCCAACGTAGAAAACGATGTGTCCTTCGCCGTCAGCAGAAAGTCGCGCATGTAAGGCGCATCCAGCATGTCCGCCCGAATCGCCGCGTACAGCGTCGCGAACAATCCCTTCTCGCCCAGCCGCTTGGCCTTCACATAACCCCGTGAGCTGTATTCATGCAGCGCCCAGTGGGGCATGCCGCATACGCCGCGGCCGCTGGCCACCAGTTGCATCATCATCACCGACAGCTCCGAGGTGCGCACCTGGGCCGGTTCGATGTCGGCCGGTTCCAGAAAACGCGTGAAGATGTCCAGGCGATCGCGCTCCACCGGATAGGTGATCAGGGTTTCGCTCAGCAGGTCTTCGGGGACGATGTAGGGTTTGCTTGCCAGGCGGTGCTGGTTGGCCACCGCGAGCATCGCTTCGTAGGTGAACAGCGGCACGTAGGTGATCCCCACCAGATCCACAGGGTCGGAGGTCACCACCAGGTCCAGATCGCCACGGGCCAGGGCCGGCAGCGGCGCAAAGGAGAAGCCCGAGGCCAGGTCCAGTTCGACTTCCGACCAGGCATCACGAAACTGGTCGATGGTCGGCATCAGCCACTGGAAGCAGCTGTGGCATTCGATGGCCATGTGCAGGCGCCCCGCGGTGCCACCGGCCAGGCGCGCGATGTCCCGTTCGGCGGCGCGCAGCAACGGCAGTGTCGCGTCGGCCAGTTGCAGCAGGCGCAGGCCGGCGCTGGTGAAGCGCACCGGCTTGGTCTTGCGCACGAACAGCGGCATGCCCATGCGCTCTTCCAGTTCCTTGAACTGGTGGGACAGCGCCGACTGGGTCAGGTGCAGGCGGTCGGCGGCGTCCACCAGGCTGTCGGCTTCGCGCAGGGCGTGCAGGGTTTTCAGGTGGCGGAGTTCAAGCACCGGAATGGCTCCATGAGGAAAACTTGTGATCAACACGAAAAGGTTGAGTTTGTCTCATGATGCTCTGGCTGTCGACAATAGCGCCATCTTTTATACAGGAGCACCTTCACCATGGCCGTGGCACATACCCTGGGTTTCCCGCGCATCGGCGCCGACCGCGAACTGAAAAAAGCCCTCGAAGCCTACTGGAAAGGTGATCTGGACCGGACCGCGCTGGAAAACGTCGGCCGCCAGTTGCGCGCCACCCACTGGCAATTGCAAAAAGACGCCGGCATCGACCTGCTACCGGTCGGCGACTTCGCCTGGTACGACCAGGTGCTGAGCCATTCCCTGGCCTTCGGCGTCATCCCCGAGCGTTTCGCCAGCACCCGCGACGAACGCGGCCTGCCGACCCTCGACACGCTGTTCGCCATGGCCCGTGGCGCCACCGCCAGCTGCTGCGGCGAACACGGCCAGGGGCAGTACGCCCAGGAGCTGACCAAGTGGTTCGACACCAACTATCACTACCTGGTGCCGGAATTCAGCGCCGACCAACAGTTCAAGCTGAGCTGGGAGCAGCTGTTCAACGAGGTCGATGAAGCGAAAGCCCTGGGGCACAACGTCAAGCCGGTAATCATCGGTCCGTTGACCTACCTGTGGCTGGGCAAGGCCAAAGGTGCCGACTTCGACAAGCTCGACCTGCTGGAGCGCCTGCTGCCGATCTACGGCGAAATCCTCGGCCGTCTTGCTGCCCAGGGCGTGGAGTGGGTGCAGATCGATGAGCCGATCCTGACCCTCGACCTGCCTCAGGAATGGAAAAACGCCTTCGAGCGCGCCTACCACATCCTCCAGTACTCGCCGCTGAAAAAGCTGGTGGCGACTTACTTCAGCGGCCTGCAGGACAATCTCGGCCTGGCGGTCGGCCTGCCGGTGCAAGGCCTGCACATCGACGCCGTGCGTGCGCCGGATCAACTGCTGCACGTGCTCGATCGCCTGCCGATCTACAAGATTCTCTCGGTGGGGCTGGTCAATGGCCGCAACGTCTGGCGTTGCGAGCTGGAGCCGGTACTCGAGCAACTGCAGTTCGCCCAGGAACGTTTTGGCGAGAACCTGTGGGTCAGCAGTTCCTGCTCGCTGCTGCACAGTCCGGTGGATCTGGAGCGCGAAGACAAACTCGACCCCGAGCTGAAAAGCTGGCTGGCGTTCGCGGTGCAGAAGTGTGGCGAAATCGCCGTACTGCGCGATGCGCTCAACGATCCGCAAGCGCCAAAGGTGCAGGCCGCTCTTGCCGAGAGCCGCGCCATTGCCGCCGGTCGCGCGCAGTCGCCGCGGATTCACAAGGCAGACGTGCAGGCGCGGGTCAATGCCATCGATGCCAGGGACAGTCAGCGTCAGTCGCCGTTTGCCCAACGCATCGAGCAGCAGCGTGCGCGTTTGAAGCTGCCGGCGTTTCCGACCACCACCATCGGTTCGTTCCCGCAGACCGGGTCGATTCGTCTGGCACGTCAGTCGTACAAGCAGGGCAAGCTCTCGGCCAACGATTACCACGACGCCATGCGCCACGAAATTCGCCATGCCATTCAGATTCAGGAGCGCCTGGGGCTGGACGTGCTGGTGCATGGCGAGGCCGAGCGCAATGACATGGTCGAGTACTTCGCCGAGCAACTGGACGGCTACCTGTTCACCCGTTTCGGCTGGGTGCAGAGCTACGGTTCGCGTTGTGTGAAACCGGCGGTGATCTACGGCGACCTCAGCCGTCCGCAGGCCATGACGGTGGACTGGATCAGCTATGCGCAGAGCCAGACCGACAAGGTCATGAAGGGCATGCTCACCGGTCCCGTGACCATGCTGATGTGGTCGTTCCCCCGCGAAGACGTGTCGCGCAAGGTCCAGGCGCAGCAGTTGGCGTTGGCCCTTCGCGATGAAGTGGTGGACCTGGAAGCGGCCGGCATCCGGATCGTGCAGATCGATGAGGCGGCGTTCCGCGAAGGCCTGCCGCTGCGTCGTGAGCAATGGCAGGAATACCTGGAGTGGGCGGTGGAAGCGTTCCGCCTGAGCGCCAGCGGCGTGCGGGACGAAACCCAGATCCACACCCACATGTGCTACAGCGAATTCAATGACGTGATTCAAGCCATCGCGGCGATGGACGCCGACGTGATCACCATCGAAACCTCGCGTTCGGACATGGAGCTGCTTGAAGCGTTCAAGGCATTCGACTACCCGAACGACATCGGCCCGGGCGTCTACGACATCCACTCGCCACGGGTGCCGGATACGGCTCAGATGGTGGATCTGATGAGCAAGGCGGTGAAACGAATCCCGGCCGAGCGCCTGTGGGTCAACCCCGATTGTGGTTTGAAGACCCGGGCGTGGCCGGAGACGGAAGCGGCTTTGGTGAACATGGTCGCGGCGGCGCGACAGTTGCGCAGTCAGTTGGCTTGACGCGTTTGCCAGTTGTAGTGCCTGTGTGGGAGCAGGCTTGCTCCCACAGGGGTCGGGTGTTGTGTCAGAGATTTTCGAAGTGCGGTAACACCGCCGACCGTTTACCGATATCGGCAAAGGGCAGGTCGGGGTTGTCCGCGTGGGTCTGGTAGCGATGTTCCGGCAATTTCAGATGGGCTTTTTCGAATTCGTTTAAACCCGGCGCGGCCTTGGAATAGTGGAAGTGGGCATACCAAAGCACTTTTTGAGGTGTGGACGTGAGGTCCCAGACTTCGTATTCCTGCATGTAATCGGTCCGGCCATCCTTGCGCTTGCCAAGGTGTTTCAAGGGCGCTTTCTTGCGGATGTCCACTGCGTTTTGCCTGACCAGGTCGTCCAGCATGCCATCGGTAGGCTTTTTACTGATCAATGACTGCCGGGTACGCAATTGCCGGCCAATGGTTTTCAGCTCGGTGGCCTTGTCGCGCAATCGGGCGATGATTGCATCCTGTGCAGCCAGTGCCTGGATGTCATCAGCGCGACGGCTCAGGTCATCGGCCTCGGTGACCATCATGTGTTCAAGGTCGACCGGTAGCATGTCTTGCTCGGCATAGGAGCGCACTTTTGTCAGGTACGCCGGTTGTTCGTCCAGGCGCTTTTGCGCACCGGCCACTAACGCTGCAAGGCTCATTCCTGGAGCAAGTGATGTGCTGGTTTGCGGATTCAACAGGCGGAATTTGCCGTTGCTGGCCTGTTCCCAAACTTCCTCCCGTCCACCACTGCCGGTCATGATGTACTGGCGCCGCTGTGTCGTCGTTTCCCATCGTTCCACGCCGATCAACAACTGGTCATTTTCAGTAGTGAACACACGTTTGTTCGATGTTCCGGCAGTCCTCACTGGAGCTGAAGGCAGTTCGTGTATGTCCTTGCGAGCCTGGACGATCATTCGCTCAAGTCCGGTCAGCAGCAGCTCTACCGCATCCAAATGAAAGTGTTGTGGATAGCGGATGGTCCAGACCCTCATTTCGCGAATCAGTCTCGTGTAGTTATCAATGCATTCTTGAAGAATCTGGTTGCGTTGAGGCCTGGTGGCATTGACTTCCGGCAGACTGAGATGGATGAGAAGCGATTGGTCGGCCTGGCGTCTGATGGGGCCTACCTGGCTCTGGAGATAGAACCAGGACACATCAGTTTCGAGTTCATATCGTGTCACGACTTCCAATAACTGACCCGTTTTCAAGTGAGCGATTTTTAGATCACTAAACCGCTTGTTCAATGGTGCGACGTGTGGAGTCAATTCCGCTTTATAAGCGCTGAGGGTGATGCGCTGATGCCAATAGTTCATCTCACCCATGAGGGAATTGATCGCGTCCAGTTCTTGTATCAGTTGCAACCGTATTTTTCTTTTGTCCCCCAGCAGCTTGAGATGTTCGGAAACGGCTTCTCGAGGTAACGCCCCCAGATCGGCCGTCAGCGCATCGATGCGCTCCAGCAGCGGGAGGGCTCGATGATGGGCCAGATTGATGCGTTGCCCGTACCGCAGCGTTAACAACGAGGCGGCTTTGCTCTGGATATCCAGGTTTTTCCGCCTTTTGTTGCCCTGGGTCAGGGGAAACAGCTCGACCAACTTCTGGTAATGCTGACGTGCCAACGCAATATCGGCCGTACATGACAGATCGGCCTCCAGAATCAGCGACTTTGCGCGTTGACTGGCAGCTGTGTTGTCATACCTGGCCAAAATAGTGTCGGTGCGCTGCTTTTGTGATTGAGTACGCAAGCCAATCTGATCGCAGGCTTCGGTCAATGCATGATGTCGACGAAGGGCTTGATCGGTCCACCAGCGTGGCAACCGTTCACGAATGGCCTGCGGCCAGAGCGGATCAAGTACATCGAGCAGCATTCCTTGTACGTTTCCGCCACCCAGCCCGCCGCCCTCGAACGTCGTGCCGTAAACCCCGAAGTGGGTGTCCCAGTGGCCGGACTCATCCAGGGCAATGGGTTGTTTGTAGGTTTTTCGGGAATTGCCGGACAAACGCCATTGGCGTGAATCCTTGCCGAGCTCCACCTTGAAGATGCGTCCCTGGCGCACGATGAAGTCGCCATCGGCATGTCGGTAAACATTGCGGTAAATGCCATGGGGCGCCGGCTGCAACCCGGACAGCGAAATCGGTTGTTCATAGTCATAACCGGCGAAGCGGGCCGCCACATGCCGGGCCTGGCGCAAGGAGGGTATCTGCAAGGCAGCGGCACCGCTGGCCAATCCACGCAATTGCCGGGTGCGGGTCAACGCGCGAGCGGCGCGGGATGGCCCGGAGACTGCCGCCTCACCCGGAACAAGGTCCATGGCTGCGTCGATCAGGCACAGCAGAACCGTTTTGAGCTCCTCCACCCCATCGGCCACGTCGCCGCGCAAGAAGGCTGCCGCCGCCTGATTCGCGGCGGTCCAGGCATCGTAAAGGGCAATGGCGGTGCCGATGAAGGGCATCATCCCCAGAGCCATTTTGATGTAATTGAACGCGCGCGGCCCCTCAAGGGCATACCGCTCCAGGTACAGCGTCGCGTTGGAGCGAGAAGTGTCGCGGTGGGTGGCAATCAGGCGGCCCATATGAGCATCGAGCAGGTGGGCGGCCAGCGACGTGGTGGCCGGCCAGGCGGTGCCGGTTTCGATCAAAGTGTCGAAGTTTTTCTGGACCGCTGCATTGATGCGGCTTTCATGGGCCCGCGGATCACCGTGCAAAGCCCGACCCGCCAGGTAGCGGATCATCCAGTCCTGCTGACACAGGTTGAACAGGGCCTTGCGTGCCGTTTCCAGATTGTCGTATCGACGCAGAAAGCGGCCATCGGGGCTGTCGGGCAGGTACAGCAAAGTGACTCCGCCGACCTGTTCTTCGATGAACGTCACCCCGGACAAGGTAGCCGGGCCCTGGCCGGGCGTGTCTTTGCCTCCCACGCTCAGGCTCGCTGGCCAGAGGGCAATGCGTTTGTTGTCGGAGCGCCATCGGGCCGCAGTGTTGGCGTCGATGGCAATGTTGAGGATTTTCAGCTCCTCGTCGCTGATGTGTTGTTGCAGGCGCGCGCATTCGCCTTGCAACCTGAGCATCAGGCGCCAAGGCTCGATCAGGCATTCCCTTCGATACTCCCTGACGAACAGCGGTTCGGTGGCTGATCCTTTGAAGGCATCGAGAATCAACTGCTCATAGGCTTCGGGCAAATTCAGTTCTGGCAGGATTTTGCGCAGATAAGTCAGATTGATGCCGTTGTGCAGGCGCACACGATCCCTGTCATCCGATGCAGTGATTTGCAGGTTCATGAAGACCAACCGCTGGGAAAGCGCGTTCTGTTGCGTCGACTGAACGTTGTCGATATTCAGTTGGGCCAGGTCTTCAAGCGACATCGTGCTACGTGCGGCACTGGGCACCATCACCGTTTTGGGCACCGGTGCGTAGGGGCCCGAGGCGTGTTGTGTTTCCCAGGTGACGGAGTTGGGCAGGTTCACCTGTATGTCGAAATGCCCGGTGATCGAAAAGTCTGTGCGCAAGCGCACCTGCAGATGTTTGCGGGTGAAGTCGGTTCGCGGTTCCAACAGAACCGTCATGAGCTCGTGGCTGCGATTCATTGCCGTGATGTACGCCTCAATCAGGCCCTTGAACGCGTTGCGATTGGCCTCAGTGATCGTTTTGAGCCAATCCGGCAGCCTGGAGGCGAGGGTGGCGCTGCGGTCTTGTTCCAGCAGGTGGGCGAAAGCCAGACTCCTGGCGGCATGCACCGGAACTTGCAGCGTGGCGAGGGCGCGCGTGCGCAGTGCCTCGAGTTCCTCGGCGCGCTGCTGGGCATCCGTCGGTTCGCTGAGCCGCTGGCGGATGGCGGCTGCCTGTTCTTCAAAATCGCTGGTCAACTGATCCAGGCTGTAGCGCAGCGCATCGCCGCTGATTGTTGCCAGCCGCAACTTCATGCCGCTCTGCGCATCAGCCTTGAACATCTGGCGCTCAAGCTCGCGTCGATTGGCGAACCGTTGCAGGCCACCGCCACTGCCGGCCCAATAAAGCAGCAGGCTGCCAGGCGAGTCGGCATCGGCGAGCGTATCGGTATGGGTGATGACAAATACGCCTTTGAGCTCTTCGCTGTTGACGGTGGTTTTGTCGCCTTCTTGTTGGGTCAACGACAGAGTCAGGCTGGCGGCCACTGCTTCCGGGCCCGCCGTGTCGGGCGTGTCCAGCAAGGCCTTGAGCAGGCTGTATTCGTCAGCGCTCAATTGTTTAAGGGCCATTTGCAGGGCAGCCTCGGCGTGCAGGCCCGCCTTGTGAGCGTCATGGAGGGCCGTGAACTCACTTTGAAACGTGACCAGGTCCCGTGTGCGCGATCGACCCAGCAAGGCCGAGGCAGCGTTATCGGCGGCATCTTCGGCAGCTTCCAGTGCCTTGAGCGCGTCCTTGAACGGTTGCAAGCCGGTGCCATCACCCACTTCTTGTATCAGTGATTCAAGCGCCTCACGTTGTTGCTTTACCAGTGCCTGACGCAACGGCCATGGGATATCGGCATACAGGCTGCCGAACGGTGGTTGTTCATCTACCTCGTCACTGCTTTGAGTGGGTTCCAGCCTGGGGGGCGCAGCGAAAACGCTGGTGTTGCTGCGCTGTTGATCGAAGCGGTCGGCCTGAACGAGCGATTGCTCACCATGCTCCATCAAACTGGATTTGCCGTGAGTGCCATTGCGTAGGGTGGTGATCTGCGCCTGCTGACGAGCCGCCAGCAGATCGCTTGCGCCCACCACCATGGGATCGGTTTGTTCGGTGTACTCAAAACGCAGGTTTTCAGTGGGCAAGCCACGCGGGACCAAATTTTGTCGGGACAGCCAGTCCTGCAGATCACTGCGCGCTTCGAACAGTTGGATGGCCACGGGCCGGCCGGGCAGATACAGCAATTGGTTGCTGCTGGCCGCTTCGCCCTTGGTGATGACCCATGCCCCGTTCAGTTTGATTCTGCTGTTGTTACTCAACACCAGTGCCAGTTGCTCGGTATGGATGGGCTGACCATCGAGCGTCAGGGCAGTGCCGGGCGGGTCGATGATCAGTTGCAGCGGTTTGAGTTGATCCGCGGTCAGCTTGTTTTGAGCGAATGCCACTTCGGCGGCCGCCTCGAAATGATTGCGATAAAGCTGTATGGCATGCCGTTGTCGCGACAGTGCGGTGCCGGGTGCACGCGCAGTCCAAAACGCTTGCCAGCGTTCACCGTGTGCCTGTTGCGCATCGAGCGCCTTGAGGCGTTCGAGCATTTGCAGCGGGGTCAGGTTAGAAAGGGCGTGTCCCTGCTTCAGGCCGGATACTCGACATCGCTGGTCCAACCTCGTTTCCAGGGTCGGATGCTGCAGGACGAAGGCGCAGGCATCGGTAAAACTGACGAAGCGCTGGGGTTGCTGATCCGTCGCGGTGAACAGCAAACCCGCCTGTTGGCCATCCAGATCGAGTTTTTGCTCCAGCAGTTGATCAAGGGTGTCGCGCAGCCCAGGGCTCGCGGCAACCAGATCGCTCCAGCCCTTGCTACTTTCGCGCCAGCGATCGCAGGCGCGGAAAAACAGGCTTTCATTGATCGGTGGCGGCAATTTGAAAGGGGTCGATAAAACAAGCGGCGTTGGGTGTGGCGCGACGGGAAAAAAGTTTTCGGTCATGGCGAGAATGGCTCCTTGCGGGAGCGGCAGGTCCGCTCCTCGAGCGGGCCATTTGAGGGAAGTGGCGTGGAGCCTGGGTGCTACATAGTTATCGCGATGACCATTCGGCGCTCTTCATCAAACTGTCACGCAACTGTGGCAGCGCGCTTGAACAAACTTCATCAGACTCGCGCTCTACTGGGGTTCTGCGTTTCGGTGTTTTTTCATGCGTGCTTTGTTTTTATCGGCGGCCTTCTGTCTGGCCGCATTTTTCAATCTGCCGAGCGTGGCGGCGTCGCGTTGTGACGTGAATGTTCCGACTGAACGGGTCGATCTGGCACAGGTGAGCCTGGCGTACCAGAGCATCGGCCGTGAATCCGATCCGGCGCTGCTCTTGGTGATGGGGCTGGGTGGGCAACTGATTCACTGGCCGGACGAGGTGGTGGTCGCCCTGTGTCAGCAGGGTTTCCGGGTGATTCGTTATGACAATCGCGACGTCGGCCTGTCGACCTGGCGCCAGGCGCCGCTGGAAGCCAACCTGACGTACGAAGTCCTGCGCTACAAGCTGGGCCTGCCGGTGTCGGCGCCGTATTCGCTGACCGACATGGCGGATGACGGCCTGGGCCTGATGGATGCGCTGCACATCGAGCAATTCCATGTGCTGGGGGCGAGCATGGGCGGGATGATCGCCCAGCACATGGCGGCGATGGCACCGCAACGGGTCGAGAGCCTGACCCTGATCATGACCAGCTCCGGCGCGGAGGGGCTGCCTGCGCCGAGCGCGGCGTTGGTGCAGTTGCTCGCCCGCCGCGGCGCGCCGAATCGCGAAGTGGCGCTGGAACAACAGGCCGATCTGCTCGCCGCGCTGGGCAGCCCGACCATCACCGACGATCGCCAGGCGCTGCTGCATCAGGCGGCGCTGTCCTACGACCGGGCGTTCAACCCCGAAGGTGTGAAGCGCCAGATCATGGCGATCCTCGCCGAACCAAGCCGCGTGGCGCTGCTCAATCAACTGCGGGTGCCGGCGCTGGTGGTGCACGGCACCGCCGACCCGCTGTTGCCGGTGATGCACGGCGTACACCTGGCGGCGCATCTGCGTGGCAGCCAGCTCAAGCTGATCCCGGGCCTGGCCCATCGTTTTCAGGAACCGTTCAAGGCGCCGTTGCTGGCAGCCGTCCTGCCGTACCTGCGCGCGCACCGCGAAGATACGTCGCACTGGGCGCAGATCGAACCGGTGGCCGAACACAATCTCCTGTAGGAGCGAGCAGGCTCCCCACAGTTTTTGATCGCAATCTCCCTGTAGGATGAGATTCTTCCGATTGAAAAAATATCAATGTGCCACTATGGTTGTCGACCGTCGCAGCCGCTTCAGGCTGCACGTTTTCAATCATAGGGATTTGATCCATGACTCTCCGCGCCATTCGTACGTGGGCTGCGCTCACGTTACTCGCCTGCCTGACCCTCACCGGCTGTGCCCATGTTCAACCTCCCGTGCCGCTGGACCAGCAATTCTGGGATGCCAAGGAACCGACCATCGGTGTGGCGATCACGGTAGTGCCGCCGCCGGTGCTGGCCTTGACCGGTAACCAGGGGCTTCTGGACTACGCCATCAACAAGGGTGTGAACAGCAAACTCAGCGACAACGTCGAAAAATGGCAGGTGCGCGACCTCAATACACTGCCCGACGTCATCGTCGCCAAGCTCGAGGCCAAGGGTTTCAAGGTCAAGCGAATCAACGAGCCGGTGAATCTCCAGGCCTACAAGGAAAAAAGCTACCGCGAAGGCTACACCGTGCGCGACCTGACGCCGCTCAAGGCCACTTACGGCGTTGACCGTCTGTTGCTGGTGAATGTTTTCGCCACCGGCGCCACCCGCAGCTACTACGGCTTCGTGCCGACCAGCGTACCGATGGCTCAGGTGGCCGGTCAGGGCATGGTGGTCGACCTCGCCGACAACCGTCTGCTGTGGTTCAAACCCTTCTCGATCGTGCAGGCAGCCCAGGGCGAGTGGGATGAGCCGACCTACACCAACCTGTCCAACGCCTTCTACCAGGCCATGGACACCAGCCGTCAGCAAATGATCACGCCGTTCGAGCAATGAAACGCTCGCTGACAATACTCGGCGCACTGACGCTGTCAGTGCTGGCCGGCTGTGCGCAGAAACCGGCGCCTGAAGCCGGCTTTCGCTCCCAGGGCGCTGCATCCTACATTCAGGCCCATGGGCTGAAAGTGGACATGCAGCTGCCCCAGGCGTTTGTCGGGGCGAGTACGGTGATCGATTCCGAGGCGGCGCAGAAGGCGGCATCGTCCAGTCACAATCTGGTGGCGAACTCCGGCAATACCGCGGGATTGGCCGGGCTGCTGGTGGCGAGTCTGATCAACACCCAGATGGGCAGCGGCAGCCTGCAGCGTGATGCGGAAAAATCCGCGCAGAAGGATGCACGGCCCATGGCCGATCTGCTCGCCGCTGTGCCGTTGCAGGAGCGTCTGCAACAGCGTTACCAGCAGGCATCGCAGGGTGCCGGGCTCAAGCAGGGGAAGGGGACGGTCACTGCGCGGCTGGTGATTGAACCCAAACTGATGCTCACCCCCGATCGCGGCAGTTTTGTCCTGGTCAATCAGGTGCAGGTCCAGGACATTGCCGGTTCGGCGCTGTACCGGATGCGCATCGAGGTAACCAGCCAGCCGATCCGCCGTTGCGGCAAACAATGCATCGACGACGGCAGCCTGGATCTGGCGAAGGTGACGGCGGTGCTCGACGAGTGCATCGACGAATCCATGCGCGTGCTGGCCACCGACCTGATGCAACCGGCACCGCCCGAAGCGGCCCAGGAAACCTTGCGTTATGTGCTGGACGGCCAGCGCGTGGTCGAGCGGGGTTATCAACTGGTCAACAACGGCAGTTACTCGCGTTATCGCAATCTGTATGGCGCGGTGAAGTCAGTGCCGGTGCCGTTCGAGGATGCGCTGACGCAGGCGCAGTTGCAGAGGGTTTACGGGCAGTAGCGTTGCCCGTTTTCCGTAGGAGCGAGCACGCTCGCGATGGTCGTCAACGATAACGCTGGGTGTCTGAAAGCCAGCGGTGTCTGGGATTGCATCGCGAGCAAGCTTGCTCCTACAGGGTTAAGGGTTCAGGGTCAGGTTTGGAAGCGCACCCAAACGCTGACCAGCACCGTCGCCGCCATCAGCCACGCCACGGCAGCCACTGCCAGTGACGCCTCCAGCCGCATCCGATCGACCATCACATACAAAGTCGCCAGATAGACGAAGTACGGAATGATCGACCACATGCCAAACAGGATGGTGGTCTTGAGGTCATCCAGCGAACGGCTTTTGCCGACGATGAAATGGGCGATCAGGGCGAAGGTCGGGAACAGCGGCACCAGGCCTGCGATGTAGTAGTTCTTGGTCTTGGCCAGGGCGGCGAGGATCACCACCACCGCTGCGCCCAGGGTTGCTTTGAGAATCAGGTCCACACAGGTCTCGCTTAATGGCTCAGGCCGTACTTTTTCACTTTGTCGAACAGCGTGGTCTTGGCCATACCCAGCTCATGGCTGGCCTGGGTCAGGTTGCCCCCGCTGCGCTGCAAGGCGTCGCCCAGCAGATTGCGTTCGAAGGCTTCCACCGCTTCGGCGAAGGTCAGGCCCTGGGCAGCGCCGGCTGCGCCAGTCTTTTTGAACGCCGGCAGGCCGAGGGCGAATCGCTCGGCGACGTTGCGCAGTTCGCGCACGTTGCCCGGCCAGTCGTGGCTCATCAGGTTCGACAGGGTCTGGTTGTCCAGTTCCGGCGCGGCGCGGTCGAAACGCAGGGATGACTGCTGCAGGAAGTATTCGAACAGTTGCAGGATATCTTCGCGTCGCTCGCGCAGTGGCGGCAGTTCCAGGGTCACCACGTTGAGACGGTAATACAGGTCGCTGCGAAATTCCCCGGCCTTGCTCGACTCATCCAGGTCCGACTTGGTCGCGGCAATCACCCGGCAATCCACCGGCACGCTCTGGTTCGAGCCCAGGCGTTCCAGGGTGCGTTCCTGCAGCACCCGCAGCAGCTTGATCTGCAGAGGCAGGGGCATGCTTTCCACTTCGTCGAGGAACAGCGTGCCGCCGTCGGCGTGCTCGATCTTGCCGATGCGCCGCTTGCCGGCGCCGGTGAAGGCGTTGGCTTCGTGACCGAAAATCTCGCTTTCGAACAGGTTCTCTGGCAGGCCTCCGCAGTTCAGCGCCACGAACTGGCGGGTATGCCGGCGACTGAAATCATGCAGACAGCGGGCGACCAGTTCCTTGCCGGTGCCGGTTTCGCCTTCGATCAGCACGTTGGCCGAGGTGTCGGCGACGTTGGCGATCAATTCGCGCAGGTTCTGCATCGCCGGGGAGCGGCCGATGATCCGGCCTTCCAGGGAATCACGCTCGGCCAGTTGCCGGCGCAACGAAGTGACTTCCCTTGCCAGGCTGCGCTGCTCCAGAGCGCGGCGTGCCACGTCCACCAGACGTTCCGGGGAGAAGGGTTTCTCCATGAAGTCGTAGGCGCCTTTCTGCATCGCCCCGACCGCCATGGAAATGTCGCCGTGCCCGGTGATCAGCACCACCGGCAGACTGCGGTCGCGGGCCTTGAGGCGGGTGAGCAGTTCCAGGCCATCGATGCCCGGCAGGCGAATGTCGCTGATGACGATGCCGGCAAAGTTGTCGCCGACCCGCTCCAGGGCTTCTTCGGCGCTGCCGACACCGATGCATGGGATGTCTTCCAGGGACAGCGCCTGCTGGCAGCCGAGCAGCACGTGGGGGTCGTCTTCGACGATCAAAACACTAAGGTCGTGGTTCATATTGGCTCGGCGGGTGTGGGGCTTACCAACGGTAAACTGATGACGAATGCGGTACCACCGCTGACCGGGTGCTCGACGCCCAGGTGACCGCCGGTGGCGGCGGCCAGGCTCGCCGAAAGGGTCAGGCCGAGGCCCAGGCCCTGCTCGCCGGGTTTGGTGGTGAAAAACGGTTCGAACAGATGCTTGCGCGCTTCGGCGTCGATGCCATGACCGTTGTCGCGAACCCGCAGGCGGTATTTGCCGTCGACCGCGTCACCTTCGAGCCACAACTCAGGCTGAGGCTGCGCCTGCATGGCATCGAGGGCGTTGCCGATCAGGTTGACCAGAATCTGCTCCAGACGGGTCTGGTCGATCTGGACCTGAACGTCTTCGAAATGGCGATGAAGTTGCAGTCGGGCGTTCTCCACCCGCGAGCCAAGCAATTGCAAGGCGGCATCCACGCCCTTGCCCAGGCACGCCTGGCCCTTATCGTCGCCGCGTCGGGCGAAGGAGCGCAGGCTGGCGGTGATCCGGCCCATGCGGTCGATCAGTTCGTTGATGGTCTTGAGGTTGGTGCTGGCCACGTCCAGCTGACCGCGCTCGAGAAAGCGCACGGTGTTGCCGGACAGCGTGCGCAGCGCCGCCAGCGGCTGGTTCAGTTCGTGGGCGATGCTGGTGGACATCTGGCCGATGGCCGCGAGCTTGCCGGCCTGCACCAGTTCATCCTGGGCGCGGCGCAAGGTCTCTTCGGCATGGCGTCGTTCGCGGATCTGACCCTTGAGTCGTTCGTTGCTGGCGCGCAGGTCGACGGTGCGTTCGGTAATCCGACGCTCCAGCTGATTGTTGGCTTGCTCCAAGGCTTCCCTGGCGGCGAGGCGGGTGGCGATCACTTTGCGCCGCTCGTTCCAGGCGATCAGCAGGAACGCCACGAGGCCAAAAGCCACCGCCACCAGAATGCCCTGATTGATCGATTCACGGCGCAGATCCTGGAGCGGCGTCAGCAGGGTGAAATTCCACGGGGTGTCGTTCAACTGACGGGTTTGCGACAGGTAACTGATGTTCTCGTCGTCGGCCACCACTTCGCTGTTGGCCGGGAAGGTCAGCTTCTCCACGCCTTCGGACAGGGTTTCCCGGGCCAGCGGTTGCAACTCGGTGAGCGGGAACCAGTAGTACTGAAGGCTGCGGGCGAGCTTTTCCTTGGTCTCTTCGCTCAGGGGTACGACCGATTTGAGGCGCCGCGAAGGATCGCTGGAGAGGATGATGATGCCGTTCTCGTCGCTGACGAAGGCCTCCAGGCGCGCCCGCTGCCAGCGTTCTTCCATGGCCTCCAGGCGCACCTTGACCACGGCGACGCCGATGATCTTGCCGTGCTCTTCCAGGCCGTGGGCCAGGTAGTAGCCGGGTTCGCCGTTGGTGCTGCCGATGCCGTAGAAACGCCCGGGCTGGCCGCGCACGGCGTTCTGGAAGTAGGCGCGGAAGGACAGGTCTTCGCCCAGGTAACTGTCGACGTCGCGCCAGTTGCTGGTGGCCATGACCCGGCCGGTGGTGTCCATCACGTAAATGGCCCGACTGCGACTGCGTCGGTTCAGGCCTTCGAGGTATTCGTTGACCGTCTGTCGGTGTTCCGGGGTCGGATCGTCCAGCAGCGTCGAGACGCTGGATTCGAGTTCCAGCAGGCTGGGCAGGTAGGTGTATTTGCTGATTTCGCTTTCGACGGCGCGGGCGTGCAACTCCAGCTGGCGCTGGCCGTTTTCGCCGAGGTTGCGGATGCCATAGCGCTCACTGACCCAGAAGCCGATGTAACCCAGTCCAATCATCATGGCGATGATCAGCGGCGGCAGGAACAGATGGCGAATCAGACGGGGTTTCACGGCGAGTGATGGTTCTAGAGCGCGATCGAGAGTGGGGTCGCATTTCATCACAGATGCCTTGGGTCAAACCACAGCGACAATCCTGTAGGAGCTGCCGAAGGCTGCGATCTTTTGATTTGGGCTTTTAAAAGCAAGATCAAAAGATCGCAGCCTGCGGCAGCTCCTACAGGGGAGTGTGTGCTGTTAGTGCTGCAAAATCTTGTTGAGGAAGTGCTGCGTACGCTCGGCACGGTGGCTGATGTCGCCGAAGAACTCTTCTTTCTTGCAGTCTTCGATGATCTGGCCCTTGTCCATGAAGATCACGCGGTCGGCCACTTTACGGGCGAAGCCCATTTCGTGGGTCACGCACATCATGGTCATGCCTTCGTGGGCCAGTTGCACCATCACGTCCAGCACTTCGTTGACCATTTCCGGGTCCAGCGCCGAGGTCGGTTCGTCGAACAGCATGACGATCGGGTCCATCGCCAGCGCACGGGCGATCGCCACACGCTGTTGCTGACCGCCGGACAGTTGACCCGGGTGCTTGTGGGCGTGGGCCGACAGACCGACGCGTTCGAGCAGTTGCAGGCCTTTCTTGGTCGCTTCTTCCTTGCTGCGGCCCAGCACCTTGATCTGCGCGATGGTCAGGTTCTCGGTGATGGTCAGGTGCGGGAACAGTTCGAAATGCTGGAACACCATGCCCACGCGCGAGCGCAGTTTGGGCAGGTTGGTCTTCGGATCGGCGATGGACGTGCCGTCGACCACGATGTCACCTTTCTGGAACGGCTCCAGGGCGTTGACACACTTGATCAGGGTCGATTTGCCGGAACCGGACGGCCCGCACACCACGATCACTTCGCCTTTCTTGACCTCGGTGCTGCAATCGGTCAGCACCTGGAAGTCGCCATACCACTTGTTGATGTTCTTGATGGAGATCATACGGTGATCCTTTTTTGCAGGCGCTTGACCAACTGCGAGGCGGCAAAGCTGATGATGAAGTACACGAGCCCTGCGAAGATCAGGAACTCATTGGAGCGGCCGATGATGTCGCCGCTGGCACGCGAGGCATTGAGGAAGTCCACCAGGCCCACCGCATAAACGAGCGAGGTGTCCTGGAACAGGATGATGCTCTGTTGCAGCAGCAGCGGGGTCATCTTGCGGAACGCCTGCGGCAGGATGATCAGGCGCATCATCTGGCCATAGGTCATGCCCAGCGCCTGGGCGGCGCCCATCTGGCCCTTGGGAATCGACTGCACGCCGGCCCGGACGATTTCGCAGAAGTACGCCGCTTCGAACATCATGAAGGCCACGATGCACGAGGTGAACGCGCCGATCGGGGTGTCTTCGCCGGTGATCCAGCGCAGCACGAACGGCACCGCCAGGTAGAACCAGGTGATCACCAGCAGCAGCGGAATTGAACGGAAATAGTTGACGTAGGCGCCGGCCAGGTTCGACAGCAGCTTGCTGTGGGACAGACGGCACAACGCCAGGATGGTGCCCAGGATGATCCCGCCGATAACGCCCATGGCCATCAGTTTCAGGGTCATGACCATGCCGTTCCACAGGCCCGGCAGGGACGGGACGATGCCCGAGAAATCGAATTCCATCATTTACCCCCTACGGAGATCAGGCCCGGTACGGCAACCTTCTTCTCGACCATGCGCATCAGCAGCATCAGGCTCATGTTCAGGGTGAAGTAGATCAGTGTGGCAAGAGTGAACGCTTCGAACAGGTTGGCCGAGAACTCGGCGGTCTGTTTGGTCTGCGCCAGCAGCTCCATCAGGCCGATCAGCGAGGCGACGGACGAGTTCTTGAAGACGTTGAGAAATTCCGAGGTGAGCGGCGGAATGATGATCCGGTAGGCCTGGGGCAGCAGCACGTTCCAGTAGATCTGCGGCAGGTCGAAACCCATGGCGCGGGCCGCGGACTCCTGGCCTTTGGGCAACGCCTGGATACCGGTACGCACCTGTTCGCAAACGCGGGCGGCGGTGAACAGGCCCAGGCACACGACGACGCTCAGGAAGGCCGAGGTGGTCGGGTTCAGGTCCTGCTTGTACCACTCCTGCAGGTCAGGCGGCAGCAGGTCTGGCACCAGGAAGTACCAGATGAACAGCTGAACCAGCAGCGGCACGTTACGGAAGAGTTCGACGTAGCAGGTGGCGATGCCCGATACGATGCGGTTCGGCACGGTACGCATGACGCCCAGGATCGAACCCAGCGTCAGGGCGATGATCCAGGCCACGACGGCGATGCCGATGGTCCAGCCAAGTCCCGAGATGAACCAGTCGAGATAGGTCTCGCTGCCCACGCCGGTGGACTTGAAGAACACGCCCCAGTCCCAGTTGTAATTCATTAGGGTCTCCCCTTGAGATCAATCGATGTACGAGTACCCGCTTGGGGGAAGCTCCGTTCCCGCCTGATCCGTTCGATCAGGCACACGCGACCAGCTCGATAGCCACCGGTTCGAGTGTTTCCATAAATGCCAGCAGGAGGTGACAACTCCTGAAAGGGCAACGGCCCCTTCAGGAGATAAGGTTAGTCAGAAATCAGGATTTCTTGTCGTCAGCCGCTTTGTCGGTCGGCGTGGCGATCAGGGCCTTGAGCTCGTTGCTCATCGGGAATTGCAGGTTTACGCCTTTAGGTGGGACAGGCTGCTGGAACCACTTGTCGTAGATCTTGTTGATCTCGCCCGATGCGTAGGTGGCCTTGATGGCGTCGTCCACGACTTTCTTGAACGACTCGTCGCCCTTGCGAACCATGCAGCCGTAGATTTCGTAGGACTGTGGAGTACCGGTCACGGCCCAGTCGGCAGGCTTCTTGGCCTTGGCCATTTCACCGGCCAGCAGTACGTCGTCCATCATGAAAGCCACTGCGCGGCCGCTTTCCAGCATCTGGAAGGACTCGCCGTGGTCTTTGGCGGAGATGACGTTCATGCCCATCTGCTTGTCGGCGTTCATCGCCTTGAGGATGCGCTCGGACGTGGTGCCGGCGGTGGTCACGACGTTCTTGCCTTTGAGGTCATCGAAGTCCTTGTAGGCGGAGTCTTTCTTGGCCAGCAGGCGGGTGCCGACTTCGAAGATGCCCACGGAGAAGTCAACCTGCTGCTGACGCTCGACGTTGTTGGTGGTGGAGCCGCATTCCAGGTCCACGGTGCCGTTCTGCACCAGCGGGATACGGGTCTGCGAGGTCACCAGGTTGTATTTGACCTGGAGGTTCGGCACGTCCAGCTCTTTTTTCAGGGCTTCGACGACTTTCAGTTGCAGGTCGTGGGAGTAGCCCATCGGTTTGCCGGAGGCGTCTGCGATGTAGGAGAAAGGAATGGAAGCGTCGCGATGTCCGAGGGTGATAACACCGGACTCTTTGATTTTCTTCAGGGTGCCGGTGAGTTCGGCGGCGAAAACTGGAGTGCTGATCAGAGCGGCAGCAATGGCTGCGCCCAGGATATGGGGAACGATGCGCATCAAATTTTCCTCGACTTTGTTTTTTTTATGGAGCCAGTTCACCGGCCCTTTTGAGCATTGAATGCCTGACGGCTCCTGAAGTGTTGGCGCAACAGGCATTCGTCGAAGAAGTGTAGAGCATGACTCGTGCCAGACCAGTCGCAACTGATCAAAGCATTGATTTATAAGGGGATTAAATATTTATTGCGGTGTTTGAAACGCTGGAGAATCCGGTTATCCGAACCGACCCGCAGGTCGCGTTCGGAAAACCGAATGGTGGTAGGGCGCAACCCGCTGTCAGGGATATTTACGCTTGTCCGGTGCTGGCGGGAAATACTGGTACAACCAGGTTTCACTGAGGGTGCGATCGTTGGTGCGGATGAACAGGCGCAGTTCGACCGGATCGACGCTGTCGTTGGTCGGGTACCAGTCGAACAGAATGCGGAAGCCCTTGATGTCATCGAGCACCAGCACGCTGAAATCCTTGACCTCACCGTTCGAGCAGGTGACCACCGGTTCGATGCCGGCACCGGCCGGCAGGCGATCCAGGCCGCCGCCGGTAAAGTCCACGGCGAAACGACGGGCCCAGACTTGCGGGTAATGCTCACCCGGCGCCCAGCCTTCGGTGAAACCACCCATCCCCGAACGTGTCGCATGGACCCGTGCCAGCGGCGTGCCGACCGGCGGCAGCGCGCTCCAGTACAGCTTGTAGCCGTAGTTCAGCGAGTCGCCGGCAGCCACCGGTTTCTTCGGCGTCCAGAAGGCGACGATGTTGTCCATGGTCTCGCCGGTGGTGGGGATTTCCAGCAGGTCGACCGAGCCTTCGCCCCATGGCGTCGTCGGCTCGACCCACAGGCTCGGACGGCGGCTGTACCAGTCGACGGTGTCCTGATAGCTGGCGAATTCATGATCGGTCTGCACCAGGCCGAAACCTTTCGGATCGTTGTCTGCGAAGGCGTTGAATTGCAGGGTGGCCGGGTTGTTCAGCGGGCGGCAGATCCACTCGCCGTTGCCGCGCCACATCGCCAGGCGATCGGAGTCGTGGATCTGCGGGTGAATGGTGTCGCACATGCGGCGCTCGTGGGTGCCGCAGCTGAACATGCTGGTCATCGGCGCGATGCCCAGTTGATCGATGGCGGTCCGCGCGTTGACGTGGGCATCGACCTCCATCACCACGCGCTCGGCCTGGCAGTCGATATCAAAGCGGTAGGCGCCGGTCGCGCTCGGCGAGTCGAGCAGGGCGTAAACCACGAAGCGGGTGCTGTCCTTGTCCGGGGTCTCGAACCAGAACTTGGTGAAGTCGGGGAATTCCTCGCGCTTCTTGGCGTAGGTGTCGATGGCCAGGCCGCGGGCCGAGAGGCCATATTGGCCAGTGGCATCCACCGCGCGGAAGTAGCTGGCGCCGAGGAACGACACCACGTCGTGCTTGTCCAGCTCCGGCGCCTTGAACAGCTTGAAGCCGGAAAAACCCAGGTCGCCGGTCAATTGCTTGGTGTCGACCGTGGTCTTTTCGTAGTTGAACAGCTCCGGACGGAAGTGCACCTCGCGGGCCATGCGGGTCTTGGGATCGACGCTGTACATGCGCACCGGCTGCTTGAAGCCCATGCCGACGTGGAAGAACTGCACGTCCAGCTGGCCCTTGTTGTCTTTCCACAGCGAGTGGTTGCCGTCGTAGCGGATCGCATTGAAATTCTGCGGGGTCATGGTCGCCAGAGTCGGCGGCAACACCTGCTTGGTGTCCTGGTAGCGGTTGCTGGCCAGTTGCTTGGCCTGGATCTTCAAGGCCTCGAAATCGAAGGCCTTGGCCTCACCATCGGCGGTCCCGGAGGCAGCCCAGGCGCGGGCGGCGAGCAGGCCGGTGGCGGACAAACCGGTATAGGCCGCAATGGCCATGGAGGCTTTGAGCAAATTCCTGCGGTGCATAAATACAACCTGTCGTGAACAATCCCGCGCCGTTCCTGGCACGTACTGGATCAGAAATTACGGTTCGGACATGCCTTCGGCCAAACGCGACGGACTTTAAACAGATGCCGAATAGCTTAAACCGTTCGATTGCAGAGCAAAAATGGTTGATGGCAAGACGCTAGCGCACGAGTGAAACAAGACGTGTCCGGAAACATTTCCCACAGCCCTTTCTGATTTAGAGGGCATATCTGCTTTTTTTGTGTAATTACTCTAAAAACCGCTTTTCAGCGCCGAGATTATTTCTATTCTGTGGTCATGACCGGTTTATGCCCTTCGGGCCGGTACGGTTCAGTGGCCATGCGGCGCTGCCGGAAGAGGGATTAAGGGCGATGCGGTTTCTGAAGTTTTCTTTGACGTAGAGAGAAGGACATCGTCCATGTCGAAAGTACAAGGCATCACCGAAATGTTGGGAATCTTTCCATGCCTGGGCCTGGGTAGGCGAAGGCGCCGCCTGAACAGCGAGGAAATGAAGCTGGTGGAGCGCTACAGGGAGTTGTCGGAAAGTGACCGGATTGCCATGCGGTATCTGGTGGATGCGATGAGGAGTGTTTCGCGGTTTTGAGTGGGTCTGGTTAGCGTGAGAGCCATTTGGCTTTCACGGTCTCCAGAGAGGTCAACTTGCCTGCGTCAGCGTCGGCAATGCCGGCGTTGATTGCGGACAAGCAGGCCAGTTGTTCAAGGGGGTGCTGGAGATGGTTTTCTGCAAAGGCGCAGTCACGAAGGAATCGTTTCCATGACGATGAGTTTGTTTGAGTTGTGATTGTTCATGTTTTTGAAATGCCCATTCAAAAGGAGCAGAGATGGTCATGCCCGTTAGTTAAGTCACTGCAAATCCTGTAGCCGCTGGCTTCGCCAGCTGCTACAGGAATCGTATTCGGCGTAAATGAACGGCGTTAGTAAAAAGGGAACATTCGACTGAAAGGGCAGACTTCGAAGTCTGCCCTTTTTTCTTCAAAGAATATTTTTCAACTGCACGCACCACTGCCAGGGAATGGGCGTTTTGTCTGCATCAGCTCGGGCATGTCCCGCCATTTGATCCATGCGTGATGCTGATAGTGCAGCAAAGGCACCGAGACTCCTGCCCAATGCAAGGCGCTCAGACTCGGCAGGTTTGCGGGCGTCGCTGTCTGCGTATTGCGCAGCATCGGAACAACTTCATGACTCAGCCATTGCCTCAGATTGCGATTTTCCGGGATGAAGTGATGAACCAACAGCGCGTACATCCCCGATTCGCTGACCATCAGAGACTCAAGAGGTTTGCCGTCTTTTAGCAAGCAGACGCTGCGACGCTGATCAGGATCGAGTTTCTGTACGAGCCGTTCGTTCAGTGGCTTGCCCATTAGCCGACCCAGATCCTGAACACAGAACCAGGCTTGATGGTCTTGCATGAAGGTATGGAGGAAGCGGTTGTGGCGGGTAAAAACAGTAGGTGTGACGTATGGAAGTTGGGAGTTTTGAGAAAGCGTTGACATGACTTGATCTCCGTTTTGATCAGGAAAGTCACCGCCAATCCTTCGATAGATTGGTGGCGAACCGAGTGGCGTTCGAAGTCGGGACACTTCCAGTCAAAACGGAAGCCGAAAGGCCCGCGCCACACGGCCCGCCATGAAGCAGCACTGAAGGCATGGAAACAGCCACAGTCCTATGGGGGACGCGAGCAACGCTTTGACATATCCCGGCTTCGACACCAGGTCGCTGATTTCGCAGCGACGAGATAAAGCCTATCGGTGGGGTGCTCGCGGCGCCAAGTCTACTCTGGAGACGCGTAGTGTAGGAACCGAGGGTTTTTCAGGAAGGACATGTCTGTAGGAATTTCCTGTTTTTGCTCTGGTTGAAGGGGCACAGCACCTGAACCGAAATTTTTCGGTTATTCATTCGCCCTCAGTGAATAAACCGCAGGTTTTCCCCATGCTGATCGAATTCTCGGTTTCCTAGGTTCTGTTAGATGGTTTTTACGGAAGTGGAGGGGGAGAAAGTAATACCGCTCCCAAGCGATATCGCAACTATTTCCCGTCAGTCAAGTTGATCGTTCCCGCCTGATCGGGACCTGATTTCCTGTAAAGCATCCATGCTCGATAATCGCCCCGGGTTCCCAACGGACCCCGGGGCGACTCACATCAGCGACTAACCTTCCAGGCATCCCCCGCAGGCGCGGTGCCGTGGTCGTACGGCTTGGCGATCCACATGTAGAGCAGGCCCAGGCCGATCACGATGACGGTGCTCAACACCATCGAGTAGTTGATGTACCACGCCGCATCCGGTGTGCGGGGCCAGGCCATGTTGATGATGGCGCCGATGCCGTAGGCCAGGGCGCCGATGTTGACCAGCCAGCCCCAGGCGCCGAGGGTGAATTTGCCGCTCGGTTTCCAGCCTTTCAGGCGGGCGTAGAGGGCTGCCAGGACGATCATCTGGAACGCCAGGTAGATGCCGATGGCGGCGAAGCTGACGATGGTGGCGACGGCGTCCTGCAGGAAGAAGCCGAGGATGATGATCAGCGCTGGCAGGACGCCGGAGACGAACAGGGCGGCCACCGGAACCTGGGTTGCAGGAGAAATCTTTTTCAGCAGTCGGCTGCCGATGACCATTTCGTCCCGGGCGTAGGAGTAGAGCAGACGGCTCGCTGCCGCTTGCAGGCTGATGACGCAGGAGATGAAGGAAATCATCACCACGCCCATCACCATTTTCGAGCCGACCGGGCCGAAGGCGTTGCCGAGAATGGTGCCCACCGGGTCCTTGTCGGTACCGTTGATCACCGCTTGCATGTCCGGCACGGCGAGAATCAGGGCCAGGCAGGCGAACATCGCGGCGACGCCGCCGATGTAGATGGTCATGCGCATGGCCACCGGGATTTTCTTGCTCGGGTTCGGGGTTTCTTCGGCCACGTCGCCGCAGGCCTCGAAGCCGTAGTACAGGAACATCCCCGCCAGCGAAGCGGTGAGGAACGCCGGCAGGTACGAGCCATCGACGCTGATGCCGAAGGTGTCGAACAGCACGCCGATCGACTGATGACGCTCGAAGATCAGCAAGTAGACGCCGACGATCACCGCACCGATCAGTTCGCAGAGGAAGCCGAACATGGCGATGCGCGCCAGGGTCTTGGTGCCGCTGAGGTTGACCAGGGTGGCGAACAGCGTCAGCACCAGGGCGATGACGATGTTGGTGTTGTTGTTCGGTTCAAAACCCAGCATGGCCGCCAGGTAAGGACCTGCGCCGACCGCAACGGCGGCGATGGTCACGCACAGGGCGATGGAGTAGATCCAGCCGACCATCCACGCCCAGCGCTTGCCCACCAGGCGCCGGGCCCAGGGGTATACGCCGCCGGAGATCGGGAACTGCGAGACCACTTCACCGAAGATCAGGCACACCAGCAACTGGCCGCAGCCGACCAGCAGATAGGCCCAGAACATCGGTGGTCCGCCGGCGGCGAGGCACAGGCCGAAGAGGGTATAAACCCCGACGACCGGGGAGAGGTAGGTGAAGCCCAGGGCGAAGTTTTCCCACAGGCTCATGCTGCGATTGAAGTTGGAGGTGTAGCCCAGTTGGCGTAGCTGCTCGGCATCGCTGTCGGCAACGGCTGTCGAGAGATCGGGTGATGCACTCATGTGTGTGTTCTCCGGAAAATCGGCAGATTTCGGATGGCCGAAGCCGTGGCGGGGCTGTGAGAGCGCCGCCAGGATCGGTGGTTATTGTTGTTTTGAGTTGCGGTGAAACCCTGGGGTGAATCGCTGACATCATCCGTGTGTCTGCTGAAAAGATCGCAGCCTGCGGCAGCTCCTGCACCGACTGCATGCGCCGCACCTTTCGCGCCTGGCGCAACCCCTGCAGGAGCTGCCGAAGGCTGCGATCTTTTCGCTTTTAGTGCTTGAACATCACATGCCGAACGACGGTGTAGTCCTCCAGCCCATACATCGACATGTCCTTCCCGTACCCGGACAGTTTCTGGCCGCCGTGCGGCATTTCACTGACCAGCATGAAGTGGGTGTTGACCCAGGTGCAGCCGTATTGCAGGCGCGCCGAGAGGCGATGGGCGCGGCCGACGTCGGCGGTCCAGACCGAGGACGCCAGACCGTAGTCCGAGTCGTTGGCCCAGCCCAATACCTGCGCTTCATCGCTGAACCTGGTCACCGACACCACCGGCCCGAACACCTCGCGACGAACGATCTCATCGTCCTGCTGCGCGTCCGCCAGCACGGTCGGCTCGAAGAAGAAGCCATTGCCGTCCACCGCCTTGCCACCGGTGATCAGGCGGATGTGCGGCTGGGCCACGGCCCGCTCGACAAACCCGGCTACGCGGTCGCGATGCTGCGCGGTGATCAACGGGCCGAGTTCGGTGTCCGGATCATCCTGCAGACCGTACTTGATGCTGCTGACCGCAGCGCCAAGCTTCTCGACGAATTTTTCGTAGATACCTTCCTGCGCATAGATGCGGCAGGCGGCGGTGCAGTCCTGGCCGGCGTTGTAGAAACCGAAGGTGCGAATGCCTTCGACGGCGGCATCGATGTCGGCGTCGTCGAAGATGATCACCGGCGCCTTGCCGCCCAGCTCCATGTGCATGCGTTTGACGCTGTCGGCGGTGCTGGAAATGATGTTCGAGCCGGTGGCGATCGAGCCGGTCAGCGACACCATGCGCACTTTCGGGTGGGTGACCAGCGGGCTGCCGACGCTAGGACCACGGCCGAACACCAGGTTGAGTACGCCGGCCGGGAAGATTTCCGACGCCAGTTGTGCCAGGCGCAGCGCGGTCAGCGGGGTCTGTTCCGACGGCTTGAGCACCACGGTGTTGCCGGCGGCGAGGGCCGGGGCGATTTTCCAGGCGACCATCATCAGCGGGTAGTTCCACGGCGCGATGGAGGCGATCACGCCCACCGGATCACGACGGATCATCGAGGTGTGGCCGGGCAGGTATTCGCCACCAGCCGAACCGCTCATGCAACGGCTGGCGCCAGCGAAGAAGCGGAACACATCGGCAATCGCCGGGATCTCGTCATTCAGCGCGGCGCTGTAGGGCTTGCCGCAGTTGTCAGATTCCAGCTTGGCCAGCTCTTCGCCGTGGGCTTCGATGGCGTCGGCGAGTTTGAGCAGCAGCAGCGAACGCTCTTTGGGCGGGGTCTGCGACCAGCTGTCGAACGCGGCATCAGCGGCGCGCACGGCTGCATCGACCTGGGCTTCGCTGGCTTCGTTGATTTCCACCAGCACGCGGCCCAGGGCGGGGTTGAACACCGGTTGGGCCGGGCCTTCGCCGTTGAGCAGTTGGCCGTTGATCAGGAGTTGGGTTTGCATGGCTATGTCCTCTTTCAAACTGTTCTTGTTCTTCTGATCACACCGAACCCTGTGGGAGCGGGCTTGCCCGCGAACGCGGTGTGTCAGCAGACATCAATGTTGAAGGTGATGGCCTCTTCGCGGGCAAGCCCGCTCCCACAGGGGACAGTGGCGCTTGTTATGAATTTACTTCCCGCCGCTACCGGCCACACTTTCACCGCCACGGGTCAGGTAATAGGCGCCGAGGATCGGCAGCATGGTCACCATCATCACCAGCATCGCCACGACGTTGGTCACCGGTACGTCCCGAGGGCGGCTGAGCTGGTTGAGCAGCCACAGCGGCAGGGTGCGTTCGTGGCCTGCGGTGAAGGTGGTGACGATGATTTCGTCAAACGACAGCGCAAACGCCAACATGCCGCCGGCCAGCAACGCCGAGCCCAGGTTGGGCAGGATGATGTAGCGGAAGGTCTGCCAACCGTCGGCGCCGAGGTCCATCGAAGCCTCGATCAGGCTGTGGGAGGTGCGGCGCAACCGCGCGATCACGTTGTTGTAGACGATCACCACACAGAAGGTCGCGTGGCCGACGATGATGGTGAACATCCCGGGCTCGATGCCCAGCGACTTGAAGGTCGCCAGCAGCGCGATCCCGGTGATGATCCCCGGCAGGGCGATCGGCAGGATCAGCATCAGCGAGATGCCCTGCTTGCCGAAGAAGTCCCGGCGATACAGCGCCGCCGACGCCAGGGTGCCGAGCACCAGGGCGATCAGCGTGGCAATCGAGGCGATCTGCAGCGACAGCTTGATCGCTTCCAGCACGTCGGGCCGGGAGAAGGCAACGCTGAACCATTTGAGGGTGAAACCCTTGGGCGGAAAGCTGAACGCCGCGTCTTCGGTGTTGAAGGCGTACAGGAAGATGATCAGGATCGGGAAGTGCAGGAACACCAACCCGCCCCAGGCTGCGATTTTTAATCCAAGTGAAGCCTTTTCAGAGTGCATCGAAGGCCCCCAGACGTTTGACGATGGACAGGTAAACGGCGATCAGCACGATCGGCACCAGGGTGAACGCGGCGGCCATCGGCATGTTGCCGATCGCGCCCTGTTGGGCGTACACCATGCTGCCGACGAAGTAGCCCGGCGGGCCCACCAGCTGCGGCACGATGAAATCGCCGAGGGTCAGGGAGAAGGTGAAGATCGAACCGGCGGCAATGCCCGGCACCGACAGCGGCAGAATCACCTGCATGAAGGTCTGGCTCGGCTTGGCGCCAAGGTCGGCGGAGGCCTGCAACAGCGACGGCGGCAGACGCTCCAGCGAAGCCTGGATCGGCAGGATCATGAACGGCAGCCAGATGTAGACGAACACCATGAACCGCCCCAGGTGCGAGGTCGACAAGGTGCTACCCCCCACGCCCGGAATCCCCAGCACCAACTGCAACAGCGGCTCCAGGCCCAGGTGCTGCACGAACCACTGCGCCACGCCGCCCTTGGCCAGCAGCAGCGTCCAGGCGTAGGCCTTGACGATGTAGCTGGCCCACATCGGCATCATCACCGCGATGTAGAAAAACGCCTTGGTCTTGCCGGTGGTGTAGCGCGCCATGTAGTAGGCGATCGGGAACGCGACGATGGCGCTGGCGATCGAGACCACGATGGCCATGCTCAAGGTGCGCAGGATGATGTCGAAGTTCGAGGGCTGGAACAGCGCGGCGAAGTTCGCCAGGGTCAGGTCCGGAGTGACCGCCATGGTGAAGTCGTCGAAGGTGTAGAAACCTTGCCACAGCAGGGTCAGCAGCGAGCCCAGGTAGATCGCGCCGAACCACAGCAGTGGTGGCACCAGCAGCATCGACAGGTACAGGTTCGGCCGGCGGTACAGCAGGTTGGAAAACCTGCGCAGTGCCGAGCCTCCTGTCGTGGTTTGAGAGATAGCCATGGTGTTCATCTCAGACCCCGCTCGCCAGGGTGTCGTGCAGCGGGATCATCGCTTCGCGGGCCCAGCGGGCGGTCATGCGTTGCCCGGTCTGGTGCTGGGCGCTGGTGTCGAGCCACTGATTGTTGGCCTGGCTGATGTTCAGGGTCTGGCCGTTGTCCAGCTTCAGTTCATAGCGGGTGGCGCTGCCCTGGTACTGGATGTCGTGCAGCAGGCCGCTGACTTCGATTTCGTGGCTGGCCAGCGGGCCGTTGGCGAATCGCACGTGCTCGGGGCGAATCGAAAACGGCTGTGGGTTGCCGCTCAGTTCACGGGCCAGATCGCCGCGGATCACGTTGGAGGTGCCGACGAACTCGGCGACGAACGTGGTTGCCGGTTTCATGTACAGGTTGCGCGGCGAGTCGACCTGTTCGATGCGGCCTTTGTTGAACACGGCCACGCGGTCGGACATCGACAACGCTTCGGTCTGGTCGTGGGTGACGAAGATGAAGGTAATGCCGAGTTGGCGTTGCAGCTTCTTCAATTCGCTCTGCATCTGTTCGCGCAACTTCAGGTCGAGTGCACCCAAGGGCTCGTCAAGCAGCAGCACCCGTGGGCGATTGACCAGGGCGCGGGCCAGGGCCACGCGCTGACGCTGGCCGCCGGACAGCTGCACCGGCTTGCGCTCGCCGTAGCCGCCCAAGGCCACCATCTCCAGGGCTTCTTCGGCGCGCTTGAGGCGTTCGCCCTTGGCCACGCCTTTGACTTTCAAACCGTAGGCGACATTGTCGCGAACGTTCATGTGCGGGAACAGCGCGTAATCCTGGAACACGGTGTTCACGTCACGCTGATACGGCGGCAGCCCGGCGGCTTCCTCGCCGTGAATGCGGATGGAGCCTGCGCTCGGTTGTTCGAAACCGGCGATCAGGCGCAGACAGGTGGTTTTGCCCGAGCCCGAAGGGCCCAGCATGGAGAAGAACTCGCCGTCCTGGATATCGATGGAAACCCGGTCAACGGCCTTCACTTCGCCGAACTGACGGGAAACGTTGGTGAACTGGACTGCAAGCGTCATGGTGCGGTGCTCCGAAAAGGCGAGGGCCGTCGCAGCGGCCCTGCCTGGACTTCTGAAAAAACGGGTAACGGTCAACTACAGCCGGATGCCTTGCTCGGCAGTGGCAACAGAGGTGATCAACTGTGGGAGCTGGCTTGCCAGCGATGGCGTCAGCACAGTCAATATTGTGTTGCCTGACACTCCGCCATCGCGGGCAAGCCCGCTACCACAGGGATCTACTTCACTTCAAGGATCAGCGGCCGCCCATAATTGCGATGTAGTCCTGGGTCCAGCGGCTGTACGGCACGAACTTGCCGCCTTCGGCCTGTGGGGTTTTCCAGAAGGCGATCTTGTCGAACTGGTCGAAACCGTTGGTCTTGCAGCCTTCGGCGCCGAGCAGTTCGCTCTCCTTGCACGCCGCCGGTACCGCCGGCAACGAACCGAACCAGGCGGCCACGTCACCCTGGACCTTCGGCTGCAGCGACCAGTCCATCCACTTGTAGGCACAGTTGGGGTGCTTGGCATCGGTGTGCATCATGGTGGTGTCGGCCCAACCGGTGGCGCCTTCTTTCGGGATGGTCGAGGCGATCGGCTGTTTCTCGTTCATCAGGCCGTTGACCTGATACGGCCAGGCGCCGGAAGCGACCACGCCTTCGTTCTTGAAGTCGCTCATCTGCACGGTGGTGTCGTGCCAGTAGCGGTGGATCAGCGGCTGCTGCGCGCGCAACAGATCGAGCACCGCCTTGTATTGCTCTTCGGTCAGCTCGTAAGGGTTCTTGATCCCCAGTTCCGGCTTGGCGGTCTTGAGGTACAGCGCCGCATCGGCGATGTAGATCGGGCCGTCATAGGCCTGCACGCGGCCCTTGTTCGGTTTTCCGTCCGGCAGGTTTTGCGCGGCGAACACCACGCTCCAGCTGTCCGGCGCGGTCTTGAACACGTTGGTGTTGTACATCAGCACATTCGGGCCCCACTGGTACGGGGTACCGTAGGTCTGCTTGTTGACCACGTACCAGGGCGCATCCTTGAGACGCGGGTCGAGGTTCTTCCAGTTCGGGATCAGCGCGGTGTTGATCGGCTGGACACGCTTGCCGACGATCAGGCGCAGGGAGGCGTCGCCCGACGCGGTGACCAGGTCGTAACCGCCCTTGGCCATCAGGCTGACCATCTCATCGGAGGTGGCGGCGGTCTTCACGTTGACCTTGCAGCCGGTTTCCTTCTCGAAACCGGTCACCCAGTCGTAGGCCTTGTCGCTTTCGCCCCGTTCGATGTAGCCGGGCCAGGCCACGATATCCAGCTGGCCTTCGCCGGCACCGACAGCTTTGAGCGGCTCGGCGGCCTGGACGCCGACACTGGCCAGCAGCGCGGTGGTGATTGCACTGAGCAGTGCGGTCTTGTGCACGAACATGGAAACCTCTCTTTTGTTTATTAGTGGTTGATTGAGAGTAGCCGCAAGCTTCAAGCCGCAAGCCGCAAGCTGCAAGTAGCAGCAAATCGCGCACAGCTTTGACTCGCAGCTTGTAGCTTGCCGCTTAAAGCTCCCGCCCATGGCGCGCCATGATGTGCCGCACCACGCTGTAGTCCTGTAGCGAGTCGCTGGACAGGTCCTTGCCGTAGCCCGAGCGCTTGAGGCCGCCGTGGGGCATTTCGCTGACCAGCATGAAATGGCTGTTGATCCAGGTGCAGCCGTATTGCAGGCGCGCGGCGACCTGCATCGCCTTGTCCAGGTTCTGGGTCCAGACCGAGGACGCCAGGCCGTATTCCGAATCGTTGGCCCAGTCCACCGCCTGCTCCAGTTGATCGAAGCGGGTCACGGTGACCACCGGGCCGAACACTTCGCGCTGGACGATTTCGTCACTCTGTTTGCAGCCGGCCAGTAAGGTCGGCTGATAGTAGAACCCGGCACCGGAATGCACCGCCGCACCGGTGACCCGCTCGATGTGCGGCTGGCCGAGGGCGCGTTCGACGAAGCTGGCCACCCGGTCGCGCTGGCGGGTGCTGATCAGCGGGCCTATTTCGTTGTCGGCGTCGCGTTTGCCGGCAAAGCGCAGGCTGCTGACCGCCGCGCCGAGTTCGGCCACCAGGCGGTCGTGAATCCCGGCCTGGGCATAGACCCGGCAGGCCGCGGTGCAGTCCTGGCCGGCGTTGTAGTAGCCGTAGGTGCGCACGCCTTCGACCACCGCCTGGATGTCGGCGTCGTTGCAGACGATCACCGGCGCCTTGCCGCCCAGTTCCAGGTGCGTGCGTTTGAGGGTTTTCGAGGCGGCCTGGAGGATTTTCTGCCCGGTGACGATATCGCCGGTCAGCGACACCATGCGCACCTTGGGATGGCTGACCAGATGGCTGCCGACGCCTTCGCCGCCACCGCAGACAATGTTGATCACTCCTGGTGGCAGGATCTCGGCCAGCGCCGGGGCCAACGCGAGGATCGACAGCGGAGTGTGTTCGGACGGCTTGAACACCAGGGTGTTGCCGGCGGCCAGGGCCGGGGCGATTTTCCACGCGGCCATCATGATCGGGTAGTTCCACGGCGCAATCGATGCCACCACGCCAATCGGGTCGCGACGCACCATGCTGGTGTAGCCGGGCGAATATTCGCCGCTGAGCTGGCCGGTCTGGCAGCGCACGGCACCGGCGAAGAAGCGGAATACATCGACCGTGGCGCTCAGGTCGTCCTGACGCGCCAGATGCAGCGGCTTGCCGCAGTTCAGGGCTTCGAGGCGGGCGAGCAGGTCGGCGTTCTTTTCGATGGCGTTGGCGATGTCCAGCAGCAGATTCGAACGCTGCTGCGGCGTGGTCCGCGACCAGCCGGCAAAGGCGCGGTGGGCGGCGAGGATGGCGGCTTCGACCTGTTCGGTGCTGGCTTCGGCGATCTGCGTCAGGACTTCGCCGGTGGCCGGGTTGAGGATCGGCTCGACAAAGCCTTGCCCGGCGACCAGTTCGCCATCGATCAACAGGGCGGTAAACAGCGGGGTCTGCGCGCCAGCCATTTTTCGGGATCTCTTTTCTTGTGTGGCCATGCTGCTCCCAGTGCCTGGGGCCGGCCGTCTTTATATAGATGCTGCAAGACTAGTGCGCGGACCCGAGGTCGACAAATTCTAAATATTGAAGGTGGCGTTCGATTAAATAGATGGCTTGCGCCCGCCATGGGGTTGCTCGCGCGCCACGGTCAGGAACGGGTCGACAAGGGCAGGGCGGGCGGTGCCGCGACGCCAGGCCAGGCCCACATCCAGGGTCTGACTCAGGTCGGCGATAGGCCGCGCTTCAATGATGTCGCCCTCCAGTGACCACGGGCGGTAGGTCATGTCGGGCTGGATCGACACGCCGAGCCCGGCGGCCACCAGGCTTCGCACCGCTTCGGTGGAGGCGGTGCGCAAGGTGATGCGCGGTTGCAGGGACGCCGCCGTCCACATGCGCTGGGCGTTGCGGTCCATTTCATCGACGTTCAGTTGAATCAGTGGCTCGCGCGCCACATCGGCGAGGTTGATGCTGTCGTGTTCAAGTAGCGGGTGCTGGGCCGGCAGCCACAGCCGGTGGGGCGAGTGGGTCAGTACCTCGGTCTGCAAGGCGTGCCGGTCTTCGAGGTTGGACAGGATCAGCACACCGACATCGATCTCGCCGCTGACCAGCAAATGCTCGATGTAAGGGCGTTCGTCCTCCATCACGCGGATCTCGACATTGGGGTAGGCGCGCTGGAAGCGGGTGAGCAGATCCGCCAGGTAGTAACCGGCCACCAGGCTGGTCACACCGACGATCAATTGCCCGGCCACCTGATCGGTGCTCTGTTGCAGGCTGCGTTTGGCGTTGTCGACGGTGGCGAGGATCAGGTGCGCCTGACGCAGGAACTGATGGCCCTGGTGGGTCAGGGTCATGCCCTTGGCGTGGCGATTGAACAGGCCGACGCCGATTTCCTGTTCCAGTTGCTGGATCGCCAGGGTCAGGGTCGATTGGGAAATGAACGCGGTTTGCGCGGCGGCGGAGATCGAGCCGGTCTCGGCCACGGCGATGAAATGTCGGATCTGACGCAAGGTCATCATGGAAGGGTACCCGGTGGGCGGTTTTTATAGATTTGCTCGAGTGTATATCGGTTTTGTCGAAGGGCAGCTATAAGCTTCGAGCTGCAAGCTGCAAGCTGCAAGCTGCAAGTGGGCAACATTTGGTCGCAACTCTGGCGATGGGCGCAGGGCACTTTCGATCTAGGCTGGGAGCCTTATCAGCCGGGTACACCCTGTTACGGAGGCGAACATGAACACCCGTGGATTGCTCGATCAATTGTTGAAGTCGGGTCAGGAGCTTTTGCAGAACAAGTCTGGCAGTACGCCGAGCAAGGGCTCCAACGGCCTGGGCAGCCTGCTCTCCGGCGCAGGTGGCGGCGCGCTGGCGGCGGGCGCGATGGGGTTGCTGCTGGGCAGCAAGAAGGCGCGCAAGGTCGGCGGCAAGGTCGCGGTTTATGGCGGTCTCGCCGCGTTAGGCGTGCTGGCCTACAAGGCCTATGGCAATTGGCAGGCCCAGCAGGGCACGGCTCCGAAAACCGAACCGCAGACCCTCGACCGCCTGCCCGCCGCGCAAGCCGAGCAGCACAGCCAGGCGATTCTCAAGGCGCTGGTGGCAGCGGCGAAGGCAGACGGCCACATCGACGAGCGTGAGCGCGAGCTGATCGAAGGCGAGTTCATCAAGCTCGACAACGATCAGGAGCTGCGCCACTGGCTGCACGCCGAACTCAACAAGCCCCTGGACCCCAGCGACGTCGCCCGCGCCGCCAGCACCCCGGAAATGGCCGCCGAGATGTACATCGCCAGCGTGATGCTGGTGGATGAGGAGAGCTTCATGGAGAAGTCCTACCTCGATGAACTGGCGCGCCAGCTCAGGCTCGAGCCGGGGTTGAAGGTCGAACTGGAGCGGCAGGTGCGGCAGGCATCTACCTGATTTCCACGATCCTTGTAGCAGCAGGCTTCGCCAGCTGCTACAGGTTACGTTACGGCATTAGAGACCTGCATGGCACTTATGCCGCATTGACCATTCCACCACCCCTTTCTGCCTGATTCCCCCTCAACCGTCTTATTAATGAAACACCGCCCTCGGCTATACTCCCCGCATTTCGAAATAATTCCGAAACAACCCGAGGACAGCCTGTGAAGAACTGGACGTTGCGCCAACGCATTTTGGCGAGTTTTGCAGTCATCATCGCCATCATGCTGCTGATGGTGGTCGTCTCGTATTCGCGGCTGTTGAAGATCGAAAGCAGTGAGGCCAGCGTGCGTGAGGATGCGCTGCCGGGGTTGTATTACAGCTCGATGATCCGCGGTGCCTGGTCCGACAGCTACCTGCGTATCCAGGCCATGCTTGGCCTTGAGGAAGGACGGGGTTTCAGCGCCAAGGACACTGCGGACTTCGATGCCTATGCCGCCCGTTTGCTGGAGCAGATGGCGCTCTATCGCGAGACGATCACCGACGAACAGGACCGGACCGAATACGCTGCATTCCAGCAGGCCCATGATCAATATCACCGCATCCTCGCGGCCGTGATTGATTTGCACAAGCGCAACCAGGAAGCCGACGCTCTCAAGATGTTCAACGATGAACTGACCCCGGCCTGGACCAAAGGACGCGCGAAACTCAGTGAAATCCTGAGCCACAACAAAACCGTGGCCGACAAGGACATTGCCGCCATCGACGACGCGGTGCTCACCGCCAAAACCATCATGGGCATTTCCCTGCTGATCGCCGTGCTGGCCGCCGGCCTGTGCGGCCTGTTGCTGATGCGCGCGATCATGGCGCCGATGAATCGTATCGTGCAGATTCTTGAAGTGATGCGCACCGGTGATCTGAGCCGCCGCCTGAACCTGGAGCGCAAGGACGAATTCGGCGCCGTGGAAACCGGCTTCAACGACATGATGACCGAGCTGACCTCCCTGGTGTCCCAGGCCCAGCGCTCGTCGGTACAGGTCACCACCTCGGTCACCGAGATCGCCGCGACCTCCAAGCAACAGCAGGCCACCGCCACCGAAACCGCCGCCACCACCACCGAAATCGGCGCGACGTCCCGGGAAATCGCGGCCACTTCGCGGGATCTGGTACGCACCATGACCGAGGTTTCCACCGCCGCCGATCAGGCGTCGGTGGCGGCCGGCTCCGGGCAGCAAGGCCTGGCGCGCATGGAAGAAACCATGCACTCGGTGATGGGCGCGGCCGATCTGGTCAACGCCAAACTGGCGATCCTCAACGAGAAGGCCGGCAATATCAACCAGGTGGTGGTGACCATCGTCAAGGTCGCCGACCAGACCAACCTGTTGTCGCTCAACGCCGCCATCGAGGCCGAGAAGGCCGGTGAGTACGGTCGCGGTTTTGCCGTGGTGGCCACCGAAGTGCGGCGTCTGGCGGACCAGACCGCCGTCGCTACCTATGACATCGAACAGATGGTGCGTGAGATCCAGTCGGCGGTCTCCGCCGGCGTGATGGGCATGGACAAGTTTTCCGAGGAAGTGCGCCGAGGCATGTCGGAGGTGCAGCAGGTCGGCGAGCAGCTGTCGCAGATCATCCATCAGGTCCAGGCGCTGGCGCCGCGGGTGTTGATGGTCAACGAAGGCATGCAGGCCCAGGCCACCGGCGCCGAGCAGATCAACCACGCGCTGGTGCAGTTGGGTGATGCCAGCAGCCAGACCGTCGAATCCCTGCGGCAGGCCAGTTTTGCCATCGATGAGCTGAGCCAGGTGGCCGTCGGGCTGCGCGGCGGCGTCTCGCGATTCAAAGTCTGATGAGCGAACTGGCCGCCAAACGCAGTGCGCTGAAACAACCGGCGCACGTGCTGTTTCTGGTGTTTCGCATCGGCAGCGAGCGCTATGCCCTGCGTGCAACCGAAGTAGCGGAAGTGCTGCCTCGGGTGCCCCTGAAGCCGATCGCCCGCGCGCCTCATTGGGTAGCGGGGGTGTTCGCCTGGCGCGGCGCGGTGGTACCGGTGATCGACCTCAGTGCACTGACCTTCGGTGCGCCTGCCCAGGCGCGGACCAGCACGCGGCTGGTGCTGGTGCATTACCGGGTGGATGAAAGCGCGCCGGCACAACTGCTCGGGCTGATCCTCGAACAGGCCACCGACACCCTTCGCTGCGACCCCGCGGATTTTCAGCCCTATGGCCTGGACAATCCCCAGGCGCCTTATTTGGGCCCGGTGCGCAACGACGAACTGGGCTTGCTGCAATGGGTACGGGTCGCCGACCTGCTGGATGAGCGAGTTCGCGCGCTGCTGTTCCCGTCGCCGCCCCTGGACCTCGCGTTGCTTGAGGAACGGTCATGAACAGCGATCAGCGCTTTTTCGATTTCCTCAAGGAGCGCATCGGTCTCGACGTGACCTCCGTGGGCCCGGCGATCATCGAGCGTGCGGTGCGCCAGCGCAGCACCGCGTCCAATGCGCAGACGGCCGATGAGTACTGGCGAATCCTGAACGGTTCAAGTGATGAACAGCAGGCGCTGATCGAAGCGGTGATCGTTCCGGAAACCTGGTTTTTCCGTTACCCCGAATCCTTCGCCACCCTGGCGAAACTGGCCGCCCGACGCCTGACCGAAATCAACAACCTGCGAGCCCTGCGGATTCTCAGCCTGCCGTGTTCCACCGGCGAAGAGCCGTACTCGATTGCCATGGCTCTGCTGGATGCCGGGTTCAAGCCGCACCAGTTCAAGGTCGAGGGCATGGACGTAAGCCCCTTGTCGGTGGAAAAGGCCCGGCGGGCGGTGTACGGCAAGAATTCCTTTCGGGGCGAGGACATCGCCTATCGCGACCGCTATTTCACCGCCGATCGTGACGGTTATCGCCTGAGTAGCCGGGTGCTGGATCAGGTGCGGTTACAGGTGGGCAATGTGCTCGATCCCACTTTGCTGGCCAACGAGCCGCCCTTCGATTTCGTGTTCTGCCGCAATCTGCTGATCTATTTCGACCTGGCGACGCAGAAGCAGGTGTTCGAAGTGCTCAAGCGCCTGACCCATGTCGAGGGCGTGCTGTTCATCGGTCCTGCCGAAGGCAGCCTGCTGGGGCGGCTGGGCATGCGTTCGATCGGTATCCCGCAGTCCTTTGCCTTCAGTCGCCAGAGTGCGGCGCAGGTGGAACCGCTGCCCGTCTTCGTTCCTGCACCTGTACCCATTGCGCAGCCTGCACGGCAACCGGCGCGGCATTTCGCGCCGCCGCCGGTTCCCCGGCGTCCGTTCGCCAGCGTTGGGCAACCCATGGCTCGTCCTGCGGCTTCAGAAAAGCCCGGCAGCGCCGATACCGCGGCATTGCTGGCAAACATTGCCGAATTGGCCAACGAAGGCAAAAGCGCCGAGGCCCGTGCCGCGTGCGAGCGCTACCTGCGCAACCACGAGCCGGTGGCCCAGGTGTTCTACTGGCTGGGACTGCTCAGCGACGTGGGCGGCAATGTGCCCGAAGCCCAAGGCTTTTACCGCAAGGCGTTGTACTTGGAACCGCAACACCCCGACGCATTGATGCACCTGGCAGCCCTGCTGCAGGCCCAGGGCGACAGCGTCGGTGCCAGACGATTGCAGGACCGCGCCGCCCGCAGCGAGCGCGCCGCCGACAGTGAGCGTAAACGATGATTGCCGCCGACACCTTTAGCGTCACCCGTGAAGATGCCCAGGCCATCGACGATTGCTGGAACCGCATCGGCATCCATGGCGACAAGTCCTGCCCGCTGCTGGTCGATCACATTCATTGCCGCAATTGCTCGGTGTATTCGGCCGCGGCGACGCGCCTGCTGGATCGTTATGCGTTGCAGCAGGAAGATCGCGTACAGGTTGCCGATACGGTCGAAGAAGAGGTCAAGACCCGTTCGCTGCTGATGTTTCGTCTGGGCGAAGAATGGCTGGGCCTGGCGACCCGCAGCCTGGTGGAAGTGGCGCCGCAGCAGGCCATTCACTCGCTGCCGCACCAGCGTTCCCGGGCTTTGCTCGGGGTGGCCAACGTGCGTGGGGCGCTGGTGGCGTGCCTGTCGCTGTCCGAGTTGCTGGGGCTGGAGAGTGGTGGCGGAGGGGCAGCGCCCGGCGCGCGGGTCATGCCGCGCATGCTGATCATCGCCGCCCACGGCGGGCCTGTGGTGGTGCCGGTGGACGAAGTGGACGGCATTCACGCCATCGACGAACGCCTGCTCGACGCGGCGTCGCGCTCCGGTACTCATGCCGACGCCAAATACACCCGTGGCGTATTGCAATTCAGGGGTCGCAGCCTGCGCTGGCTGGATGAAGAACAGCTGCTGTCCGCCGTGACCCGGAGCCTCACATGACCCCCGAACAAATGCGCGACGCCTCTTTGCTGGAGCTGTTCGGCCTGGAGGCCGAAGCCCAGACCCAGGTGCTGAGCGCAGGGCTGCTGGCCCTGGAGCGCGACCCGACCCAGGCCGACCAACTCGAATCGTGCATGCGCGCTGCGCACTCGCTCAAGGGTGCGGCGCGGATCGTCGGCATCGACGCGGGCGTGAGTGTCGCGCACGTCATGGAAGATTGCCTGGTCAGCGCCCAGGAAGGGCGGCTGTACCTGCGTCCCGAACATATCGATGCCTTGCTGCAAGGCACCGACCTGCTGATGCGCATCGCCACGCCGGCCACTGCGCCACAGCCTGCGGACATCGAGGCCTATGTGGCCTTGATGGCGCGCCTGCTCGATCCGGCGGCTGCGCTCGTTCCAGCCACGCCGCCGGCTGCACCGATCATGGCGCAGCTGCAACTCGAAGCGCCGACGGTTGAACAGCGAGCGGTCCCGATCGAGGCACCCGCCCCGGTCGTTGAGCCTGCACCTGCCGAATCCGTATCCACACCGAAAAAGAAGCGCACCACCGAAAACGGCGAGCGCGTGCTGCGGGTCACCGCCGAGCGCCTGAACAGCCTGCTCGATCTGTCGAGCAAGTCCCTGGTGGAAACCCTGCGCCTCAAGCCGCACCTGGCCACCATGCAGCGCCTCAAGCGCATGCAGAACAACAGCCTGCGGGCGCTGGAAAATCTCAATACCCATCTCAAGGACCAGGCCCTGAGTCTCGAAGCTCAGGAAGCCCTCGATGATGCGCGACGCCTGCTGGCCGAATCCCAGCAATTGCTGGCGGAGAAAAACGCCGAACTCGATGAATTCGCCTGGCAAGCCAGCCAGCGCGCGCAGGTGCTCTACGACACCGCACTGGCCTGCCGCATGCGGCCGTTCGCCGATGTGCTGACCGGCCAGGTGCGCATGGTCCGCGATCTGGGTCGCAGCCTTGGCAAACAGGTGCGGCTGGAGATCGAGGGCGAGAAAACCCAGGTCGACCGCGATGTGCTGGAAAAGCTCGAAGCCCCGCTGACCCACTTGCTGCGCAACGCGGTGGATCACGGCATCGAGACCCCGGAGCAACGGCTGCTGGCCGGCAAGCCGGAAGAAGGCCTGATTCGCCTGCGCGCTTCCCATCAAGCCGGTCTGCTGGTGCTGGAGCTCAGCGATGACGGCAACGGTGTCGACCTGGAAAAGGTCCGCCGCAGTGTGGTCGAGCGCCAATTGTCGCCGCCGGAAACCGCCGCGCAGTTGAGCGAGGAAGAGCTGCTGACCTTCCTGTTTCTGCCGGGTTTCAGCCTGCGCGAGACGGTCACCGAAGTGTCCGGGCGCGGTGTCGGCCTGGACGCGGTGCAGCACATGGTTCGCCAGTTGCGTGGCGCGGTGGAGCTGGAGCAGACGGCGGGCGAGGGCAGTCGTTTCCATCTTGAAGTGCCGCTGACCCTATCGGTGGTGCGCAGTCTGGTGGTCGAGGTCGGTGGCGAGGCCTACGCCTTCCCGCTGGCCCACATCGAACGCATGTGCGATCTGGAGCCTTCGGACATTGTGCAGGTCGAAGGCCGCCAACATTTCTGGCATGAAGGCCGGCATGTCGGTCTGGTTGCTGCCAGCCAATTGCTGCATCGTCCGGCGAGCCAGAGCAACCAGCAGACCCTGAAGGTGGTGGTCATTCGCGAGCGCGATACGGCTTACGGGGTCGCGGTCGAGCGCTTTATCGGCGAGCGAACCCTGGTGGTGCTGCCGCTGGATGAGCGTCTGGGCAAGGTCCAGGACATTTCCGCCGGGGCCCTGCTCGACGACGGTTCGGTGGTGTTGATCGTCGACGTCGAAGACATGCTGCGTTCGGTGGACAAACTGCTCAACACCGGGCGCCTGGAGCGCATCGCCCGCCAGGGCAATCAGGCCGCCGAAGCCGCGCGCAAGCGGATTCTGGTGGTGGACGATTCCCTGACCGTGCGCGAACTGCAACGCAAGCTGCTGCTCAATCGCGGCTACGACGTGGCGGTGGCGGTGGACGGCATGGATGGCTGGAACGCGCTGCGCTCCGAAGCGTTCGATCTGCTGATCACCGACATCGACATGCCACGCATGGACGGCATCGAACTGGTGTCGTTGCTGCGTCGCGACAATCGCCTGCAATCGCTGCCTGTGATGGTGGTGTCCTACAAGGATCGTGAGGAAGACCGGCGTCGTGGACTGGATGCCGGAGCCGACTATTATCTAGCCAAGGCCAGTTTCCATGATGACGCCTTGCTCGATGCAGTCGATGAGCTCATAGGAGGAGCGAGGGCGTGAAGATAGCAATCGTCAACGATATGCCCATGGCGGTGGAGGCCCTGCGCCGGGCGCTGGCGTTCGAGCCGGCGCACCAGGTGATCTGGGTGGCCGGCAACGGCAGGGAAGCGGTGCAGAAGTGCGCCGAACAAACCCCTGACCTGATTTTGATGGACCTGATCATGCCGGTGATGGACGGCGTGGAAGCGACCCGGCGGATCATGGCCGAAACCCCCTGCGCTATCGTCATCGTCACCGTGGATCGCCAGCAGAACGTGCACCGGGTGTTCGAAGCCATGGGCCACGGCGCGCTGGATGTGGTCGATACCCCGGCCCTCGGCGCGGGCAATGCCCAGGACGCGGCGGCGCCGTTGTTGCGCAAGATCCTGAACATCGGCTGGCTGATCGGTGACAAGAGCCATCGCGAGCGTCCGGTTTCTGGCCCTTCACGCAGTTCCGGCTCGCGCCAGAGCCTGATCGCCATCGGCTCCTCCGCCGGTGGGCCGGCCGCCCTGGAAGTCCTGCTCAAGGGCCTGCCGCGCAATTTCTCCCCGGCCATCGTACTGGTCCAGCATGTGGATCAAGTGTTCGCCGCCGGTATGGCCGAATGGCTGGCCAGCGCCAGCGGTCTGGACGTGCGCCTGGCCCAGGAAGGCGAACCACCGCAAAGCGGCACGGTGCTGCTGGCGGGCACCAACCACCACATTCGCTTGTTGAAGAACGGCACGCTGGCGTACACCGCCGAGCCGGTCAACGAAATCTATCGGCCTTCGATCGACGTGTTTTTCGAGAGCGTGGCCAGCTACTGGAACGGTGACGCGGTCGGTGTTTTGCTCACCGGCATGGGACGAGATGGCGCGCAGGGGCTTAAACTCCTGCGCCAGCAAGGTTACCTGACCATCGCACAGGACCAGAGCAGCAGTGCGGTGTATGGCATGCCCAAGGCGGCCGCGGCCATCGATGCCGCCGTCGAGATCCGCCCGCTGGAGAAGATAGCGCCACGATTGCTGGAGATCTTTCCAAAATGACTACTATAAGCAGCAATCCTGGCCCAGGCAGTTTTCAGGTGAACGCACATGACTGAATTACAACTCGACGACTTCAAGACTGACGAAAATGCCGCCATGGTGCTGTTGGTGGACGATCAGGCGATGATCGGCGAGGCCGTTCGGCGCGGCTTGTCGAACGAAGAAAACATCGACTTCCACTTCTGCGCCGACCCGCACCAGGCCATCGCACATGCGGTGCGGATCAAGCCGACGGTGATCCTGCAGGATCTGGTCATGCCGGGCCTTGACGGCCTGAGCCTGGTGCGCGAGTACCGTAATCACCCAGCCACCAAGGACATCCCGATCATCGTCCTGTCGACCAAGGAGGACCCGCTGATCAAGAGCGCGGCGTTCGCGGCGGGGGCCAACGATTACCTGGTCAAGCTGCCGGACAACATCGAACTGGTGGCGCGCATCCGCTATCACTCGCGTTCCTACATGACCCTGCTGCAGCGCGACGCCGCCTACCGCGCGCTGCGGGTCAGCCAGCAGCAGCTGCTAGACACCAACCTGGTGCTGCAACGCCTGATGAACTCCGACGGCCTGACCGGGCTGTCCAACCGCCGGCACTTCGACGAGTACATGGAACTGGAATGGCGCCGCTCCCTGCGCGAACAGAGCCAGCTGTCGCTGCTGATGATCGACGTGGACTACTTCAAGACCTACAACGACACCTTCGGCCACCTGGAAGGCGACGAAGCCCTGCGCAAGGTCGCCGCGGCCATCCGCGACGCCAGTGCCCGGCCGTCCGACCTGCCGGCCCGTTACGGCGGCGAAGAATTCGCCCTGGTACTGCCCAACACCTCACAAGGCGGCGCGCGGCTGGTGGCGGAAAAACTGCGCATGACCGTCGAAGCCCTGAAAATCCCGCACATCTCCCCGAGCGAAGGCTCCAGCCTGACCATCAGCATCGGCCTTGCCACTGTCACCCCGAAAGCCGGCACCAACTGCCGCGAACTGATCTCGGCGGCGGACAAGGGGTTGTACCTGGCCAAGCATAATGGGCGTAATCAGGTGGGGATCGGCTGAATCATCTGCCCTGAAAATAACCTATGGTGAGGGGATTTATCCCCGTTGGACTGCGCAGCAGTTCCCTCTTTTTGGGGCCGCTTCGCAGCCCAACGGGGATAAATCCCCTCATCACAATTGATTTGCGTCGTTGCGAAGATCGAATGCGGTGATGGCGTTTTCGACCAAGCGGACTGCCGTTGGCGGCCGTTTGCCGTTATACTCGCCGGCTTTCAAAAGTTCGCCTACGAGTGCTGCCCGCCATGGAAATCAACCCGATCCTGAACACTATCAAGGACCTGTCCGAGCGCTCCGAAACCATTCGGGGGTATCTTTGACTACGATCAAAAGCATGAGCGTCTGACCGAGGTCAACCGCGAGCTTGAAGATCCGAGTGTCTGGAACAAGCCTGAATACGCCCAGGAGCTGGGCCGCGAGCGCTCTGCGCTGGCGCAGATCGTCGAGACCCTGGACGAGTTGTCCGGCGGTCTGGCCGATTGCCGCGACCTGCTGGACATGGCCGTCGAAGAGAACGACGAAGGCGCCGTCAGCGATGTAGTCGCTGAACTGGCCCGCCTGGAGGAGAACCTCGCCAAGCTGGAATTCCGTCGCATGTTCAGCGGCGAGATGGACCCGAACAACGCCTACCTGGACATCCAGGCCGGTTCCGGCGGTACCGAAGCCCAGGACTGGGCCAACATCCTGCTGCGCATGTACCTGCGCTGGGCCGACAAACGCGGCTTCGACGCGACCATCATGGAACTGTCGGCCGGTGAAGTCGCCGGGATCAAGGGCGCCACCGTGCACATCAAGGGCGAATACGCCTTTGGCTGGCTGCGTACCGAGATCGGCGTGCACCGTCTGGTGCGCAAGAGCCCGTTCGACTCCGGCAACCGTCGCCACACCTCCTTCTGCGCGGTATTCGTCTCGCCAGAGATCGATGACAAGGTGGAAATCGAGATCAACCCGGCGGACCTGCGTATCGACACCTACCGCTCCTCCGGTGCCGGTGGTCAACACGTAAACACCACCGACTCGGCCGTACGTATCACCCACGTACCGACCAACACCGTGGTCAGCTGCCAGAACGAACGTTCCCAGCACGCCAACAAGGACACCGCCATGAAAATGCTGCGGGCCAGGTTGTACGAGCAGGAAATGCAGAAGCGCAACGCCGCTTCCCAGGCGCTGGAAGACAGCAAGTCCGATATCGGCTGGGGCCACCAGATCCGTTCGTACGTGCTCGATGCCTCGCGGATCAAGGATCTGCGTACCAACATCGAACGCAGCGACTGCGACAAGGTGCTCGACGGCGATATCGACGAATACCTGGAAGCCAGCCTGAAGTCCGGGCTGTAAGAGATGCAACTCGGGATCGGCTGACACACTGCGATCCCTTGTGGGAGCGGGCTTGCCCGCGATCCCCGGCCGAAGGTCGGGGGCAACGAACCTGTGATGGAATTTTTAAAGACATGAGCGACCTAGAACTCGACCCGCAAGCCCTGCAACAGGAAGAAAACTCCCTGATCGCCCTGCGCAAGGAAAAGCTTGCTGCCGAGCGCGCCAAGGGCAACGCCTTCCCGAACGACTTCCGCCGCGAAAACTACTGCGATGCCTTGCAGAAACAGTACGCGGACAAGACCAAGGAAGAGCTGGCAGAGGCTGCAATCCCGGTCAAGGTTGCCGGTCGCATCATGCTCAACCGTGGCTCGTTCATGGTGATCCAGGACATGACCGGTCGCATCCAGGTCTACGTCAACCGCAAGACCCTGTCCGAAGACACCCTGGCCGCGGTGAAAACCTGGGACATGGGCGACATCATTGCAGCCGTTGGTACCCTGGCCCGTTCCGGCAAGGGCGACCTGTACGTGGAAATGACCAGCGTGCGCCTGCTGACCAAATCCCTGCGCCCGCTGCCGGACAAGCACCACGGCCTGACCGACACCGAACAGCGCTACCGTCAGCGTTACGTTGACCTGATCGTCAACGAAGACGTGCGCCAGACCTTCCGCGTGCGTTCGCAAGTCATCGCCCACATCCGCAGCTTCCTGATGAAGCGTGACTTCCTGGAAGTGGAAACGCCGATGCTGCAGACCATCCCGGGCGGCGCGGCAGCCAAGCCGTTCGAAACCCACCACAACGCTCTGGACATGGAAATGTTCCTGCGTATCGCGCCTGAGCTGTATCTGAAGCGCCTGGTGGTTGGCGGCTTCGAGAAAGTGTTCGAGATCAACCGCAACTTCCGTAACGAAGGCGTTTCGACTCGTCACAACCCTGAATTCACCATGTTGGAGTTCTACCAGGCTTACGCCGACTACGAAGACAACATGGACCTGACCGAAGAACTGTTCCGCGAGCTGGCGCAGCTGGTTCTGGGCAGCACCGACGTGCCGTACGGCGACAAGGTCTTCCACTTCGGCGAGCCGTTCGCGCGCCTGTCGGTGTTCGACTCGATCCTCAAGTACAACCCTGAGCTGACCGCCGATGACCTGAACGACATCGACAAGGCTCGCGAGATCGCCAAGAAAGCCGGTGCCAAGGTGCTGGGCTTCGAAGGCCTGGGCAAGCTGCAGGTGATGATTTTCGAAGAGCTGGTCGAGCACAAGCTGGAGCAGCCGCACTTCATTACCCAGTACCCGTTCGAAGTGTCGCCGCTGGCGCGTCGCAACGACGACAACCCGAACGTCACCGACCGTTTCGAGCTGTTCATCGGTGGCCGTGAAATCGCCAACGCCTACTCCGAGTTGAACGACGCGGAAGACCAGGCCGAGCGTTTCATGGCGCAGGTGGCCGACAAGGACGCCGGTGACGACGAAGCCATGCACTACGACGCCGACTTCGTTCGCGCGCTGGAGTACGGCATGCCGCCAACGGCGGGTGAAGGTATCGGCATCGACCGTCTGGTGATGTTGCTGACCAACTCACCGTCGATCCGCGACGTGATCCTGTTCCCGCACATGCGTCCGCAAGCGTAATTGGGTCAAATTAAAAAACCGCCTCCGACAGGCGGTTTTTTATTGCCTGTCTGGTACAAACGTATCAAATAGTTAATTTTGAAGTAGAGAGAGAGGAAATCCCGTCGTGAACCGTGCAATGGCTGAAGAAGGTGCAGCGGATATCGCCACTGCGGTTGCTGAAAGTGTCCAGTATCAGGGGCGCAAGGCCAGCCGGCAGGGCAGTGAGCAGCGTCGGCAGGATATTCTCGATGCGGCGATGCGTATTGTCGTGCGCGATGGCGTGCGAGCCGTGCGTCACCGGGCAGTGGCCGCCGAGGCCAATGTGCCGCTGTCGGCGACCACTTACTACTTCAAGGACATCGATGACCTGCTCACCGATACCTTCGCCCAATACGTGGAGCGCAGCGCGGCGTACATGGCCAAGCTGTGGATCAACAACCAGGGCCTGTTGCACGAGCTGATCGCCAGCGGCGACGGCAGCCCCGAGGCGCGCAAGCACCTGGCGGACGAGCTGGCGCGGCTGATGACCGACTACGTGCATCGCCAACTGGTGACCCGTCGCGAGCATTTGATGGCCGAACAGGCCTTCCGCCAGGAAGCGCTGCTCAACCCGCGCCTGGCGCAACTGGTGCGTTCCCATCAGCAGATTCTGCTGCAGGGCTCCTGCCAGCTGTTCCAGGTTCTGGGTTCCCGTGAGCCTCAGCAGGATGCCAAAGTGTTGACGGCTATAATCGGTCGGATGGAGTATCAGGGGCTGCTCAACGACGCCGAGCCGGCGGATGAAGAGGAAATGCTCGGCATACTCAAGCGTTATATGCATCTGGTACTGGCTTCGGTTTAATCGGTTCCCTGTAGCAGCCTTCGGCAGCTGCTACAGGTGCAGCGTCGAGTCATCAAGGGAGTGTTGAATGAAAGCCTGGCGCGTCGTCGTGATCGCCTTGTCGTTGCTGCTGCTCAGTGGCTGTCTGGTGACTTTCAAGGAGCCACTGCCCACGAGCGAGCCTGCGCCCAAGGGGTTGCTCGGCAAATGGACCAGCACCAATGCCTGGGGTGAGCCGGTCAATCTGGAACTGACCCGCGTCGGCGAGAACCGCTATCAGGCCGTCAGCTACTTCCGCGCCAGGCCCCGGGAACGCGAAGCTTATCCCTTCACCGTTTCGCGCCACGGCAACCGCTGGTATCTGTCGGCGAAGGTACCGGCGCAGTTCGGCGGCCACTACACCATTGCCGGGTTCGAAATCACTGATAAACGCGAACTGGTGGTCTACAACCTCGACCTTGAACAGATCAGGCAGGCGTTGCAGCAGAAGGCTTTGAACGGCGAAGGCTTTCAGACCGACGACGGCGATGGGGTGTTGATCGACAGCCACATTGACCAAGTGTCCGCCTATCTTGATGACCCGGCCAATTCCGATGTGTTCGTCGAAGCGGTACGCTACCAGCGCCAGGCCAAGGCCAAATAACCTTCACGTTTTCTTCAGGAGTTTCCGGTGGACGATTACCAGCAGTCGATACGCGTTTTGTCCGATCGCATTGTGCTGGCGCAGACGCCGATCCGTGTCCTCGATGCGGTCAAGTGGGACGACAGCATCCGCAAGGGTTTCCTCAAGGCCAAGGGCAAGGAAATGCCGGCGGTGGATCGCGACTACTACCTCAACCGACCGCTGTCGTTCGATTCCAGCAAAGTGAAGCTGGAGTTCCAGAACATCGAGCGCGACATCACCCGCCAACTCGGCCAGTTCAATCCGGTCGGCCAGATCATGCGCCGCATGTGCAAGGAATACCGGATGGTGGTGCGCATGCTCGAAGCGCGTGGCACCGAGGATTTCGGCCTGATATCCCAGGAGCTGTATGGCGCCGCCTCCGACGCGTTCCATGCCGGCGATCCGACGCTGTCCGACCTGGGCATGATGCTGTCCGAATACCTGAACAACATCGACGGTCGTGGCGATCTGAAAGACGAGCCGAAAACGATGACCGCCAAGGATGCGGTCGAGATGCTGCAGCATCGCTTGAACAAGGTGTTCGGCGAGGCAGAGGAAACCATTCGGGTGTTCGAGTCGGACGGGATTGTCGCCGATGCGGCGGCCGGCGCCGATTACATCAAGATCCGCACCGATGCGATGTTCAACCAGCGCGATGTGCGCGCCCTGGAAGTCCACGAAGGGCTGGTGCACGTCGGCACCACCCTCAACGGCCTGAACCAGCCGATCTGCACCTTCCTCGCCAAGGGTCCGCCCTCATCGACAGTGACTCAGGAAGGTCTGGCGATCCTGATGGAAATCATCACCTTCGCTTCCTACCCGAGCCGCCTGCGCAAACTGACCAACCGCACCCGCGCGATTCACATGGTGGAGGAGGGCGCAGACTTCCTGCAGGTGTTCGAATTCTTCCGCGAACAAGGCTTCGAAATGCCCGAAAGCTACAGCAACGCCAGTCGCGTGTTCCGCGGCTCGACGCCGACAGGTCTGCCCTTTACCAAAGACTTGTCCTACCTCAAGGGCTTCATCATGATTTACAACTACATTCAGCTGGCCGTGCGTAAAGGCAAGCTGGAGCAGATTCCGCTGCTGTTCTGCGGCAAGACGACGCTGGAGGACATGCGTACCCTGCGCCAGTTGGTGGACGAGGGGTTGGTGGTGCCGCCCAAGTATCTGCCGGACCAGTTCCGCGACATGAATGCGTTGTCGGCCTGGATGTGCTTCTCCAACTTCCTCAACCATTTGAGCCTGGACCGGATCGAGGCGGATTACTCCAACATTTTGTGATTCATGCATTCCCTCTGTGGGAGCGGGCTTGCCCGCGAATGCGGACTAACATTCAACATCTCTGTTGTCTGATACACCGCTTTCGCGAGCAAGCCCGCTCCCACATTGGTCCGCATTCCAATCATGCTTTGCGAGGTTTCAACGGATGAGAATCCTCGGCATAATCTGCCTCCTCCTGACCCTGAGCGGTTGCAGCTCGTTCCTGTTTTACCCAGAACCTGGCCAGTTGTTCACCCCGGAAAAAGCCCACCTCGAATACCGTGACGTGACCCTCATCACCGCCGACAACCTCAAGTTGCATGGCTGGTGGCTACCGGCGAAAAAGGGTGTCGAAGTCAAAGGCACGGTGCTGCACCTGCACGGTAACGGCGGCAACCTGCCGATGCACCTGGGGGGCAGTTACTGGTTGCCGGAGCAGGGCTATCAGGTGCTGCTGGTGGACTATCGCGGATACGGGCTGTCCGAAGGCAAGCCTGAGTTGCCGGAGATCTATCAGGACATCGACGCGGCCTTCAAATGGCTGGACGAGGCGCCCGAGGTCAAGGGCAAGCCGCTGATCCTGCTCGGCCAAAGCCTTGGCGGTTCGATGGCGGTGCACTATCTGGTGCAACACCCCGAGCGGCAGACACAGCTCAAGGCTATCGTGCTCGACGGCGTGCCCGCCAGCTACCGCAGCGTCGGCCAGTTTGCGTTGAGTCATTCATGGTTGTTGTGGGCGTTCCAGGTGCCGTTGTCCTGGCTGGTGCCGGACGGCGACAGCGCGATCAACTCCATGGCGCAGCTCAACGGCATGCCGAAACTGATCTACCACAGCATCGACGATCCGATCGTGCCCCTTTCCAACGGCATCCGACTGTATCAAGCTGCGCCGCCGCCGCGCGTCCTGCAACTGACCCGGGGCGGGCACGTGCAGACGTTCGCCGACCCGGTCTGGCGCAAGGTCATGCTGCGATTTCTTGACGACCCGCAGCATTTCAACGGCCTGCGCCGCCTGGGTGAGATTCCCAATTACCCGGCCCCCGAACATTCTGAAGATGAACCACCAGAGAGTCCGCAATGAGTGAAGAACGTAACGCCATCCCGCTGATCATCACCGGTATCTGCAGCATCCTCGGCACCGTGGGCGCCCTGTGGTGGTACGGCTACCTGCACTTCGCCAAGCCTGAGGATGCGTTGCTGCTCAACGAATTCACCATGCTCAAGACCGTGCCGGGCGAAGACTACCGCGTCTCCCTGGAGCCGGCCGCGCAAGTCGCGCAGTGCATCGATGGCGTGCTGGTGCTGTTCGACACCGAACAGAAAGGCCTGACCGGCGTGCTGGTCAACGACCGCAAGAAGGCGGTGCGTTGCATGGGGCAGGAGACGCCGCAGAAGCTTGAGCAATAATTACTTCAGCCTTTGCCCCAGTGGAAAGCGAAAAACAAAGCCCCGCTTCTGATCGGATCAAGCGGGGCTTTTGCTTTGAAGCATTTTTGACGTGAGCCCCGTAATTAGTGGACAACCTCCACGATGCGAGTGTTCGGGAGCGAGGTCTTATCGTCCAGCTTTTGACTGACTGAAAGGTGGTACTGCTGCGGTGATAGATACGGGAGTGATTTTTCCCAGGTTCCGTCGGCTCCAGCGATGGTGGTTGTGCTCACCCACTCTGTATCCGCAGAGCGTTTGTAGTTGATGTTAACGAGTGCTCCTGGGATCGCACTACCGGCAACTTTTACAGGGTTGTATTGCTTTACAGAGGCCGGTGGGTTTGTCACTCCCGGTACTGCAGGCGGGAGAGTCGGACACTTCCTCTGCAATTGATTATTGATTGTGACCGCTACTGTCGCTCCGGTGTCGGTTGCACTACATACTTCTACTGTCACACCTGCCGCTAAATCACTAAAAACCTTCCCGGGTAGGAGTGTCGGATCTGCTGTCGTCGCCGTTTGAGGGGTGGCATCAAGTTGGGTGTTTAAAAGCGATCCTCCCATAGTGGTGTACCTGACCCAAACACCCTTCACTCTATTATCGGAGGGAGGGAAATTATCAAAAGGGGTGGGTTTGCGATACTCCAAGGCTACTTGAGAAGGGGTAAGCCCTGGTCGATTGATGAGGTAAAGCTGTGGTCCCTCATTGCCAAGCTTTGTTAAGCGATAAAGCCCACTTCTCTCAATAACCGCCGCTTGAGAATTGTCCAGCCAGCCGCTGTACCAGCGGTTGTTCGCGGGATATAGAGTGCCTCCGCCCGATACTGAATCTCCGGTATCGCCATAACTGGTTGTCTGGCACGAACCCGGAGCGGATACCACATTGCTTGCGGTAGCGCATTGCGTGTACGTGCTTGCGTGATTGTAGCCAAGGTTGTGTCCGAACTCATGTTTGTAAACATGAGGGCCACCCGCTTGCCCATATACACCCATGACTCTTCCAGGTACGTAAGCAGAAGCGTTCCCCCCGCAATCAATGACGTTGATGAGGTAATCGTAGTCGTTTGGATTAAGTCCCTGAGCCAGCGCAGACTTCGCGCCCTCTGCCGTTGCCAGGGATATTGGCATCGGAGAGCCTTCTTTGCATAACTCCGGGCGCGGTCCGGATGTATGTTCGATAATCTGCCCGGTTAGTGTCAGCTTTCCGTGCGAGGCTGCCGAAATATAAGCTGGCAGTGCATCGGGATCGTTGGATACCGTATGTTTTTTGATCAACGGAAAGTTCAGGCCATCTCCGTCTTGCCAATGGGTGACGGTGACCAGAAGCTTTTTGGTTCCCACTACCGGACGCTGATTGACTCCTGGTTTAGGCAATGGAACATCATTGGGTATCGAATCCCACTCGTCATACCCGAAATCACTCCCGGGTGAAGGAGTCGATGGCGGTTTTACGCAACCTGCCAAGGCTATTGCCGCACATAGTGTTGTCAGAATGGTCCGCGCTCGCATGGTTACGCTCCTGGGTGCCCATCATTGGGATTGGAGCTCAAGTGTTGCGCCGAGTGATTCGCTACGACTACTGACAGAAATGACAGGTCGCGACGAACGGTTTTGTCCTCCTCAAATAAAAGCCCTGCCCGATCAAATCAGGCAGGGCTTTCAAGTTGCAGCGCCAGGGTTATTTGGCACTCACCGCCGAACGCGGTATCACGGGCTGGTTATCGTTGGAAATAGTCACCTCCACCCGACGGTTCTGCGCCCGACCAGAGACGCTGGTGTTATCCGCCACCGGATACTCTTTGCCATACCCCTGAGCGACGATGCGCGAAGGATCAACGCCCATCTTCACCAGCGCCATGCGCACGGAGCCCGCGCGACGTTCCGATAGCGACTGGTTGTGAGACGCCGTACCGGTGCTGTCGGTGTAACCCTCGACGATCACCTTGCGGTCCGGGTTCTGCTGGAGATATTGCGCCAGCGTGCTGATGTTCGTCAGACCATTGGATTTCAGGTCGGCCCTGTCGGTGGCGAACAGCACGTCACCGAAAGTCACCAGCGTCCCGCGATCGGTCTGCTTGGCGTTGAGGCTGTCCTGCAACTGTTTGATCTGCTGGTCACGAGCATCCAGGCGCGCCTGAGCCCGTTGCGCGGAAGCGTCTTTCAGTTGGGCCTCGGCGGTGCGCAGGGCGATGGTCTGTTTCGCCACTTCGACGCGCTGGTTGGTCAGGTACGCCAGTTGGTCGACCTTTGCCGCGTCTTCTTTATCCAGATACGCCTTGTCGGCCTTATCCAGGTAGTCGCTGGCGTCCTTGGTTTCCAGTGCCGCGACTTTGCTCGCTTGCGGATCGGCTTGCAGGGCGCTGTAGTTGGTGCGGGCCTGCTCAAGGCTGGGGTTCGGTGGCGTCGAGCACGCGGCCAACGCAATACTCGCGGCCAGCAGGGCGGGGATCATCAAGTGTTTGGAATTGATGCTTTTGGAAATCATGGCTTCGTCCTTTTAGTCGATTAGAAGTACGTCAAGCGCGCCGTTACTGAACGGTGCGCTGGCTTTCCTGACGCAGTTCCTGCACCCCTTGGCGAGAGTCCTTCACAGTCTGTTTGGCTTTCATCGCCTGGGCCTTGCGTTCGGCCACGCGAGCATCCCACTCAGCCTGTTCGGCGAGGGTTCTGGCCTGGTCGTATTTCTTGTCGTGCATGGCGATTTCGGCTTGTTTGAGCTTGTCCTGAGCCGCCTTCATTTCCACGGCGGCGAATTCAGTACCGCCCGCGCTGACCGCGCTGTTGACCGCCGATTCGGTCACGGCGAACTGTTCGGTGGGTGGATTGCCGGCACAACCGGCCAGCACAAGGCTGCCGCCAATGGCCAGGGCAGCCATTTTCAGGCCGTGCAGCGGGGTGGATGAGGATTTGCCTGTGCGGGTTTTCATGGTTTTCAACTCCATTGGGCTAACTCCTGAACAACTGAAAAATCCATCCTGGGCAAGGAGCCGCAACCTTCGTTTTCGGGGGCGTTTTGAAACGGCCGTCCCAGGCGTGGTTACTGGGTTGACCGAAGGGGATTTTTAAAAGTTCAGAGAAATTGCCTGCTACCTGAAAACCGGGCGAGGCTTGAATGCGGGTTTTTGCTCCCCTGTAGGAGCTGCCGAAGGCTGCGATCTGTTGATCTTGCTTTTAAAAGCAGAATCAAAAGATCGCAGCCTTCGGCAGCTCCTACAGGGGCGGTGAGTGCGGGAAATCAGTGTTTCTGCTTGTCGTTACCCGTGGACATATCGTGCAAATGCCGACGCGACAGCGCCAGGAAACGCGGGGTGGGGCCGATGTCTTCGTACAGCGGGTCGCCTTCCTCATCGGTCGCAACCACGGTCGAGCCCTTCACATAGGGAAAGCTTTTTTCCAGTTCTTCCAGTGCGGCGCCGATCAGTTCGCCGAGCAATTCTTCGGGTTGCCGCTTGGGATACATTTCGATGATCGCCGCCAGCCTGGCGGCCGCTTCCACGTCCAGATGAATCGAGTAGCCGGTGTCGGTCAGGCGACCCTTGGCGTTTTCTTCCCAGTGATGGACAAGCTCGCGGATTTTCATAATGACCTCATGTCGCGCCTGCTCGTGGCAGGTCGGGTGAGTACCGGCATTGGCCGGCGAAAGCCGTTGTACGGCCTATTGTTCAGCCTAGCTTGCACATTGAAGGTTTGAAGTCCCTTCGTCGTCTGGGTTGTAAGAAGCGGGCCGGAGCGGCACTCTTGGGCTCTTGGCCGCCCGGATTCTTTGCTGGAGAACTGCTGATGACCGATATTGATGCACGCTTGCGCGAGGACGTTCACCTACTGGGTGAATTGTTGGGCAACACCATTCGTGACCAGTACGGGGACAGTTTCCTCGACAAGATCGAGCAGATTCGCAAGGGGGCCAAGGCGGACCGTCGCGGCTCCATGGACGCCGAACTGAGCGCCAGCCTCAACCAGTTGACCGAAGACGAATTGCTGCCGGTGGCGCGGGCGTTCAACCAGTTCCTCAACCTGGCCAACATCGCCGAGCAGTATCAGTTGATTCATCGTCGCGACGAGTCGCAGCCGGCACCGTTCGAATGCCGGGTGTTGCCTGAACTGCTCACCCGTCTGCGCGCCGAAGGCCACAGTGCCGAATCCCTGGCCCGACAGTTGGGGCGCCTGGAAATCGAACTGGTGCTCACCGCGCACCCCACCGAAGTCGCCCGCCGCACGCTGATCCAGAAATACGACGCCATCGCCGCGCAACTGGCGGCCCAGGACCATCGCGACCTGACCACTGCCGAGCGCGAGCAGATCAAGTCGACCTTGCAGCGTCTGATCGCCGAAGCCTGGCACACCGAAGAAATCCGCCGCACCCGCCCGACGCCGGTCGACGAAGCCAAATGGGGTTTCGCGGTGATCGAACATTCGCTGTGGCACGCGATCCCCAATTACATGCGCAAGGCCGATCAGGCCCTGCACGCCGCCACCGGCCTGCGCCTGCCGCTGGAATCGGCGCCGATTCGCTTCGCCTCGTGGATGGGCGGCGACCGCGACGGCAACCCCAACGTCACCGCTCCCGTCACCCGCGAAGTGCTGTTACTGGCGCGCTGGATGGCAGCCGACCTGTACTTGCGCGATGTCGATCAACTCGCCGCCGACCTGTCGATGCAGCAGGCCAGCGAGGCGCTGAAGGCCAAGGCGGGGGAGAGTGCCGAGCCTTACCGCGCGGTGCTCAAGCAACTGCGCGAGCGCCTGCGGGCCACGCGCAACTGGGCGCACAGCGCGTTGACCTCGCCCGTGGCTGCCACCGCCGATGTGCTGCAGGACAACCGAGATCTGCTCGATCCGCTGGAGCTGTGCTACCACTCGCTGCATGAGTGCGGCATGGGCGTGATTGCCGATGGCCCGTTGCTCGACTGCCTGCGCCGGGCCGTCACCTTCGGTCTGTTCCTGGTGCGTCTGGACGTGCGTCAGGATTCGACACGCCACTGCGCGGCCATGACCGAAATCACCGACTACCTGGGCCTGGGTCGTTATGAGGACTGGAGCGAAGAAGAGCGCATCGCATTCCTCACCCAGGAACTGAACAACCGTCGCCCGCTGTTGCCTGCCCACTACAAACCGTCCGCCGACACTGCCGAAGTCCTGGCGACCTGCCGGGAAATCGCCGCCGCGCCCGCGGCTTCGCTTGGTTCCTACGTGATCTCCATGGCCGGTGCCGCCTCCGATGTGCTGGCAGTGCAACTGCTGCTCAAGGAGTCCGGCGTGTTGCGGCCGATGCGCGTGGTGCCGCTCTTCGAAACCCTGGCTGACCTGGACAACGCAGGGCCCGTGATCGAAAAACTGTTGCTGCTGCCGGGCTATCGCGCGCGCCTGCAAGGGCCGCAGGAAGTGATGATCGGCTACTCCGATTCGGCCAAGGACGCCGGCACTACCGCGGCGGCCTGGGCGCAGTATCGGGCGCAGGAACGTCTGGTGGACATCTGTCGCGAGCAACAGGTGGAGCTGTTGTTGTTCCACGGTCGCGGCGGCACAGTGGGTCGCGGCGGCGGCCCGGCCCACGCGGCGATCCTGTCGCAGCCACCGGGATCGGTGGCCGGACGTTTCCGCACCACCGAGCAGGGGGAAATGATTCGTTTCAAATTCGGCCTGCCGGACATCGCCGAACAGAACCTCAACCTGTATCTGGCCGCGGTACTGGAGGCGACCTTACTGCCGCCGCCACCACCGACGCCCGAGTGGCGGCATTTGATGGATGAACTGGCCGCCGACGGCGTCAGTGCGTATCGCGCCGTGGTCCGGGAAAACCCGCAATTCGTCGAGTATTTCCGCCAATCCACGCCGGAGCAGGAGCTCGGTCGCCTGCCGTTGGGCAGTCGCCCGGCCAAGCGTCGCGCCGGCGGTATCGAAAGCCTGCGGGCGATTCCGTGGATTTTCGGCTGGACCCAGACCCGCCTGATGCTGCCGGCCTGGCTCGGCTGGGAAGCGGCGCTGAGCAAGGCGCTGGAGCGCGGCGAGGGCGAGCTGCTGGGGCAGATGCGCGAGCAGTGGCCGTTCTTCCGGACCCGCATCGATATGCTGGAGATGGTACTGGCCAAGGCCGACGCGGAAATCGCCCAGTCCTACGACGAGCGTCTGGTCGAGCCGGACCTGTTGCCGTTGGGCGCGCACTTACGCGACTTATTGTCGCAGGCGTGCGCGATCGTTCTGGGGATGACCGGTCAGTCCCAGCTACTGGCACATAGCCCAGACACCCTCGAATTCATCCGCTTGCGCAACACCTACCTGGACCCGCTTCATCTATTGCAGGCCGAATTGCTGGCGCGTTCCCGGCAACAGGAAGTGGCGCAGGGCAGCCCGGTGGAGCAAGCGTTGCTGGTGTCTGTGGCGGGAATTGCCGCCGGTTTGCGTAATACCGGCTAAGGTTTTCGCGGTGGGGACAGGCATCCGGCGCGTGCGCGGGATGCCGATCGATGGCCGTTGAAAAAGTACGGCCAGGCGACAGTTAATGATGGGGTTGCGACGGGGAGAACCGCGCCAAAACGTCGCAGCAGGCAGCGGTTTCTCCGACTTTTGGCGGCTTGTGTGGGCGCAGCCTGCTGTGTATCTTGATCAGCCTTTGGCCGTTTGGGCGGTCGCGGACCCTATTTTTGAGATTGGCCCCACGAGGCGAATCCGACGGTATCCATATAAAAAATTGAGGAGCACATCGATGCGCGTCATTCTGCTGGGAGCTCCCGGGGCCGGTAAAGGTACTCAGGCTAAGTTCATCACCGAGAAATTCGGCATTCCACAAATCTCCACTGGCGACATGCTGCGTGCAGCGGTCAAGGCCGGCACCGAGCTTGGCCTGAAGGCCAAGGGCATCATGGATGCCGGTGGCCTGGTCTCCGACGACCTGATCATCGCGCTGGTCAAGGACCGCATTTCCCAGGCCGATTGCGCCAAGGGTTTCCTGTTCGACGGTTTCCCGCGCACCATTCCTCAGGCTGAAGCCCTGGTGACTGCCGGTGTCGAACTGGACGCAGTGGTCGAGATCGCCGTTGAAGACGAAGAAATCGTCCAGCGTATCGCCGGTCGCCGTGTTCACGAGGCCAGCGGCCGCGTGTACCACATCGTCTACAACCCGCCGAAAGTGGCCGGCAAGGACGACGTCACCGGTGAAGACCTGGTGCAGCGCAAGGACGACACCGAAGAAACCGTGCGTCATCGCCTGTCGGTCTACCACTCGCAGACCAAGCCGCTGGTGGCTTTCTACCAGAATCTGTCGGCTGCCAACGGCAAGCCGAAGTACAGCCACATCGAAGGCGTCGGTTCGGTTGAAGCAATCACCTCCAAGGTGCTTGCAGCCCTGAGCTGAAAAGTCTGACTCGCTGTATCATCCACGGCCCGCTTGCGGGCCGTAGTTGTTTATACTGACGCCCTTTTTCTGATAACACGTGTGGAAACATCGATGAGCACCTTGCTGGCCCTGGACACCGCGACTGAAGCTTGCTCCGTTGCCTTGCTGCACGACGGCAAAGTGACGAGCCATTACGAGGTGATCCCGCGCCTGCATGCGCAGAAATTGCTGCCGATGATCCAGCAGTTGCTGGCCGATGCCGGCACTACCTTGCAGGCGGTCGATGCGATTGCCTTCGGGCGTGGGCCGGGTGCATTCACCGGTGTGCGCATTGCCATCGGCGTGGTGCAAGGCCTGGCGTTCGCGCTGGATCGTCCGGTGTTGCCGGTGTCCAACCTTGCCGTCTTGGCCCAGCGTGCCTATCGCGAACACGGCGCCAGTCAGGTGGCGGCAGCTATCGATGCGCGCATGGATGAAGTGTATTGGGGCTGCTACCGCGAGACCGCGGGGGAGATGCGACTGGTGGGCACCGAAGCGGTCCTGCCACCGCAAGCGGCTGCACTGCCGGCGGATGCCAGTGGCGAATGGTTTGGCGCGGGGACCGGTTGGGGTTATGGCGAGCGGATTGCCGTGAACTTGAGCGGGCAGGACGCAGGCATGCTGCCCCACGCCGAAGACCTGCTGACCCTGGCGCGATTTGCCTGGGAGCGCGGCGAGGCCATCGTGGCCGATGAGGCGCAGCCGGTGTATCTGCGGGATAAAGTGGCGACGCCGAAGGCGCGTTAAACCCTGGCGCACACCCCTGTAGGAGCGAGCGGTGCGACGATTCGACTTGCCCGCGAAGAGGCCAGCACTTTCGACATCCAAGTCGACTGACCCGACGCTTTCGCGGGCAAGCCTCGCTCTACAGGTTTTTGGGCGGCTGCATAGATGTCGGCTCGCGATAAATTCCCAAACAGCGCCGATCGTCTGTTTCTAACCCCGGCTTTTAAACCTTTTGCCTTTTATGTGTTCTAGTTATCACTCGGCGGTTTGCGAAGTGGGCAGGGCGCCACTAAACTGCCATCACTGATACCGAGCATGCACTTATGCGTATAGACGGCCTTTCCGCTCATTCCTACCCAATCAAGCGCAAGCCTCGCAAAGGCGCTGTGGTGGAAGACGAGTCCGTCGATATCGAAGGCGAGCTGGAGTTTCCCTCCGAAGAACAGCTGGCCGCCCGCGCCAAGGCTGCCGCCCAGCGCCTGAGCAATCTCCCCGCCCGTCAGCAGGACATGCTCTATCACCGCGCCATGAGCAAGAGCGTGGCGATGGCCCTGGCCAGCTACCTGAGCACCGCCGGTTTCGTCGATTGGGAAGGTGAAGTGCTGGGGCTCGATCTGTACATCTGATGCTGCTGCCTTACTACCTCGGCTGCCCGTCCTGGAGCGAAAACGCCTGGCGCGATTACCTCTATCCCGCCGACGCCAAACCCTCCGATTTCCTCAATCTCTATTCCCAGGTTTTCAATGCGGTGGAAGGCAACACGACCTTCTACGCAAGCCCGGCTGCCAGTACCGTGCAGCGCTGGGCAGAAATTCTTCCTGCGCATTTTCGTTTCACCGCCAAGTTTCCCGGTGACATCAGTCACGGCGGCGACCTGCGCGAACAACTGACCGCCGCCGAAACCTTCGTCCAATTGCTCAGCCCGCTGGACGAGCGGGTATCGCCATTGTGGTTGCAGCTGTCGAAAGGCTTCACCCCGCAGCGCCTGCCCGAACTTGCCGGGTTCATCGATGCCCTGCAACGGCCGTTGGCGGTGGAAGTGCGACACGACGATTTCTTCGCCAAGGGCGACAGTGAGCGCATGCTCAACCGCCTGCTCATGGATCGCGGTGTCGAACGCATCTGCCTCGATCCACGCGCGCTGTTCAGCTGCACTTCCACCGAGCCTTCGGTGCTACACGCCCAGTCGAAAAAGCCCAGGGTTCCTCCGCGACCGGCGGCGTTTACCCAGTGCCCGCAGGTCCGTTTCATCGGCCATCCAACACTTGAAGCCAACGACTCGTTCCTGACGCCTTGGGTGGAGAAAATCGCCCTGTGGATCGAAGAAGGCCGAACACCGTATATCTTCCTGCACACCGCCGACAACGTGCTGGCGGCGAAGCTGGCGCAGCGTTTTCATGCCCGGTTGATGTTGCGATTGCCTGGCTTGCCGGCGCTGCCTGAGCTATACAGAGAGCCCGCCGCCGAGCAACTTGGCCTGCTCTGAAGGCGGATTCGTTCCCCTTGTCAGGAGGCTGCCAAATGGATGCGCAAACCCTTCGAGCCCAAGCGTTCAAAGCCCTGCACGAACGTGGCGGGATATTCGTGATGCCCAACCCTTGGGATGCCGGCTCGGCAAAAATGCTCGCGGGCCTGGGTTTCGAGGCGCTGGCGACCACCAGTGCCGGTTTCGCTTTTTCCCAGGCGCGCCCAGATGGCGGCCTGACCCTGGACGACACCTTGGCCAACGTCAGGGCGATCGTTGCCGCTACCGACCTGCCGGTGTCGGTCGATCTGGAAAACGGTTTTGCCGATGACCCCGCCGAATGCGCGCAGAGCATCGTGCGCGCGGCTGGCGCGGGCGCCGTCGGCGGTTCGATCGAAGACGCCACCGGCCGCCCGGACACGCCCATCTATTGCTTCGAGCATGCCGTGGCCCGGGTCAAGGCCTGCGTTGCTGCCGCGCGCAGCTTGCCGTTCCCGTTCACGCTGACCGCCCGGGCCGAAAATTACCTGCACGGCAATCCGGACCTGGACGACACCATTCGCCGCTTGCAGGCGTTCGCCGAAGCTGGCGCCGACGTACTGTATGCGCCGGGGTTGCGTAACGCCGATGAGGTGTTGGCGGTGGTTCGCGCCGTGGCGCCGAAACCGGTCAATGTGCTGATGTCCGGCGGCTTGAAGCTGACGGTCGAGCAGCTCGGCGAAATGGGCGTCAAACGCGTCAGTGTCGGCTCGGCGCTGGCCCTGGCGGCACTGGGCGAGTTCTACCGCGCGGCCGAAGAGATCAGGACCTCGGGCACCTTCAGCTTCACCTCGCGCTCCATGCCCTACGCTCAGGCCAATCAGTTCTTCAAAGGCTGACGATGCGCTTGCGTTGGTGGCTGTTGCTGGGGCTGTCGATGATGGCGGCGGCGGGTTTGGGCGTCTGGCGAGGCTGGGTGTCCGTGCCGCCGCAGTGGAATCCCTGGGCGCCGCTGGATGTGAAGGCGCCGCCGAACCTGCTGACCCGCTACAAGCTGATGCGCCTGCGGGCCGATCCGCAGCTCTGTGATCAGGCCCTGAGCAGTTCCGGCCTGCGGGTGACCCGTCAGGCCGACAGCCCTGACGCCAAATGCCCGCTGATTGACGCCCTGCGGGTACAGGGCGGCGATGTAGCGTTGAGCAGCAGCTTCCTCGCCAGCTGCCGTCTGGCGGTGTCCTTCGCCCTGTTCGAGCATCACGCGTTGCAACCGGCGGCGCAGGCTATCTACGGCCAGAATGTGGCGCGGGTCGATCATCTGGGAAGCTTTGCCTGTCGCAATGTCTACGGCCGCGAAAGTGGTCGCCTAAGCCAGCACGCGTCGGCCAATGCCCTGGATATCGCCGGTTTCCGCCTGGCCGATGGCCGCGCCATCAGCGTGCTCAAGGACTGGCCCAAGGACAATCAGGATGCGCAGTTTCTAAGGCAGGTCCGCGACGGTGCCTGTGGCCTGTTCAGCGTGGTGTTGAGTCCGGATTACAACGCCGCCCATCGCAATCACTTTCATGTCGATGTCGGGCCGTGGTGGGTCTGTAACTGAGGGCGGGGATCAGGCGGCGAGGCGCAGGTTCTGCAGGACGATCGGGCGCGCCCAGCGGCTATCGAAATCCAGTTGTTTCTGCTGTTCGACCATGTCTTCCGGCGAGAACGGCGGGAAAGGCTTGTCCAGCAGATCGAGTTCGAACTCGGCGATCGGCAGGTGCAATGGACGCGGTTGTGGCCCAGGGCCGGCTTCTGGCACCGGTTGACCGGCAGTCAGCACGATCGGGCGGACCCAGCCGCTGTCGAAATTCTGCTCGCGCTGTTGGGCGACGATTTCTTCCGGCGGGAACGGTGGGAAAGGTTTGTCGGCGAGGTCCATTTCGAACTCGGCAATCGGCAGGAACAGCGGCTCGGGCGGGCGAACCTCGTTGTCTTTCACGTCGCATTCACGCTGGGCGACGATGTGCGCCAGCAGTTCGCTGCCGACGGTGGGTTCGTCCGGGCTTTCGAGATCCACCGGTGGAAAGTTCAGCGATTCAGGCAGCACCTCACCCGACTGTTCGGACAGCGCTCTGGCAAAGAAATCCTGCCAGATGTGGCTGACACCGCTCAGTGCCTGGGTGTTTTGCCGGTTGTAGTCGCCGTAGGGCGAAATAAAACCGGAGATGATGGGTTGAATGTCTGACATGACTCTCGGTCGACGCTCGGCTCTGGCAAAATGCTCGATAGTTTTGTTATCGGCCGATTTTGCCGATCATTAATTTTTTGAGCGTATTTTCCAATGATTGATCAACCGGCAGCGTGCCGCATCCATGTCCAGGCGCTGGGCGAGACTTTTCAGCCACAGGCCGAGCACTGGGCCGAGCGTCTGGGCCTGCCGTTGCAGGTGGATGATGGTGAGTTCGCCTTGCAGGTCGGCGAGCAGGGCTTGCAGCTGCAACAGCTCGGCCCGGACGCGCCGGGGCCGGTGCGGGTGGACTTCGTCGAGGGGGGCGCGGCCCATCGTCGGCTGTATGGCGGCGGCAACGGCCAGATGATCGCCAAGGCGGTCGGTATCGCCCAGGGCGTGCGTCCACGGGTGCTGGATGCCACGGCGGGGTTGGGCAAGGACGCGTTCGTGCTGGCCAGCCTAGGCTGCGAGATGAGCCTGATCGAGCGCCAGCCGCTGATCGGGGCCTTGCTCGAAGATGGCCTGGCCCGTGGCGCGGAGGATTTCGACGTGGCGCCGATCGTGGCGCGCATGCATCTGCTCAAGGGCAATTCGATCGAGGTGATGAACAACTGGGAAGGCGAGCCGCCGCAGGTGATCTATCTCGACCCGATGTTTCCGCATCGCGAGAAAACCGCGCTGGTGAAGAAGGAAATGCGCCTGTTCCGGCCGCTGGTGGGCGACGACCCGGATGCCCCTGCCTTGCTTCAGGCGGCGTTGGCGCTGGCGACCCACCGGGTCGTGGTCAAGCGCCCGCGCAAGGCGCCGTGTATCGAGGGGCCCAAGCCGAGCCATGCGCTGGATGGCAAGTCCAGTCGGTATGACATTTATCCCAAGAAGGCGCTCAAGTCGTAAGACCGAGTCGTTCCATTCGCGGGCAAGCCTCGCTCCTACGGTACGCAAAACCTGTAGGAGCGAGGCTTGCCCGCGAAGACGTACGAATGGCTGGCTAAGGCCGATAAGCCCGCATGAACAGCTCCACCACCTCCCGCACATGGCTCTCCGCCGCCTCTTCGGTCAACGGTTCGCCACAGCCAAACAGCAAGCGAAAGTTCGCCGCCCCCTTGAGCAGGCAGAAGAAGTGCTCGGCTGCATTGCGGGGCTTGTCGATGCGCAACTCGCCGCTCTGATCCACCTTGCTCAATAGCCGCTCCATGCCTTGCAGCATGCGCTGCGGGCCGGCTTCGAAGAAGATCAGCGAGAGCTTCGGGTCCTGGCTGCCCAGGGCCATGATCAGGCGGTGCAGGTTCACCGACTCGTCGCTGTTGATCAGATGATGAAAGCCGCGGGCGATGTTCAGCAGCACGGTTTGCACCGCCACGCCCTGGGGCAGTTCAAAAACCAGCGGCGGCAACTGCTCCTCGCACTTGGCCACCACGGCGGCGGAGAACAGCGTCTCCTTGTCATTGAAGTGACTGTAGACCGTGAGTTTCGAAACGCCGGCTTCGGCGGCGACAGCGTCCATGCTGGTGTTGGCATATCCCTTGGTGAGGAACAGCGTCTTGGCCGCGTCGAGGATCGCCTGGCGCTTGGCCAGATCCTTGGGGCGGCCTGGGCCGTTGGGTACTGAAGGACTATTCGGCATATGCGCTTTTATTACTGGACTGGTGAGTTTGCTATTAATAACATACCGGCCAGTATAATTATTCCAAGCACCCTTGGCGAAAGGTCCTTCACCATGTTCCGCTATGCCTTGTCCCTCGCATTGCCAGTCAGCCTGGCTTTTTTATTGACGGCGTGTGGTCACGAAGAGGCGCCGCAAACCACCGTGCGCCCGGCCATGGTGGTCCAGCCAGAGCCTTCGGCCCAGGCGACCGAGAGCTATCCCGGTGAAGTCCGTGCCCGCTACGAGCCGGATCTGGCCTTCCGCATCGGCGGTAAAGTCAGCCGACGACTGGTCGAGGAAGGGCAGCGGGTCAAGGCCGATCAACCCCTGGCCGAACTCGATCCCCAGGATGTGCGCCTGCAACTGGAAGCCACCCGTGCCCAGGTGGCCGCCGCCGAAGCCAACCTCAATCTGGTGCGCGCCGAGCGTGATCGCTACAAGACCCTGATGGACCGTCAGATGGTCAGCCGCTCGCAGTACGACAACGCGGAAAACCTCTACCGCTCCGGCGAAGCCCGTCTCAAGCAGATCAAGGCCGAATTCAACGTCTCGACCAACCAGGCCAGTTACGCCGTGCTGCGTGCGCCCCAGGATGGCGTCGTGGCCAAGCGTGCGCTGGAAGTCGGGCAAGTGGTGGCGGCGGGGCAGACGGTGTTCACCCTGGCCACCGATGGCGAGCGCGAAGTGTCGATCAGCCTGCCGGAGCAGAGCTTCGGTCGCTTCAAGGTTGGCCAGCCGGTGTCGGTGGAACTGTGGACGCAACCGGGCCAGCGTTTCGCCGGGCACATCCGCGAACTCTCGCCGGCCGCCGATCCAAAATCCCGCACCTTCGCCGCACGCATCGCCTTCAACGCAGGCAAGGTCGCGGCCGAGCTGGGCCAAAGCGCCCGGGTCTACGTGCAGACCGCCGAGACCGTGCCGCTCTCGGTGCCACTGTCCGCGCTTACCGCGGAAAACGGCGTGACCTACGTCTGGGTCGTCAGCGCCAACAACACCCTGAAAAAGACTCCGGTGCGGGTCGGCGCTTTCGGCGAGAAAACCGTGCCGGTACTCGAAGGTCTCAACGCCAGCGACTGGGTGGTGGCCGCCGGCGTCCATGTGCTTCTGGACGGGCAGCAGGTGCGCCCGGTGGATCGCTCCAACCGCGTGGTCAATCTGGCGGACAAGGAGTAATCCCCGATGGGCTTCAATCTTTCCGAATGGGCGCTGCGTAACCGCCAGATCGTACTGTTCCTGATGCTGTTGCTGGCCATCGTTGGCGCACTTTCCTACACCAAGCTGGGCCAGAGCGAAGACCCGCCGTTTACCTTCAAGGCCATGGTGATCCGCACCAACTGGCCAGGCGCGACGGCGCAGGAAGTCTCGCGCCAGGTCACCGAACGCATCGAAAAGAAGCTGATGGAAACCGGCGAGTACGAGCGCATCGTGTCGTTCTCCCGCCCCGGCGAATCCCAGGTGACTTTCATTGCCCGCGACTCCATGCACTCGGTGGAGATTCCGGAGCTCTGGTATCAGGTGCGCAAGAAGGTCAGCGACATTCGCCACACCCTGCCGCCGGGCATTCAGGGGCCGTTCTTCAACGATGAGTTCGGCACCACCTTCGGTAACATCTACGCGCTGACGGGCGACGGTTTCGATTACGCGGTGCTCAAGGATTACGCCGACCGCATCCAGATCCAGCTGCAACGGGTCAAGGATGTGGGCAAGGTCGACCTGCTGGGTTTGCAGGACGAAAAGATCTGGATCGAACTGTCCAACGTCAAACTCGCCACCCTCGGCCTGCCCCTGGCGGCGGTGCAGCAGGCGCTTGAAGAACAGAACGCGGTGTCCACCGCCGGGTTCTTCGAAACCAGCAGCGAGCGATTGCAGCTACGGGTCTCGGGGAATTTTCAGACAGTCGATGAAATAAAAAACTTCCCGATCCGGGTCGCGGATCGCACCTTCCGTATCTCCGACGTGGCCGATGTACGCCGGGGTTTCAACGATCCACCGGCACCGCGCATGCGCTTCATGGGCGAGGACGCTATCGGCCTGGCCGTGGCCATGAAGGACGGCGGCGACATTCTGGTGCTGGGCAAGGCGCTGGAACTGGAATTTGCCCGCATCCAGAAAAACCTGCCGGCCGGCATGCAGCTGCGCAAGGTGTCCGATCAACCGGCGGCGGTGAAAACCGGGGTCGGCGAGTTCGTCCAGGTGCTGGTGGAAGCGCTGGCGATCGTGTTGCTGGTGAGCTTTTTCTCCCTCGGCGTGCGCACCGGCATGGTGGTGGCCCTGGCGATTCCGCTGGTGTTGGCGATGACCTTCGCCACCATGTATTACTTCGGCATCGGCCTGCACAAGATCTCCCTCGGCGCGCTGGTGCTGGCGCTGGGCTTGCTGGTGGACGACGCGATCATCGCCGTGGAAATGATGGCGATCAAAATGGAACAGGGCTTCGACCGGATCAAGGCGGCCAGTTATGCCTGGACCAGTACCGCGTTCCCCATGCTCACCGGTACGCTGATCACCGCGGCTGGGTTCCTGCCGATCGCCACCGCGCAATCGGGCACCGGCGAGTACACCCGTTCGATCTTCCAGGTGGTGACCATCGCGCTGCTGGCGTCCTGGGTGGCGGCGGTGGTGTTCGTGCCTTACCTGGGGGAAAAACTCCTGCCGGATCTGGCGAAAATTCATGCCGCCAAACACGGTCCTGATCAGCCCGATCCATACGGCACGCCGTTTTACCAGCGGGTGCGACGCGTGGTGGAGTGGTGCGTGCGTCGGCGCAAGACGGTGATTGTGGCGACGGTGATTCTGTTCATCGCCTCTGTAGCCCTTTTCCGTTTTGTACCGCAGCAATTTTTCCCGGCGTCGGGTCGACTGGAGTTGATGGTCGACCTGAAGCTGGCCGAAGGCGCTTCGCTGAGCAACACCACCGACGAGGTCAAGCGTCTTGAGGCGATGCTCAAGGACAAGGCCGGGATCGATAACTACGTGGCGTATGTGGGCACCGGTTCGCCGCGTTTCTATCTGCCGCTGGATCAGCAACTGCCGGCGCCGAGCTTTGCGCAGTTCGTGGTGTTGGCGAAATCCATCGAGGAACGTGAAGCCCTGCGCAGCTGGTTGATCACGACTCTCAACGAACAATTCCCGGCCCTGCGTTCGCGGGTCACGCGCCTGGAAAACGGCCCGCCCGTGGGCTATCCGATCCAGTTCCGGGTGACCGGGGAACACATCGAGGAAGTCCGTGCGCTGGCTCGCAAGGTGGCGGCCAAGGTGCGGGAGAATCGCCATGTGGCCAACGTCCATCTGGACTGGGAAGAGCCGAGCAAGGTCGTCTACCTGAACATCGATCAGGACCGCGCGCGGGCGCTGGGCGTGAGCACGGCGAACCTGTCGAAGTTCCTGCAGAGCTCGCTCACCGGTTCCAGCGTCAGCCAGTACCGCGAGGACAACGAGCTGATCGAGATCCTGCTGCGCGGCACCGTGCACGAGCGCACCGAACTGTCGCTGCTGCCGAGCCTGGCGGTGCCGACCGACAACGGCCGCAGCGTCGCCCTGTCGCAGATCGCGTCCCTGGAATACGGCTTCGAAGAAGGCGTGATCTGGCACCGCAACCGCCTGCCCAACGTGACGGTTCGCGCCGACATCTACGGCAAGGAACAACCGGCGACCCTGGTGAAACAGATCATGCCGACCCTCGACCCGATCCGCGCCGAACTGCCTGACGGTTATCTGCTGGATGTGGGTGGCACCGTGGAAGATTCCGAGCGTGGTCAGAAGTCGGTCAACGCCGGTGTGCCGATGTTCATCGTGGTCGTACTGACGTTGCTGATGCTGCAACTGCGCAGCTTCTCGCGCACGGCGATGGTGTTCCTGACGGCACCGTTGGGCCTGATCGGCGTCACCCTGTTCCTGATGGTCTTCCGCCAGCCGTTCGGTTTCGTGGCGATGCTCGGCACCATCGCCCTGTCGGGGATGATCATGCGTAACTCGGTGATCCTGGTGGATCAGATCGAACAGGACATCGCCGCCGGCCTCAAGCCCTGGCAAGCCATCATCGAAGCCACCGTCCGCCGCTTCCGCCCGATCGTCCTGACCGCACTCGCCGCCGTCCTGGCCATGATCCCGCTGTCACGCAGCGTGTTCTTCGGGCCAATGGCCGTGGCGATCATGGGCGGGCTGATCGTCGCGACGGCATTGACGCTGCTGTTCCTGCCGGCGTTGTACGCAGCGTGGTTCCGCGTTCGCAAAGATAGCCTCTGACGCTCTCTTCCTCCGTGTAGGAGCTGCCGAAGGCTGCGATCTTTTGATTTTCAGAAGCAAGATCAAAAGATCGCAGCCTGCGGCAGCTCCTACATAAGTTTCGGAAACGTCTGATATTGAGGGGTGGTCATCACGGTGCTGTACTCGATCCTCGTTTTTGAGGGCTACCGAGGCCGCACCCATGAAAAAACCACCCCGACTGCAAGGCCGGCTCGACCCCGTGTTCGACCGGCTCGGTCAGTCTCCCCACAAGGAACGTCTCGCCGATTACCTTGCGCTGCTCAAGCCACTGGACGATCAAGGCCGCTATCGACCGTTTCACGAACTGCGCTACCGCTGGCCGCCGGGGCTGGATTCGAATCTGTGCTGGGCGCTGGTGAAGAAGGCGCGGACCGCGCAGTACTCCAGCCTTTTGCCTCTGGGTGAGTCACCTCAGTCGAGCAACTTCGTGCTCACACCGCTGGCACAGAAGGCAATCTCGGCCGTTGACCGGCAAGCGACCACGGCAGCGCTGGAGTTCATGACCAGCCAGATCGGCGAACACGCACACTTCAGTTATCTGCTCAACGACCTGATCGAGGACGAGGCCATCAGCAGCAGCCAGCTCGAGGGCGCGGCAACGACTACGCAGGTGGCCAAGGACATGCTCAAGCGCAAACGCCTGCCGCGCACGCCGGATGAGCGGATGGTGATCGGCAATTTCAAGATGATGAACTTCGCCTGGGAACAGCGTCATGATCCCTTGAGCGCCAGACTGATCCTGGCCATGCACCGGGTGGGCGTCGAGGGTATCGATGATGCGCGTTACTCGCCGGGAATCTTCAGGTGCAACGATGACGTGGTGGTGCAGGACGGCGAAGGGCAAACCGTATATACGCCGCCTCCTGCAAAAGGGCAGACGGACCGGTTGCAGGGATTGGTGGAATGGATCAATCAGCCCCACAGCGACATTGAGCAAAAGGACTATCTTCACCCGTTGATCAAAGGCATCGCCCTGCATTTTGCGTTGGGCTACGAACATCCCTTCCGAGACGGCAACGGCCGGGTTGCGCGGGCGTTGTTCTATTGGTTCATGTTCAAGAATGACTTTTCGGCGTTTCGCTACATTGCGATCAGTGTTTTGCTGCGTAGCGCACCGGTGAAATACGGGCGTTCATACCTGAACACCGAGTCGGATGACCTGGACCTTACCTATTTCATCGATTTCCAGTGTTCGGTGGTGCTTCGGGCTGTAGGCCGTTTTACCGCGGCTTATCGGAAAAGTTTGGCGCACGCCGATCACTTTGATCGCTGGCTCATGGAGTCGGGCTTTTTTCACCGACTAACCGAGAGGCAGCGAGCCGTATTTCAGGTGGCCAAGAGCGGGATGGCCAAGGAGTTCACGGCAGGCAATGTGAAGGAGCATCTGGGGTGCTCTCACAACACGGCTTCGACGACCTTGAACGGGCTGGTCGATTTGAATGTGTTCGAGAAAAGAAGGATGGGGCGTGAGTGGGTGTTCTTTCTGCGGGGTGGTTTGGCAGTTTAGTGTCCTGTGGGAACGGGCTTGCTCGCGAAAGCGGTCTGGCAGTCAACATCATCAGAGACTGACACACCGCCTTCGCGAGCAAGCCCGCTCCCACAGGTTTTCATGCGGGGCGGGTCAGAGTGCTCCGAACACTTTCTTCGCCAGGCTGGTCGCGGCGGCGGCAGGGTCTTTGCGGATGGTTTCTTCCTGTTTGCCGATCATTTCGAACAGGCCGTTGAGGGCTTGTTCGGTGACGTAGTTTTCGACATTGGCGCTCTTGGCGTCGATCACGCCCATGGTCGCGGCCTGGCCGGCGAATGAGTTGTATTGCTTGGCCAGGCCGACCTGGTCGGTGGCCTGCTTGACGATCGGCAGGAACTTGGCGCGGATCTGTTCGCGGCTGGTCTTGTTCAGGTACTGGGTGGCCGAGTCGTTGCCGCCGCTGAGGATGCCCTTTGCGTCTTCGACGGTCATTTTCTTCACGGCATCGACCAGGATCGGTTGGGCCTGGACCACGGCGGTTTCCGCGGCCTTGTTCATGCTGGCTTCCAGTTCATCGACCTGATCACCCATGCCGAACTGCTTCATTTTGCTGGCGACCTTGCCCAGTTTGCCCGGCAGTTCGATCTTCACGTCCGGGTTGTTGCTGAAACCACCCGGCGTGCCCAGTTGTTTCACGGCCAGTTGCGCGCCCTGGGTCAGGGCGTCCTTGAGCCCGCCGGTGGCGTCTTTCTGTGACAGGTCGCTGAGCGACAGCGCCATCGCGCTGACACTGATCATCAAACCTGCGCACAGGCCGGCAAAGCGGAGAGTAGGGCGGAACATGGCAACTTCCTTTTTCAAAAGAGACTTACTTCATTAGAGGCTTAGCGGGCCGCGTCAACGCGGACCTTCACAGGTTGTGGATCGCTGCCGTCCAGGCGCACGGCGTGGTTCTCGGTGGTGATGAACAGCAGTTTGCCATCGACTTCGATGCGAGCGTTGATCGAATAACGGTGATTGGCTTCGACCTTCGCCGGGTCGTAGCTCAGGTGGAACGGCAACGGCACCTGGCCTTTGACCGGGCCACGCTGTTCGTCGATGACTTTGGCCGGGGCATCGGCGAGCGAAATGTCTTGCAGGCTGACGCTGAGGATCGCGGTGGGCGGCAGGGCGATGCGTTGCAGGTAGAAGACTTCGCCATCGAGGGAGGCCTTGGGCGCCGGGGTTGGATGCTGGCAGGCGCTGAGCAGTACGGCGGCTGCGAGCAGGGACAGTTTTTTCATCGGATGATCTCCGTATCGAGGGCGCCAGACCCGCCTGGCGCCTTGATCAATTTAGACGCTTTGTTCAGGCGTTGCGGGTTGATCGGCGGCATCTTCGCTGCGATGCAGCGCCACCTGGCGGATCGACAGACGAATCTCCGCCGGCAACACCCGCTTGGCCGCGCCTTCGGCCAGTTCGCCCAGCAGTTCGTGATAGCCCAGCTTGCCGGCCTCGTCGCGCTTGAGCACTTCAAGATCGAGCATCGTCTGGATGAAATGGCGGAACAGGCTCTTGTCGAAGAACTCCGGCGCGTTCAGGCCGTGCAGGATCGACAGGCGCTGGGCCATGACCGTGCACAGGTCCTCCAGCTCTTCGGCGCTGATGCTGTTCTGGCCGCTGTTGAGCAGCAGGGAAACGGTCATGTAGAAGCGCTGCAGGGTCTGGGCAATGCTCTTGGACAACAGGGTCAGCAGCACGAAATGCCGCGAACTTGGCGCCGGGCGCAGGTAGACATCGTTCTCGAAACGCAGCAGGCCTTGCTCGACGAACGCTTCCAGCCATTGATCGATCACGCCATCGAGCTCATCCAGCGACCAGCGAATGAACAGCTCCGATTGCAGGTACGGATACAGCGCGCGAGTGTAGCGCAGGATCTGTTCGCGGCTCATGCGCGAGGCGCTCTGGAAGAAGCTCGCCAGCAGCGCCGGCAGGGCGAAGATGTGCAGCACGTTGTTGCGGTAGTAGGTCATCAGGACGGCGTTTTGCTCATCCAGATACAGGATCTTGCCCAGGGCATCGCTCTGCTCCGAGAGCAGATCCATGTCCTTCACATGCTCGATCAGCGCCCGGCCATCACCTTGCGGCAGAGTGGTGTGCGGCGAGTAAGGCACCTTGCGCAGCAGTGCCAGGTACAGATCCAGCACCCGGGCCATGGCGCGGTCGTCCAGGGCCAGGCGGCTGGTGGACAGCAGTGCCAGCGCCACCAGGTTGACCGGGTTGATTGCCGCCGCTTCGTTCAGATGCTGCGCGACTTTCTCGCCGAGACGGTTGGTGGTTTCGTTGAGCCAGGCCGGTTTGAACTGCGGGCCGAGTTCCTGTTTGCGCCAGCCTGGCTGTTCGCTGTCGAGGAACTCCGCCAGTTTGATCGGCTCACCGAAGTTCACTGCCACCTGGCCGAAACGCTGCTTGAGGGCGCCGATGACCTTGAAAATATCGAAGATCGATTCCTTCTTCTTGCTCGCCCCGCGCAGTTCGCCCAGGTAAGTGCGGCCTTCCAGCACGCGCTCATAACCGATGTACACCGGCACGAACACGATCGGCATCCGCGAGGAACGCAAAAAGCTGCGCAGGGTGATCGCCAGCATCCCGGTCTTGGGTTGCAGCATGCGCCCGGTGCGTGAGCGGCCGCCTTCGACGAAGTACTCCACCGGGAAACCCTTGGTGAACAGGGTGTGCAGGTACTCGTTGAACACCGAGGTGTAGAGCGGGTTGCCCTTGAAGGTGCGGCGCATGAAGAACGCGCCGCCACGGCGCAGCAGGCCGCCGATCACCGGCATGTTCAGGTTGATTCCGGCGGCGATGTGCGGCGGGGTCAGGCCGTTGCGGAACAGCAGATAGGACAGCAGCAGGTAGTCGATATGGCTGCGGTGGCACGGCACGTAGATCACTTCGTGCCCCGGGGCGATTTTCTGCACGCCTTCGATGTTGTTGAGCTTGATGCCGTCGTAGATCTTGTTCCAGAACCAGCTCAGCACCACTTCGAGGAAGCGAATCGCGGTGTAGGTGTAGTCCGAAGCGATCTCGTTGCCGTAGCGCAGGGCCTGGGCCTTGGCCTTTTCCGGGGAGATGTTTTCGCGCTCGGCTTCATCGAGGATCGCCTGCTTGACCATCGGCTGGTTGACCAGGCCTTTGACCAGATTGCGGCGGTGGGAAATGTCCGGGCCGATCACGGCGGTTTTCAGGTTGCGGAAATGCACCCGCAGAATGCGCTGGGCCATGCGCACGGTACGTTCGTGGCCCTTGTCGTGATTGATCAGCTCGCGCAGATGGATCGGCGCGGAGAACTGCACGCGGGTCTTGCGCCCCAGCACGATGATACTCAGCAGACGACGCAGGCGGCCGGTGACCGCCCAGCTGTCGGCGAAGAGCAATTTCCAAGGGCTCGATTCGCTGTCCGGCGACTGGCCCCAGAACACGCTGACCGGAATGATCTGCGCGTCTTCGGCGGCGTTCTGGCTCAGGGCGCTGACCAGGCGCGTGAGGGTGGGTGGCGCGCCGCGGTTGTCCTGGCGACCGAGCCAGTCCGGGTCCGGGGTCAGGTAGAAGAAGGCTGCCGGCTCCAGCAGGTTACCCACCGATACCGGCAGCACCGGACGCGGCAGGCCGGCCTTGCTGCATTCGGTGTCGACCACGGCGAGGTCGGTCAGGGAGGGGTTTTGCAGGACGTAGAACACCGGACGACTGCGGTCGAGGTTGAGGGTGAACGACGACTGGTTGATCGTCTCCGAGCGAACCCAGAGGTACAGCAGTCGGCGCAGGGTGCCAAACACAAGACGGCGGAACGGGGAACGGGTCATACGGCATCTGCTTGAGTGAAAAAAAACCGAGCGTTTGCTCGGGAGCTCGATAGTTTGCCGTATTCGCTGAAAATCGGCAAAAAGCGGCGAAGTAAACTCTAGTTGAGAGTTTTTGCGCGTGTCATATACTCGGCGCTCTGTCGCCTGCCTGCATTGGGCCAGCATGTGCGACTGATGTTCCCGAGGCTTTCCTGCGAAAAGCCCGATCAATAATAAAAAAGGAGTATGAACAGATGGCAACACGTGAAACCGGCAACGTGAAGTGGTTCAACGACGCCAAGGGCTACGGCTTCATTCAGCGTCCGGATGGGGTGGACGTGTTCGTGCACTACCGTGCGATCCGCGGCGAAGGCCACCGTTCGCTGACTGAAGGTCAGCAGGTTGAATACGCGGTGGTGGAAGGGCAGAAGGGGTTGCAGGCTGAGGATGTGGTAGGGCTGTAGTAGGAAGCTGCAAGCTGCAAGCCTCAAGCTGCAAGCAGATTGGCTTGGGGCTTGGGGCTTGAAGCTTGAAGCTTGAAGCTTAGGCAGTCCGCCAGACGATCTCTTCCTCACCATCGGCGCTGATGCGAATCCAGCGATCCGCCGCTTCTTCACTTTCTTCCTCGACCCAGCTGCCCGGCGCGCAACGTACTTCGACGTTCAGCGCGGCGAAGGCTGCGCGGGCGCAGGCGATGTCGTCGTCCCACGGGGTCTCGTCGCTTTCCAGGTACAGGCTGTTCCATTTGCCCACGGCCTTGGGCAGCCAGGTCACCGGGACGTTGCCGGCCTTGCACTTGAAGGTCTGGCCTTTCTGCACCCAGTCGCTGCACGGGCCCAGCGCGGCGCCGAGCCAGGCGGCGATGGCCTTGTGGTCGACGTCGGCGTCTTTCAGGTAAATCTCGATATCGGGCTGGCGCATGGATGTCCTCGTTGCGTGTCTGAAAAATCCATTCGCGGATTTAGCCGGCCTTGAACCGTCGTCCAGGGCCAAATGGTCGGGTTATTGAAGAACGAAATAATCGTAGCGCATCGAGACCGTGACCTCGAACGGCTCGGCCTGCTCGATCACCGCGGCCCGGCGCTCGGCACTGGCGCGCCAGCCGTGGGGCGTCATGGCCAGCAGGTTCGCCCGGTCCTGACCGCTGGTTAGCGTCAGTTTGAATTCCAGGGTTTCGCTGTGGGCCAGCGCCATACCTTCGGGCACCAGGGCCAGATGCTTGTCGTCGGTGTATTCGCGGACTTCGTCGTACAGCCGCTCGCGCAATTCCATCAGGTGGCCGCTGGTCGGCCCGACTTTCATCAGGCCGCCGCCGGGGCTGAGCAGGCGCTTGGCTTCTTCCCAATCCAGCGGGCTGAAGACGCTGGCCAGGAACTGGCAGCTGCCCGAGGCCAGCGGCACCCGGGCCATGCTGGCGATCAACCAGGTCAGTTTCGGATTGCGTTTGCAGGCGCGTTTGACCGCTTCCCGGGAAATGTCCAGGGCGTAGCCATCGGCGTCCGGCAGGGCTTCGGCGATCTGCGCGGTGTAGTAACCCTCGCCGCAGCCGATGTCGACCCAGCGCGCTGGCGCGTAACCGGCCGCCAGTTCCGCCAGGCGCCTGGCCACCGGCGCATAGTGCCCGGCATTGAGGAAGTCGCGACGGGCTTCGACCATCGCCTGGTTATCCCCAGGATCACGGCTGTTCTTGTGCTGCACCGGCAACAGGTTCAAGTAACCCTGGCGTGCACGGTCGAACCGATGCCCGGCGGGGCAGACCACGCCGTTGTCCACCGCATTGAGCGGCTCGCTGCAGATCGGGCAAGCAAGCATCAGGCGAGCAACTTGACGAGGGTCTGGTAGTAGATCTCGGTCAGCACATCGAGGTCGGCGGCCAGTACGCGCTCGTTGACCTGGTGGATGGTGGCGTTGACCGGGCCCAGCTCGACCACCTGGGTGCCCATGGTGGCGATGAAGCGACCGTCGGAGGTGCCGCCGCTGGTGGAGGCCTTGGTTTCGCGACCGGTGATGTCCTTGATGCTCGAGGAGACCGCGTCGAGCAGCGCGCCCGGTTCGGTGAGGAACGGCAGGCCGGACAGCGCCCAGTCGATGTGCCAGTCCAGGTCGTGCTTGTCGAGGATATCGGCCACGCGCTTCTGCAGGCCTTCTACCGTGGACTCGGTGGAGAAGCGGAAATTGAACACCGCCACCAGGTCACCGGGAATCACGTTGGTCGCGCCGGTGCCGGAGTTGACGTTGGAGATCTGGAAGCTGGTCGGCGGGAAGAAATCATTGCCGTGGTCCCAATGCTCGGCGGCCAGTTCGGCCAGGGCCGGGGCGGCGAGGTGGATCGGGTTCTTGGCCAGGTGCGGGTAGGCCACGTGACCTTGCACACCGCGTACGGTCAGCTTGGCGCCGAGGGAACCGCGACGGCCGTTCTTGACCACGTCACCGACCAGGGAAGTGCTCGACGGCTCGCCGACGATGCACCAGTCCAGACGCTCCTTGCGGGCCGCCAGACGCTCGACCACCGCCTTGGTGCCGTGGTGCGCCGGGCCTTCCTCGTCGCTGGTGATCAGGAACGCGACCTTGCCCTTGTGATCCGGGTAGTCGGCGACGAAGCGCTCGGCGGCCACGGTCATGGACGCCAGGCTGCCTTTCATGTCCGCCGCGCCACGGCCGCAGAGCATGCCGTGTTCGTCGATCACGGCATTGAACGGGTCGATCTGCCAGGCGGTCACGGGACCGGTCGGCACCACGTCGGTGTGGCCGGCGAAGCACAGCACCGGGCCGTCGTGCTTGCCGTGGGTGGCCCAGAAGTTGTCCACATCTTCGATACGCATCGGTTCCAGTGCAAAACCGGCATCGCCCAGGCGCTGCATCATCTGCTTCTGGCAATCGGCGTCGACCGGCGTCACGGACGGACGGCGGATCAGGTCGATGGCGAGTTGGAGGGTCGGCGAAAGGTCGGCGTGGGCCGTCATGGAAAAAACTCCGGAAGATCGTAGTAGGAGCGAGGCTTGCCCGCGAAGAACGATGATGAGGTGTATCTGTTACACCGAGTCGCTTCGTTCGCGGGCAAGCCTCGCTCCTACAGGGAATGTGGGGGACAGGGCCCCGCAAAATGGCGGTTATCTTAAAGCAAAACGGCGACCATAGGCCGCCGTTTAGTACATCGGTGAAGATTTACAGCGCAGGCGCCGTTTCCACTTCGGCCGCAGGTTTTGGCAGCGATGACAGGAACGCCATGATCAGCGCCGCCAGGTAGGGCAGCGACTGCACCAGCAGCATGGTCACCCAGAAGCGCATGTCGTTGCTCGGCATGCCGTTGACCAGGAAGATCCCCAGCGCCGCGCCCCACAGCAGGAGCATGATGAACAGCTCTTCGCGCGCTTCCGAAATCGCCACCCAGAAGCCGTGATTGTCGGCGTTCTTCGGGGTGCGGAAAAACGGAATGCTGCTGGTGAAGAAACCGTACAGCACCGCCTTGGCGATGGTGTGCGACAACGCCAGGCCAGCCAGGGCCGCGCAGAACGCATCCTTGAGGTTCACGCCGACGGCGCGACGGTAGAGGAAGATGATCTTGCCGACCTTGAACACGAACAGCGCCAACGGCGGGATCGCGAAAATCAGCAGCGGCGGATCGACCCGCTGCGGCACGATGATCATCGCCGCCGACCACAACAGCGCGCCGACGGTGAAGAAGATGTTCATGCCGTCCGCCACCCACGGCAGCCAGCCCGCGAGGAAGTGGTAGCGCTGGCCGCGGGTCAGCTCGGTGTCCTTGCCGCGCAGCAGGCTGCGGGTGTGTCGCTTGATGATCTGGATCGCGCCATAGGCCCAGCGGAAACGCTGTTTCTTGAAGTCGATGAAAGTATCGGGCATCAGGCCCTTGCCGTAGCTGTCGTGGTAGTACGCCGCCGACAGGCCTTTCTCGAATACACGCAAGCCCAGCTCGGCGTCTTCGCAGATGCACCAGTCGGCCCAGCCCAGTTCCTCGAGCACCGAGCGACGGGTCATGGTCATGGTGCCGTGCTGGATGATCGCGTCACGGTCGTTGCGCGTGACCATGCCGATGTGGAAGAAGCCCTTGTATTCGGCGTAGCACAGCTTCTTGAAGGTGCTTTCGTTCTGGTCGCGGTAGTCCTGCGGCGACTGCACCACGGCGATCTTCGGATCGGCGAAGTGCGGCACCATGTGCTTGAGCCAGTTGGGGTGCACGCAGTAATCGGAGTCGATCACCGCGATCACTTCGGCATCCTTGGCGGTGTGCGGAATCAGGTAGTTCAGCGCGCCGCCCTTGAAGCCAGCCAATGGCGCGACGTGGAAGAATTTGAAGCGCGGACCCAAGGTGGCGCAATAGTCACGCACCGGTTCCCAGACCGCCGGGTCCTTGGTGTTGTTGTCGATGATCAGGACTTCGAAGTCCGGATAGTCGAGGTTGGCCAGGGCATTGAGGGTCTGTTTGACCATCTCCGGCGGCTCGTTGTAGCACGGCACATGGATCGAGACTTTCGGACGATAGTTGGAATCACCCACTACCGGCAGGAATTCCCGTCGGCGCTTGTGAATCCACACCGCCTCGGCCAGTTCGTGAGCCTCGGTGAGCAACACGATGAACACCCCCAGCGCACCGAGCGCCAGGAGGAAGCCGACCGTCAGGCTGAACCAGGTGCTGTATTGCTGGCTGTAGTCGTAACCGATCCACACCAGCACCGAACCGCACAGGAACGCGATGAAGGTCAGGAAGGTGCGGCCACGCTGGCGCAGGGCCGAGCCGTCGATCATCAGCAGGGTCAGCGACAGCAGCGCCAATACCACCGAACCGATCGCCAGCACCCGCCATTGCGGAATCGCGACCACCGGGCCTTCGAAGTTGAATTTCTGCTGGCGGGCGGCGTTGAACACGCCCCAGTAGGCACCCACCGAACCTTCGTCACTGGCCTTCCACGGCTGGTCGAAGGCTTCGATCACGAAGTAGTTGAAGCCCTGGCGGTTGAGCTTGTTGACCAGGGTGCGCAGATAGATCGCCTGGTCGGCGGGCGACGCATCGGCGCCACCGCGCATGCGGCCGTTGCTCGGCCAGCCCACTTCGGACAGCAGCAGCGGCTTTTTCGGGAACATCTTCTTCAGATCGCGGGCGCGGTCGAGGACGAACTGCCCGGCCTTGTCCATCGGGATGAATTCCCAGTAGGGCAGGACGTGGGCGGCGATCAGGTCGACGTGCTTGGCCAGTTCCGGGTGTTCTTCCCAGACGTGCCACTGCTCCGACGTGGTCACCGGCACCTTCACGGCCGCGCGGACGCGATCGAGGATGACACTGAGGTCCTTGGCGGTGATTTCCTTGCGGAAGATCGCTTCGTTGCCGACCACTACGCGAACCACGCTGCGCGAGGTATTGGCCAGTTCGATGGCGCGGGCGATTTCCCGCTCGTTGCGTTCCTGATCCGGGCTGATCCAGATCCCCAGGGTCACCCGCAGGCCGAATTCTTCCGCCAGTTTCGGGATGTCTTCCAGGGTGCCGTCGACCGAGTAAGTACGGATGTTGTCCGTCAGCTTGCTCATGATTTCCAGGTCGCGGCGCATCTCATCGTCAGACGGGTACTGCTGCTTCTGTGGGAATTGGCCTTGCTGGAACGGCGAATAGGAGAAGCCGGAGATCTGCTCGGGCCAGTTGGGGGCGGTGACCGGGCGGTTGATCAACGCCCAGAAGCCGGTAAACAAGGCCGCGATGGCGAGCACCACGACCAGGTTGAGTCCAAATTTACGGGATGACATAGCTATTTCAGGTTCCAAAGGCTGTGGAACGAAGGAACGGTTGGCTGTCGGCTGCTCTAGAGCGGGGGCGCGCATCCTACACCGGGCCTTCCCTGACCGTACAGCAGACAGGGAATTGCCTGATGTTGGGCAATTCTGATTCACATAAGTTCTTACACTTGTAGCTTGAAGCTTAAAACTTGCAGCTGCGAAGCCCTATAATGCGCGCCGGTTTTTGAGGTGATGGTCATGAGTACAGAAGATCCGCGGTTTGCTGGCATCGCCCGTTTGTACGGGATCGAAGGGCTGGAACGCCTGCGTGCGGCCCATGTGGCGATCGTCGGCGTCGGCGGCGTCGGTTCCTGGGCGGCGGAAGCCATGGCCCGCAGCGGAGTGGGCGAGATTTCCCTGTTTGACCTGGACGACGTCTGCGTCAGCAACGCCAACCGCCAGTTGCACGCACTGGACAGCACCGTCGGCAAACCCAAGGTCGAGGTCATGGCCGAGCGGCTGCGCGGGATCAACCCGGATTGCAAGGTGCATGCGGTCGCCGATTTCGTGACCCGCGACACCATGGCCGAGTACATCACGCCCAACATCGACTGCGTGATCGACTGCATCGACAGCGTCAACGCCAAGGCGGCGCTGATCGCCTGGTGCAAGCGGCGCAAGATCCAGATCATCACCACCGGCGGCGCGGGCGGGCAGATCGATCCGACGCTGATCCAGGTCTGCGACCTGAACCGCACCTTCAACGACCCGCTGGCCTCCAAAGTGCGCTCCACCTTGCGCCGTGACTACGGCTTCTCCCGCACCGTGACCCGCCATTACAGCGTGCCGTGCGTGTTCTCCACCGAACAGCTGCGCTACCCGAAACCGGACGGCAGCATCTGCTTGCAGAAGAGTTTTGTCGGAGATGGCGTGAAGCTGGACTGCGCCGGGGGATTTGGCGCGGTGATGATGGTCACGGCGACGTTCGGCATGGTCGCGGCGACCAAGGCTGTGGACAAGATCGTGGCGGGCGTGCGGCGGCCGGCGGATCGCATCAAACCCCAAACCTGACGCGGTTTCCCCTGTAGGAGCAGCCTTCGGCAGCTCCTACACGGGAATTTTGCAGGGATCAACCAGCCAGTTCACGCATCCGCTGAAGCACGGCGTTCAAGCCATTACTGCGCGACGGCGACAACTGCCGCGACAGCCCAAGCTGCTCGAACCACCCGGGCAAATCCACCTGCTGCAACTCGGCCGCCGACAATCCGTTGACCCGCGCCAGCAGCAACGCCACCAACCCACGAATCAACCGCGCATCGCTAACGGCCCGGAACTGCCAGTGGCCGTCCTGCAACTCGCCCACCAGCCACACCTGGCTCTCGCAGCCATGCACGCGGTTGGCGTCGACTTTATCCACATCACTCAACGCCGGCAGGCGCTCGCCCCATTGCATCAACAAGCGAGCCCGTTGTTCCCAGCCCGGCAGGTTCTGAAAGGCTTGCAGCGCAGCCACGGCGTCGGCAGGCAGGTTCATCGCAGCAGCTCCAGCGCCTGGTCCAGTGCGCTGAAGAAGCGTTCCAGATCTTCGGAATCGTTGTACAGCGCCAGCGACACCCGAATCGCCCCGGCCAGCTCGTAGCTTTTGAGCAGCGGCATGGCGCAGTGGTGACCGGCGCGGACGGCAATGCCTTGCTCGGTCAGCAGGTGCGCCAAATCCGAGTTATGCACACCCTCGACGGTAAAACTGGCCAGCGCCACTTGCGGCTTGCCCAGCAGGCGGACGCCCGTGCGAGATTGCAGGCCCTTGAGCAGGCAGTCATGCAGCGCCGCTTCATGGGCGCAAACGGCGTGCTGATCCAGATTGCTCAGGTAATCCAGGGTCGCGCCCAGGCCGATGACGCTGGAAACCGGCGGTGTGCCCGCCTCGAAACCCAGCGGCGCCGGACGAAAGCGTGCGTCCTGGTAGTTGGCGTCCAGCACCATCTCGCCGCCGAACTGCCAGGGACGCAGTTGCTGCAGGGCTTCGTTGCGCCCGAACAACACGCCCAGGCCATCGGGGCCGTAGAGCTTGTGACTGGAGAACACATAGAAATCGCAACCCAGCGCCTGCACGTCATGACGGCCATGGACCACGCCCTGGGCGCCATCGATGACGGTCAGCGCGCCATGGGCCTTGGCCATCGCCAGCAACGCGGGCAACGGCTGCCAGGCGCCAATCACATTGGACAACTGACTGACCGCCAGCAGGCGGGTGCGCGGGCCGATCAATTGGCTGGCCGCGTCGAGGTCGATCACACCAAAGGCATCCAGTGGCAGCACCACCAGTTTCAGGTCGCGACGATGGGCCAGTTGCTGCCAGGGCAGCAGGTTGGCGTGATGCTCCAGGGCGCTGATGACAATTTCATCGCCCGGTTGGAATAGAGATTCCAGGCCATAGGCCAGGAGGTTCAGCGCAGAGGTCGCGCCGTGGGTAAAGATGATCTGCCCGCTGTCACCGGCATTGAGCCATTGCGCGGCCTTGTGCCGGCTGTCTTCGAACGCCTGGGTGGCGTGGGCGCCCGGCAGGTGTTGCGCGCGATGCACGTTAGCGGCGCCATTGGCGTAGTAATGCGCCAGGGCGTCGAGCAGGGCTTGGGGTTTTTGCGTGGTGGCGGCGTTGTCCAGATAGGTCTGGGCTTGCCGTTGCAGTGCGGCGATGGCCGGAAAGTCGGCGCGCCAGGGGGAGAGAATCATCATGCTATCGGGCCCTGTCGAACATGGGCGGGGGATGCTTGACCCGTAGGAGCGAGGCTTGCCCGCGAAGGTTTTGGCGGCCGCACTGGCCTCTTCGCGAGCAAGCTCTGCTCCTACAGATAACGTGTGACGCTGCCCTTAGTTGTGAGCGTGCAGCGCTTCGTTCAGTTCGATGGCCGACTTGTGGGTCTTGCATTCCACGGCGCCGGTTTCCGAATTGCGGCGGAACAGCAGGTCGGTCTGACCGGCCAGCTCACGCGCCTTGACCACTTTGACCAGCTGGTTGTTCTCATCCAGCAGCGCCACCTTGGTGCCAGCGGTCACGTACAGGCCCGACTCAACCGTGTTGCGGTCGCCCAGCGGGATGCCGATACCGGCGTTGGCGCCGATCAGGCAGCCTTCGCCGACCTTGATCACGATGTTGCCGCCACCCGACAGGGTGCCCATGGTCGAGCAGCCGCCGCCCAGGTCCGAACCCTTGCCGACGAAGACGCCCGCCGAAACGCGGCCTTCGATCATGCCCGGGCCTTCGGTGCCGGCGTTGAAGTTGATGAAACCTTCGTGCATCACGGTGGTGCCCTCGCCCACGTAGGCGCCCAGGCGCAGACGCGCGGCGTCAGCGATACGCACGCCGGCCGGCACCACGTAGTCGGTCATTTTCGGGAACTTGTCCACCGAGAACACTTCCAGCAGCTCGCCGCGCAGGCGAGCTTCGAGTTGCAGTTCGGCCAGTTCGCTCAAATCAACGGCGCCCTGGCTGGTCCAGGCCACGTTCGGCAGCAACGGGAAGATACCGGCCAGGTTCAGGCCATGCGGCTTGACCAGACGGTGGGACAGCAGGTGCAGCTTGAGGTACGCCTCAGGGGTCGACGACAGCTGGGCGTCTTCGGCCAGCAGGGTGGCGACCAGCGGCTTGTGGCTCTCGGCCAGACGAGTCAGCAGGGCAGCTTGTGCGGCGTCGACACCTTTGACCACTTCAGCCAGTTGCGCGGCCTGGGCGTTGGTGAACGTGATGGCCTGGTTGCCTTCGCTGTAGCCCAGGATCGGGGCGATGGCCGCGACCAGTTCGGCCGACGGGTTGAGCAGTGGCTGTGCGTAGAACACTTCCAGCCAGGCGCCTTGACGGTTTTGAGTGCCGACACCGAAGGCCAGGCTGAACAGGGTAGTGGACATGTTGATACCTCTAACAAATTGAAACGGGCTGCTTACTTGAGCGCGGCCGCGTAGATATCTGGCTTGAAGCCAATCAGGGTTCGGTCACCGAGATCGAGCACCGGGCGCTTGATCATCGAAGGTTGTGCGAGCATCAGTTCGATGGCTTTCGACTGGTCGAGATCGGCTTTGCGTTCGTCATCGAGCTTGCGAAAGGTCGTGCCTGCACGGTTCAACACCGTTTCCCAGCCGTGCTCGTTGCACCATTGGGTCAGGTGTTCACGGTCGATGCCGACCGCCTTGTAATCATGAAAGTCATAGCTGACAGCGTGTTCATCGAGCCAGGTGCGCGCCTTCTTCATGGTGTCGCAGGCTTTGATACCGTAAAGCTGTAAGTGCTTGTTTTCATTGGGCATATTTCATTCCCCAAAATCTCCCCAATATTCCCACAAAACTCAGCCGTCGATTATGCCACGTCGATCCATTCCGCGCCTCGGCTGTCGCGGTACAGATCAGTCATGCTGGCCGAACGGTGACCGAGTAGTTTCTGTGCATCACGGCCTTCGACTTCGTGCAGACGTGCGGCGAGCGACCGTTGTTCATGGAAGGACGGTGGCTGCCGGCCAAAAGTTATCCCCAGCTTCGCGCCAGCCTTGTCACGAGCTTCGGCAAAAGCAGAGCTCAATGTGTCCAACACCACGGGCTGGCCAGCTTTGGCCCGCCCCGGGGCCTGCGCATGATGCACCAGGTGTTGTGACAGAACGCTATCGCGGCATTGTTTGACCACCTGAGCCAGCTCTAACCCGACCGACTCAAGCCGGATGCCGGTGCTGATCCGCAGCCGTGCGCCGGTTTTGGACTGCACTACGTGCAGGAAGCCGTCATGCACATCCTTGAAGAGCATCGAGGCGATATCGTCTCGGCGCTGGCCGGTGAGCACCGCCAGCTCCATTGCCCTGCGCAGCCACGGCTTCTCGGCTTCTTCGTATATTGCCTTCCACAGCTCCAGTGTCAGCCGCTCGCGCTTGATGTTCACCCGCGCCGCCTTGGTCACCTCGACCGGATTGGCGTCCACCCAGCCCCTGGCCATGGCTTCGACGAATACGTCTCGCAATAGCGAGCGCATTGCCCGGGCCATCTGCGCCTTTCCTTCTTTGGCCATTCCGGTCAGGTAGTCGGCCACATCCATCGTTGTGATGTCCTTGATCCCCTGCGAACCAAACACCGATTCCAGGCGGTTAATCCGCATGCCCACGTTTTTGTTGCTGCTGGCAGACAACTTGCGCTCTGCGAATAGATCACGGTATTCCACCAGCCATTCGGAGAACAGCTTGCCCGGCGCTGGCGCCGGGGTGCTGATCCGTTCGGTGAGGGTTGGCTTGATTGAGTCGGCGTGGTTCGCGGCGACGGCCTCACGAATGGCCGCCTCCTTATCTTTGCCCAGGCCGAACACGCGACCAGTGATCGGGTCGCGGTACGTGTAATAGGTGACGCCGTTGCGGGCGTCAGTCTTGCGGTAGAGATTAGGCGGAAGATCCTTTGACCCGATATTACGCGGCCTGGGCGCCATTGCGTGCTCTCTCTATTCTGCTGATCAGGCTGCCACCGACGATCCGGACGGGTTGCTGGTCAGGTTCCTGATAGTGGGCGTCGGATTCTACATAGTAGTTGCGACCGTGCTTGACCGGTACCGGAGCGATCCGGCCTTCTCGCGCCCATTTGCGCAGGGTGTTGGGGCTTGGCGGCGTTTTGAACTCGGCCGCCGCCCATTCATCCAGGGTGACTTTTGCCATGATGATGCTCCATGCCGCGCGTGGCGGTAGAAGGTGGTTATAGGTGTCGGAATTCTTTTCGTTGCTCGGGCGATTGCGCGGGGTAACCGAAGTAAAAGCGCCGTTTGCCGGTGTAGCCGCACTCGCTGCATCCCGACGATGGGCCGCAACCGCATCCACCCTCACATCCGCAGCCACACCCGCTACACGCCAATGTCACAACGCCTTCTTCCTCGACCTCGCCATCCTCGGTAATCCAGTATTTGCGCCGTCGATCAAGTCGGAACCCGGCCACCTTTTCGGCCTGCTCATATGTCGCAGGCTCGATTCGAAAGCCGTGTTCCGCACTTGGGTCTGCGACCGATCGCATAACTTTGGGCATGCAGAGTTCCTCGCCCGCCGTACACCGGCAGGCTCTTGTGTGGGGTAGGGGTTAGAGTTGTGGTGCGAGCAGGTCAGCAACCACTTCGCCGGTATCGTGGAAGTACCAGTCGCTGTCGGTCAGGTTGTTGATCATGAAAGCGGCAAAGCTGTCAGCTGACATGCGCCTCATGATCCGTTCAAACTTTGGCGGCGGTCCTTTCCAGGTTGGCTCTACGCCGACGAGGCGGGCGGCTGCCAGGTTATGGTGACCATCCAGTAGAACGCGGTAGTGCTTGCCGCGAATCTCCATGGTCACGGCCCTGACCACGAAGACCTTGAACGTGGCAGCCTTTCTGGCAATGACATCGCGGTTCAGATATCGCTGGCTGCTGATCAGCGGGGGCGAGCTCATGGCTTCCAACTCCTGCCCACGCGGAACACCATCATCAGGTTGTGATGGAGTGGCACTTTGAGGACGCTGTCGAAAAACTCGCCCTTTCCAGATATGAACCCAGTAGGCACCTTGGTTCCTCCGGTGCCGAATTCTCGCCAGCATTCTTCGCCGCCGTTCTTGTCCCAGTAGGCGCGCTCGCGTTTTGGAATCTCATCGTAGGTTTTTTCAAATACGGAGATATCCGGGATATCACAGATCCGGCGCCATGCCGGATGGCGCTTGCACCACTCAACGGCATGCTGAGAGGCTTGCGCGGCAGAGTAAAATTCTTTGGTGTTTTGTTCGGCCATCACTTCATCCCCTTGTAGCAGTACACGTAGGCGAACCAGGCGAGGGCGATCATGGCGTCACCCGTTTGAACTCGACGACCCAGACCCAGGGGTTGGCGCTCCAGGAGTCGGCGCCGTTGATGGACTCCCACAGCTCACGCCATGCTGCCGGGAACCAGTCGCGGTAATTCGGTGACACGTCATCACTGGCCAGTTCGGGCGGGCACTGAAGGCCTTCGGCGCGGATGTCTGCTCGGCTAATATCCTGCAGCCGCTCGACGCGCACGTCGGTGATCTCCAGCAGGATGCGGCTGGCCCAGCGCGGCATGTGGATAGAGGGGCGCCAACTGATCAGCACTTCTTCGCCTTCCCAGTCAGGGATGCCATCGGCCCGGTAGATGATTTCGCATTCCGCGCGCTCGTCCACCGGCACGGCCGCTTCGCGAAAGTCATTGATGAAGCAGGTCTCGCGCACCCACAGGCGGTCGCCGGACTTTCCGTAGGGGCAGGCGATCGGGTATTCCATGCCTTCGCTGTCGACTTCGGAATCACCGAACATGTTGTAGGGCCGCCAGCCTTTACCGTGGTCGAGCATGAGGAAGCCGTCTGCGTGCGCTTTTGCTGCCTTCACCGGCCGCCGCGTGACCGTCTTCCTGCCTTCCAGAATGGCGCGCACCATCGGGGCCGAGAACAGGATCGGCCGTTCCTTCGGTTGTGGTGAAATGGTCATCAGTAGTCCGTCCAGTTCAGCTGTTTGATGTAGTCGCCGCCCGAGCACAGGTGCTCGTCGTTGATCGCTTCAATGTCCTTGATGTCAGCGAGAACCGCTTTCGCACGCTCAAGGGCGAGTTCGGCGTGGCTGAGCTGGTGCCGCTTGCGAGCCCGGTAGGAGGCGAGAGCTTTTTCTTTCTCTGGGTAAGCAAATCGCCGCCACGAATCCTTCGATACCCGCTTCGCATCCTTGAAGGTCTTGCCTGTAGCAGCCTGCCGTGCACGCGCCCAACCTTCCGAGCCTTCGGGAACGATCCAGTAGCAGTGTTCGCTTTCCCGGATCACAACGTATTTTCGGCAGACGATCGTCACGCCTTCCGGACCGATGGAGTCGACGTAGCGAAAGTGATCTGGCCCTGTGTGCTTCTTTTCTTCAGACATGACTTCGTCCTTGCCGCTATAGCGGCTGACTTTGAAGGGGGGGAGTTACCGCGGGGTGTTCGGCTTTATCGCCAGGCCCTTTACGGCCTCGCTGTAGATGAATTTGATTTTGTCCCACGGGATCATGTGCCGCTGGCCGTATTCTCCCTCGCCGTCGCAGATCTCACAGCCTTCCATGGGTTCTTCATGTTCGCGACATTCGGGGCATTCAGTCGTGACTTCCAGCCTGAACTCACCAAGCAGCAGGTCTTTGGCGCCGTTCTCGGCAGTCAGCCTGGTCGGCATGAGGCAGTAGCCGGCGGGCACGGTCAGCTCATCAATTCGCTGATCCGCTGCGTTCAGGCGCAGCTGCAGGGCGTCACGCTCGGCGGTGAGTCGTGCAACCTCGCCCGCATCTAGGCGGGTATAGAGAGGCTCTACGCTGACACGAAACGATTTGTCGTAGTCGACATCAGGCAATCCGAAAACAAACTCTGAGCTTTCATAGGATGACAGGGCGCGATGGGAGCCTGACTCGTAATGCATCGTGTGCAGATAGCCTGCCGGCTCAGCCACAGATTGCGGCGCAACAGGCGCTGAGGCGAGCATGGCGGCGTAGATTGGGCATGCGCCATTTGTTTTAAGCGCCGCTACAAGCATCTCCCGGGTGGGCTCAACCGGTACCAGCTTCCATTGATTGTTCATCCTGCAATCTCCATCGATACCAGATCATGGGCATTCACAACCGTCATGCCGAGCTCGCGGGCAATGTGCACTTCGAGCCGGGCGCCTTTTGAGTTTTCCCAGCCGGGCAGCACTGCCACCATTCCGCACAGGCCCAGGCGGGTCAGGTCGTAGGCCATGTAGTCGGCCCAATCGGCATTCTCGACGACGCCGTGCTCGGCCGGGTTCTCGACCAGGTAGCCCCGGGCGCGCAGGTCGGCGGCCATCTTGTTGAAGGCGGGGAAGTTGAAGTCTTCGAAGCCGGTCATGGGCCCGGCCAGATACAGACGGTTGGCGCGGGTGGCGGCGAGGGTGACGCCACCTTTGGCCAACTGCGCGCCGCGGTTCATGCCCATCGCATAGGCCTGGTCCTGGAACGCAATGAGCTGATCCGAAAAGCGTTCGGAGTGCTGCTGATGCAGGTTCTCGATGGCGTGGCGATCATCCGGGTGGTTGCGGCTTTCTGTGAGCATGCGGCGTCCTATCCGGGGCATTCCCGGCCAGTGGAAGGTGGATTTGGAATCAGCTAAATTTCAGCGATTACGGGCTGGAGGGTCACGATGAGCTGCTACATCTGCGGTAGGAGCGTTGCGCCAATATTGCTGCCGGACAGTGAGGAGTATTCGTGCCCTGACTGTGGGCACTACCGTATTACCGGGGCAGCGATTGAATTGCTTCAACAGCACGTCTGGAAGTTTGATGTTTATCTGGTACGGCGCTGGATAGCGGATCAACAGGGCAGCGGCACCACCCCGCTAATCGATGCCAATATTGCAGCCAGGCTTATGTATTATTAGCCGCTGCCACGCCGCTAAATCAGTTGGTTTATGCGTGCTGGACGTCCTATGCCGGGGCATGCCCGGGCGGTGGAGGGTGGGTTATGCGGCTGCTTTCAGCGCTTCGATGATTCGCTGGCCAGCCAGTGGCGGCACCGCATTGCCGGCCATGTGCATGGTCAGCCGGTGATTGTCCGGTCGCTTCGTGTCGGCGGGGAACGACATGGCTGCCAAAGCCTCATTCGCGGACAGCATCCTCATCTCGTTGCCGCGTACCAGTGCCCAGCGGTCAAGGGTGGTGATGGTGCCGATCGGGCGGTTGATGTCTCGTCCGGTCAGCCCCGAGCCTTTGCCGTAGTAGGGCATGATGAAGTGATCGCCGAAGCGTTCCCGCCCGTTGCGCACTCGGTCCAAGGTGGCCTGGGCCCGGCCTGGTTTCTCGATGGGTGACCACTTACCTGCATCGAATTCGAGGAAGCTGGCGGCGGGCACATGCTGGCGCCGATGCAGCTCGAGCATCAGCGGCGACTTGCTTCTGGTGCAGACCAGGAACAGGCGGACACGGTGCTGGGGCACGCCGAGATCTGCGCAGTCGACGAGATGGGGCGCGATCATGTAGCCCAAGGCGGCCATGGCCTGCGACCACGCCGGGTACAGTGCCCAGTCCGTAAATTCTTCGACATTTTCCACCAGCACTACTTCCGGCCGATGAAACTCGGCGGCCGACACCACAGCCCACGCTGTCGAGCGGGATGCGTCGTGCTGCGCGTTGCCGGACTTCTTGCCGCGGGCTTTCGAGTGACCCTGGCAGCACGGTGAAGCCAGCATGATGTCGTGGGATGGAACCTTCGACCAATCCGCCTGGTGCAGGTCTTGGCAGATGTGGATCGCTTCCGGGTGATTGGCGCTGTGCCACTCAACGGCTACCGGCCAGTGGTTGGCGGCCCAGATAACGTCGATGCCGGCATTGCGGGCACCGGTGGACCATCCGCCGAGGCCGGCGAACAAATCGATTGCTGTGGGCATGGTGAGTCCTCGGCGCTATGATCAAAAAACCATGGATCAATGAGTCGCGGTAATGAATAAGGAAGTACTTAAAGGGGCGTTTACACAGGGCAATATTTTTTTATACAAATGTCCTCATTGTTATAACGGTGTATTGCGACTGTCGGGCGAGTTCAACTCCCAAGAAACCGAGGCGTCGAAGGTTCAGCATGGAGAGGAATGGTGGGATCATGAATATGTTGTATTGATATTTAACTGCACCCTGAAATGTTCGACATGTAATGAGCTGGTATTTATGGTCGGAAATGGTGTTGTGGATATCGACCATGATATCGATGAGGACGGGGGGTGGGTGAGCACTTGGACGACTTTCTATAGTCCGACATATTTTCACCCGCCACTTCAATTGATTGATTATGCGGCCAACTCCCCGCATGAGGTGATAACACCGCTGGCTACGGCGTCTTCCTTGTATTTCACAAGCCCGGCAGCCTGTTGCAATAGTGTTCGTGTCGCTGCTGAATTAATACTGACAAAGCTCGGCATTCCAGATAAAAAAGATGACAAGCCAATATATTTTAGCAATCGTATAAATTTGCTTCCCGAAGATCAGAAGTCTACAAAAGAGCTGTTTAACGCTATTAGATGGATCGGCAATCATGGCAGCCATCCGGGAAGTGAAATTGAGTTCGAAGATGCTTTGCATGCTCTTGAAATTATGGAGTTTCTTTTGGAGGAAATTTATGGTGACAAGAGAAAGCAGCTCAAGGAGTTGGCTGCCGCGATTAATGATCGTAAAGGGCCAGTCAGTAGGCTCCATAGATTAGGGCTTGGATAAAATCGGAACTCAATTGGCTGGCGTGAATGGGTTAAGTGGGGTATTTGTGTTCGGCCCGGCATGGAGCCGGAAAGGAGAAATGATGTCTTACAGCTATGCAGCAGAGAAGTTTGCCTCTGCCCGCTCGGTGTTGATGCTTCCTCACCCACAAGGTGAGGATCAGTCAATCGCTACAGCTTTTTTCGAATGTCGTCAGGGCTTGGATCGATTCGACAGATCACTGTTTGACGAGAGCTCAAGCATATGGATCAAGCAGCTCGATCAGTTGATGAAGACAGATGGGCTCGAGGATCCGCATAGAGAAGGGTTGTTCCTCATTAAGGCCCGCCAGCTTTCCATCGACGACCAGCTCCAGCTTTCCACGGTAGTGGATGAGCTGCAATGTTGGTTCAGTCGCCGGAAAGACTGAATTCGCGTGCATTCGCCGAATGTGAAAGTTTGGCGAGCGCAGCTCAGGCGCGCCGAACCTTGAAGTGAAGCATCGCCCTGATGCTGTGGCAGTAATCCTGAAGCCGCTCATAGGCCTTGTATTTGGCCTGGCTTCGGGTGGCTGCCCATACCCGCACCAGATCTTCGCGGGCTTCCCGGTTCCACTCGAGATCTTCCCAGTCATGCTTGAACGGCAGGACTAGCCACTCTTTCAGCGGCAGCGTCTCGGCCATCTCGCCGTACTGCATTTCGTGTGTCGGGTGGTAGTTGCTGATCCGCTTCTTCGGGTCTTCGTCCAGCACCACGCCGATGTAGTGGCCGCGATCCGCCAGGATGACACCGGGCTTTCCGTAGGCGATAACGCGGCGGCCTACTTCGGCGGGCACCTGATAGTGCTGCCGGACGTATGCGCAGTTGTGGCTCATGGTGTTCTCCAATGCAGGCGCCGCCCTCCGTGACCGGTGGTGGCAATTTGGTTTGGGTTGGGGTATTACGGGGTGACCGGCATGGGGCCGGATCAAGGAGCGAAAGTGGCTAAACTCATAATGACCAACATCCGAATGATCGATACAGATGTCGGCGTGTCCCTGCGTAAGGGTTCAAATCTCGAGGTTGAAATGGACGACGTTGTGATGACGCGCGGCCGTACTCTCTTCGAGGAGCGGGATACCCCAAGTCTCGCTCAAAGCCTAGGCCTTCCTGAGGACACCCCTGCAGAGGAAGTAGTCAGAGTGATTCGTGCGCTGCAGGTCATCCCAAATGAGCAAACGTCTGAGCGCATAGAGGCCCTGAAAGGTTCAAGCATTTGGACCTACATTGAGAGATCAGCCAATGCAGCAACTGTGATTGAGGGGTTGTTCGCCGTAGCGGCCTATGCTGCGACTATCGGCTAACTCATTTGTATCGCCGTGCGCTTTCTATTCTTCGCCCCTATCTAGCCGCGCCTGAGTTCGACCTGCTTCTTCCAACTGCTGCGACTGCTTTTCGGTTGTTACGAATTTCGGTCGTGACATGTTTGCGAAGCGGTCAGAGTCTTCGGCGGGCGCGGCGGCCAGGTTAATCAAAAACGTCGACACCGTTTCCTGCCATTCATCGAAGCCGTGGCGCTCGCCAAGGACTTGCAACGCGTCATCGAGCGCTTTCGAAACAATCAGCGTGCGCTTCTCGGCGCCGATCCGCTCGAGCAACGCCTTCTCCTTGGCGCGCTTGTCTTTCTGCAATTCTGCGTTGCTCTTGGCCATGGCCTACCTCTTCTATTCCACTGGCCGGAATATCCAGCCAGGTCTGTCGTCGGCGCTGGCGCACCTGGTTGTTGATGCGCCTCACGGTGGCCCCGGGAATTTGATGTCGTTCTCGCGGGCGATGAGTCTGGCGCGCTTGGTTTCCATGCCCATTTCTTTGGCTGCCTGAATGACCGTCATGCCGGCGTCGGCCAGTTCCTTGAGTCGAGGTGCCTGCTTGTTGCGCTCGATGCGCAGCTTGTTGCTGTGCGAGGTGCCGAAGATCAGATCCTTGACCCCGGTAACGCCCGGGGCAATTTCCTGCACGGACTTGCCGGCGCCGAAGTAGTGATCCAGCTGCTGGTTCAGGGTGGCGATGATTGAGTCGCGGGGGTTGGGCATTGGCTGGCCGATCATTTCCGTTCACCCGACAGTGCGACCTTGATGCCGTCGGCGCGAGCCTCGAGTACCTGGGCGAAGTTGATGGCGTCTTTCCACGTCCAGCGAAAGCCCTTCACCTTGCCGGTGGAGCGCTCGACGATATGGAAGGCGTTGCCCTTCGATTGAACCTGGAAGCGAATCTCTGGCACAGGCTGCTCCTTGCCGATCATGGAGTAGAACTCGGCGGTGGCGACGATTGCGCGAGTACGCAAGGCTTCGAGCCCGGCGGCGCGTTGCTGCATCAGTTGGTGCATGGCTGATCCCTCGGTGTGGGTTGCGTGTATTCGTCAGCACTCGGGACCGCCTGCTGGCTGCCGTTGGGCGCAGGGGAGAGTGCTGACGGATAAAGGCGGGGCAAAAGAAAGGCCCGTTGGACGTTCGGGCCTTTCACAGATGCAGTGATTTCGGGTCATGGTCTATTTCATGGCGGTAGCCCTCGGTGGGAGTGGAAAAACTATTCCGGAAAGGTGCAATTTCTTTCCGGTCCTATGCAGGGGGCCGCATTGCGCGGTGCAGGATCGTCCGCATCGGAGTGTGATCGTGAGGGCTGGGCAATCGACCCCTATACCGGGCGTCGAGGTGGCCACCCCGCTGTTTGCTTGCAGCTCATCCGATCACACTCCGATGCGGCCTGGTGCTGGGGAGTACCAGGGCCTCGGGCAGTTATCGTCAGGCTGACGTGGCGCTGGTTGTTCAGGGTGGTGCTGGCGTAATGCCGCTGCTAATCTCGGATCCAGGTGAAATCAGAGGCTGTAGCCATGGATCCGAAGAACCTTGCCGTATTGATGAAGCTGAAGAACGCTATGGAAATGGCAAGCCCATCTCCAACTCGAACGCCCTATGTAGAACCCAAGCCACCGGAATCGAAAACTGGATGGCTCGTCAAAAACTGTCGCTTTTGTAAAACAACCAAGTTCAGTTATAGAGCTGACTGGGTAAACCCTCCCATCATGTGTGAAGGATGTCGCAATGAGCGGAAGACCCGTTACAAGCCGGGCGAAGGTGACACTCTTTACGCCAAGACCCAGGTGTTTCATGGTGGCGCGCCGGGTGGAGGGCGACATAAATGACGGAGACGCACGCTGAGCTAATTAATCGACTCAAGCGAGTGCTCAAAAAAATGCAGCGCGATCTGGCAGATATGCCACCAGGTAAGGGCGGCGGTCTTTTCCTTGAAATTCAAGCCATGGAACAACGTATCAAGCGCGAAGAAATCCATTCCCTTTCCGGCTTTAGAACTCCGAGGCGACCTGTTCCAGGCGGGGCGCCTGGGTCAAATCGCCGCAAATAATGCTCTCCACATACCCCTGCGACAGGATTATGTGGAGAGCATCCTGCCCGCTGTTAGCGGACAGGTAATCTCTACTCCTTGCATAGGCCAACGGTCGCTTTCCCGTCGATGTCTTTCGGCGCGACACGGGGTCAAGGCCCCAAAGCCAAACGCTTACTCATCACCGCGCAGCCTCGCCAGCTACGCCCTCCGAATGAGGTCTCCTATGCCCAGCGCCGACATGAGATCGAATCGCTGCGTACCGTTGCGCGGTACGTCCGCTGGCTATGCATCGGCCAGCTCGGCGTCCATCAGATTGTTAAAGAGCGGCGCGGCTTTCGCTGCTGGCGCCCTGTTCGCTGGCGTTGAGGTAAATTTAGCCATGAGCTAAAGATCAGTCAATAGCTTGAAGCTAAATAATTTAGCGTTGGGTGAAATATTTCATTCGGTGGGTCAATTGGCAGGAAATTTCTGAACGGTCTTTACGCCTGTATTAGCATCAAGCTAATATTCCTAAATACTGTACGTACATCCAGTTATCAAGGAGTGACCGATGGCAAGCCCCCAGAAGAAAAAGCCGCAAGAGTCAAAGCCAATGTCGGGAGTTGAGCGCCTGACCATCAGGGTTTCGAACATGATCAACCACCCAATAGCTCAGGATCGGAAGTGGGCGACGATCCATCGGCTCGATACCGACGGAGATAGGGAATGGGATGAGGTGATGAGCGCTCTCGCCGAAGTGGACAGTATCGAAATGACCTTCAACGACGAGGACGAGTCCGTCACTCTTAGATGGGAAGCCCCAGCGGATGAAGATCCGCGCGTTGAGGCTCATGAAGAATTTGATGCGGTGGAAGAGCTGACTCCTTTCTGACGGGCGAAAAAAGCCCGCTCAATGGCGGGCTTTGACCTGGGCGGTCCGTCAGGCTTTTCTGGCATTCCAGATCAGCAGGACCTTAGCATGAATGGTCACATCGTCGATCCGAGCTGTCTGGTTTTCATAGAGAGGATTGTCAGAGATCAGACGGTAATTTTCTTCGTCCAGGCGCATAACCCGCTTGATATAAAGCTCGTTGTGCCAGGTCAATACGTAGATTCCCTCGCCGATAAAATCCCTTACGCCCTTATCAACAATGACCAAATCCTTGTCATTAATGGTGCCTTCCATGCTTTGGCCCCACCCGTTGATCATTCCTAGAGATGTCTTGGACGTGTAGGTGATGCCTTTCTCGCGCAAGATTTCTTCACGCACCACTAGATTTCGAACAACCTCCGTGTATTCAGGCGGGACCTGCCCGTGGCCCATTGCTGCACGAATGTCGTATTGGGGAATGACGATCTCTTCGTTGGTAGGACGCAGTGTTGCGAGACTCGCAGATAGTTGATGGGACACGCCATCATCTGGTTCCTCAGCGGCAGCGACAATCCGGTCCCGCGCCTCCGTCGTGAGGCCCTTTACCTTTGCGAGCATCAATTTCACTTGATCAGCGGCTGATGAATTTGGCTCAGCCGTGGGCGCGACACTGATTTCATTCGAAGGACTGATCGACTCATCAGTGTTCGGTAGAGAGTCAAACCAGCCGCGCGGCAACTTCTCAACCAACTCAATTCGGCGAGCAACATCGTCGCCCAAGTTCTTGGCGGTCTTATCCGAAAGGATTTGACTGAGATGTGCAGGCGCCATCCCCCAGCGCTCGGCGCAGGCGCCTTTCTTTTGATCGCCGATCAGTGTGATCAGTTGGCGCTTGCGAATCGCATAGATATCCATGCGGGCAAGAATGCCATTCTTTAGCTCAATGCTAAATGTGCCCACAGCTAAATATTCCTTGCTCTGATATTAGCCCTAAGCTAAATTTCTTCTACGTTTAGGAGAATCCCTATGAATGACCACTTGCGCGATTGGCTCGCCAACGCTACCGCCGACCGACGTCAAGCCGTTGCTGACGCTGCGAAGACGACTGTCGGACACCTTTGGCAGCTTGCTGGCGGTCATCGCAAAGCTTCTGCCGATCTTGCCGAGCGTCTTCAGGACGCTTCAGAAGGCGAGATCACCATCGCAGGACTACGGCCCGACCTTGTAGATCTCGCTCACAAGGTACTTCGCGGCGCGGCCTGATCTTTATCCCTGAGAAACATTTTGCAACCTGTGGTGGCAAGCAGCCACTGAAACAAAACAGAGGTTTTACGAATGGACGAATTTCTGCGGGCTTGCCAAAGCGCGGTCCTGGACAACGAAGCGAAGGTACTGGCCGGTCAGATGGGTGTCCCGCACGTCAGCCTGCTGCAGCGTGCCAACCCTGACAACGATGCCCATCACCTGACCATCGAGCACCTGTTCGGAATCCTCCTGCACACCGGCGATATGCGTCCGCTCGCCGCCTTGGCTGATCAGTTCGGTTTCGACCTGGTGAAAAAGGAAGCTCCGGCGCCGAAGGCACTCACGGCTTCGATGATGAACGTCGGAAAAGAGATCGCGGATCTGACCCTGGCTGTGCACAGCGCGCTTGATGACGGCCGCGTTACCCAAATCGAGAAGCAGGCTATCCGGAAAGAAATCGATCACGTGCGCCACGAACTGAGCGTGATGGAAGAGTCGGTAAAGGTCGCCTGAAACGCAGGCACAAAAAAGCCGGGCTGCAACCCGGCTTCTTCAACAGCAAAACACAAAACACTTGAGGGGCCATTATGAACACGATCGCTACCCCCGGCAATACCCGTCATGTCGCGACACTTTTCCGTCAAGAGAAAAACGTGTCGCGACACACCATGTCGTCTCGCGAGATTGCCGAGCTCACCGGCAGCACGCACGACAATGTTCTGAAAACCATCCGCGCTTACGTCGCCAAGGGTGTCGTTTCTTCAAACGACACCCCCTATGTCCATGCGCAGAACGGTCAGGTCTATCGTGAGTTCCTGCTTTCCCAGCGCGACACCCTGGTGGTCGTCTCCGGATACAGCGTCGAGCTGCGCGCCAAGATCATCGATCGCTGGCAGGAACTGGAGGCGAGGGCGGATCAATTCCAGATCCCGGCGACCTATGCCGAAGCACTACAAGCTGCTGCTGATCAGGCAAAGGAAAACCAGTCGCTTCGTTTGGTGATCCTGGACCAAGAACCGAAGGTCGCAGCGATCAAACGACTCGCCTCTGCCGGCGGAGCGATCTGCATCAGCGATGCCGCCAAACAACTACAGGTGCCGCCCTCGAAGCTATTCAAATGGCTTGAAAAGAACCGGTGGATCTTCCATCGCGGCGGCTCCAAGCGTTGGACTGCCTACCAACCGCGAATCACTTCCGGCTACCTGGTCCACAAGGTCACCGCACTGAAAAGCGACCCTGAGACCGGTGCAGACCGCGCTGCCTTCCAGCCTCTCGTAACACCGAAAGGCCTTGCCTACCTGGCCGAAAAGAATATCGGAGCCTCGCTGTGAGTGTTCAAGCAATGTCCTGGGCGCTCTCTCTGCCCACCGAATCACTGAAAGACTCCAGCGCGCGTCACGTGCTGCTGTGCCTTGCCAACTATGCCGGCTCCAACGGCGCTGGCGCCTTTCCATCCGCCTCGACACTGGCGCAAGACACCGGTCTTTCCGAACGCACCGTGCGCTACAAGCTGGACGATCTGGAGAAGTCCGGTCTGATCCAGAAGGGCAATCAAGCCATTGCCGCCGTCCACATCGATCGTCATGACCGCCGCCCAGTCGTTTACGACCTTCAGCTAGCGCGGGGTGCAAATCCTGCACCCCGTACAAAACGGGGTGCAGATGACGCAACGGGGTGCAACTCACAACAGAACGGGGTGCAGCCTGGAACAGAACGGGGTGCAGAATCTGCACCCAATCCATCACTTAACCATCAGGTAACCGAAGAGCAGCTGCAGCGCGAGTTGGCTGACGAAATCGAGCTGCAAGAGCAGGCCGCTGCCGAATGCCCAGCGGCAAACCAACGCTTCGCCATGTTTGCCGCCTGGGTTCCTCCGACCAAGGCTTTGTCCGACCAGATTGCAATCGCAGGGCTACCCGCTGACTGCGTTCCCGACGAAGCCATCCGCAAGTTCAAAGGGTTCCACTGCGCCAAGCCGAACACCCTGGATTCCGCTGCCGGCTGGTGCTACCGCTTGGTGCAGTGGGTTAAGCGTGAGCGCGTTCAGGCCGCTGGGCGCGGACAAGAGCCCGACTTCAACGACACAAGCTGGGGCGATGACCTGGGAGGTCTGTGATGAAACCTGTTTCGAGCATGTTGCAAACGCTACCCAACGTCCCATCCGCTGAAGTTGTTCCGCTCAAGGCCGATACCGGGACCGTGCAGGTGATCAACGCCCTGTTCCGCGAGCTGATGGCGATCTTCCCCGCATGGAAACAGGCGTGGCCGGATCAGGAGGCGATCAACGCCGCCAAGGCGACGTGGACCAAGGCCTTCATGGCCGAACGCATCACGAAAATCGAGCAGATCCGCTTCGGCATCGAGCAGTGCCGGAAGGTCGGCTCTGACTTTGCGCCGAGCGTCGGCAAGTTCATTGGCCTGTGCCAGCCCACACCGGAAATGCTTGGCATCCCTCCACTCGAGGCCGCGTTCCGCGAAGCATGCCGCAATGCTCACCCATCGATGGCTGGCCAAGCCACCTGGTCCCACGACGCGGTATGGCACACGGCGAAAGAGGCGGGGTTCGAAAACCTTAACCGCCTCGAAACCTCTTTGGCCAAGAAGCTGTTCGAGCGCAATTACGTGATCACGGTTCGCCGCCTGGTTGATGGTCTGCCTCTGCAAAAAATGCCCTTGGCGCTTCCTGCTCGAGCGGAAGGGCGCCGTACCCCCGAAGTCGGAAACAAGGCCTTGGCCGAATTACGCGCCCGTCGCGCCGGAGCAATCCAATGAGTGCACTCGCAAAACAGGTTTCTGGCGGCCATTACAAGTCGCTCAAGATCCAGCCGATCGAATACATCCATGCCAATGGCATCCCCTTCGCCGAAGGCAGTGTGATCAAGTACGTCACCCGCTGGCGCGACAAGGGCGGCATCGCCGATCTGGAGAAGGCCAAGCACTTCCTTGAGTTGCTGATCGAGCTCGAACAGAAGGCGAGGGACCCAGAATGAAGGTCGCCTCCAAGAAACTCCGCGCCTCGGCCAACGGCCAGGACTGCACTGTCCGCATCCACGGCACCTGCAACTTCGACCCTTCTACCACTGTGCTCGCACATTTGCCGTGCGGGCAGAAGGGCATGGGCATGAAGGGATTCGATACCGTCGCGGTGTACGCCTGCAGCGCCTGCCACGACGTCATTGACGGCCGCGCCGGCGGTGAAGTGGATTGGTCGGACATGCCGCGTGCGATTGCCGAAACACATGAGGCCTTGATCCGGGCCGGTATTCTCGCCGTGAAGGGGGCAGCATGAGCGAAATCTTGGTTCACCTCTGGTTCGCCTTTCTGCTCGTCACCTTCGGCGGCTGCATCGAGGGCATTCGCCGGTTGAGCCGTCGCGAGCGGCTGGTGCGGGGTAACGGCAAGTGAAAATGTCGAGCCCGAAGTTGTTCAAACTGAAGACCGCCCGGGCCAAGCCAGTTGATCGCGAAGGCCTGGAGCAGGCCGCGCTGATGACCGAGCTTCGCATCTGCCTTCCGGAAGTGGCCGACCTGATTTACCACGTCCCGAACGGTGGGCACCGGGTCAAGGCGGTTGCTGCGAAGTTGAAAGCCCAGGGCGTGAAGGCCGGTGTTCTGGACCTGGTCCTGCCGATGGCGCGCGGTGGCTACTTCGGCCTGTACATCGAATTCAAAGCCACACCGCCGCACGATGCCGCCGTCTCGGACAGCCAGCACACGTGGATTCGCAAGCTTAGCGCCCAGGGCTACCTCGCCATTGTCTGCCGTGGCCACTTCGACGCAATGGAGCAGATCCGCGCCTACTTGCGGCTTGCTCCTACAGTGGTGGCCGCATGAGTAAGACGCGCGCTGTGAAGTTCACCGACGCCGAGATCCGCCGGCAGGCTGCCGACCCGGTCGTGCACGACCTGCGCGATCCGCGTCACCCCGGCCTGTACCTGCGTTTCGGCCAGGATCGGCAGCGCGGGTCCTGGTATCTGGTCAAGGGCAAAGCGTGGAAGCAGATCGCGCGCTATCCGGAGCTGGGCGCGGCCGCGGTGCTGGCCGAACTGCCGGCGTTACGTCAGCGCTTGCTGCGCGATCCGTCCGCTGCCATTGCCCTGGGCGGGCTCGCCACTGTGGGCCAGTTGCTGGAATGGTACGGCGAACGCATGGCCCGCGACCGCTCGCTGTCGGCCAAGCGCAAGACCGGCGCCAAGTCGGCCATCGCCTGCCACCTGAAACCCCGGCTGGACGATCTGCCGATTCGCGAGCTGACCGCTCCGGAGCTGGACAAGCTGCTGATGTGGCCGGCGCAGGAAGTGCTGTCGCTGTCCTATGTCCGCCAGTTGTTCGGGCTGCTGGTGGTCGCGTTCCGCCAGGCGCACAAGCTGGGCCTGATCGACAGCAACCCGATGGCTGCGCTGAAGTTCGTCGACTTCACCAAAGCCCGGATCATGCCCAAGCCTGCCCGGCTGCGCGGTGTGCACCTGGTCGACGTGGTGCCCATGCTGGCTGGCCATTTCAATTCAAGCCCGGGCGAAGCCATGCTGGCCTTGATGATGCTGTGCCACGGGACTCGCGTCGGCGAAACGCGGGTCGCGCGCTGGTCTGACATCTCCCTGGCCGATGCCGAGTGGTTCATTCCCGCCGAGCACACCAAGACCCGTACCGAGCATCGCCTGCCGTTGACCGCTCAGGCGAAGGCGCTGCTCACGCGGTACCGCGCGATGCAGATCGCCCAGGGCTACGAGGGCATCTACCTGTTCCCGTCGCGCCGTGGTCGTGCCCTGAGTGAGGGGCAGGCCAGCGCCGTGTTCACCCGCCTCGGACAGGGTGAGTGGACCAGCCACGACCTGCGCAAGGTGGCCCGCACCGCCTGGACCGATCTGGGCATCGACGGCCATATCGGCGAGATGCTGCTCAATCATTCGCTGGGCAAGATCGCTTCGACCTACATCAATACCCAGGCCCGCCAGCAGCGTCTGGCCGCCTTGGTGAAGTGGCACAACTGGTTAGATGAGCGCGGCTTCAAGGCGATCCACAACCTGACAGACGCCCAATATGAAGATTCGCAAAACCCAGCGCAGGCCACGAACGACGCGGGCTGCAAGGCAGATTCAAACATTGTTAATGGCGAGGTTTAAAAATGATGAAAAAGCAGCATGGACCCGCCTTTGTGCGCTGCCTGATACCGATTACCGAGTGCCCCTCCTGCAATGGTGCTGGCCTGATCCAGGGAGTCTTCCATCAACTCGAATGCATCGGCTGTCACTCATCCGGGTTCGTTCATGCCGAGACGCTGGAGCCGTTGCTGATGCAGGACCTGGTGATTCAGCTCGGTCTGAAGGTTCGCAACCTGGCTGCAAAGGTGAAGGCGCTCGACTGCTCGACAACCAGCGCTGAAGCCAGGCACTACCAACAAGACAACACGCGCGGCGCCGGCCGCACGACTTTCCGGGGGGATTGAGTCATGGGCATCTACAAAGACGTAATGAGCACACTGGTGCGGGTGCTGGCCGCCGACAACATCGACAACAGCACGAAGCAGTCATGGCAGAAGCTGATTGATGCCGATCTGCGCTCAGGTGGCACTGGCAGCACGTTGTCAGTGCGCGACAAGTTCGATTACGACTGCTGTCTCTACGCGCTCCTGCATCGTCAACTCGATCAGGCGCAGTGGGATGTTCTGGTGGCGAAGTACTCGACGCACAAGGCCAACAAGGTCGCCGCCATCGGCCGCCTGGTGTCCCGCATGGTGTCGCCGGCGCCTGAGCTGTTCGTTTACAAGGCGCTCACTGCCTGGGCAATCCCAAAGTTGAAGGGCGTGCAGACCGGCAAGCGCTCCACCGACATGATCGTGCTGCCCGCCGAGTTCTACGACATGAACACCTGGGACCTGGCCGGCTCGCCGGAGCGCACACGCCGCAACTGGCGCGGCGGAATTCACAAGCGCCTGGAGCAACTGGAAGAGGCTGCGGTGATCCGCGCGACCGAGATTTTCGATCTGGAAGAAATCTTCGTAGACGCCGCTTGACCGTGATGGCCAATTGGCCGTAAATTAACCCCATCATGTCGATCTTGCGCGTTATGAGAGACGACACCAAAGCCCAGCCACTCGCTGGGCTTTTTGCTTTCTACCGTTCTCAGAGCCTCGGCATTTGCCGGGGCTTTTTTGTTCATGGAGCAGTGCTTATGGCCGAGCCAAACACCGGCGCCCTTGCTGTGAGCGGCGTCGTCGCCAGCGTCGGCCTTGGTGCTGCCTTCCCTCAGATTGACCTTGCCGCTCTGGTAGGGGCATTCGGCGGGGCATTCTTTTACGTGGTGTTCGCCAAGGACATCAGCACCTGGCGCCGAGTCGGATATCTACTCGCGGGCTGGATCGGTGGCTACTTCGGTAGCGCGGAGCTGATGGGGTGGGCATGGACTAAAACTGCCGGTTTCAGTGGCTTTGTCTGTGGCGTCTTTTGCGTGGTCCTGTTCTCCAGTGTGCTCGAGTGGGTTCAGACCGGCGAGATGCCTCGATGGCTGCAATGGGTATTTCGCCGGTTTATCGGGAAGGAGGGCGCCTGATGGCTGCCATCGTTCAAGCGGCGCTTTGTGCGTCGATCTTCTTCATGATCGGCCTCCGCTACCGGCCATTTCCTGACTCCCGCTACAAGCTGTCGGTGTCGATCATGGCTTGGGCAGCATGCGCCATCACTGGCATGCAGTGCGTGAGCCTGGTCGGTCGGATGGTGATAGAGCACGACTTCGCCGATGCATCCTGGTTCAACACGGCGTTCTACTTCCTGGCCTCTGTCCTGGTGTTCAGGGCCAAGGGCAATGTGGCCCGCATCATTCGAGTTGAATAACCATGCCGTTACGACCGAAGAAGCCCTGCAGTGCGCTCGGCTGCAAGGCGTTGACGCGCAACCCTCGTTACTGTGATGAGCATGCTGACCTGGCCAAGTCACTCGCGGCGAAGCGCGTGGAGAGGCAGCGCGAGAGCAGTACCCAGCGAGGCTACGGATACAAGTGGCAGAAGGCGAGCAAGGGTTTCTTGGCCAAGCATCCGTTGTGCGCCGAGCATGACAGGCGTGGCGAGGTGGTTGCTGCTACCGACGTAGATCACATCGTTCCTCACAAGGGTGACATGGCCCTGTTCTGGGATCGGAGCAACTGGCAGTCGCTGTGCCACAGCTGTCACAGCTCGAAGACCGCACGCGAGGACGGCGGCTGGGGCAATGCACGGGGCGGCCACGGCAGAGGATGAAGCACGTCAATCGCGTGCCACGAAGGCTTGAGGCACGCCAACTCCCCGGTGTGGCACGTCACACCCCCGAGGGGGAGGGTCAAAAGTCTGGAGGTTTTTTCTTCTAGACCGTCCGCCCAATCGTTTTCTTACACCCGCGAAATTAAAAATTCAGGAGTTGCGCGATGGGAGGCACCGCCACGGTCGCCGGCCGTGGTCGCAAACCCAAGCCGACGGCCAAGAAACAGCTCGCCGGTAACCCAGGTAAGCGTGCGCTCAATACTGCTGAGCCTGAGTTCTCAAAGATCACTGACGTTGATCCGCCGGAGTGGTTGAGCGAGCGCGCCGCCGTTATGTGGAAAATGATTCTTCCCGAGTTGCTGCGCGAGAACGTCGTGGCTCTCACTGACCTGCACAACGTCGAGGCCTTCTGCACCGCCTATGACAACTGGCGTATGGCACAGGAGTCGATAAGGGAAAACGGAATTGTTGTGGCCGGCGCGACCGGTGGGCCGGTGAAGAATCCCGCGCTGACTGCGGCCAACGAAACGATGCGCCAGATGGTGACTTTCGGATCGCTGCTGGGCCTGGACCCGTCGAGCCGAACCCGGCTGATAGGCGGCAACAAGGACAAAGCCACCAACGAATTCGCCCAACTACTGAGCTCATAAATGACAAAAGCCCTGCACCCCAACGTCGACAAGGCGATGGCGTGGGGTCGGTCGTTGCTGCGTGGAAAGGTCCCGGCCTGCCGCTACATTCACCAGGCGGTACAGCGTCATTTCGACGACTTGGCCGCGAGTCGCAAGCGTGGCTACCGCTTCAAATTTGATCCGGCGAAGGCCGAGAAGAAACTGAAGCTGATTCAGCTACTGCCGCACACCAAAGGTGAATGGGCGTTCAAGCGTCAACTGATCACCCTGGAGCCATGGCAGCTGTTCGGCCTGGCCGTCACCTTTGGCTGGGTCAAGAAGAAGGGCGGTCACCGCCGATTCCGCGAAAGCTATTGGGAAGTACCGCGCAAGAACGGCAAGTCCGTGGTGGCCGGTGGTGTTGGCATCAGCATGTTCGTAGCCGACGGTGAGTTCGGCGCCGAGGTCTACTCTGGCGCAACCACGGAGAAGCAGGCGTGGGAAGTATTCCGGCCAGCCAAGTTGATGGTGAGCAAGTCGCCAATGCTGGTACAGGCTGCGGGTATCGAGGTGAATGCCTCGAACATGAACATCCCGTCCGACTTCAGTCGCTTCGAGCCGCTGATCGGCAACCCGGGCGACGGCGCTTCACCCAGCTGCGCGATCGTCGACGAATACCACGAGCACCCGACATCAGCCCAGTACGACACCATGCTCACCGGCATGGGCGCCCGGCGGCAGCCGCTGATGTTCATCATCACCACCGCCGGCGCCGATATCGAGGGGCCGTGCTACGACAAGCGTCGGCAAGTCATCGAAATGCTCGAAGGCACTGTGCCGGATGAGGAGCTGTTCGGTTGGATCTGGACCCTTGATGAGGGTGACGATTGGACCGATCCGAAGATGCTGGCCAAGGCCAATCCGAACCACGGCGTGTCGGTGTTCCAAGAATATCTGGAGAGTCAGCAGGCGCGGGCGATACGCTCGGCCCGATTTACCAACACGTTCAAAACGAAGCATCTGAACTTGTGGGTGAGCGCGAAGGCCGGCTTCTTCAACATGGAAGACTGGAAGTCCTGCGAAGACACCACGCTGACACTCGAGCAGTTCGAGGGTCAGGAATGGAATGCCGGTTTCGACCTGGCGCGAAAGCTGGACATGAACTCACGGGCGCGTCTGTTCTGGCGCGACATCGACGGAAAAACCCATTACTACAGCGTGGCTCCAAAGTTTTGGGTGCCTTACGACACCGCCTACAACACCGACAACAAGCGTATGTCGGAGCGATTCCAGGCATGGATCAACTCCGGGCATTTGGAGGTCACCGACGGCGCCGAGATCGACTACCGCGAGATCCTCGAGGACACAAAAGAGGCCAATCATCACGCACCGTTGCGGGAGTCCCCGATTGACCCCCACGGCGCTACGGGCCTGAGCCACGATCTCGACGACGAAGGCTTTACCCCGATCACAATCACGCAGAACTACACCAACATGTCGGACCCCATGAAAGAGCTGGAGGCGGCCATCACCGCCGGCCGGTTTCATCATGACGGTAATCCGATCATGACCTGGTGCATTGCGAACGTTATTGCCAAGTACCTGCCGGGCAACGATGACGTTGTTCGCCCAATCAAGCAGGGCGATGACAACAAGATCGACGGTGCCGTCGCGCTAATCATGGCTATTGGGCGGGTTCTGGCAAATCTGCATCCAGATGACACCCTTTCAGATCACATTTCCAAACACGGAATTCGCACCCTATGACCGAAGAAATCAAGGCTCCTAAGCTGGAGGCGCTCAAAGAAGCGTTGCCCGATCTCGTCGGCGTTCTTGGGTTGGCCCTGCTGACGCGCGGGCTTTGGGCATGGATGGGCGAACCGTTGGCGTTAAGTGTCTGTGGGTCGCTCCTGATTGCGCTGTCCGTTGTTTCGATAGTGCGGGGTGGCCGCTGATGCTTCGTTCACTCCTAGGTAGAAAAGGGAGCGCTCAAGTAGTCGATACGCCGGAGAAGCTGGCCCAGGCGTTGGGCGCAGGATACGAAAGCAATGCTGGCCAGCGTGTTACCACCACGAGCGCCCTGCAGCAGCTGGTTGTATTCAACTGCGTGAGGGTGCTGGCCGAGTCAATGGGGATGCTGCCTTGCCGGCTGCTGAAGCAAACAGGTCGAGTCCGTTTGCCGGCTACTTCGCATCGGCTCTACCCCCTAATCACAATGGCGCCGAACAGCTACATGACCGCCCAGGAGTTCTGGGAGTTGCTGGTGGTGTGTCTCTGTCTCCGAGGCAACTTTTACGCATACAAGGTCAAGGCGCTTGGCAACGTGGTAGAGCTCCTTCCGCTCAACCCTGACATCGTTACCCCCAAGCTCAAAGATGACTGGACGGTGGAGTACGCAGTCAACTTCAAGTCCGGTGCGAAAGTCCTCACTCAGGACGAGATTTGGCATGTCCGGCTGTTCACGCTGGATGGCCTGAACGGATTGAACCCCATTGCTTATGCGCGCCAAGCGCTCGGCTTAGGGCAGGCCATGGATGCTCACGCGGCCAAGCTTTTTACCAATGGGGCTGTTGCTAGCGGGGTGCTCTCGACTTCCGAGCAGTTAACTGATGCCGCTTTCGATCGCTTGAAGACGCAATTTCAAGGCGAGCACATGGGTGTGGCGAATGCCTACAAACCCATGATCCTGGAGATGGGCCTGGACTGGAAGCCGATCAGTCTGAACGCTCAGGACACTCAGTTCATTGAGTCGAAGAAACTGACCGAATCGCAAATCTGCGGTCTGTTCCGTGTGCCGCCTCACTTGGTGGCCAGCATGGAAAAAATGACGCTCAACAACATTGAACACATGGGCATGAGTTTCGTGAACTACTCGCTGGTTCCGATCATGACCCGCATCGAGCACCGAATCCAAGTCGGCCTGCTCAATGAGAAAGACCGTCTGACCCATTACGCCAAATTCAACGCGGGCGCCCTTATGCGTGGCGACCTGAAGGGGCGGTATGAGTCCTATGGCAAGGGCATCCAGTGGGGGATTTTGAGTCCCAACGATTGCCGCGAGCTGGAAGATGAGAATCCCCGAGAAGGCGGCGACATCTACCTCACCCCAATGAACATGACGACCAAACCAGAGGCTGCCGACGATGCAGACAAAACAGCGTCTTGACGTGCCGCTGACCATCAAGTCGGTCAGCGACAGCGGCGAGTTCGAAGGCTACGGGTCCGTGTTCGGAGTCGTCGATAGCTACAGCGACGTTGTTGTGCGCGGCGCGTTCGCGGCAAGTCTTGCCAGGTGGAAGGAAAAAGGCCGCCTGCCGGCGATGCTCTGGCAGCACAACATGAGCGAGCCGATCGGCATCTACACCGAAATGCGAGAGGACGACGTCGGCCTGTATGTCAAAGGCCGTCTTCTGGTAGAGGCGGATCCGCTGGCCAAGCGCGCGCACGGGCACATGAAAGCAGGAAGTCTTACCGGACTATCCATCGGCTACATGCTCGAGGACGGCGGCTACGACTATGACAAGGAAAAGGGCATTTGGCTGCTGAAGGCAATCGATCTGTGGGAGGTATCCCCGGTCACCTTCCCAGCCAACGACGAAGCCCGGATCACCGATGTGAAATCTCTGTTGGCCCGCGGCGAAACCCCGCCGCCCAGCAAAGTGGAGCGAGCCCTTCGAGAGGTTGGGTTTTCCGGCTCCCAAGCCAAGGCCTTCATGGCTAAGGGCTACGGCGCAGTTTCACCGCGAGAGGCGGATGCCGACGACGTACTGCAATCCCTCAAATCCCTGATTGATCGAATGTAAGGAGCCTCTCATGGCTGTGGAAAAGAAAGACATCGAAGACGTCGCTGAAGCCCTGGGCAAGAAGTTCGACGAGTTCAAAAAAACCAACGACAAACGTATCGAAGGCCTGGAAGAAGAAAAGGGTAAGTTGTCCGGTCAGGTCGATACGCTCAACGAAAAGCTGGGCGAGTTGGATGAACTGAAGAGCAACCTGGAAAAAGAGTTGCTCGCGCTCAAGCGTCCTGATGGCACGGGCACGAAAGAGGCCAGTGAGCACAAAACCGCATTTCTCCAGTTCGTTCGTAAAGGCATCGACACCGGGCTGGGCGATCTGCAGGCCAAGGCCTTGCAGATCGGCACCGAGGCAGACGGAGGCTATGCGGTGCCTGAAGAAATGGACCGCAACATCATCCAGCTGCTCCGCGATGCCTCGCCGATGCGCCAGGTTTGCAATCAGATCACGGTCGGCTCGCCGGACTACAAGCGACTGGTCGGTCTCGGCGGCGCGGGTTCTGGTTGGGTTGGCGAAACTGATGCGCGACCTGCAACTGGCACGCCCACCCTTGGGCAGATCTCAGCCTTCATGGGCGAGATTTATTCCAACCCTCAGGCCACCCAAACTAGTCTGGACGACATTTTCTTTAATGCCGAAACGTGGCTGAACGAAGAAGTTGCTCGTGAGTTCTCCGAGAAGGAAGGCAATGCGTTTCTCCTGGGTAATGGCACCAATAAGCCGAAAGGTCTGTTGGCATACCCATTACTGACCACTTCCGATGATGTCCGCGCGTTTGGCTCCCTGCAAAAGCTGGTTTCGGGCGCTGCAGGCGCCTTCAATGGCGACAAGTTGATCGACCTGATCCACTCGTTGAAGGCTGGCTATCGCGCTAACGGCAAGTTCATGATGGGCAACCTGACCGTTGCCTATGCGCGCAAATTGAAGGACAGCGACGGCAACTATCTCTGGCGTCCGGGCCTTGAAGCTGGTGCACCTTCGAGTCTGCTGGGTTATGGCATTGTCGAAAACGAAGACATGCCCGATGTCGCTGTCGACGCTAATGCCATCGTATTCGGCGACTTCAAGCGTGCCTACACCATCGTGGACCGTATCGGTACCCGCGTGCTGCGCGACCCCTACACCAACAAGCCATACGTTGGCTTCTACACCACCAAGCGCGTCGGCGGCATGCTGGTCGACTCCCAGGCCGTGAAGGTTCTGACCCTCAGCGCTGCGTAATCGTGGCGGGCGTCTTCGGGCGCCCGGACCGCAGGAGAGCACCATGCCAATTATCAATGTGACACAGTCGTTTCCCTTTGCGGTGGACGGCAACGAAGTTATTCAAATTGAAGTCGGCGAGCAGGAGGTTTCTGATCGTTGCGCACTGGTCGCCGTTGAGCATCTGGGGTTTGCCACATTGCTCGATGACGAAGGCGGTATCGAAACTGATCCGCTGAAAATGAAGATCGACGACCTTCGTGCTTGGCTGACCCAGAAGGGTATCGCTTTCGATCCGGCAGCGAAAAAGCCAGAACTGCAAGCCTTGGTGCCGACCGATGATTGATCTCATTGTCGTGAAAGCCCATTTGAAGGTCGATCACGACGACGAGGATCAGTTGATTCAGGGCTATACGGATGCGGCCCTGAGCGCCTTCGAATCCTGGACCAACAGGAAGTTGGTTTCGCCAGGCGAGGGGCTTCCGGATCCTGTCGGCAATGCGCTGATCATGAGCGATGCGATCAGGCAGGGCGCCTTGCTGCTTATCGGTCAGTGGTACGTCTACCGAGAGCCAGTGATCTCCAGCACAACGCAAATCTCTGAATTGCCAATGGCGACCACTGCGCTGTGGAAACCCCATCGTTGGTTCAATATTTAGAACATCGAGGTGAGCAATGGGTTATCGACCACCAGCAATCGGTGAGTTGAATCGCCGAGTAGCGGTGCGCCGACGATCCGACACACCAGCCTCCGATATGGGCCTGGATTCAAATTTCTCGGTTCTGCGTGGGGTATGGGCTCGGATAGAGCCGGTTGGAACCGCCGCTTACACGGATGGCGTTCAGGTCGACGTCAAAATCACGCACCGAATTTCGATGCGGCTGTTGAAAGGCATCACTGATGCACATGAAGTAGTGCATGTGCGTGCGGTCGCTGCTGGTGGTTATGAGGTTGTTCCCGACACGCCGCTGTATCGAGTCAAACGCTCAGCGGACATGAACGACTCAAGGCTTTTCACTCTTCTTGAAGTCGAAGAGCTCAGCCCTTCGCAATCGGGTGGAGGCATCTATGTCTAACTCCGCATCTATTGACGGCTACCTGCACGTCGAAGGTTTCGACAATTTCCAACGCGATGCCTTTGATAAGCGAAAGATCCGGGCCGGGATGCGCAAAGTCGGCCTCCTGATCACCCAGCGCGCACAGATGAACCTTGTGCTGGGCAAAGGCCAGGAAGGCTACCCGGTCAATCGCACCGGAGCGACAGTCGAGTCGGTCAGCTATAAGGTTTCCCGTTCTGGTTTCTTGGTCCGCATTTCCCCGACTAAAACGTCGGCGATGGAAGAGTTCTACCCGGCTTACCTGCACTACGGGGTGAAGAAGGGTAGGAAACTCGGGAAGCTGGCGCCGGGTAAGGGCAAGGGCAAATCCAATCGTCGTGCCGCTGGCATCCGCGCAGCTGCTGTTGCCGAGCGTGCCGCCGGCGAGTGGCGCATCAAACCCCGCGACAACTACATGGCCGACGCCCTTCAGGACTCGGCCTCGCAAGTCCAATCGATTCTTTCCGCTGCGTTCTCGAACGCGCTGGGCTGATCGCCTCCACGGAACCCCGCATGAAACTGAACCCCATCGTTGCCCATCTGCGGCTGACGTGTCCAACCTTTGCTGGTCGTGTGGCCGGTGGCATTGATTGGGACGCGGTAGTGGAAAGCGCACAGCTGCCGCTGCCTGCTGCCTACGTCATCGCCACGGCCGACGCAGCGAGCCCGAACAAAATACAGACCGGCGTCATCCAGGACATCACGGACCAGTTCAACGTGGTGGTTGTGCTCGACACGTCGGATGAGCGCGGCCAGGCGGATAACGATCTTCTGCACGATATTCGCGCCGAACTCTGGCGTTCCCTTGTGGGCTGGGAGCCTGCTCCGGAGTACACGCCAATCGAGTACGGCAAGGGGGCGCTGCTACATATCAGCCGCGCCCGGGTGGTTTACCAGTTCACTTTCTTCTCCGAGTTCCAGCTCGGTCGCAATCGTGAGGATCAGCCGCCCGAGACCTGGCACGAATGGGAACTGGACGGTTTGCCCGGTTTCACTGGGGCAAACATCAACATGGACTGCATTGATCCGGCAGACCCAAACCTGAAAAGACCCGGCCCGGACGGGCGCATCGAAGTTGCATTCACTGGAGACGTAACACCATGACCAAGCGCATCACTGTGGTGCCGGCCACTGGCCGCTCTGTGCCCGATCCGGAGGCTGGCGACCTGTTGCCTGTTGATGGCCGGGAAGTCCCTGACAATGCCTGGTGGCGCCGCCGCCTGGCTGACGGTGACGTCACTGCCAAGACCGCTGAAGCCCCATCCACCAAGGCCGGCAAGACGGCGCAACCCGAGGAAGGCAAATAATGGCTATCGGATTCAGCAACATTCCTGCCGATATCCGCGTCCCGCTTTTCTATGCGGAGATGGATAGCTCGGCGGCTAACACCGCGTCTTCTGCCATGCGCCGGCTGATCGTCGGGCAGGTGAACGACAACGCGACCAGCGAAAGCATCGGCAAGCTGGTGCTGGTGTCGAGTCTGGCAATTGCCAAGAGCATCGGCGGTGAAGGATCTATGCTCGCCGCGATGTACGAGGCCTGGCGCAAGTCAGATCCGATCGGCGAGGTCTGGTGCTTGCCCTTGCCGAAAGATACCGGCGTTGTCGCTGCCGGGACCGTGACAATCACCGGTACCGCCACCGAATCCGGCTTGCTCAACCTGTACATCGGCGGCGTGCGCGTGCAGTCCGTTGTGGCCTCGGCTGCGACTCCGACCGTGGCTGCGGCGGCGCTGGCGGTCAAGATCAACGCCACGCCGGATCTGCCCGTCACTGCTTCGGCGGCAGCTGGCGTCGTCACGCTCACTTGTAAATGGACGGGCGAAAGCGGTAACGACATCAGTGTGGCCATGAACCGCCTGGGCAAATCCAACGGCGAATCCACTCCGGCAGGCCTGACCGTTGTGGCCACCGCGATGACGGCCGGTGTCGGCACGCCTGACGCGATTGATGCGGTTGCAGCCTTGGGGGATGAGCCATTCGAATTCCTGTGCCAGCCGTGGTCCGACACGACCACGCTGAATGCCTGGAAGGATGCGATGGACGACAACACCGGCCGCTGGAGTTGGGCCAAACAGTTGTTTGGCCATGTCTACTCCGCCAAGCGTGGCACCGTCGGTACCTTGGTCGCCGCCGGCCAAGTGCGCAACGACCAGCACATGACCATCCAAGGCGTGGAGCCGGGTGTTCCGCAGCCGGTGTGGGTGCAGGCCGCCGCATTGGCCGCGCGCACTGCGGTGTTCATCTCTGCTGATGCCAGCCGTCCAACCCAGAGCGGCAGCATGCCGGGTCTGGATCCGGCGCCGGCGAGCGATCGCTTCACCCTGACAGAGCGTCAGTCGCTGCTGAACTACGGAATCGCCACGGCGTACTTCGAAGGCGGTTATGTGCGCGTCCAGCGCTCGATCACCACCTATCAGAAGAATGCCTACGGCCAGGCGGACAACTCGTACCTGGATAGCGAGACCATGCACCAGTCGGCGTTTATCGTGCGGCGCATGCAGAGCGTGATCACCAGCAAATACGGTCGCCACAAGCTGGCCAACGACGGCACCAAGTTCGGCGCGGGCCAGCCGATCGTTACCCCGGCCACCATCCGCGGGGAATTGATCGCCCAGTACGCCAAGCTCGAGCGGGAAGGGCATGTAGAAAATGCCGAGCTCTTTGCCGAGCACTTGATCGTCGAGCGAGATAGCAACGATCCGAGCCGGGTGAACGTGCTGTTCCCGCCCGACTACATCAACGGCCTGCGCATCTTTGCGTTGCTCAACCAGTTCCGCCTCCAGTACGACGAAGCGGCGTAACGCTCACCCTGAACACCCAGCCCGCCATTGAGCGGGCTTTTTCATTCTGGAGACGATGACCATGGGCGAAAAAGTAGCCGGTACCGTGTACGTGAAAGTAGACGGCACCCAGCTGACTGTCACTGGCAGCGCCGAGGCGCCGCTGATGGCCGTGAAACGAGAAACGGTTTATCCCGGTTTCTTCAAAGAGGAAGAGCTCGCGCCTTATCTGAAGATGACCGCGATCATGGGGCAGGGCTTCCCGCTCAAGGCTCTGATCAATGGCCGGGACATGACTGTCACCTGCGAATTCAACAACGGAAATGTCTACGTGCTGTCCGGCGCGTACCTGGTCGATGAGCCTTCTTTCAAGGCGGACGACGGTACGGTTGAACTGCAATTCGATGGTGTGAACGGGAGTTGGCAATGAGTGATTCGGTGAAGTTGCAGGTTGCGATCGAGGCCCACGGTGAGTCGGTCACCGAACTGACCATGCGCCGCCCGACGGTGCAGGAAGTACGGGCCATCAAAGCGCTGCCGTACAAGATCGACAAGAACGAAGAAGTCAGCCTGGACATGGATGTCGCTGCCAAATACATCGCCGTGTGCGCCGGCATCCCGCCGTCGTCGGTGAATCAGCTCGACCTTGCTGACCTCAACTCGCTGAGCTGGGCGGTGGCCAGTTTTTTCATGAGTGCGGCGTCGACTCCATCAGCGACCTGATCGCCGTCGCTTACGACCTAGCGTGGTTCTGGAAGACGGACCCGGAGCAGATGCTGGCGCGTCCCCTTGACGTCCTCCGGGAATCCCTTGAGCACGCTCAACGAATCAACAGACTCCAGCAGGTGTAGTGATGGCGGACAAGTTTCAGCTCAAGGCGTTGATCACCGGCGTCGACAAGCTGTCGCCGACGCTGGCCGGGATCCGCAAAAACGTCGCAGGGTTCCGCAAGCAGCTCGAAAGCACCGGCCTCGGCAAGATCAATTTTCAGGATGTGGTGCAGGGTGGGGCGTTTGCAGCCCCATTCATCGCCGGGGCGAAGGCCGCTATCGATTTTGAATCGTCGATGGCGGACGTGAAGAAGGTCGTGAACTTCGACACGCCGCAGCAGTTCCAGCAGATGAGCAAGGATGTGCTTGATCTATCCGAGAAAATGCCGATGGCTGCCAGCGGTATTGCCGCCATTGTCGCGGCGGGTGGTCAGGCCGGCTTTGCCGCTGGTGAACTTCGACAGTTCGCCGAGGATGCGGTGAAGATGGGCATTGCCTTCGACCAGACGGCAGAACAATCCGGCGACATGATGGCGAAGTGGCGGACGTCCTTCAAACTCACCCAGCCAGAAGTGGTGGCCCTGGCTGACAAGATCAATTACCTGAGCAACACCGGCCCATCGTCAGCCGCACAGATTGCTGACATCGTCACCCGTATCGGCCCGCTCGGGAAAATAGCGGGCTTGGCTTCTGGGCAGATCGCAGCAATGGGCGCGACCCTGGCTGGCGTTGGCGTGCCGAGTGAAGTTGCGGCCACCGGCCTGAAAAACTTCATGCTGGCGCTGACCAAAGGCAAGGCGGCCACCAAGGAACAAACCCAAGCATTCAAGTCGCTCAGGCTCGACGTGCAGAAGGTTTCGCTGGGCATGCAGAAAGACGCCCAGGGCACCATGCTTGATGTGCTGCAGCGGGTAGCGCAAGTGGCACCCGAGAAGCAGGCAGGCCTCCTGACTCAGTTGTTCGGATCTGAGTCGGTCACAGCCATCGCTCCACTGCTGACCAACCTCGATCTTTTGAAAAAGAGCTTCTCCGATGTCGGTGCCGGTGCTGGGTTCGCCGGATCAATGACCAAGGAATACGAGGCTCGTTCGGCGACCACGGCGAATGCGCTGCAATTGATGCGCAACCGTGTCACCCGCCTGGGCATCGAAATCGGCAACGCGCTGCTGCCGCCACTCAACGACGTTCTGACCCTGATGGGGCCGATCGTAAGTCAGATATCCGAGTTTGCTGCCGCGAATCCCGGTCTGGTTAAAGGGATTCTCGGCGCTGGCCTAGCCTTCGGCGCCTTAAAGCTGGCAGTGATGGGAAGCATCATTGCCATGAGGCTGTTCGACGCCGCTACTAAAATTTCGCCGGTCGGTTTGATCATTCGCGGACTCGCGCTTGCGGCCGGCCTACTCATAGCTAACTGGCAGAAGGTGGCCCCGTTCTTCTCCGCTCTATGGGGATTGATCAAAGCGGTTGCGCAGAGAGCGCAGCTGGCATGGGAGAAATTCACCCAAACCAGTCCCGTGCTCGCCAAGGCTATGATGGGTGCCGCTGCGGGCTTCATTGCAATGCGCGTCGCTATGCTGGCGGCAAGCGTCGCCGGGAAGATCTTCAGCATCACCCTTGCCGTTGTGCGTGGCGCGGTGATTGCCGCAACAGTAGCCACGCGTATTTTCAACCTGGTGGCAAAGGCGAACCCCTTCGTCCTGATTGCCAGCTTGATCGCGATGGCCGCCGGCGCGTTGATTGCCAACTGGGAGCCGGCACTGCAATGGTTCAAGGATGCATGGGACAAGATCAGTGGATGGGTCAAGTCAATCATGGGTGCCTTCGGCATGGTCGGTGATGCTGGCGTAGACGGCGCAGTGAACAGCGCAACCAATGCCGTCAACAACCTGACCATGCAGGTGGCTCCGGCCCGAGCTGGTAATGGTGATGGCACGCTGCTGCGGCCGCGTCCGGAGGGCGAGCGCTGGTCACCGCAAGGCGACTCGCTGGTTCAGAACGCCATGGCCGCCAGTCAACCAAAGCTGCAGGGAGAGTTGGTGATGCGCTTTGAGAATCCGCCGCCGGGCCTTCAGGTCGACAAGCCACAAACCAATCAGCCGGGGCTGAACATCAAGCCCAACGTAGGCACCCGAACCGTGGGTGTGATGAGGCCATAAATGGATCAGACATGGCGTGATCAAATGCTGCCGGCGTCGTTCCGGGGGATCCGTTTCTTGATCCCTCAGGCTTCTGTTCCGGTCGGCATGAAAGTACAGCTGCACGAGTTTCCGCAACGCGACAAGCCCTATGCCGAGCAAATGGGCAAACAGGCTCAGGTCCACCGGCTGGTTTGTTGGATCATCGGCGACGACTGCTTCGAGCGCCGCGACAAATTCATGGAGGCCGTACAGACGCCGGGCGCCGGCGAGCTGGTGCACCCTTGGCTGGGCCGCATGCAGGTCAAAGCCGGTGAAGCCGAGTTGACGCACGACTTCAAGCAGGGCGGCATGGCGGCTTTCGCGGTGACGTTCTACCCGGACACCCCGCTGAAGTTTCCCACAGCGAAGGTCAACACCCAGCAGCAGGTGGTCAAGGCTTCCGACAGCCTTTTGGACTCAGCGCTGGCGCGGTACAAGGCTGCGATGGCCAAGGTGGATCAAGCCCGCCTGGGGTTGGCCCGCCTGCGCAACAGTCTGTCCGGCGTGTATACGGTAATTCAGCAAAACTTCGCTTCGATCTTCGGCGTATTCACCAACCTGACCGGCTTCGTGCAGTCGTTGATGAATGCCCCCGACTCACTGTCGTCGCTGTTCTCCAGCTACTTCAGTGAGTTTTCGGTCGATGATTACCTGGGAAATGATTCCGGTTCGACCTACCGCGGCACGGTCGCCGCGGCGACGCAGCAAACGGAGGCTGTTGCGAGCATCAATACTGTCAGCCAGGCCGGTGGCGTGGATGCTGCGGCAGCATCGCAAGCAACTGCGAACCTCGTTCAGGACGCGTTGCTGGTGCAGATCGCACTGATGATCAGCGAGATGCCGGTCACATCGCAGCCGGTGTCGTCTGTAGCGGTGCCATCTGTGGACCAGCAAGCGCTCCAGCCGATCTCTCGGCCGGATGTGCCCGTAGCTGACGATGTGCTCGAACTGCGCGACAACCTCAACGAGGCGATCTTCGATGCATCGCTGAAGGCCGACTCTGACCATTACGTGGCGCTGAACAGCCTGCGACAGACTCTGGTCGCGCACCTCACTGCGGTGGCCACGTCGGGTGTCCGCCTGGTGGAAATCACTCCACCCGAAACCCTGTCGGCTCTGGTCTTGGCTTATCGCCGGTTTGGAGATGCCACCCGCGCGACGGAGGTCGTTCAACGCAATCGCCTGCGGCACCCGGGTTTCGTGCCGGCGCTGCCACTGCAAATCGCCCAGAGGTAACCCATGGAAGAGATCAACGCTGTCAGCCTCACGGTTGACGGCCTGGATTACGTTGGCTGGAAATCGGTGGAAATCTCTGCCGGGCTTGAGGACCAGGCCCGTTCATTCAACCTCGGCATCACCTGGAAGTGGCCAGGACAGATTGAACCGCTGCCGATAAAACAGGGAGCCAAGTGCCAGGTGCGGATCGGCGATGAGCTGGTACTGACCGGTTGGGTGTTTGCTACGCCCATCAGTTACGACCACCAGCAGATCACCACCAGTATCACCGGCCGCTCGTTGACCGCAGACCTGGTGGACGCCGCGGCTATCAACAAGCCGGGGCAGTGGAACAATCAGAGCGTGCTGTCGATCGTCCGCGCGCTGGCATCGCCATACGGCATCCGGGTCCGCAGCGAGATTCCCGAGGGGGGCAAACTTTCGGATCACACGATAGAGCCGGGGGAGACGGCCTTCGAATCAATCGACCGCCTGCTGACGTTGTTCCGAGTTTTCTCCACGGACGATGCCCGGGGCATGGCGGTCCTGGCCAAGCCAGGCAGTGAAATTCGCGCATTCGACGCACTGGAGGTTGGCAAAAACATCCTCACCGGCGACGCGCCGCTGGATTTCTCGGCCGTGTTTTCCGAATACCAGGTGCTTGGCCAGAAAAGCGGGACGGATGAAGAGTTCGGCGCGGACGCTGCCGAGGTGTCAGCCGTGGTGGCGGATCCGAGAATGACGCGCAAGCGCGTCATGATCATCCAAGAGTCCGGTCAGATGACCAACGAACTGGCGCAGGCCAGGGCGAACTGGGAGCGTGGCACCCGCATGGGCAAAGCGCTCACCACAACCTATACGGTACAGGGCTGGCGGCAATCCAGCGGCGCGCTGTGGAAACACAATTCCCTGGTGCGCGTGATCGACCCCATTATTGGGTTCGACCGAATTATGCTTATCGCCAGGGTGACCTACACACTGAACGAAAGCGGCATGATCGCGAAGCTAGAAGTCGGCCCGCCAGATGGCTTCGAGCCGGAACCGCATGACCCGCACAAAAACCGCAAGCTGAAGAAAGGCGGCCCGGGCGACAACTTCGAATATCTCATCCCCGCAGACTACGAGCCAAAAAAATGAGCCTGAAAAGCATGATGGCCCGCGGCACCGTGGTGCTGGCGGCTGCCGGAAAGATGATGCAGTCGCTGCAGGTCAAGCTGACGGCCGGTGAATTGAAGGACAGCGTCGAGCATTTCGAGCCCTACGGATTCACCAGCAACCCGAAGGCAGGCGCCGAAGTGCTCACTATGTTTCTCGGCGGCGACCGCTCCCACGCCGTGGTGCTGGTTGCCGCCGACCGCCGGTACCGGATCAAAGAATTGCAGCCTGGAGAAGTGGCGATCTACACCGATGAGGGCGACAAGGTGCATTTCAAGCGCGGCCGCGTCATCGACATTGAGACCCAGACGCTGAACATCAAGGCCACCGCCTCCGTGAACTTTGATACGCCGCTGATCACCCAGACGGGGCAGATCGTTTCCGACGGCGACCAGGTGGCCGGAGGCGTCAGCCAGATCGAACACGTCCACACCAATGTCCAGGTCGGCAGCAGTCAGAGCGGGCCTCCCGCCACGGGGGCTTGATGATTATTTCTGATGATCGCGAAGCCGCCCTGACCCGCGCCGTGCTGATTAGCCTATTCACCTGGCGCCGCGCCGAGACAGATGACCCGGTCGATGATGAGGAGCTGTATGGCTGGTGGGGCGATAGCTACCCAGTTATCGCGAATGACCGCATCGGCTCCCGTCTCTGGCTGTTGCGACGGGTAAAGTTGACCGATGCCACGCAGCGTGACGCCGAATTCTATGCCAATGAGGCGCTCCGATGGATGCTCGATGAAGGTCACGCAATCTCGCTTGAGATCACCAGCGAGAAGCACGACATCAATCGGCTGAACCTCATTGTCATCCTGACGATCCCGGGCGGTACCCGTGTGGAAATCAAATCACTCTCTTCCTGGCAGGTGATCTATGCCGTTTGAAACCCCTTCGCTTCCGGTGCTGATTGGCAGGACGCAAAGTGATCTGGCCAGCGATGCCCTACGTCGCTCTGACGCGCAGGTTCTGGCCCGCACCCTGAGCGGTACCGCTTATGGGCTGTACGGTTATCTCGATTGGATCGCCGAGCAGATCCTCCCGGACAGAGCCGATGAAGAAACGTTGGAGCGCATAGCGGTGCTTCGCCTCAATCAACCGCGTAAACCTTCGCAGCCATCGGAGGGCATGGCGAATTTCGTAGCAGCCGCGGGGGTCGTGCTTGATGCCGACGAAATCCTTCAAGCCTCTGATGGTCGCAAGTACCGGGTAACCGTGGGCGTGACCACTGTTGGTGGGCTGAACGTTGCATCGATTGCTGCGGTTGATGCTGGAACGCTCGGCAATGCGGACCCCGGGCTGGAACTCACCTTGGTGCAGCCGGTATCCGGTGTGACCAATCTGTTCACGGTGATCGCTCCCGGCCTTGTCGGCGGCATTGCGCGAGAGAGTGTCGAGTCGCTGCGCGCCCGAGTCATTCGCTCCTACAGAGTCATTCCGCACGGTGGCTCTGCTGACGATTATGAAACATGGGCACTGGAGGTGCCGGGTATCACTCGCGCCTGGTGCCGCGGTAACTACCTCGGCCCCGGGACCGTAGGCCTATTTGTGATGCGCGATAACGACCTGGTGACTGTTCCCAATCCTACACAACTGCAGGAAGTGAAGGATTACATCGAGCTGCTACGTCCTGTGACGGCGGAGTTGTATGTGCTCGCTCCTACAGAGAAACCGGTGCTTTACAGCATTCATCCCGTACCTGACACCAGCGCCGTTCGCGCTGCCATCCAGGCCGAGCTGATCGACCTGCACGAACGCGAGGCAGGTTTGGGTGAGACGCTGCTGATCAGTCATATCCGTGAAGTCATCAGTGGTGCTGCTGGTGAGACTGATCACTCCCTGACCACACCTGCGGCGAACGTTATGGCCAATCCCAATGAGTTGCTGACCTTTGGGGGTATCACATGGCTGTAGCGCGAACCGCTGATCAGTACCGCCGGCAACTGCGCGGGCTCCTGCCAGCAGGGCCTGCTTGGGATCCGGAGTTGGTGCCAGAAATTGACCTTGTGCTGTCCGGGGTGGCTGTCGAGTTTTCGCGCCTCGATGCGCGTGCTGTCGCGTTGCTGAACGAGATGGATCCTGCTGGCGTGAGCGAACTGGTTCCCGATTGGGAAGCAGTGATGAATCTGCCTGATCCGTGCCTGGGTTCGAATCCTGCCTTTGAAGATCGAAGGCTTGCTGTGAGGCGCCGCCTCGTTGAGGTAGGCGGCCAGAGCCGGGCGTATTTCATCGAGATCGCGGTGAGCCAGGGTTACCCCGACGCGACCATCACTGAACACCGAGCGCCCCGTATGGGGCGTTCTCGTTTTGGCTCGGCCCACTTCGGTACCTGGCACGCCCAATTTATGTGGACGCTCAATAGCGGAGGCCGGCAGCGGCAGGGCAGACGCTTTGGCGTGAGCTATTGGGGGGAGCGCTTCGGCAAGAACCCAGGTAATCCCCTGGAGTGCTCGATCCGCCGACCGGCGCCGGCGCACACCGTAGTGCATATCAATTATGACTGAGAGGTAAGAACGTGGATTTTCCGATAAGCGTTCCCAGCATTGGACTGGTGGGTGGCAAGTTTGCAGATGAAGATCCGTTGGCGGGCACGCCCGGATCGCTGATTCCGGCACAGTGGGGCAATGCGGTCACGGAGGAAGTGCTCAACGTGATCACGGCGGCGGGGCTCGCGCCCGATGAAGAGAATAACGCCCAGCTATTAGCGGCGATTCGAAGCATTGTTGGAGGTGGGCGTCTCGTTGGTACTCAAATCTTCAAAATAGCTGGGACCTCAACGTACACGCCTACCCCGGGAACGAAATCGGTAATTGTCGAAATGGTGGGTGGTGGAGGTGGAAGCGGGGGGGTCGCAGCAACTGCCGCAGGAACCGTCGCTGCGTCTACAGGAGGTGGTTCAGCTGCATATGGAAAGTCACTATTTACGACTGGTTTCGCCGGCGTATCAGTTGTAGTTGGTGCCGCTGGCGCGGGTGGTGTTGCGGGTAATAACAACGGGGGGGCTGGAGGGGCGTCGAGCTTCGGCTCGCTGCTATCGGCCCCTGGGGGAAAACCGGGTAATGGGTCTGCAGCTTTTGCCTCAAACACTGGCGTTGGCGGTAGCGGCGTAAGCGATCCACCCGTAGGCGCGAATATTGTTGGATTTAGCGGACCCGGATCAGAAGCTTCTACGATATTGCCTACTGCTATTTTCAGGCCATCCTCGGGCGCTGGTAACCCATTAGGCAGTGGCGGAGTTAGGCCTTCGTCGGCTACTCCCGGCGCTATTTCAGGAACTGGATATGGTTCTGGCCCATCCGGAACATTCGCTGGAATAAGTACTGCGGCGCAGCCTGGCGCTACCGGTCAACCTGGTGTTGTTATCGTATATGAGTACTCATAATGAAGACCTACGCACGGATCTATGATGGTCATGTTGTCGAGATATTTTCGACTGATGGAAATATCGCTGAAATGTTCCATTCATCGTTTGTTTGGGTAGATGTTTCCGAAGAAGAAATCTCACCCGAGTATGGCTGGGTAGCCGTCGAGAACGATGGGGGTTGGGATTTTTCTGAATATGTAACGCCTCCGCCAACTGATGCGCAGTTAAAAGCAGAGGTTTTGGCCCAGAGAGACGCTTACATAATGGCAGCTAACGAAGCCACAATGGGAATGGCTGACGCCTACATCGCTGGAATTCTGAACGAGGCCGACACGGCTAGGTTCAAATTGTTTGCAGCGTATAAGCTTTCACTGAGTAAAATTACTCAGCAGCCTGGATTTCCGGCCACGATAAGTTGGCCGGAAATGCCTGGTTAGTGAATCAGGTCAGAGTCCACTATTTTCTTTGCTACAATCTTGGCGCCCTCAGTTGTCAAATGGCCGTAATCCCAAGTCGTGAGATTTGAGGGCGTCTCCCCTGTATACGTAATACATCCTTCGCTATCGCAAAGTGCATCATAAACGGCAATGAGTGAAGCTTTTGTTTTGGGAATCAGTTCTCTGAATTGGTCGTCGATAGTCTTCGTTTCAGGATTCAAACCGGCTGACATTTTGCGCGGGATGCGGTGAACAAAATCACTCTTCCAAGCATTGAAAACGAGATTCGGTAATGGGAGCTTCCATTCTGGCGATGGGCCCAATACGACTATATTCTTCACGCCAGCTTCCGATATCGCGTCGATAGTATGGATCAGCTTTTGCTGGGCATCAGAACCTGTAGACCAATCCACACCATAACGACCCCAAGCGCCGAACAATATTACCGTACTTGGACTCGAGTCCTTAAGCCTAGAAAGTACGTAATTATTACTGTTCGTGCATACCGGTCCAGCGAAATCGAGTATAGGCGGACAAGAGCTTCTAGTTGTTTGAAGTAAGCGAACGCGCTTATCAACAACCGATGCTAACCCGGGATAAAGTCTAGCGGCGTGTGAATCACCCCAGATGAGCACTCTTTCATTTCCATTTTTTACATCAGCTTCCAAACATTTTGGAGCGAAGCCGTCATATGGCGCGGTGATCGAGATCCAGCATTCAGGGTTGCGCGCATCCTTTAAGAATTCATACTTGAAATCCGCAATCTCTTTTATTTCGGCAGGAAATCTAGAAGGTATTCCATTCAGCTTGAATGTTGCGAAACCTCCCGCAGCAATGCCTGCCATTGCTAGAGTTAGAATTACCGCTACTTTTCTTGGGCTGGCTCTACGCCGGATAAATTTTTCGACGAAATGATATGTGATCCATGCTAATAAAATGGCGGCAGCGACCGCGAGCCCTCTCGCCAATGCGCTCGGTGGCTCGCTGCTCAAGATCCGTTGGAACGTCAAAAGCGGCCAGTGCCACAGATAAAGCGGGAAGCTGATAAGTCCGACCCAAACCATCAGCCTACTCGATAGCACGCTTCTGTTGAGCCAAGCGAAAGGCCCGGCAGCAATGATCAGTGCAGCGCCAATGGTTGGTAGCAGCGCCCACCAGCCCGGGAACAGATTGCTCTTCGAAGTCAGGGCGAAGCCTGCAACGAGTAAAAACAGCCCCGTCATTGACAACGTATTTCGAATGGCTGGCGTACTCGCGTCTCTCCATTCGGGTTTGCGCAGTGACATGTAGGCCAGGAGTGATCCTACCAGTAACTCCCAAAAGCGAGTCTGTGGCGAATAGAAGGTTGCGACAGGGTCGGCTTGAACGCTCATAACATTGAGCGTGAAGGAGATGGCCCCCACCAGGGCAATCGAAATCAGTGCATTGATCTTGCCTTTCCAGGCGACCCAGACCAAGAGTGGCCAAATCAGATAGAACTGCTCTTCAATCCCGAGCGACCACAGGTGCAATAGCAACTTGGTCTCGGCGCTGTTATCGAAGTAGCCGGATTCACCCAGCAAAACGAAATTCGATACGAACGCGGCCCCGCCAGCCATGTGTTTTCCGAGTTGCGTATATTCGTCAGTGAGTAGGCTGAACCAGCCAAAGGCCCAAGTTGCGGTCAGCATGACTAACAGCGCAGGGAAAATCCGGTTAACACGCCGGATGTAAAAGTCCGTGAAGCTGAAGCTATTTCTGTCAATGCTGCCGAAAATGATGCTGGAAATCAGGAAGCCTGAAATAACAAAAAACACGTCAACGCCTATGAATCCACCTTGAATCAGGGATGGAAAAGCGTGGAACGCGACCACAGATAGGACCGCGATGGCTCGTAGACCGTCGATATCCGGACGATACTTTGGATGGCTTAGCTGTTTTTTGATCGCCGGCTGCGGCGCTTCAGATAAGGCAGTCATATTTGGTGCTTGATCCGTTTGATTAAAACGCCGTGCTTGGGCGCCGAGCATCGTACCAGCACCACAAACCTTTCCCGCCATCGAGCGGGTATTTTTTTGCCTGGAGAAAAATGATGCCCATCACCCGGCAGCAACTGCTGCAGATCCTTCCGAACGCCGGCGCCAAAGCCGGCGTTTTTGTTGCGGTGCTCAACACCGCCATGCAGCGCTATCAGATCGTTGGGTCCAAGCGGGTCGCCGCCTTCCTTGCGCAGATCGGCCACGAGTCCGGTCACCTGATCTACGTCCGCGAGATTTGGGGGCCGACCTTGGCCCAGCGCGGTTACGAAGGCCGCAAGGATCTGGGCAACCTTGCACCCGGAGATGGCTTTCGCTACCGCGGCCGCGGCCTGATCCAGATCACTGGGCGGACCAACTACGCCGCCTGTGGCGAGGCGCTCGGGGTTGACCTGGTGAATCAGCCGGAGCTGCTTGAGCAGCCGCAGTACGCCTGCCTGTCGGCCGCATGGTTTTGGGCGACCAAGGGCCTGAACACTCTGGCCGATGCAGGTGAATTCAATAGCATCACCCGGCGAATCAATGGTGGGTTGAACGGTTTGCAGGACCGGCTCGAGATTTGGGGCCGGGCGCGGGCGGTGCTGGTGTGACCGCTGTTCCGTGGAAGGTGGTCGGCGCGCTGGCGATGGTACTGATTGGCGCCGTCAGTGCTTGGCAGATCCAGGTCTGGCGCTACACGGCGCAGCTCTCCGAGCAATCGCGCCTGCACACCGATACCCTCAACCAGCTGTCCATGGTCGGCGCCGCAGCGCAGAAGGCCGAGCAGGACAAGCACTTGGCGCTCGCGCAGAAGCTGTCTGCCAGCGAGAAATCCCACTTCGAGAAAATGACCAATGCTGAAAAAGACCAGGCACGCCTGCGCGATCGCCTTGCCACTGCTGATTTGCGGCTGTCAGTCATCCCTGCCCAGGGTTCAGCCGGTGGCTGTTCAGTGCCTGCCACCGCCGGCGCCGGCGGCGTGGTTCATGCAGCAGTTCGAGCCGAACTTGACCCAGCGCATGCTCAACGAATTGTCGCCATCACCGATGAAGGCGATCGGGCAGTGATTGCGCTGGCAGCGTGCCAAGCCTACGTTCGAACTATTGGCTCTCGCGTTCCTGTTTCTCCCTGAGCAGCCGCTGATTCTCATGAAACAGGTGATCCCGTTGGTCAGCAATCAGCCGTAAGCTCTGAACTCTACCTTTCAGATCCGAAGCCTCATCGTTGAGTCGCTCGATAGTGTCCAGGGCTTGTTTGAGTTCAGCCTCAGCTTTACCAGCACCTGCCGACAGCTCATCGTTCATTTGCACCAGCTTGAAGATCTTTTCCCGAGCCTGGCGCAGCTGCAGGTTCAGTTCTTCAAACTCGTTCTCATACATCTGGAGCTGGTGTCGGCAGGTTTCGAGAGGGGTCGGACAGCCGAGCCAGTCGTCGGTGTCTTCGATTTCAATCGGGTCCATGGGTAGGCCTTACGGGTACTGTTTTTATATACAGTAATCGAGGCGCGAGTTTTTCGCGAGGGCGAGGCGACGGGGAGGTGACTGGAGGGTTGGTGTACGGTCGGGAGAACCCGAAAGGAGGGGAAAAAGCTGTCTAAAACTACCTCGACCTTGCGCCATTTCATTGGGCCGAAAGGCGCCTATGTCTGGTTAGAGTTTTAGACAGTAAGCAATGCATACCCTTGATGGGCGTGGCCTGCGGTCGATTTCCGTATGTACTGCTGCATCAGTGGGGTGTGGGCAGGCCTGGCCCCGTTCAGCGACGTTGCTGAAATGTCGCTGAAGCCTGTATGAATCGACATGAATCCACAACAATGTTCAGCAACATTCCAAGGCCCAGATGCAACGAAACCCGCACTGGGCGGGCTTCGGTGGTGTCTCTAATGGTGGAGCCGGGGGGATTTGAACCCCCTGTCGGCTCAAGGCAGGGATGGTAATGACAAGTTCGAGCCATGCCCCAGGTAAACCCAGGCAGCGATTGCGAAAGCGATCATGCCGATCCAGAAGGCAACAACTCCTGTAAGTCCTGCCGCCCAGGCCCAGCGATCCCACCAGATTGAGATGCTCCAGTCGGAGCCATCTTCAACTTCTTCTCGCCACCGCTCGCCAATCGCGTAGTCGCGAGCCAGGATGAGCAGCAGCGCCAAAGAGAATAGAATGATCGCAGTAGTCAGGCTTACCCACGCCCACCTGGCCGGCTCGAACACGCTGGCTGCCAGGCCGGGCTTGTTTGAAAAGAACGCAGAGCAGGTAGCAAGTGCACCACCACTCAGAACGAAGAGCAGCTTGATGACCTCAAGGGCGTACTTGAGGGTTTCCTTTTGATGATTGTCGTGACGGCCAACTTCTTCACTATCCCACGGAGCTTCATTGCTCATTTTCTTCCCCAAAACGCAACCGTTTGCACCAATGTTTATTGGATTCTAAAGAGTCTCAAAAGTAGCTTATTTTATGGCTGATTTGTAGCTCAAGACCTTGATTATAAAGGCCTTTGACGATTCCTATGCGGCATCCCAGGCTTTGATGCCGAAAAGGTGCAACGTTTTGCTTGCAACGGTCAAGGAATCGCCCCCTTTACAGGTGCTGGAGAAAAAAGGTGACGGATTATGCCATGACCGGACGGTTTCGCGGCGCTCCAGGTCGAATTGCCTCCGTTTTACCTGTGGGAGCGGGCTTGCAGTGTTACAGGGTTGCCGTGTGCGACATAGGTGCAAGGGCCATGCGCAGTCTATGCGTCTAATATGGCACTTCAACGCTGTCGATCACCCGGGGAACCCCGCGTTATGCAAACCGCTTACACCGTCCTGATCCTTTTGATGCTGGTGGGCGTTTCGCGCCTGATCGGACGGGTGGTGCCGCTGCCGTTGCCCTTGGTGCAGATCGCTGCGGGCGCCTTGCTCGCCTGGCCGACGCTGGGGCTGCACGTGGCGCTGGATCCCGAGCTGTTCCTTTTCCTGTTTTTGCCACCGCTGCTGTTTTCCGATGGCTGGCGCATGCCCAAGCGCGAGTTCTGGCGCCTGCGCGGGCCGATCTTGACGCTGGCTGTGGGCCTGGTGCTGTTTACCGTGGTCGGCGCCGGCTACTTCATTCACTGGCTGTTGCCGAGCATTGCGCTGCCGGTGGCCTTCGCCCTGGCGGCCGTGTTGTCCCCGACCGACGCCGTGGCGGTGTCGGCGATCGCCCAGAACCGTCTGCCCACGCCCCTGATGCACATGTTGCAGGGCGAGGCGCTGATGAACGATGCCTCGGGCCTGGTGACCTTCAAGTTCGCGCTGGTGGCGGCGGTGACCGGCGTGTTCTCCCTGGCCAACGCCAGCATGACCTTCGTGCTGGTGGCCGTCGGCGGGCTGGCCATCGGTGTGGCTCTGAGCTGGCTGGTCGGGCGTTTGCGTTCCTGGATGATCGCCAGGGGCTGGGATGATCCGGCCACCCACGTGGTGTTCATGTTACTGCTGCCGTTTGCCGCGTATGTGCTGGCCGAGCGCGTGGGGGCATCGGGCATTCTGTCGGCGGTGGCGGCGGGGATGATGCAGAGTTGGCTCGATCTGCTGCCGCGCCAGACCAATACCCGTCTGCTCAATCGAAGCGTCTGGTCGTTGCTCGAATTCGCTTTCAACGGACTGATCTTTCTCCTCCTCGGTTTGCAACTTCCCGACATCATTAAAGCGGTGGCCAGCCACGAAGATTCGCTATGGCCGACACTGCTGTATCGCGGTTTCGACGTGCTGGCGATCTTCCTGGTGCTGCTGGTGTTGCGGTTTGTCTGGGTACAGAGCACCTGGCGCCTGTCCATCTTTGTGCGGCGCTGTCGTGGAAAAGAGGACATCACCCAGGTGCCGAACGCGCGTTCCTGCTGGCTGCTGACTGTCGGCGGTGTGCGCGGCGCGGTGACTTTGGCGGGTGTGATGTCAGTGCCGATGCTGATGGGCGCCAGTGCCTTTCCCGAGCGCGACCTGCTGATCTTCATCGCCGCGGGGGTGATCCTGCTGTCGTTGATCGCGGCGTGCATCGTCTTGCCGTTGCTGCTGCGCGGTATCGAGGCAAGCCCCGACGACAAGCGCCGCAACGAAGTGCGAGAGGCCTGGCGCAAGACGGCGGAGGCAGCGATTCACGCTCTGGAAACCGAAGAGGTCAATCCGCAGGATGCCGCCCAGGCGGCGCTGGCGGCCGAACTCAAGGCGCAGATCATGTCCGAGTACCGGCATCAGCTTGAGGTGTTCAACGACTCCGCCGAAGCCCAGGCCCTGGCGTTTCAGATGGATCTGCTGGAACGGCGATTGCGGTTGAAGGCGCTACGGGCGCAGCGTCTGGAGTTGTACAGCCTTAGTCGGCATCACCAGATTGGTGATGATGTGTTGCGAGAGGTGCTGGGGGAGCTGGATTTGAGCGAGGCGAAGCTGGGGCAGGTCAAATAACACGTCCCCCTGTAGGTGCGAGCACGCTCGCGATGAACGACAGAACACCGCGGGGTGTCAGGCCGCCAGCGTTGTCGTTGGCGACCATCGCGAGCGTGCTCGCTCCTGCAGGGGAAGCGGGGTTATTTACGGCGCTGGATGAAATCGCGGATCCGCTCTGCCGCTTCCACGCATTCGGCCAACGGCGCAACCAGCGCCATGCGCACACGCCCGGCGCCCGGGTTCACGCCATCGACATCCCGGGACAGGTAGGAACCCGGCACCACGGTCACGTGCTCCTGTTCGAACAGGTCGCGGCAGAAGGCTGCGTCGTCACCGGCCACGTTCGGCCACAGGTAGAAGCTGCCGTCCGGGCGCTGCACGTCCAGCACCGGGCTGAGGATTTCCAGCACCGCGTCGAACTTCTCGCGATACAGCGCACGGTTGGCGCGCACGTGCACTTCGTCGTTCCAGGCGGCAACGCTGGCCAGTTGCGTCTGAACCGGCATCGCGCAGCCGTGGTAGGTGCGATAGAGCAGGAAGCCCTTGAGCACCTCCGCATCACCGGCGACAAAGCCCGAACGCAGGCCCGGCAGGTTGGAGCGTTTGGACAGGCTGTGGAACACCACGCAGCGCTTGAAGTCCTTGCGACCCAGTTCCGCGCAGGCGCTGAGCAGGCCCGGCGGCGGGGTTTGTTCGTCGAAATACAGCTCGCTGTAGCACTCGTCCGCAGCGATCACGAAGTCATGTTCGTCGGCCAGGGCGATCAGCTTTTTCAGGGTTTCGACCGGGATCAGTGCACCGGTCGGGTTGCCCGGCGAGCACAGGAAGAGGATCTGGCAACGCTTCCAGATGTCCGGCGAAACCGCGTCGAAATCCGGGTTGAAGCCGTTCGCGTCCAGGCACGGCAGGTAGTGCGGCTGGGCGCCGGCGAGGAACGCTGCACCTTCGTAGATCTGATAGAACGGGTTCGGGCTGACGATCAGCGCATCGTCACCACGGTTGACCACGGTCTGGGTGAACGCGAACAGCGCTTCGCGGGTGCCGTTGACCGGCAGCACGTTGCGCGCCGGGTCGATCCAGCCGGTCGGGACGTTGAAACGACGTTCGCACCAGGCAGTGATCGACTCGCGCAGTTCCGGGATGCCGAGGGTGGTCGGGTACACCGCCATCTTTTCCAGATTGCTGGCCAGGGCTTCGGCAACGAACGTCGGCGAGCGGTGTTTCGGCTCGCCGATGGACAGCGCGATCGGACGCTTGTCCGGATTGGGCGTGACGCTGCCGAGCAGGGCGCGGAGTTTCTCGAACGGGTAGGGCTGCAGCTGGGACAAAGCGTTGTTCATGGGGGCCTCATTTAAAGCGGGACAGTCTTTGTGGCGAGGGGGCTGTTCCCACAGGGAGAAATTTTAAGTCAGATGCTGATGCGCGACAGTTTGATATCCGGTTCCATATTGACGCTCAGTTGCTCGACGATCGCATCCTGCAGGCGGCTGCACAGCTGCGGGTCGGACAACGGCTGGTTGTTGGCGTCGGTGATGAAGAACACGTCTTCCACGCGTTCGCCCAAGGTGGCGATCTTGGCGTTCTGCAGTGACAGGTCGAACTCCAGGAAGATTGTCCCGACCCGTGCCAGCAGGCCCGGGCGGTCGGGGGCGGTCAGTTCCAGGATGGTCACCGGGCGCTGCGCGTCGTTGTGGATCGTCACCTGCGGGGCGAAGGCGAAATGCTTGAGCTGGCGCGGCACCCGACGCTGAATGATGGTCGGGTAGTCGTCCGGGTTGCGCAGGGCTTCGGTCAGGCCGTCGCGGATCTGCTTGACCCGTGCCGGGTTATCGCCGATCGAGTCGCCGTCGGTATCGAGTACGATGTAGGTGTCGAGGGTGAACTGGCTGCTGGAGGTGATGACTCGGGCGTCGTGAATGTTCAGGTTCAGCTGGTCCATCGCAGCCACGGTCACGGCAAAGAAGTCGTGCTGGTCCGGGGCATAGATGAAGATCTGCGTGCCGCCCTCGAACTCCCGTTGCGTGGTTTCCTTGATCAGCACCAGCGGTCCGCCGTCGGCTGGCTGCTGCAGGATCGCGTCGGTGTGCCAGGCGACATCGCCAGCGGTGTGACGCAGGAAATAGTCATCACCCAATTGCGCCCACAGTTGCTCGACATCGTCCGGATCGGTACCGCCGCGCGCCAGGATATCCAGGGCCGCGCTCTGGGTCTGGCGGATTTGTTCTTCGCGATCCACGGGGTTTTCCAGGCCGCGACGCAGTGCGCGCTTGGTCTCGGTGTAGAGCTGGCGCAGCAGGCTGGCGCGCCAGGAGTTCCACAGCGTCGGGTTGGTCGCGTTGATGTCGGAGACGGTCAGCACATAGAGGTAATCGAGGTGCGTTTCGTCGCCGACGATCTGGGCGAAATCGTGAATCACCTGCGGGTCGGACAAGTCCTTGCGCTGGGCGGTGGTCGACATCACCAGATGGTTCTGCACCAGCCAGACGATCAGACGGCTGTCCCAGACGGGAAGCTGATGGCGCTGGCAGAACGCCTCGGCATCCACCGCACCGATTTCCGAGTGATCGCCATGCCGGCCCTTGCCGATGTCGTGGTACAGGCCGGCCAGATAGATCAATTCCGGCTTGGGCAACTTGCCCATGAGCTTGCTGGCCAGCGGGAATTTTTCCGACACCTGGGTGTACTGCAGCTTACGCAGGTGCTTGATCAGGTTCAGGGTGTGCGCATCGACGGTATAGATGTGGAACAGGTCGTGCTGCATCTGCCCGACGATGAAACCGAACTCCGGCAGGTAACGGCCGAGAATGCCGTAACGGTTCATCCGGCGCAGGTTGCGATGGATGCCGATCTTGCACTTGAACAGTTCGATGAACAGGCTGGTGTTGCGAATGTCATTGCGGAAATCGTCGTCGATCAGGTGACGATTTTCCCGCAGCAGGCGAATGGTGTCGGCGCGTACGCCTTTGATTTCCGGCTGCTGGGCCATCAGCACGAAGATTTCCAGCATGGCAAACGGCGTGCGGCGGAACACGTTGTCGCTGCGCGCCTCGATATAGCCGTCGTGCAGCTGGAATCGCGAGTTGATCGGCTGTGGCGGCGACTCGTCTTCCGGGGCGAGGATGACTTCCTCGAAGTGCTGGATGATCAGGTCGCTGAGCTGGGCGATGCTCATGACCACCCGGTAGTACTGCTGCATGAAGTTTTCGACGGCCTGTTTGGCGTCGTCGCCTTCGAACCCCAGCAGCTTGGCGATGGTGCGCTGGTGATCGAACAACAGGCGATCTTCACAGCGCCCGGCCAGCATGTGCAGGGCGTAGCGTACTTTCCACAGGAATTCCTGGGATGAAGCCAGCAGGGCGTTTTCGCTCTCTACCAGGAAACCTTCGCCGGCCAGTGCCCGCAGGTTCAGGGTGCCGTACTCGCGACGGGCGACCCAGAGAATCGTCTGGATATCCCGCAGACCGCCGGGCGAGCCCTTGACGTTGGGTTCCAGGTTGTACTCGGTGTCGAAGTACTTGTGATGGCGGGCCTTCTGTTCGGCGTGCTTGGCGAGGAAGAACTCCTTGCTCGGCCACATGTGCGCCGTGCTGGTGACATCCAGCATGCGCTGGCGAAGGTGTTCGGGGCCGGCGATGGTGCGGCTTTCCATCAGGTTGGTGATCACCGTCAGGTCGGCGCGGGCCTCGATGGCGCATTCATCGACGGAGCGAACGCTCTGACCGACTTCCAGGCCGATGTCCCACAACAGCGTCAGAAAACGCTCGATGGAATCGCGGAAAACTTCGTGGTCGGCGCTGTCCAGCAGGATCAGCAGATCAATGTCGGAGTAGGGGTGCAGCTCGCCACGGCCGTAGCCGCCGACCGCGACCAGCGCGATGTCGGCGTCTTGGCTCCAGTTGAACTGGTCCCAGGCCTTTTGCAGGATGTTGTCGACGAACCAGGCGCGATCCTCGATCAACCGGCGAATGTCGCGGCCGTTGCGAAAGCGCGTGTCGAGCACTTCCCGTGCCTGACGGATCGCCTTCTTGAAAGCCGAAATCGGGCTTGCCTTCAGGGCCAGCTCAGCCTGGAACTGGCCGCGGTCGAAAAGTTCGGGGTCCACCTGCGGCATCGATTGGCTTTCCTGTCTATTAAAGGCTGTGGGTCCGGGTCAGGCAGAAACGCGGGGAATGGTGTCGTCGCTGCGCAGGGTGAAGATCTCGTAACCGGTTTCGGTGACCAGCAGGGTGTGTTCCCACTGGGCCGACAGCTTGCGGTCCTTGGTGATCGCGGTCCAGCCATCGCCCAGTACCTTGGTATCGGCGCGGCCCTGGTTGATCATCGGCTCGATGGTGAAGGTCATGCCAGCCTTCAGTTCCATGCCGGTGCCGGCGCGGCCGTAGTGCAGGACTTGCGGCTCTTCGTGGAACACCTTGCCGATACCGTGGCCGCAGAACTCGCGCACCACCGAGAAACCGTTCTTTTCGGCGTGCTTCTGGATCACTTCACCGATATCGCCCAGGCGGCAGCCAGGCTTGACCAGCTCGATGGCCTTGTACATGCATTCCTGGGTGACTTGCGACAGGCGTTCGGCCCAGACCGGCACGGTGCCGACGTGGAACATGCGGCTGGTGTCGCCGTGGTAGCCGTCCTTGATGACGGTGACGTCGATGTTCAGGGTGTCGCCATCCTTCAACGGTTTGTCGTTCGGGATGCCGTGGCAGACCACGTGGTTGATCGACGTGCAGATCGACTTCGGGTAGCCCTTGTAGTTGAGCGGGGCAGGGATGGCTTTCTGCTCGTTGACGATATAGTCGTGGCAGATCTGGTTCAGCTGATCGGTGGTCACACCCGGTTTGACATGTTCGGCAATCATTTCCAGCACGTCGGCGGCGAGTTTGCCGGCAACGCGCATTTTGGCGATGTCCTCGGGGGTTTTGAGGGTGACGGTCATACAGGCTCTCTCTCTGCGCTCGACGGCGCTTCTCGAACTGGACGGGCATTGCGCGATCGAACTTCGCAGCCCTGAAAAACGCGATTCTAACAGACGATCAGCGCAAAACAGCGCCTCTGTACATCGCTTCTCTCTATAGAATGGTGCATTCGGGGCCGATTCCAAGGGCTGAAGGGCCATGCCCGCCGGATTTCATAATCCGGGTTCCGTTTTTTTCGGCCCTGTGATATAAAATGCGCCGCTTTCCGGGGATACCCCCGCAAGGCTTAAATCCACACACGTGTCGACACGATGACCTGGGTGCCTTCAGCTGATGCTGACTGGTTGGTCATTGGGATACGTGGAGGCCAAACCCGACTTATTAAGGAACTATCATGTCCCAAGTCAACATGCGCGATATGCTGAAGGCCGGTGTGCACTTCGGTCACCAGACCCGTTACTGGAACCCGAAAATGGGCAAGTACATTTTCGGCGCGCGTAACAAGATCCACATCATCAACCTTGAAAAAACCCTGCCAATGTTCAACGAAGCTCTGACTTTCGTAGAGCGTCTGGCCCAGGGCAAAAACAAGATTCTGTTCGTCGGCACCAAGCGTTCCGCTGGCAAGATCGTTGCTGAACAAGCAGCACGTTGCGGCTCGCCGTACGTCGATCACCGCTGGTTGGGCGGCATGCTGACCAACTTCAAAACCATCCGTGCTTCCATCAAGCGTCTGCGTGACCTTGAAGTACAAGCCGAAGACGGTACCTTCGCCAAGCTGACCAAGAAAGAAGCGCTGATGCGCTCCCGTGACCTGGAAAAGCTGGACCGCTCCCTGGGCGGTATCAAGGACATGGGCGGTCTGCCAGACGCTCTGTTCGTGATCGACGTTGATCACGAGCGCATCGCGATCACCGAAGCCAACAAGCTGGGCATCCCGGTCATCGGCGTTGTCGATACCAACAGCAGCCCGGAAGGCGTTGACTACATCATCCCAGGTAACGATGACGCCATCCGCGCAATCGAGCTGTACATGGGGTCGATGGCTGACGCTGTTATCCGTGGTCGCAACAACGTTGCTGGCGGCACCGAAGTTTTCGTTGAAGAAGCTCCGGCAGCTGCAGCTGAGTAATTGACGCCCTGGCGTTGACTCGGTAAGCAAAAAGGGGGCTTGGCCCCCTTTTTGCCACCTTGAAAACCGTTTGTCGGCGCCCACTGCCTTATTTGTAACGTGCGGCAGCTAACAAGGTCTTTCGGGAAGAATTGAACGCCCGTTCGATCGGGTGGAATGGTTGAAAACCTATCCAAGAGGAATTTGAAATGGCAGCAATTACTGCGGCGCTGGTCAAAGAACTGCGCGAGCGTACCGGCGAAGGCATGATGGATTGCAAAAAGGCCCTGGAAAAGGCCGGCGGCGACATCGAAAAAGCCATTGATGACATGCGTGCTTCGGGCGCCATCAAGGCAGCTAAAAAGGCCGGCAACGTTGCCGCTGAAGGCGCAATCGCCATCAAGGCCGACGACAAGGCAGCCGTGCTGCTGGAAGTGAACTCGCAGACCGACTTCCTGGCTCTGCAAGACGACTTCAAAAACTTCGTCAACGCCAGCGTTGAAAAGGCTTTCGCTGAAAAACTGACCGACGCAGCTCCGCTGATCGCCGCTCAGGAATCGGCTCGTGAAGCCCTGGTTGCCAAAGTTGGCGAAAACGTCAACATCCGTCGCCTGGTTCGTGTTGAAGGTGACGTGGTGGGTACCTACCTGCACGGTAACAAGATCGGTGTTGCTGTTGTCCTGAAGGGCGGCGACGTCCAACTGGCCAAAGAAATCGCCATGCACGTGGCTGCAAGCAACCCTGAATTCCTGCTGCCATCGCAGGTTTCGCCAGAAGCCATCGAGCGCGAGAAGGGCGTCTTCCTGCAACTGAACGAAGACAAGATGAAAGGCAAGCCTGCTGAAATCGTCGAGAAGATGATCGCTGGCCGTATCACCAAGTTCCTGGCCGAAGCCAGCCTGGTTGAACAAGCTTTCGTCATGAACCCGGAGCTGACCGTTGGTGCTCTGGCCAAGAAAGCCGGCGCTGAAATCGTTTCCTTCACCTACTTCAAGGTTGGCGAAGGCATCGAGAAGCCAGTTGACAACTTCGCTGAAGAAGTTGCCGCTCAACTGGCTGCTGCCAAGCAATAAGACGGTTTTTTAACTGTCGCCCTGAAGAGGCTGCCCGCTCACGCGCGCAGCCTCTTTTCAGATGGGGCACCAATTTTTTATTTGGTTTCCGTTTGGAACTGGCTTACAAAGCCATGTTCCGATGGCGCTGAAGCAGCGCCACGCTAGAGTGAACGCTGGCTGAAAACAGCTCGCAAAGAATTTTTAATATACGCCGCAGGAGAGATTCGCAATGGCTCAGCAGGGCAGTGGTTATCAGGCTCGCTATAAACGCATTCTACTCAAACTTAGCGGCGAGGCCCTGATGGGCTCGGAAGAGTTCGGGATCGATCCGAAGGTTCTGGATCGCATGGCGCTGGAAGTCGGCCAGCTGGTTGGCATCGGCGTTCAGGTAGGTCTGGTGATCGGTGGTGGCAACCTGTTTCGCGGTGCGGCGCTGAGCGCGGCCGGCATGGACCGTGTCACCGGCGACCACATGGGCATGCTGGCCACTGTGATGAACGGCCTGGCCATGCGTGATGCGCTGGAACGTGCCAATATCTCCGCGATCGTGATGTCGGCCATTTCCATGGTTGGCGTGACCGATCACTATGATCGCCGCAAGGCCATGCGTCACCTGAACTCCAAGGAAGTCGTGATTTTCGCGGCAGGTACCGGCAACCCGTTCTTCACCACCGATTCGGCCGCCTGCCTGCGTGCGATCGAAATCGACGCCGATGTCGTGCTCAAGGCAACCAAGGTCGATGGCGTCTACACTGCCGACCCGTTCAAAGACCCGCATGCCGAGAAGTTCGATCATCTGACCTACGATGAAGTACTGGATCGCAAGCTGGGTGTGATGGATCTGACGGCCATTTGCCTGTGCCGCGACCACAACATGCCGCTGCGCGTATTTAACATGAACAAACCCGGCGCCCTGCTGAACATCGTGCATGGCGGCGCTGAAGGCACCCTGATCGAGGAAGTTCAACAATGATCAACGAAATCAAGAAAGACGCTAAAGAGCGCATGCAGAAGTCGGTGGAGTCGCTGGCGCACAACTTCGGCCGTATCCGTACCGGCCAGGCGCATCCAAGCATTCTGGAAGGCGTGATGGTGCCGTACTACGGCTCTGACACCCCGATCAAGCAAGTGGCGAACATCACCGTCAAGGACGCCCGTACCCTGCAAGTCGTTGCCTTCGAGCGCAACATGCTGGGCGCCGTCGACAAGGCCATCGGCAGTGCCGGCCTGAACCTCAACCCGACCAACCTGGGCGAGTTGCTGCTGATCACCATGCCGGCCCTGACCGAAGAAACCCGCAAGGGCTTCACCAAGCAGGCTCGTGACGTGGCCGAAGACGCCCGTGTTGCCGTGCGCAACATCCGTCGCGACGCGATCAGCCAGATCAAGGATCTGACCAAGGAAAAGGAAATCAGCGAAGACGAAGAGCGTCGCGCGACTGGCGAAATCGATGATTTGACCAAGAAAGTCGTGGCGCAAATCGACGCCGATCTGGCCGTGAAAGAAAAAGACCTGATGGCCGTATAAGGGTCACGTGTTAATGGACAAGAGCAAGCAGATTGCGCCGTCCGCGGTGCCGCGCCATGTCGCGATCATCATGGATGGCAATAATCGCTGGGCGAAAAAACGCTTTATGCCGGGTGTAGCCGGGCATAAAGCGGGTGTCGACGCTGTTCGTGCGGTCATCGAGGTGTGTGCCGAGTCCGGGGTCGAGGTTCTGACCCTGTTCGCGTTCTCCAGTGAGAACTGGCAGCGCCCGGCCGATGAGGTCAGTGCCTTGATGGATCTGTTCTTCAAGGCATTGCGTCGTGAGGCCAAGCGGCTGAACGAGAACAACATCAGCTTGCGCATCATTGGCGATCGTTCGCGCTTTCATCCCGAGCTTCAGGCAGCCATGCGTGAAGCCGAGGCCATGACTGCCGGCGCCAATCGTTTCGTCCTGCAGATCGCCGCCAACTACGGCGGTCAGTGGGATATCGCGCAGGCCGCCCAGCGGCTGGCCCGTGAAGTCCAGGCCGGGCATCTGCGTCCGGAAGACATCACTCCGGACCTGCTGCAGACCTGCCTGGCAACCGGTGATCTGCCGTTGCCGGACCTGTGCATCCGCACCGGTGGCGAGCACCGCATCAGTAACTTCCTGCTGTGGCAACTGGCTTACGCCGAGTTGTACTTCTCCGACCTGTTCTGGCCGGACTTCAAACACGACGCCATGCGTAACGCACTGGCCGATTTCGCATCCCGCCAGCGTCGCTTCGGTAAAACGAGCGAGCAGGTCGAGGCTGGAGCCCGGGTTTAATGCTTAAACAACGAATCATCACCGCGCTGATCCTGTTGCCGATTGCCCTGGGCGGGTTTTTCCTGCTCGAGGGTTCCGGCTTCGCCATGTTCATCGGGCTGGTCGTGACCCTGGGTGCCTGGGAATGGGCACGTCTGGCGGGGTTCACCGCACAATCGTTCCGCGTCGGTTTTGCCGCGGTGGTCGCGTTGTTGCTGTTCATCATGTACATCATGCCCGGGCTCGCGCCGTGGGTGCTCGGTGCCTCCGTACTCTGGTGGGCCGTGGCGACGTACCTGGTGCTGACTTATCCACGCTCCAGCGAACACTGGTCCAGTGCGGCCTGCAAGCTGGTCATCGGTTTGCTGATCCTGTTGCCGGCCTGGCAAGGCCTGGTGCAGATCAAGCAGCAGCCGTTGGGCAACTGGCTGATCATGGCGGTGATGGTGCTGGTCTGGGGCGCCGACATCGGTGCCTATTTTTCCGGTCGGGCCTTCGGCAAGCGCAAGCTCGCACCGCAGGTCAGCCCTGGCAAGAGCTGGGAAGGTGTCTACGGTGGGCTGGCCCTGAGTCTGGTGATCACCGTGCTCGTCGGCTTTTTCCGTGACTGGACGGTTGCCGAACTGTTCAAGGGCCTGATCGGCGCTGCGCTGATCGTGTTCGTCTCGGTGGTCGGCGATCTGACCGAAAGCATGTTCAAGCGTCAGTCCGGGATCAAGGACAGCAGCAATCTGCTGCCCGGTCACGGCGGTGTTCTGGACCGTATCGACAGCCTGACCGCAGCCATTCCAGTGTTTGCCGTACTCCTGTGGATGGCCGCACCGTGAGCCGTCCTCAGCAGATTACCGTTCTGGGAGCGACCGGCTCGATCGGTCTGAGCACCCTCGATGTCATCGCGCGTCATCCTGATCGTTATCAAGTCTTTGCGCTGAGCGGTTTTTCCCGCTTGAGTGAATTGCTGGCGCTGTGCGTACGGCACGTTCCGCGGTTCGCTGTGGTGCCTGAAGTCGCCGCCGCTCGTGGTTTGCAGGACGATCTGCGTGCGGCCGGCTTGCCGACCCGCGTGTTGGTGGGTGAAGAGGGGTTGTGCCAGGTGGCTGCCGACCCTGAAGTCGATGCAGTCATGGCGGCCATCGTTGGCGCGGCGGGCTTGCGTCCGACGCTGGCGGCCGTCGAGGCGGGCAAGAAAATCCTCCTGGCGAATAAAGAGGCGCTGGTCATGTCCGGCGCCTTGTTCATGCAGGCCGTGCGCAAGAGCGGCTCGGTATTGTTGCCGATCGACAGCGAGCACAACGCGATTTTCCAGTGCATGCCACAGGATTTCGCCCGTGGTCTGGGTGCGGTCGGCGTGCGCCGGATTCTGCTGACGGCCTCCGGTGGTCCGTTCCGGCAAACGCCACTGGCGGAGCTGGCGCATGTCTCGCCTGAACAGGCCTGTGCCCACCCCAACTGGTCCATGGGGCGCAAGATTTCGGTCGATTCGGCCAGCATGATGAATAAAGGCCTGGAGTTGATCGAGGCTTGCTGGCTGTTTGATGCCAAGCCGTCCCAGGTTGAAGTGGTGATTCATCCGCAAAGCGTGATTCATTCCCTGGTCGACTATATCGATGGCTCGGTATTGGCCCAGTTGGGCAACCCGGACATGCGTACGCCGATCGCCAATGCCCTGGCGTGGCCTGAGCGAATCGATTCGGGCGTGCCGCCGCTGGATCTGTTTGCCATCGCTCGCCTGGATTTCGAGGCGCCGGATGAAGAGCGTTTCCCTTGCCTGCGCCTCGCCCGGCAAGCAGCCGAGGCTGGCAATAGTGCGCCGGCCATGCTCAATGCGGCAAATGAGGTCGCCGTGGCGGCGTTTCTCGACGGACGGGTTCGTTACCCGGAAATCGCGAGTATCATCGAAGAAGTACTGAATCTTGAGCCTGTAGTAGCTGTAGACGATCTCGATGCGGTGTTCACCGCCGATGCCAAGGCGCGTGAACTGGCCGGGCAATGGTTGAGTCGTCACGGGCGGTAAGTGCTGCAATGCGTTGGTCCATGCGGCACCTGACTGGAATGCGGAGAAAGTAAATGAGCGCACTCTATATGATTGTCGGCACCTTGGTTGCACTGGGTGTGCTGGTTACCTTCCACGAGTTCGGCCATTTCTGGGTCGCGCGTCGCTGTGGGGTCAAGGTGCTGCGTTTCTCCGTGGGCTTCGGCATGCCGCTGTTGCGCTGGCACGACAAGCAGGGCACCGAGTTCGTGGTGGCCGCCATTCCGCTGGGTGGCTACGTGAAGATGCTCGACGAGCGTGAGGGCGAAGTTCCAGCCGATCAGGTCGAACAATCCTTCAATCGCAAATCGGTCCGTCAGCGCATCGCCATCGTGGCGGCCGGACCGATTGCCAACTTCCTGCTGGCCCTGGTTTTTTTCTGGGTGCTGGCCATGCTCGGCAGCCAGCAGGTACGTCCTGTCATCGGCGCCGTAGAGTCCGGCAGTATCGCCGCCAAGGCGGGATTGAGTGCCGGTCAGGAAATCATTTCCATCGACGGCGAACCCACCACCGGTTGGGCTGCAGTGAATCTGCAACTGGTCCGTCGACTGGGTGAAAGCGGTACCCTCCAGTTGATGGTCCGCGAGCAGGGCTCCACGGTGGACGTGCCTCGTGAGCTGATGCTGGATAAATGGCTGAAGGGTGCCGAAGAACCCGATCCGATTCATTCGCTGGGCGTTCGCCCATGGCGTCCGGCATTGCCTCCGGTGCTGGCCGAGCTTGATCCCAAAGGTCCCGCGGCCGCTGCCGGGTTGAAGATGGGCGATCGTCTGCTGGCCCTTGATGGCAAGGCCCTGGATGACTGGCAGCAGGTGGTCGATACCGTCCGTATGCGCCCTGATACAAAAATTCTGCTGCGTATCGAGCGCGACGCTGCTCAAATCGACGTCCCTGTGACGCTCGCTTCGCGCGGCGAGAAAAAAGCACCGAGCGGTTACCTGGGGGCAGGCGTGAAAGCGGTGGATTGGCCGCCGGAAATGGTTCGCGAGGTCAGTTACGGTCCCTTGGCCGCGATTGGCGAAGGGGCTCGACGTACCTGGACCATGAGCCTGCTGACCCTCGACTCACTGAAGAAAATGTTGTTCGGCGAGCTCTCGGTAAAAAACTTGAGTGGACCGATAACCATTGCTAAAGTGGCGGGCGCTTCGGCCCAGTCGGGTGTCGCTGATTTCCTGAATTTCCTTGCTTATCTGAGTATTAGCCTGGGGGTTCTGAATTTGCTGCCCATTCCTGTGCTGGATGGGGGGCATTTGTTGTTTTATCTGATTGAGTGGGCGCGTGGTCGTCCCTTGTCGGATCGGGTGCAAGGTTGGGGGATACAGATCGGTATCAGTTTGGTGGTCGGAGTGATGCTGCTCGCTCTGGTCAATGATCTAGGCCGTCTGTAACGTCGCTGAATTGCGAATCTGCCGCATTTTGCGGCAGTTTGTTTATTGCCAGTTGGAATAAGAAAGGACTTCATGAAACGTCTGCTGCTAACTGCGGTTCTCACCGTATTGATGATCGCCGAAGTTCACGCCGAGTCCTTCACTATCTCTGATATTCGCGTTAATGGCCTCCAGCGGGTCTCCGCGGGTAGCGTCTTTGGTGCTTTGCCGCTGAACGTCGGTGAACAGGCGGATGATCATCGCCTGGTGGAAGCCACTCGTGCATTGTTCAAAACCGGTTTCTTTCAAGATATCCAGCTGGGTCGTGATGGCAACGTTCTTGTCATTACGGTAGTCGAGCGTCCGTCGGTTGCCAGTATCGAGATCGAAGGCAACAAGGCGATCTCCACCGAAGACCTGATGAAAGGCCTCAAGCAATCCGGTCTGGCCGAAGGCGAGATCTTCCAGCGCGCCACCCTCGAAGGTGTTCGTAACGAGCTGCAGCGCCAGTACGTTGCCCAGGGCCGTTACTCCGCCACCGTCGACACCGAAGTGGTGCCTCAGCCGCGCAACCGCGTTGGCCTGAAGGTCAACATCAACGAAGGCACCGTTGCCGCTATCCAGCATATCAACGTGGTGGGCAACACCGTCTTCCCTGATGAAGACCTCATCGACCTGTTCGAACTCAAGACGACCAACTGGCTCTCGTTCTTCAAGAACGACGACAAGTATGCTCGTGAAAAACTCTCCGGTGACCTGGAGCGTCTGCGTTCCTACTACCTGGACCGCGGCTATATCAACATGGATATCGCTTCGACCCAGGTATCCATCACCCCGGACAAGAAACACGTCTACATCACCGTCAACATCAACGAAGGCGACAAATACACCGTACGTGACGTCAAGCTGAGCGGTGACCTGAAAGTGCCGGAAGACCAGGTCAAGTCCCTGCTGCTGGTACAGAAAGGCCAGGTGTTCTCGCGCAAGCTGATGACCACCACCTCCGAACTGATCACCCGTCGTCTGGGTAACGAGGGTTACACCTTCGCCAACGTCAACGGCGTGCCGCAGCCTCACGATGACGATCACACCGTAGACATCACCTTTGCTGTCGATCCGGGCAAGCGTGCTTACGTCAACCGCATCAACTTCCGTGGCAACACCAAGTCCGAAGACGAAGTGCTGCGTCGTGAAATGCGCCAGATGGAAGGCGGCTGGGCTTCGACCTACCTGATCGACCAGTCCAAGACCCGTCTGGAGCGTCTGGGCTTCTTCAAGGAAGTGAACGTTGAAACCCCGGCCGTACCGGGTGTCGACGACCAGGTCGACGTGAACTACAGCGTGGAAGAGCAGGCTTCCGGTTCGATCACCGCCAGCGTCGGTTTCGCCCAGAGCGCCGGTCTGATCCTCGGTGGTTCGATCACCCAGAACAACTTCCTCGGTACCGGTAACAAGGTCAGCATCGGCCTGACCCGAAGTGAATACCAGAGCCGCTACAACTTCGGTTATGTAGACCCCTACTGGACCGCTGATGGCGTGAGCCTGGGTTACAACGCGTTCTACCGCACCACCGACTACAAAGACCTCGACGTCGACGTAGCCAGCTACGCTGTAGACAGCCTGGGTGCAGGCGTGAGCGTCGGTTATCCGATCAGCGAGACTTCGCGTCTTACCTTTGGTTTGACTGCACAGCAAGACAAGATCAACACCGGTGTCTACACCGTCGACGAGATCTTCGACTTCGTTAACAAGGAAGGCGATCAGTACCTGAACTTCAAGGCTTCGGCCGGCTGGTCCGAGTCCACCCTGAACAAGGGCGTGCTGGCAACCCGTGGTCATTCCCAGAGCCTGGTTCTGGAAACCACGACCCCGGGCAGCGACCTGTCGTTCTTCAAGCTCGACTACCGTGGCCAGTTGTTCCAGCCTCTGACCGAAAACTACACCATGCGCCTGCACACAGAGTTGGGCTATGGTGATGGTTACGGTTCGACCGACGGCCTGCCATTCTACGAAAACTATTTCGCGGGTGGTTTCAACTCGGTTCGTGGCTTCAAGGACAGCACCCTGGGTCCTCGCAGTACGCCAAGTACCGGCAAGAACCCTGGCACCCAGTTCGACCCGGACCAGGATCCGCTGCCGTTCGGTGGTAACGTCCTGATCCAGGGTGGTGTTGAAGTTCTGTTCCCGCTGCCGTTCGTCAAGGATCAGCGTTCCCTGCGTACTTCGGTATTCTGGGATGTGGGTAACGTGTTCGACTCGTCCTGCTCGGATACCACAAACGCTGACGGCACGAAGTCCAACACCAAGTGCAACGACATCAGCCTGAGCAACATGGCCAGTTCCGTCGGTGTGGGTGTGACCTGGGTCACCGCACTGGGTCCTCTGAGTTTCGCGTTGGCCATGCCGGTCAAGAAACCGGATGACGCTGAAACTCAAGTGTTCCAATTCTCCCTCGGTCAGACGTTCTAAGCGTCTGACCCAAGATAACGACAATGGATTTTGTAGGAGTGCATCGTGCGTAAGTTGACTCAATTGGTTCTCCTGGCTTCCGTACTGGTAGCAGGTCCGGCGTTCGCCGATATGAAAATCGCCGTTCTGAACTATCAGATGGCCCTGCTGGAATCCGATGCGGCCAAGAAGTACGCCGTGGATGCAGAGAAGAAGTTCGGTCCTCAACTGACCAAGCTCAAGACTCTGGAAAGCAGCGCCAAGGGTATTCAGGACCGCCTGATGGCCGGTGGCGACAAGATGCAGCAAGGCGAGCGTGAGCGTCTGGAGCTCGAGTTCAAGCAAAAGGCCCGTGACTTCCAGTTCCAGTCCAAGGAACTGAACGAAGCCAAAGCCGTTGCCGACCGCGAAATGCTCAAGCAGCTCAAGCCGAAACTGGACAGCGCTGTTGAAGAAGTCATCAAGAAAGGTGCTTTTGACCTGGTCTTCGAGCGTGGCGCAGTGATTGATGTCAAACCTCAGTACGACATCACGCGCCAGGTTATCGAGCGCATGAATCAGCTGAAGTAATCCATGACAGCGACCATTAAACTCGGCCAATTGGCCGAGTTCCTCGGCGCCACCCTGCGTGGCGACCCCGAGAAGGCAATCACTGGGCTAGCCACCTTGCAGGAGGCTGGCCCAGCTCAGTTGAGTTTTCTCGCAAATCCCCAATACCGAAAGTATCTGGCAGGCAGCCAGGCCGCAGCCTTGTTGCTCAAGGCCGCTGACGCCGAAGGGTTTGCCGGTAATGCGCTGGTCGTACCTGATCCGTACGCGGCCTACGCCCGGGTATCCCATCTGTTCGATCCCAAGCCCAAGACGGCTGCCGGCATTCACCCGACAGCGGTGATTGCGGCGGATGCCGTGGTCGATCCGGCAGCGAGCATCGGTGCTTTTGTCGTGATCGAAAGCGGGGCGCAGATCGCGGCGGGTGCCACCATCGGTGCGCATTGCTTCATCGGCGCACGCAGCACCATCGGTGAAGGTGGCTGGCTCGCTCCACGGGTGACCCTGTATCACGACGTTCGCGTCGGCAAGCGGGTGGTCATTCAGTCCGGTGCCGTATTGGGCGGGGAAGGTTTCGGGTTCGCCAACGAAAAAGGTATCTGGCAGAAGATTGCGCAGATTGGTGGCGTCCTGGTCGGCGATGACGTGGAGATTGGCGTGAATACCGCCATCGACCGCGGCGCGCTGGCGGATACCATCATCGGCAATGGCGTGAAGCTCGATAACCATATCCAGATCGCCCACAACGTTCAGATCGGTGATCACACGGCCATGGCGGCCTGCGTGGGCATCTCCGGCAGCACCAAAATCGGCAAGCATTGCATGCTCGCCGGCGGTGTCGGCCTGGTGGGGCATATCGATATTTGCGACAACGTATTCATCACCGGGATGACCATGGTGACCCACTCGATCACCGAGCCGGGTGCCTATTCTTCCGGTACGGCGATGCAGCCGGCAGCCGAGTGGCGCAAAAGCGCGGCACGTATCCGTCAGCTCGATGACATCGCGCGACGTTTGCGACAGCTTGAAAAGCAGATGGGGGAAGTGACCCCTGACGGTAATGCTTCATCAGATGGCTGATACCATTTCCATATCATGTGTGCGCAGCCGCTAGACTGCGTCCTTGATTTGCTAGAGGAGTGTGCGTCAGTCGCGCGCTCCCAATCTTTACATAGGCTTCCCCCCGAAATGATGGACATCAACGAGATTCGCGAATACCTGCCTCACCGTTACCCGTTCCTGCTGGTGGACCGGGTCGTGGATCTGGATGTGGAAGAGAAGCGCATTCGCGCCTACAAGAATGTCAGCATCAATGAACCGTTCTTCAATGGTCACTTCCCCGCGCATCCGATCATGCCGGGCGTGCTGATCATCGAGGCGATGGCTCAGGCCGCCGGAATCCTTGGTTTCAAAATGCTGGACGTGAAGCCGGCCGATGGCACCCTCTACTACTTCGTTGGTTCCGACAAGCTGCGCTTCCGCCAGCCGGTGTTGCCGGGCGACCAGCTGATTCTTGAAGCCAAGTTCATCAGCTGCAAGCGTCAGATCTGGAAGTTCGAGTGCCAGGCTTCGGTCGATGGCAAGCCGGTCTGCTCCGCCGAGATCATCTGTGCGGAACGCAAACTATGAGTTTGATTGACCCTCGCGCAATCATCGATCCGACAGCCGTCCTGGCTGACGGTGTCGAGGTCGGCCCGTGGTCGATCGTCGGCGCAGGTGTGGAAATCGGCGAGGGGACGGTCATCGGGCCGCACGTGATTCTCAAGGGGCCGACCCGCATCGGTAAGCACAACCGCATCTACCAGTTCTCCTCGGTAGGCGAGGACACGCCGGACCTGAAGTACAAGGGCGAGGAAACCCGCCTGGTGATCGGTGACCACAACGTCATTCGCGAAGGCGTGACCATCCACCGCGGGACCATTCAGGACCGTTCGGAAACGACCCTGGGCGATCACAACCTGATCATGGCCTACGCACACATCGGTCATGACAGCGTCATCGGCAACCACTGCATCCTGGTCAACAACACCGCGCTGGCAGGCCATGTGCACGTGGATGACTGGGCGATCCTGTCCGGGTTCACCCTGGTTCACCAGTATTGCCATATCGGCGCCCACAGCTTTTCCGGCATGGGAACCGCCATCGGCAAGGATGTTCCGGCCTACGTCACGGTGTTCGGCAACCCGGCAGAAGCCCGCAGCATGAACTTCGAAGGCATGCGCCGCCGTGGTTTCAGCGAAGATGCCATTCACGCCCTGCGTCGCGCCTACAAGGTCGTTTATCGCCAGGGTCTGACCGTTGAACAGGCGCTCGCCGAGCTGGTCGAGCCATCGAACCAGTTCCCGGAAGTGGCGGTATTCCGCGATTCCATCCAGTCGTCGTCCCGCGGCATCACCCGCTGATCATGGCCAATCTGCGTATCGCGCTGGTGGCGGGTGAGGCTTCCGGCGACATTCTCGGCGCCGGTCTCATGCGCGCGCTCAAGGCTCGTCACCCCGCAGTCGAATTCATCGGTGTCGGCGGCCCGCTGATGCAGGCCGAGGGCATGCAGTCCTACTTCCCGATGGAGCGCCTGTCGGTCATGGGCCTGGTGGAGGTGCTGGGCCGCCTTCGCGAATTGCTGGCCCGCCGCAAGAAACTGGTAGCCGACCTGATTGAGGCGAAGCCGGATGTGTTCATCGGCATCGATGCCCCGGACTTCAACCTCAATATCGAACTCAAGCTGCGTCGGGCCGGAATCAAGACCGTGCACTACGTCAGCCCGTCGGTCTGGGCCTGGCGGCAGAAGCGCGTGCTGAAGATTCGCGAAGGCTGCGATCTGATGCTGACGCTGTTCCCGTTCGAAGCCAAATTCTACGAAGAGAAGGGCGTGCCGGTGCGGTTTGTCGGGCACTCCCTGGCCGATGCCATTCCGCTGGAAGCCGATCGTGCCGCTGCGCGCGCCGAACTGGGTTTGCCCGACGGGCCGCTGGTGGCATTGATGCCGGGCAGTCGTGGCGGTGAAGTCGGTCGCCTTGGCGCGCTGTTTCTCGATACCGCGCAGCGCCTGCGGGCCATGCGCCCCGGCGTGCGCTTCGTCATGCCTTGCGCCAGCCCCGAACGCCGTGCACAACTGGAAGAGCTGCTCGCCGGTCGCGACCTGCCGTTAACCCTGCTCGACGGCAAATCCCACCTGGCCCTGGCGGCCTGCGACGCCGTGCTGATCGCGTCCGGAACCGCAACGCTTGAAGCCTTGCTGTACAAGCGTCCGATGGTGGTCGCCTATCGCCTGGCGCCGCTGACGTTCTGGATTCTCAAGCGCATGGTGAAGAGCCCTTACGTGTCCTTGCCGAACCTGCTGGCCCAGCGCCTGCTGGTGCCCGAATTGCTGCAGGATGACGCGACGGTCGACGCTTTGGCGCAGACCCTGTCGCCGCTGATCGAAGACGGTCAGGAGCAGACCCGCGGCTTCGACGAAATCCACCGTACCCTGCGCCTGGATGCCTCCAACCAGGCGGCGGATGCGGTACTGAATCTGATCGGCCCGAAACAATGAGTAAAACAAACATGCAGATGGGCCTGGATTTCACTCTGGTCGCCGAAGTTGAAGAACTGGTCGCCGGTGTCGATGAAGTCGGTCGTGGTCCGCTATGCGGCGCAGTCGTCACGGCAGCGGTGATTCTCGATCCGAACCGTCCGATTCTCGGCCTGAACGACTCCAAGAAGCTCACCGAAGCCCGTCGCGAAAAGCTCTACGACGAAATCTGCGAAAAAGCCCTCAGCTGGTGCATCGCCCGCGCGGAAGTCGAAGAGATCGACGAGCTGAACATACTCCACGCCACCATGCTGGCCATGCAGCGCGCCGTAGCCGGCCTGCACATCCAGCCGAAACTGGCGATGATCGACGGCAACCGTTGCCCCAAGTTGCCGATGCACGCCGAAGCGGTGGTGCAGGGCGATGCCAAGGTCCCGGCCATCGCTGCGGCGTCGATTCTGGCCAAGGTCAGCCGTGACCGTGAAATGGCGGCTTTCGAGCTGATTTACCCGGGTTACGGCATTGGCGGGCACAAGGGCTACCCGACGCCCGTTCATCTGCAAGCGCTGGCTCGCCTGGGACCTACGCCGATTCACCGCCGCTCGTTCGCCCCGGTGCGGATGGCTTATGAAGCGTTGGAAATTGCCATCGAGCGCTAGTCGCGAGGCTGATTTTTTCTACCAAGGCCCGGTACAATCCGGGCCTTGTTGTTTTCATGACTTACAGGATCACTATGCCGGCTTCATTCGTTCACCTGCGCCTGCACACTGAATTTTCCCTGGTTGACGGTCTGGTGCGGATCAAACCGCTGGTCAAGACCCTGGTCGGCATGAACATGCCTGCCGTTGCGGTCACCGACCAGAACAACATGTGTTCCCTGGTCAAATTCTATAAAAACGCCATGGGTGCCGGGATCAAGCCGATTTGCGGTGCCGACCTGTGGCTGTCGAACAAGGATCCGGATGCGCCGCTGAGCAAGATCAGCCTGCTGGTGATGAACCCTCTGGGTTACCGCAATCTGACCGAGCTGATCTCCCGTGGCTTCATCGACGGCCAGCGCAATGGTCTGGTGATCGTCGAGCGCGAGTGGGTGGCTGAAGCCAACGAAGGCTTGATCATGCTGTCTGCCGCGAAAGAGGGTGAGATCGGCATGGCCATGCTGGCCGGCAATCCGGGCGAAGCCGAAACCCTGGCGCGCGAGTGGATGGCGGTGTTTGCCGACCGCTTCTATCTGGAAATCCAGCGCACCAACCGCGTCAACGATGAAGAGCAACTGCACGGCGCAGTGGCCCTGGCTGACAAGCTCGGCGCGCCACTGGTCGCCACCAACGATGTGCGCTTTATCAAGCAGAGTGATTTCGACGCCCACGAAACCCGCGTCTGCATCGGCGAAGGTCGGGCCCTCGACGACCCGCGCCGGACGAAGAATTACAGCGATCAGCAATACCTCAAAAGTGCCGAGGAAATGGCCGAGCTGTTCAGCGACATTCCCGATGCGCTGGAAAACACCGTCGAGATTGCCAAGCGCTGCAACATCGATGTGAAGCTGGGCAAGCACTTCCTGCCGGATTTCCCGACGCCCAACGGCATGGGCATCGACGATTACCTGCGCCATGTTTCCCACGAAGGCCTCGAAGAACGCCTGGCGGTGCTGTGGCCCAAAGACACCACGCCCAATTACGAAGAGAAGCGCCAGGTCTACCTCGATCGCCTGAAGTTCGAGCTGGATATCATCATCCAGATGGGTTTCCCCGGTTACTTCCTGATCGTTATGGACTTCATCAAGTGGGCCAAGAACAACGGCGTGCCGGTCGGTCCTGGCCGGGGATCGGGTGCCGGTTCCCTGGTGGCCTATGTGCTGAAGATTACCGACCTCGATCCGTTGGCCTATGACCTGCTGTTCGAACGTTTCCTCAACCCTGAACGGGTTTCCATGCCCGACTTCGACGTCGACTTCTGCATGGACGGTCGCGACCGGGTGATCGAGTACGTGGCCGACGCCTACGGTCGCAACGCGGTAAGCCAGATCATCACCTTCGGCACCATGGCCGCGAAAGCGGTGGTGCGCGACGTGGCGCGGGTGCAGGGCAAGTCCTATGGCCTGGCCGATCGCCTGTCGAAGATGATTCCTTTCGAAGTCGGTATGACGCTGGAGAAAGCCTACGAGCAGGAAGAGATCCTGCGCGATTTCCTCAAGGTCGACGAGGACGCCAAGGAAATCTGGGACATGGCGCTCAAGCTCGAGGGCGTCTGCCGTGGTACCGGTAAACACGCCGGTGGTGTGGTTATCGCCCCGACCAAGCTCACCGACTTCTCGCCGATCGCCTGTGATGAAGAGGGCGGCGGCCTGGTGACCCAGTTCGACAAGGACGACGTCGAGGCGGCGGGTCTGGTGAAGTTCGACTTCCTGGGTCTACGGACCCTGACCATCATCAAGTGGGCGATGGAGACCATTAACCGCGAGCAGGCCAAGCAAGGCCTGGATGACCTGAACATCGACTTCATCCCGCTCGACGACAAGAAAACCTACGATCTGCTGCAGAAAGCCGAAACCACGGCGGTGTTCCAGCTTGAATCGCGCGGCATGAAAGAGCTGATCAAGAAGCTCAAGCCCGACTGCCTGGAAGACCTCATCGCACTGGTGGCACTGTTCCGTCCAGGCCCTCTGCAATCGGGCATGGTGGATGACTTCATCAACCGCAAGCACGGTCGCGCCGAGCTGGCGTACCCGCACTCGGATTACCAGTACGAAGGCCTCAAGCCGGTACTCGCACCGACCTACGGCATCATCCTGTATCAGGAACAGGTGATGCAGATCGCCCAGGTCATGGCCGGTTACACCCTCGGCGGTGCGGACATGCTGCGTCGTGCGATGGGTAAGAAAAAGCCCGAGGAGATGGCCAAGCAGCGCGGCGGTTTCATTGAGGGTTGTGCGACCAACAATATTGACCCTGATCTGGCCGGTAACATCTTCGACCTGGTAGAGAAGTTCGCAGGTTACGGCTTCAACAAGTCCCACTCCGCCGCCTATGGCCTGGTGTCGTACCAGACTGCGTGGCTCAAGACCCACCACCCGGCGCCGTTCATGGCGGCGGTGTTGTCGGCGGATATGCACAACACCGACAAGGTCGTGACCCTGATCGAGGAGGTGCGCAGCATGAAGCTGCGCCTCGATGCACCGGATGTGAACACCTCCGACTTCAAGTTCACGGTCAACAACGATGGCCGTATCGTCTATGGCCTGGGGGCGATCAAGGGCGTGGGCGAAGGCCCGGTGGAAGCCATTGTCGAAGCCCGTGAAGGCGGACCGTTCAAGGATCTGTTCGATTTCTGCGATCGCGTCGACCTCAAGCGCATCAACAAACGGACCCTCGACGCGCTGGTGCGCAGTGGCGCGCTGGACCGTCTGGGGCCGTATTTCCACGACGAGCTCAAGGCCTATCAGGCCAACATCGACCGCAACCGTGCGGTGTTGCTGACCGCGATGGAAGAGGCGATCAAGGCGGCCGAACAGACCGCGCGCACCGCCGACAGCGGTCACGCCGACCTGTTTGGCGGCCTGTTCGTCGAAGAAGATTCCGACGTCTACGCCAATCATCGCAAGGCCCGGGAGCTGACCCTCAAAGAGCGGCTCAAAGGCGAAAAAGATACCCTGGGCCTGTACCTGACCGGTCACCCGATCGACGAGTACGAAGGTGAAATCCGCCGTTTCGCGCGCCAGCGCATCATCGATCTGAAACCTGCGCGTGATACCCAGACTGTCGCGGGCATGATCATCGCCTTGCGGGTAATGAAGAACAAAAAGGGCGACAAGATGGGGTTCATCACCCTGGATGACCGTTCCGGGCGTATCGAGGCGTCGCTGTTTGCCGATGCGTTCCACTCAGCCCAGGCCCTGTTGCAGACCGATGCGATGGTGGTGGTCGAAGGCGAAGTCAGCAACGACGACTTCTCCGGCGGCCTGCGGTTGCGGGTCAAGCGGGTGATGAGCATGGAGGATGCGCGTACCAACCTGGCCGAAAGCCTGCGTCTGAAGGTTCAGACCCAGGATCTCAAGGGCGATCAGCTACGCTGGTTGGGCGACCTGTTCAAGCGTCACCGCGGTGCGTGCCCGATCACCATGGAATACACCAGCCCGGATGCGAAGGCCTTGTTGCAGTTCGGCGAGGGCTGGCGAATCGATCCGGCGGATGCGTTGATTCAAGCCCTGCGTGACCAGTTCGGGCGAGACAACGTCTTCCTCCAATACCGTTAACGGTCAGTGCTATCAGTTTGCCCTGAGCGTGACCTGAATTTTTAATCTCGACCTCAACGCGCCTCTCCCTTAAGGTAGGGCGCGAATAGACAACCGGCCGGCCCAAGCTCTCTTGGACGTCGACCCAAGACGGACGCCTATGAACCCGAATTTCCTGGATTTCGAACAGCCGATCGCCGACCTGCAAGCCAAGATCGAAGAGTTGCGCTTGGTCGGTAATGACAATTCGCTGAATATCGGCGATGAGATCTCCCGCCTGCAGGACAAGAGCAAAACCTTGACCGAAGACATCTTCGGCAAGCTGACCAGCTGGCAGATCGCACGTCTGGCGCGCCACCCGAAGCGCCCGTACACCCTGGACTACATCGATCACATCTTCACCGAGTTCGATGAATTGCACGGTGACCGCCACTTCTCCGACGACGCCGCCATCGTGGGTGGTATCGCCCGTCTGGACGACCAGCCAGTGATGGTGATCGGTCACCAGAAAGGTCGCGAAGTGCGCGAAAAGGTTCGCCGCAACTTCGGCATGCCGCGTCCGGAAGGCTACCGCAAGGCTTGCCGCCTGATGGAAATGGCCGAACGCTTCAAGATGCCGATCCTGACCTTCATCGACACCCCGGGCGCTTATCCGGGCATCGACGCCGAAGAGCGCAACCAGAGCGAAGCGATCGCCTGGAACCTGCGCGTCATGGCGCGCCTGAAAACCCCGATCATCGCCACCGTTATCGGTGAAGGTGGTTCCGGTGGTGCGCTGGCGATCGGCGTCTGCGACCAGCTGAACATGCTGCAGTACTCGACCTACTCGGTGATCTCGCCGGAAGGTTGCGCCTCGATTCTGTGGAAAACCGCGGAAAAAGCACCGGATGCCGCCGAAGCCATGGGCATCACCGCCGAGCGCCTCAAAGGCCTGGGCATCGTGGACAAGGTGATCAACGAGCCTCTGGGCGGTGCGCACCGTGATCCGGCCACTGCGGCGGCCTCGATCCGTGCCGAACTGAGCTCGCAACTGGCGATGCTCAAGAAGCTCGATCACAAGGCGCTGCTGGATCGTCGTTACGAGCGTCTGATGAGCTACGGTCTGTAAGCAGGCCTCGCTTCATCCATGTGGGAGCGGGCTTGCTCGCGAAAGCGGTGTATCAGTCAACGATGATGTTGAATGTGATGCCCTCTTCGCGAGCAAGCCCGCTCCCACATTTGATTGTGCAAAGGGATCGATATGAGCCAGTCAAAGATTGATCTTGCTGCCCGGCTTCTGCTGAATCTCGCGCCCTGGCGCAACGCCACCACCTGGCGCGTCGCTTTCTCCGGTGGTCTCGATTCCACCGTCCTGCTGCACCTGCTTGCACATCTATCCAGAACCGAATCCCTGCCGGCGCTGAGCGCCATCCATGTTCATCACGGCCTTCAGGCCGCGGCTGATGCCTGGCCGCAGCACTGCCAGTCGGTGTGTGATGGCCTGGGTGTGCCGCTTCAGATCGTTCGCGTTCAGGTTCGGCCTGGCGCCAGCCTTGAACGCGCGGCCCGGGATGCGCGGTATGCCGCCTTCATCGAGGCTGTTCAGCGCAACGAAATCCTGCTGACCGCCCAGCATCGCGATGATCAGGCCGAAACCCTGTTGTTTCGTCTGTTGCGTGGCGCGGGAGTGCGAGGCTTGTCCGGCATGCCACGCCAGCGTGCTCTCGGGAGTGGTTATCTCTTGCGGCCATTGCTTGATGTCAGCCGAACGGAGCTGGAGGCTTATGCCACCGAGCACCGGTTGAGCTGGATCGAAGACCCATCCAACCAGGATCATCAGTTTTCGCGCAACTACCTGCGTCATCAGGTGTTCCCTGCGCTGACTTCACGCTGGCCGCAAGCGATGGCGACCATGGCTCGCAGCGCGGAGCATTTCAATGAGGCGCAGGGGCTGCTCGATGAACTGGCGCAGATCGACTTGAGCCAGGCGCGTACCGACAGTCAATTCGATTGGCTGGGTTTGCCGTCGCTGGAGCTGGCGCCGCTGGCAGAACTTTCCGCCGCTCGTCAGCGCAATGCCCTCGGTCACTGGCTAGCGCCGCTCACGCGCATGCCTGACAGCGACCATTGGTCGGGTTGGGAAAGCCTGCGCGACGCCACCGGCGATGCCCGGCCGATCTGGCGCCTGGCCGATGGAGAGTTGCATCGCGCGGGTGGGCGCATCTGGTGGCTGTCGGGTGCCTGGTTGCGTGCAGTGCCGGCGGTCGAGGGCTGGCCCGATCCCTCGCAAACCCTGACATTACCTGACAATGGCGTGCTCACGCTCACGGGCCAAATCCCCGCTGGCCCCCTGCAGATCCACTATCGTGAAGGGGGAGAGGTGATGGCGCTGGCCGGTCGCGGACATCGTGATCTGAAGCGTTTGCTCAATGAAAGCGCGGTCCCGCTGTTCGTGCGCGGCAGATTGCCGCTGCTGTTCGCGGGCGGGCAATTGCTGGCGGTAGCCAATATCGACGGGCTCGATGGCGGTCCTTCGGGCAGCTGGCGTTTGCACTGGCAGCCGCCGGTCGAAGATCAAGGTTTGAGATGAAAGGGGCATTCCGGTAGACTACGCTCCCTTCTTGATACAACTTCTGTGGATTCGCCTGAATTGCAGGAGTTGCCGATTACCAAGCAGTCTTTGCTGGGCGATTCCAAAAAATGTGTAGCGAAAAACGAACCGGAGTTTCATCTCCCGGTCTGTCCCAACGCGGCGGTTTTTTTGAAAGGTGCACTGTGATTAATGCAGGTGATCGGGGGCTTCGGCCTTCCTTCGCTTTCCCGGGCGGCTCGGACCGCTTTAACGCAGACTTCTAGGGTTTTTCATGACGCGCTACATATTCGTCACGGGCGGTGTTGTTTCTTCATTGGGGAAAGGCATTGCATCGGCATCATTGGCGGCCATCCTGGAGGCGCGGGGACTTAAGGTCACCATGCTCAAGCTGGATCCGTACATCAACGTCGACCCGGGCACCATGAGCCCGTTCCAGCACGGCGAAGTGTTCGTCACCCATGACGGCGCCGAGACCGACCTGGACCTGGGCCACTACGAGCGGTTCATCCGCACGACCATGACCCAGAACAACAACTTCACCACTGGTCGCGTCTACGAGCACGTACTGCGCAAAGAGCGCCGTGGCGACTACCTGGGTGCAACCATCCAGGTGATCCCGCACATCACCGACGAAATCAAGCGCCGTATCATCAAGGGCGCCGGCGATGCCGACGTGGCCATGGTCGAGATCGGCGGCACCGTGGGTGACATCGAGTCGCAACCGTTCCTGGAAGCCATCCGTCAACTGCGTTTCGAAGTCGGCGCCAAGCGCGCGATGCTGATGCACCTGACGCTGGTCCCGTACATCGCCACCGCCGGCGAGACCAAAACCAAGCCAACCCAGCACTCGGTCAAGGAACTGCGTTCCATCGGCCTGCAGCCTGACGTGCTGGTTTGCCGCTCCGATCACCCGATCGATGTGTCCTCGCGTCGCAAGATCGCTCAGTTCACCAACGTTGAAGAGCGTGCGGTGATCGGTCTGGAAGACGCCGACACCATCTACAAGATCCCGGGCATCCTGCATTCGCAGGGTCTGGACGATTTCGTCGTCGAGCGCTTCGGCCTGCAATGTGGCGGCGCGGACCTGTCCGAGTGGGACGCCGTGGTCGACGCCAAGCTCAACCCTGAGCACGAAGTCACCATCGCCATGGTCGGCAAGTACATGGAACTGCTGGATGCCTACAAGTCGCTGATCGAAGCGATGAGTCACGCCGGCATCAGCAACCGCACCAAGGTCAACCTGCGCTACATCGATTCCGAAGACATCGAAAATCAGGGCACCGCGCTGCTCGAAGGCGTCGACGCGATCCTGGTGCCAGGCGGCTTCGGTCTGCGTGGCGTGGAAGGCAAGATCACCGCCGTTCAATACGCTCGCGAAAACAAGGTTCCATACCTGGGTATCTGCCTGGGCATGCAAGTGGCGGTCATCGAGTTCGCTCGTAACGTCATGGGCTGGAAAGACGCCAACTCCACCGAGTTCGATCGTGCCAGCGGCCACCCGGTCGTGGGTCTGATCACCGAGTGGGAAGACGCCACCGGCGCGGTCGAAACCCGTACCGAAGCGTCCGATCTGGGCGGCACCATGCGCCTGGGCGCGCAAGACTGCCTGCTCGAACCAGGCTCCAAAGTTCACGACTGCTACGGCAAGGACGTGATCGTCGAGCGTCATCGTCACCGCTACGAAGTGAACAACAATCTGCTGCCGCAAATCATGGAAGCCGGCCTGAAAATTTCCGGCCGTTCCGGTGATGGCGCCCTGGTGGAAGTGGTCGAGGCTGCGGATCACCCATGGTTCGTCGCTTGCCAGTTCCACCCTGAGTTCACCTCCACGCCACGCGACGGTCACCCGCTGTTCAGCGGTTTCGTCAAGGCTGCTTTGGCTCAACACCGGAAGAAGGCGTAAACCTGATGGCGCAGAAGATCATCCGCGTAGGCGACATCGAGATTGCCAACGACAAGCCAATGGTGCTGTTCGGTGGCATGAACGTGCTGGAAAGCCGCGACATGGCGATGCAGGTCTGCGAAGAGTACGTGAAAGTCACCGAGAAACTCGGTATCCCTTACGTGTTCAAGGCCAGCTTCGACAAGGCCAACCGCTCCTCCGTGACCTCCTTCCGTGGCCCCGGCCTGGAAGAGGGCATGCGGATTTTCCAGGACATCAAGCAAGCCTTCGGCGTACCGATCATCACCGACGTGCACGAGCCCGAGCAGGCCGTGCCCGTCGCTGAAGTCTGCGACATCATCCAGTTGCCGGCGTTCCTGTCGCGCCAGACCGACCTTGTGGTCGCGATGGCCAAGACCGGTGCAGTGATCAACATCAAGAAAGCCCAGTTCCTCGCCCCCCAGGAAATGAAACACATCCTGAACAAGTGCGTGGAAGCGGGTAACGATCAGTTGATCCTCTGCGAGCGTGGTTCGAGCTTCGGCTACAACAACCTGGTGGTCGACATGCTGGGCTTCGGCATCATGAAGCAGTTCGAATACCCGGTGTTCTTCGACGTGACCCACGCCCTGCAAATGCCGGGCGGTCGCTCCGATTCCGCCGGTGGTCGCCGCGCCCAGGTCACCGATCTTGCCAAAGCCGGCATGAGTCAGTCCCTGGCCGGTCTGTTCCTGGAGGCCCACCCGGATCCGGACAACGCCAAATGCGATGGTCCTTGCGCCTTGCGCCTGGACAAACTGGAGCCATTCCTGGCCCAGCTCAAAGCCCTGGACGAACTGGTTAAGAGTTTTCCGACGGTAGAAACCGCGTAATCCTCATTTCTCCGGTAAAGTACCGCACGATTAAACGCTCAGGCCCTCGGGCCTGAGCCTTGTCGTCCGCAAGTCTGCCCCGCTGCACATCACTTGCCGACGGTAAAAGATTTCCTCTAGCTGCGTCGTTTTCGTCAACTTTGGAGTGTTTACAACAATGGCTAAAATCGTCGACATCAAAGGTCGTGAAGTCCTCGACTCCCGTGGCAATCCCACCGTGGAAGCGGATGTGCTTCTCGATAACGGCATCATCGGCAGCGCCTGCGCGCCGTCCGGTGCTTCCACTGGCTCGCGTGAAGCACTCGAGCTGCGTGATGGCGACAAGAGCCGTTACCTGGGCAAGGGCGTTCTCAAGGCCGTAGCCAACATCAACGGTCCGATCCGTGATCTGTTGAAAGGTACCGATCCAAGCGACCAGAAAGCGCTGGACCTGGCGATGATCAAGCTGGACGGCACCGACAACAAAGCGACCCTGGGCGCCAACGCCATCCTCGCCGTTTCCCTGGCCGCGGCCAAGGCAGCAGCACAGGACCAGGACCTGCCGCTGTACGCTCACATCGCCAACCTGAACGGCACCCCGGGTGTCTACTCGATGCCGGTTCCGATGATGAACATCATCAACGGTGGCGAGCACGCCGATAACAACGTCGACATTCAGGAGTTCATGGTTCAGCCGGTCGGCGCCAAGTCCTTCTCCGAAGGTCTGCGCATGGGCACTGAAATCTTCCATCACCTCAAAGCCGTGCTGAAGGCTCGTGGCCTGAACACTGCGGTGGGCGACGAAGGTGGTTTCGCGCCTAACCTGTCTTCCAACGAAGACGCTTTGAAAGTGATCTCCGAAGCCGTTGCCAACGCCGGTTACAAGCTGGGCACCGACGTGACCCTGGCCCTGGACTGCGCGGCGAGCGAATTCTACGAAGACGGCAAGTACAACCTGTCCGGCGAAGGCCAGGTGTTCACCGCTGAAGGTTTCGCCGATTACCTGAAAGGTCTGACCGAGCGTTACCCGATCATCTCCATCGAAGACGGTCTGGATGAGTCCGACTGGGCTGGCTGGAAAATCCTCACCGACAAGATCGGCGAGAAGACTCAGCTGGTAGGTGACGACCTGTTCGTGACCAACACCAAGATCCTGAAAGAAGGCATCGACAAGAAGATCGCCAACTCGATCCTGATCAAGTTCAACCAGATCGGCACCCTGACCGAAACCCTGGAAGCCATCCAGATGGCCAAGGCCGCCGGTTACACCGCCGTGATCTCGCACCGTTCGGGCGAAACCGAAGATTCGACCATTGCCGACCTGGCTGTGGGTACTTCGGCTGGCCAGATCAAGACCGGCTCCCTGTGCCGTTCCGACCGCGTTTCCAAGTACAACCAACTGCTGCGTATCGAAGAGCAGTTGAACGGCAAAGCCAAGTACAACGGTCGTGCCGAGTTCCGCGGTTGATCGATGACTGAAAAAAAGACGACAGATTGTGTCGGAAAAATCGCTACGGCGACGTTTTTGCCACTAATCTGATGCCTTATCAGCACAAGCCTGGTTCTTCCAGGCTTCGTGCTGTCAGTAGCTTCATGTTTTGGTGTGGCGGTCTTTTTTCACTGGATACCTGATATTCGATGCGCAGTCCCAATTGGTTGTTCCTCGTCTTGCTTCTGTTGCTGGCCGGCCTGCAGTACCGCCTGTGGGTGGGTAATGGCAGCCTGGCGCAAGTGGCCGAGCTGACGCAGCAGATTGCGGATCAGCATGCCGAGAACGAGGCGTTGCTGGAGCGCAATCGGGTGATGGACGCTGAAGTCAGCGAGTTGAAGAAGGGCATGGAGACCGTTGAAGAACGGGCTCGCCATGAATTGGGCATGGTCAAGGACGGTGAAACCCTTTACCAGTTGGCACAATGAACCAGTCTCTGCCGGCCTTCTGGGCCGTGATTCCTGCCGCGGGCGTCGGTGCCCGTATGGCCGCGGACCGTCCCAAGCAATACCTGCAACTGGGCGGGCGCACAATTCTCGAACACAGCCTCGGCTGTTTCCTCGATCACCCAAGCCTCAAGGGCGTGGTGGTCAGTCTTGCTGTCGATGATCCCTACTGGCCAAACCTGGCCTGCGCCAGCGACCCGCGCATTGCCCGTGTCGAAGGCGGCGCCGAACGCTCCGGTTCGGTGCTCAATGCGTTGCTGCATCTGCACGGGCAGGGCGCGGGCGATGACGATTGGGTGCTGGTGCACGATGCGGCGCGTCCGAACCTGAGCCGTGACGATCTGGATAACCTGCTGGCCGAACTTGCGGATGACCCGGTGGGCGGGCTGCTGGCGGTGCCGGCGCGGGACACGCTCAAGCGGGTTGACAAGCAGGGTCGCGTGGTTGAAACCGTGGACCGCAGCGTGATCTGGCAAGCCTATACGCCACAGATGTTCCGCCTCGGTGCCTTGCATCGGGCGCTGGCGGACAGTCTTGTGGCGGATGCGGTGATTACCGATGAAGCGTCGGCCATGGAGTGGTCGGGGCAGTCGCCGCGGCTGATCGAAGGCCGCTCGGATAATCTCAAGGTCACTCGCCCCGAAGATCTCGACTGGTTGCGGCAGCGCTGGGCTAACCGCCGCTAAAAGATCGCAGCCTTCGGCAGCTCCTACATGGAAACGCGATCCCGTGTCGGAGCTGCCGAAGGCTGCGATCTTTTGCTCTTAAATCCTGTACTCCGGCCGCTGCGCCAACCCTTCCTTCAAATAATCCACCAACTTGCGCACCTTCGGCGACAGATGCCGCTGCTGCGGATACAGCGCCCAAACCGCCGTGTTAGGCGGTTGATGCGCTTCAAGCAGCGAAATCAACGCACCGCTCTTCAGATGCTCCAGCACGTAATAGTCCGGCAGCTGACACAACCCGACCCCCTGCAACGCCGCATCCAGCACCGCTTGCCCACTGTTGCAACGCCAGTTTCCCTGTACCCGCTGCGAAAATTCCCGCCCGTTCTGTTCCAGCTGCCACTGGTCCGAACTGCCGATGAGGCAGTTATGCCGGCTCAGTTCCGACAAGCTGTGTGGGCGACCATACCGTTCGAGGTAGGACGGTGACGCGCACAAGTACATGCGTCGTGGCGCCAGGCGCGTGGCCACCAGTCGCGAGTCCTGGAGGCGACCGAGGCGGATCGCCAGATCCAGCCCTTCATGCACCAGGTCCAATTGGCGATTGGTCAGTTCAATGTCGATCCGCAGCTGCGGATACAGTCCCATGAACCGCGTCACCAGCGGCACGATGAACCGCTCGCCGTAGGCCACGGCGCAGGTCATGCGCAGCATGCCCTTGGGTTCGCTGGTCAAGTCGCCCACTGCGCGCAGCGCTTCTTCGCGGCCATCCTGCAAGCGCTGGCAATGCTGCAAAAAGGTCTGCCCGGCTTCGGTCAGGGTGACCCGACGGGTACTGCGGTAGAGCAGTCGCGTCTGCAAGCGCTCTTCAAGGCGTGCGATTTGTCGACTGATGTGGGAGGAAGAAACCCCCAGTCGTTCGGCCGCCGCCGTGAACTGGCTGCATTCGGCGACGGCGACGAACTCGTCTATACCTTCCCAGCGACTCTCGGACATTGGTGATTATCCCTGTACAGCAATAATGTTTTGCTTTCGCTCGGATTATTCACTGTAGGGCGCCGTATTACACTCCCTGTCTCGTTTTAATTCACTGGAGAAGCATCATGATCAAGTCACGCGCTGCCGTTGCCTTCGAGGCCAAGAAACCTCTGGAAATCGTTGAAGTCGATGTCGCCATGCCCAAGGCCGGTGAGGTGTTGCTGCGCGTGGTGGCTTCCGGTGTCTGCCATACCGATGCCTACACCCTGTCCGGTGCTGATCCGGAAGGTATCTTCCCGTCGATCCTCGGCCACGAAGGCGGCGCGATCGTCGAAGCGATCGGTGAGGGCGTAACCTCCGTCGCCGTGGGCGACCATGTGATTCCGCTGTACACCCCTGAATGCCGTAAGTGCAAATTCTGCCTGTCGGGAAAAACCAACCTTTGCCAGGCGATTCGCGCTACTCAGGGCAAGGGTCTGATGCCGGACGGCACCTCGCGTTTTTCCTACAAGGGCGAAACGATTTTCCACTACATGGGTACTTCGACCTTCTCCGAGTACACCGTACTGCCGGAAATCTCCGTGGCCAAGATCGCCAAGGAAGCGCCGCTGGAAAAAGTCTGCCTGCTGGGCTGTGGCGTCACCACCGGTATCGGCGCCGTGCTGAACACCGCCAAGGTGAAACCGGGTGACACCGTGGCCATCTTCGGTCTCGGCGGCATCGGTCTGTCGGCGGTGATCGGCGCGGTCAAGGCCAAGGCGGCACGCATCATCGCCATCGACATCAACCCGGCCAAATTCGAAATCGCCAAACAGCTGGGTGCAACCGACTGTGTAAACCCTAAGGACTTCGATCGTCCGATCCAGGAAGTCATCGTCGACATGACCGATGGCGGCGTCGACTTCTCCTTCGAGTGCATCGGCAACGTGCAACTGATGCGTGCCGCGCTCGAGTGCTGCCACAAGGGTTGGGGCGAGTCGGTGATCATCGGTGTGGCCGGTGCCGGCCAGGAAATCTCGACCCGTCCGTTCCAGCTGGTGACCGGCCGTGTATGGCGCGGTTCGGCCTTCGGTGGCGTGCGCGGTCGTACCGAGCTGCCAAGCTACGTGGAAATGTCGGAAACCGGCGAAATCCCGCTGGATACTTTCATCACCCACACCATGGGCCTGGAAGATATCAACAAGGCATTCGACCTGATGCACGAAGGCAAGAGCATCCGTTCCGTCATTCATTTCTAAGAAGCAGCTGTGAGCCATAAGCTGCAAGCTGCAAGTGGGCGCGCCTTCTTACAGCTTGCGGCTTGTGGCTTGTCGCTGGGAGAACTCCCATGACTCTGGAAAACATTTCTTGCCAGAAAAGCTTCGGTGGCTGGCACAAGCGTTATCGCCATCGCTCGGAAACCCTCGGCTGTGACATGGTATTCGCCGTGTATCTGCCGCCGCAGGCGGAGCAGGGCGGCAAGTTGCCGGTGTTGTACTGGCTCTCGGGCCTGACCTGCACCGATGAGAACTTCATGCAGAAGGCCGGCGCCATGCGCGTGGCGGCCGAGCTGGGTCTGATCATCGTCGCGCCGGACACCAGCCCGCGCGGTGTCGACGTGCCGGGTGATCCTGACGGTGCCTGGGACTTCGGCCTGGGGGCCGGGTTCTATCTGAATGCCACCCAGGAACCCTGGTCGCGTCACTATCGGATGCATGACTATGTCGTGCAGGAATTGCCGGCCCTGGTCGAAGAGCATTTCCCTGCATCCGGCAAGCGCGGGATTAGCGGGCACTCCATGGGTGGCCACGGGGCGCTGGTCTGTGCGTTGCGCAATCCGGGTCGTTATCTGTCGGTGTCGGCGTTCTCGCCGATCAACAATCCGATGGACTGCCCTTGGGGGCAAAAGGCCTTTACCCGCTACCTGGGCGAAGATCGTTCGAAATGGCGCGAGTGGGATGCCTGTGCCTTGATCGCCGAGGCGGACGAGAAGCTGCCGCTGCTGGTGGATCAGGGTGATCGTGACGACTTCCTCGCCACTCAGCTCAAGCCCGAAGCCTTGCAACAGGCGACCAAAATGGCCGGTCATCCGCTGACGTTGCGCCTGCAACCGGGCTATGACCACAGCTATTTCTTCATCGCCAGTTTCATCGAAGATCACTTGCGGCATCACGCGCATGCTCTAGGTGCCCAATAGCAGGTAGAATCACGCCCTGACAAAAATCGGGGCGTTTTTTTATGCGTATTGGCCACGGCTACGATGTACACCGTTTCGCTGAAGGCGATTTCATTACTCTGGGCGGCGTGCGTATCGCACACGGCTTCGGGCTGCTCGCTCATTCCGACGGTGACGTCCTGCTGCACGCCTTGAGCGATGCCTTGCTCGGCGCCGCCGCGCTGGGCGATATCGGCAAGCATTTCCCGGACACCGACCCGCAGTACAAGGGCGCCGACAGCCGCGCGCTGCTGCGTCATGTCGTCGCACTGATCCACGCCAAGGGCTGGAAGGTCGGCAACGTCGACAACACCATCGTCGCCCAGGCACCGAAAATGGCCCCGCATATCGAATCGATGCGCGCACTGATTGCCGCGGATCTTCAGGTCGAACTCGATCAAGTGAACGTCAAGGCCACCACCACCGAGAAGCTGGGCTTCGTCGGTCGCGAGGAAGGCATTGCCGTGCATTCCGTTGCCTTGTTGCTGCGCGCATGAACGAACTGCAATTACTCGGCCCGCGTGCCTATGGCGAGGCCCTCGGCACGGCGGTACTGAAAGCCATCGCCGAAGATTTCCAGGTCGATGAAGTTCTCGACATCCCCTTGAGCGGCGACGGCGAACACCTGTGGATCTGGGTGGAGAAGCGTGGCCTGAACACCGAGGAAGCGGCGCGGCGCATTGCCAAGGCCGCTGGCGTGCCGTTGCGCACCGTCAGCTATGCGGGGCTCAAGGACCGTCAGGCGCTGACCCGCCAGTGGTTCAGTGTGCAGCTGCCGGGCAAGGCCGATCCGGATCTTTCGGCCGCGGAAAACGAGACGCTGAAAATCCTCAAGACCAGCCGGCACAAGCGCAAGCTGCAACGCGGTGCCCATTCGGCCAATGGCTTCACCTTGCGCCTGACCCAGTTTGACGGCGACAAGGCCGCCATTGACGCGCGCCTGCAACTGATCGCCAAACAAGGCATCCCCAATTACTTCGGCGCCCAGCGTTTCGGGCATGACGGCGGCAACGTGGTCGACGCCCGTGCCTGGGCCGCGCGCAAGGCTTTGCCGGAGCAGCGCAATGTTCGCTCGCGTCTGCTCTCGACCGCCCGCAGTTTTCTGTTCAACCAGGTCTTGGCCGCCCGCGTCGCCGACGGCACCTGGCAGCAAGCACAGGTTGGCGATCTGCTGGCGTTCACCGACAGTCGCAGCTTCTTTCCCGCCGGTGAAGCCGAGTGCAGCGACCCGCGCCTGGCGATTCTCGATCTGCACCCGACGGGGCCGCACTGGGGCGAAGGTGACTCGCCGGCCACGGGCGCTGTCCATGAACTGGAGCAGGCTATCGCCGCTCGCGAAGCCGACCTTCGCGATTGGCTGATCAACGCCGGAATGAGCCACGAACGTCGTATCCTGCGGCTGCCCATCGCCGGGTTGACGTGGCATTATCCCGAGCCTGACATTCTGCAACTGGAATTCGTCCTGCCGGCCGGATGCTTCGCCACCGTATTGGTGCGCGAACTTGTCGATCTGGTGCCGGTAGGGCAGACGGACAGCCCATGCGTATTCTGATTTCTAACGACGATGGGGTAACCGCACCCGGTCTCGCCGCGCTTCATGCTGCGCTGGCGGATTACACCGAGTGCGTGGTTATCGCCCCGGACCAGGACAAAAGCGGCGCCAGCAGCTCGCTGACGCTCGACCGCCCGTTGCATCCGCACACGTTGGCCAACGGCTTCATCAGCATCAATGGCACCCCGACCGATTGCGTGCACCTGGGCCTCAATGGCCTGCTGGAGCGCGACGTGGACATGGTGGTGTCCGGGATCAACCTGGGTGCCAACCTGGGGGACGATGTCCTGTATTCCGGAACCGTGGCCGCAGCGCTTGAAGGGCGCTTCCTCAGCCGTCCCGCATTTGCCTTTTCGCTGGTCTCGCGCCAGGTCGACAACCTGCCGACGGCCGCCTACTTCGCGCGAAAACTGGTCGAGGCCCAGGCGGATCTCGATTTGCCGCCGCGCACGGTTCTGAACGTGAACATTCCCAACCTGCCGCTGGAGCACATTCGCGGTGTGCAGCTGACGCGCCTGGGGCATCGCGCCCGTGCCGCCGCACCGATGAAAGTGGTCGACCCGCGCGGTAAAGCCGGCTACTGGATCGCCGCCGCCGGGGACGCCGAAGACGGCGGGCCGGGCACCGATTTCCACGCGGTGATGCAAGGTTATGTGTCCATCACACCCCTGCAGCTGGATCGCACCTTCAACGACGCCTTCAGAAATCTGGATGGCTGGCTGGAGGGCCTGCGCTGATGTCTCGTGAGCAAGACGATATGCTGCGCCGCGGCATCGGCATGACCTCCCAGCGGACCCGCGAACGCCTCATCCAGCGTCTGTATGAAGAAGGGGTATCCAACCCCAAGGTGCTGGAAGTCATCCGTCGTACGCCGCGTCACCTGTTCGTCGATGAAGCGCTGGCGCACCGGGCCTACGAAGACACGGCGCTGCCGATCGGACACAACCAGACCATCTCCCAGCCTTATATGGTGGCGCGCATGAGCGAGCTGCTGCTGGAGGCGGGGCCGCTGGACAAGGTGATGGAGATTGGCACGGGCTCGGGCTATCAGACAGCCGTGCTGTCGCAGCTGGTCGAGCGGGTCTTCTCGGTCGAACGCATCAAGGTGCTGCAGGATCGGGCCAAGGAACGCCTGGTCGAGTTGAATTTGCGCAACGTGGTGTTTCGCTGGGGTGATGGCTGGGAGGGGTGGCCGGCGCTGGCGCCTTATAACGGCATCATCGTTACCGCGGTGGCGACCGATGTGCCTCAGGCGTTGCTCGATCAGCTCGCGCCCGGGGGGCGTCTGGTGATCCCGGTGGGGGCCGGTGAAGTGCAACAACTGATGTTGATCATTCGCGAGGAACAGGGTTTTTCCAGGCGCGTTCTGGGGGCGGTTCGCTTCGTCCCGCTGCTCAACGGACCCCTGGCCTGAGCATTTATTCAGGCACGCTGAATTCTCTTCGATGGCCTTTGTCTTACACCGGCGTCGATAGGTTAAACAGGTTGTTTTGTGTAACGGCAAACGTGTGCGTGAAGCCATTTCGCTTCATTAAGGGTAAAGCCTGCACGGGCCGTTATACTTGCGACATTTCTTGCCGACACATGGGCAAATCAAATTTTCAGCCACCACAAAGGGAGCGGCGGGTGAGTCTCACAGTCATTGCGCAGCGTATGGGTAAAACGAGCTTTCAGCGCCTGGTGACTGGCCTTGTCATGAGCACCTTGCTGGTCGGTTGTTCCAGCAACAAATCCAGCGACGTTCGCGTCGTCGACCGCAACAACGCCGTCGCCCAGCGCCCGGCAGTCACCACCGGACAGTACGTCGTCCGACCCAAAGACACCCTGTTCTCCATCGCCTTCCGCTACGGCTGGGACTACAAGGCCCTGGCGGCGCGCAACAACATTCCGGCGCCGTACACGATCCATCCGGGTCAGACGATTCGTTTCGATGGGCGCACCGGTTCAACGCCGACGACGGTGGTCAGTTCAACCAATACGACGCCGTCATCCTCGAGTAAAACCACGGTGATTCGCCGTCCGGTGGACGGTGCCACTACCGCCGCTCCGGTGGTTGTACCGTCCGTCGCCAACAAGCCGGCACCCGCGCCTTTGCCGCCTCCCGGCCCGGCCCCGACCGGCTGGGGATGGCCTTCTAATGGCATTTTGATTGGAAAATTCTCTTCAAACGGTAGTTTGAATAAAGGAATTGATATCGCCGGAGATTTGGGACAGCCTGTTTTAGCTGCGTCTGATGGGACAGTCGTATACGCCGGGAGTGGCTTAAGGGGCTACGGCGAATTAGTCATCATCAAACACAGCGAAACCTACGTCAGTGCCTACGGACATAACCGCAGGCTGTTGGTTCGGGAGGGGCAGCAGGTCAAGGTCGGACAGACAATTGCCGAAATGGGGTCAACGGGTACAGACCGGGTGAAACTGCATTTTGAGATTCGCCGCCAAGGTAAACCTGTAGATCCGCTGCAATTCCTGCCACGCCGTTGATTGCTACCAGCCTGTTCCGTCACGTAGAGGGGACAGGCTCCAGCGTTGCCAAGGATAAAGGCGCCGCTTGAGCTTGGGGTCGAACTCACCAAAGGACTATAACAATGGCTCTCAGTAAAGAAGTGCCGGAGTTTGACATCGACGATGAGGTTCTCCTGATGGAGACCGGCATCGATACGGATTCGATGTCGAATGATGAAGGGGCGGCTTCACCTTCCGTTCGTGCCAAATCCAAACACTCCGCTTCGCTAAAGCAACACAAATACATTGATTACACGCGGGCGCTCGATGCCACGCAGCTGTATCTCAATGAAATCGGCTTTTCCCCGTTATTGTCCCCCGAAGAAGAAGTTCATTTTGCGCGTCTGTCGCAAAGTGGCGATCCGGCCGGGCGTAAACGCATGATCGAAAGTAACCTGCGGCTGGTGGTGAAAATCGCCCGGCGTTACGTCAATCGTGGTCTGTCGCTGCTCGATCTGATCGAAGAGGGCAACCTGGGCCTGATCCGGGCGGTGGAGAAGTTCGACCCTGAACGCGGCTTCCGCTTCTCGACCTACGCGACCTGGTGGATTCGTCAGACCATCGAGCGCGCGATCATGAATCAGACCCGGACCATCCGGTTGCCGATCCATGTGGTCAAGGAGCTCAACGTGTACCTGCGGGCCGCACGGGAGCTGACGCAAAAACTCGACCATGAACCCTCACCCGAAGAAATCGCCAACCTGCTGGAAAAACCGGTGGGAGAGGTCAAGCGCATGCTCGGCCTGAACGAGCGGGTTTCTTCGGTCGACGTCTCGCTGGGTCCGGATTCGGATAAAACCCTGCTGGACACCCTCACCGACGATCGCCCGACCGATCCATGCGAACTGCTGCAGGATGACGACCTGTCCCAGAGCATCGATCAGTGGCTGTCCGAGCTGACCGACAAGCAGCGCGAGGTGGTTGTCCGCCGCTTCGGCCTGCGCGGTCACGAGAGCAGCACTCTGGAAGACGTAGGCCTTGAGATCGGTCTGACCCGGGAACGGGTACGGCAGATTCAGGTGGAAGGCCTGAAGCGTCTTCGGGAGATCCTGGAGAAAAACGGCCTGTCGAGCGAGTCGCTGTTTCAATAACAGGCTCGTGTAGCTGGCAACAAAAAGCCCCGACTGTTCGGGGCTTTTTGTTGCCTCGTAAAAGCTGCCAGGGCCTTTGTGGGAGCGAGCCTGCTCGCGATTGCAGCCTTCTGGCCTGCACCTGTGTAGGAGCTGTCGAGTGAAACGAGGCTGCGATCTTTTGATCTTCACAAAGGCAGAATCAAAAGATCGCAGCCTTCGGCAGCTCCTACAGGGGTGGGGGTGCTCTTTGCAGCGTCCCGCTGTAAGCCTTCGCTCACTCTTAGCGTAGGTGTTCGTTATTTTTACACTGATGCAGTCCACCCAAGGAGTGCCTGGATTTCTATAACATGCTGAAAAATAACAACTATTTTTTAGATTAAGGGCATATGACAGATAGTATTAATCCAGAAGCGCGGTTGCTCGCAGCGCGAATCAGCCTAGTATCTGGGTTGTGTCAACGGACAGACACGCCCTTCAAGGATTGAGGGGAAAAGGACATCGCAGGACGCGATTCATCAGGATGATGAACAAGGAAACACAGGGAATAGGGAAAGAAAGTGGGCGGGTCATACCGCCCCTTTTTTTGCCTGCAGAAAAGTAAAAAGGCCCTTGTGGGGCCTTTTTCGGGAACGCGCGGGTAATCAGCGTTCGAGGTGTTCGATCTTGCCTGGCTTGCCATCCCACTCCGCGGAGTCGGGCAAAGGATCCTTGCGCTCGGTGATGTTTGGCCAGACTTCAGCCAGTTCCAGGTTCAATGCAAGGAAGTTTTCCATACCGGCTGGGACTTCATCTTCAGAGAAGATGGCCACAGCAGGGCATTCAGGTTCGCACAGTGCGCAGTCGATGCACTCATCCGGGTGAATCACCAGGAAATTCGGGCCTTCGTAAAAGCAGTCCACCGGACACACTTCTACGCAGTCGGTGTACTTGCACTTGATGCAGTTGTCGGTGACGACGAAGGTCATTTCTAATTTTCTCCTCAGGCGCGGCTTGCAGCGCCCCTTCACGTAGGGGTCGCAAGGTTCGGGAGCGATAGTCTGCAGACCAGGCTAAAGCCTGCAGCATCCCAAACCGCGCGAGATTCTAACAGCTTGCAAGCCTGTGCGTTAGATCCGTGTCTTTAGTGTATAGAGCATTTCGAGCGCACGACGTGGTGTCATGTCGTCCAGATCGAGCTTGGCCAGCTCATCCAGCACCGGATGCGGCAGGCTGGCGAACAGATCGCTCTGCTGCGGCGCGGCCGGTTTGCCCTTGGCAGGCTTGGGCGCTTCATGGGGCAGGGCGGTGTCCTCCAGGCGGCTCAAGTGCTCGCGGGCACGCAGGATCACTTCGCTCGGCACGCCGGCCAGCTGGGCCACCGCCAGACCATAACTCTGGCTGGCAGGCCCCGGCAGCACGTGGTGCAGGAACACGATGCGCTCGTTGTGCTCGGTGGCATTGAGGTGCACGTTGGCGACCAGCGGCTGGGATTCGGGCAGCACCGTCAATTCGAAGTAGTGGGTGGCGAACAGCGTGTACGCGCGCAAATGCGCCAGACGCTCGGCCGCAGCCCAGGCCAGGGACAAGCCGTCGAACGTACTGGTGCCGCGCCCGACTTCGTCCATCAGCACCAGGCTGCGTTCGGTGGCGTTGTGCAGGATGTTGGCGGTTTCACTCATTTCCACCATGAAGGTCGAGCGTCCGCCCGCCAGGTCATCGCTGGAACCGATCCGGGTGAAGATCCGGTCCACCAGTGACAATTCGCAGCTGGCCGCCGGTACGAAGCTGCCGATATGGGCCAGCAGCACGATCAGCGCGGTCTGGCGCATGTAGGTGGATTTACCGCCCATGTTCGGACCGGTGATCACCAGCATGCGGGTGTTGTCATCCAGGCTCAGGTCGTTGGCCACGAACGGCGTGGTCAGCACTTGCTCGACCACCGGGTGACGACCCTGGCTGATGCGCATGCACGGTTCGCTGACGAAGCGCGGGCAATTCAGGTCCAGGTTCAGCGCACGCTCGGCCAGGTTGCTCAGCACATCCAGTTCGGCGAGGGCGCCGGCGGTATCCTGCAACGGCGGCAACTGGGCGATCAGGTCTTCGAGCAGCGCTTCGTAGAGCATCTTCTCCCGGGCCAGGGCACGGCTCTTGGCCGACAGCGCCTTGTCTTCGAACTCCTTGAGTTCCGGGGTGATGAAGCGCTCGGCACCCTTGAGGGTCTGGCGACGGATATAGTCCGCTGGCGCCGATTCGGCCTGCTTGCTCGGCAACTCGATGAAGTAACCGTGGATGCGGTTGTAGCCGACCTTCAGGTGCGTCAGGCCGGTACGGGCTTTTTCCCGGGCTTCGAGGTCGATCAGGAACTGACCGGCGTTTTCGCTCAGCGATTGCAGCTCGTCGAGTTCGCTGTCGTAACCGGTCTTCAACACGCCGCCGTCACGGATCACCGCGGGCGGGTTGTCGATGATGGCTTTTTCCAGCAGCGCCGCCAGTTCCGGGTAGGTGCTGGTGGTGGTCGCCAGCTTTTGCAAGTGCGGGGCTTCCAGTTCGGTCATCGCCACTTGCAGCTCAGGCAGCGCGCCGAGGGCGTCGCGCAGGCGCGCAAGGTCTCGCGGACGAGCATTGCGCAGACCGATCCGCGCCAGAATCCGCTCGATATCGCCGATTTCCTTCAACTGCGGTTGCAGCTGTTCGAAGCGATAGCGGTCGAGCAGGCAGGAAATCGATGTCTGGCGAGCCAGCAAAACAGTCAGGTCACGCAGCGGACGGTTCAGCCAGCGGGTCAGCAGGCGGCTGCCCATGGCGGTCTGGCAGCGATCGACCACCGATTGCAGCGTGTTGTCGCGACCGCCGGCCAGGTTGGTGTCCAGTTCCAGGTTGCGCCGGCTGGCGCCGTCCAGCACCACGGTATCGTCCAGACGCTCATGACGCAGACTGCGCAAATGGGGTAGGGCAGTGCGCTGGGTTTCCTTGGCGTAGGCCAGCAGGCAACCGGCGGCACCGATGGCCAGGGTCAGGGTCTCGCAGCCAAACCCTTTCAGGTCCTGAGTGGAAAATTGCTGGCACAGGCTCTTATGCGCCGAATCTCGCTCGAAATCCCATGGAGCGCGACGACGAACGCCACGACGTTTCTCCGCCGGCAGATCCTTCGGCCAGTCATCCGGAATCAGCAGTTCCACCGGATTGACCCGCTCGAGTTCCGCCAGCAGGTTTTCCCAACCCTTGATTTCCAGCACGCTGAAGTTGCCGCTGGTGATGTCCAGCACCGCCAGGCCGAACAGGCGCTCATCACCCAGAACGGCAGCGATCAGGTTGTCGCGGCGCTCATCCAGCAGCGCCTCGTCACTCACCGTACCCGGCGTAATGATCCGCACCACCTGACGCTCCACCGGCCCCTTGCTGGTGGCCGGGTCGCCGACCTGCTCGCAAATCACCACCGACTCGCCGAGCTTCACCAGTTTGGCCAGGTAACCCTCGGCCGCATGGTAAGGAATCCCGCACATCGGAATCGCCTGACCCGCCGACTGCCCGCGGGCGGTCAAGGTGATGTCGAGCAACTTGGCGGCCTTCTTCGCGTCCTCATAGAAGATCTCGTAGAAGTCACCCATGCGGTAGAACATCAACTGGTCGGGGTGCTGGTTCTTCAGGCGCCAGTACTGCTGCATCATTGGCGTGTGGGAGGACAGATCGGTAAGGGCTTTATTCATCGGTGATCGGAAAGCTCGCTCAGAGGTGTAGGGCAAAAATGGGGCATCGGCCCGACTTTTCCGCAATGGGCGCAAGATTAACATGGGCGCTCTGCAGGACGCAGGCATGAACGCTGCGTGGTTCTGTTATGCAGCATCCTGCACGGCTTATGCGTCATTTATGCAATTGAGCATTTGTCTTCTGCCAAAAGAACGAGCAATATGCGCGTTATGCAAAAACGCAATGTTTCTACTGTCCTAAGAGCACTGCTCGACCAGCACGGGATCTCCCCCACGGAGCTCCACCGTCGCACCGGCGTGCCTCAATCCACTCTCTCGCGGATTCTCAGCGGGAAGATCGTCGATCCTTCGGATAAACACATCTCGAAAATCGCCGAATATTTCTCGGTGAGCACCGACCAGTTGCGAGGTCGCGCGGATGTCGCGTCGGCAGCCGTTGGCGGGCGCGATCAATCACATTCGGAACTCAAGGACATAAGTCTGTGGGACGACGACACCCCTGTCGATGACGACGAGGTCTCGGTCCCCTTTCTTCGCGAGGTGGAATTGGCCGCGGGATCAGGAAGATTCGTCATCGAAGAGAGCGAGCGCGCAAGCCTGCGCTTCGGCAAGCGCAGCCTGCGCCATAATGGCGTGCAGTTCGACCAGGCCAAATGCGTGACCGTTCGCGGCAACAGCATGTTGCCGGTACTGCGCGACGGTGCCACGGTGGGTGTCAACGCTGGTAAATCCGGGATTGGCGACATCGTCGATGGCGACCTTTATGCGATCAACCACAACGGCCAATTGCGGGTGAAACAACTCTACCGCCTGCCCACCGGCATTCGCCTGCGCAGCTTCAATCGCGATGAGCATCCGGACGAGGACTACAGCTTCCAGGAAATGCAGGAAGAGCAAATCGTGATCCTCGGCCACGTCTTCTGGTGGGGCATGTACGCCCGCTAACCCGATTACCTTCCGACAAAACCCGCCCTCCGGCGGGTTTTTTTTCGCCTTGAAAAAGCTGCCAAAGCCTTTGACTGCGGGGTGTTCAATGCGTTGGTGCATTTCTTGTGCATAAATAAATGCATTTGCGCATTGACTGGATATGCATCAATGCATATTCTTTGTCTCAAGCCGCTACACAAAGCGGCTCGAAACGAAGCTCTTTAGTTCCACCAAAAGGCAGCGATGAACCGGCCTCAACGGTTCAGAGGGTTGGCAACTGACCCGGGTGTGCAGCGTAAAGCACCGAAAGCAGTTATCCGGCGGGCAGGGGCCGCGGTCGGAAGAACAATCTGAACAGACCCGTACCGCGCCAGTAGCGCCGAAAGGTCGACGCGAAGGACCGCATTACTGAAAAGCCCGGTTCATGCCGGGCTTTTTGGAATGCCTACCTCCCCGAATATTTTTCCATCCGCAATACACATCACTCATCAATCACACCAGGAGGCGTGACATGACAAACGAGCAACAAGCGTTGCTGGACATGCCGATCTGGCTCGTCATCGTTCTCGCCCTGCTGGGCGGGGTATCCGGCGAAATGTGGCGCGCCGACAAGGACGGCGCCCGCGGCTGGTCGTTACTGAGACGGTTGGCCTTGCGCTCCGGCGCCTGCATGGTCTGCGGGGTCTCGGCGATCATGCTGCTGTATGCCGCCGGGATGTCGATCTGGGTCGCGGGGGCATTTGGTTGCCTGACGGCGATGGCGGGGGCGGACGTGGCCATCGGGCTTTACGAGCGTTGGGCGGCGAAGCGCATTGGTGTCTGTGAGGTGCCGTCCCGAGACATCGACCAGAATCGCTGACGCCATGCCCAGCAGATCGGCAAACATCGCTGCTGTCTGGCACCCGCCCCCGGTAAAAGGGCGCGGGTTTCCCAAGGTCAGCATCTTTCACTCAAACCCGCTTCGGCGGGTTTTTTATTACCGGTGAAACCATGAAGAGCACTTCATTGATCCCGCACTTGCGTGATCACTGCCCAACCTTCGGCAATCGCGTGGCGGTGGCGATCGACCTTGCCCCGTTGCAGGACGACACGTCGCTGCAACTGCCTTGCGCTTTCGTCGTGCCGACCGCCGACACCAGCAGCGTAAACCCTGCGCAAAACGTTACGCGGCAAATCGTTCGCGACCGCTTTGACATCGCCCTGGTGCTCGACACCACAGACAGCACAAAAGCGCTGGATCTATTGCACGACCTGCGCGCCGAACTGTGGCGGGCACTGGTGGGTTTCAAGCCCGGCGAGCCTTACAGCGCCATCGCTTACGAGGGTGGGGAGCTGGCGTCCGCCGGCGCCAACCGGGCGATTTATCGCCTGCGCTTTTTTGCCGAATTCCAGCTCGGCCGCAATCGGGCAACCGATCCGGCCGAAAGCTGGCACGAGCGTGAACTGGACGCCTTGTCGTCCTTTACCGGGATGACCGTCCGGGTCGATGCGATCGATCCGGCGGACCCCAATCTGCAACGTCCAGGCCCCGACGGGCGCCTGGAATTGACCTTCTCTGGAGACGTAACCCCATGAGCAAACGCATCACCGTACTGCCGGCCCCGGGCCGCGCCGTGCCGGACCCGGAAGCGGGCGATCTGTTGCCCCTCGAGGGCCGTGAAGTGCCTGACAACGCCTGGTGGCGCCGACGTCTGGCCGATGGCGATATCACCACCAAAGCCGTAAAAGCGGCCAAACCACAGGGAGCCAAGTAATGGCGATCGGATTCAGCAATATCCCCGCGGACATTCGTGTTCCGCTGTTCTATGCCGAGATGGACAATTCGGCGGCCAATAGCGCGTCGTCGACCATGCGTCGTTTGATCGTCGCCCAGGTCAACGACAACGTAACCCCGGCCGATGTCGGCAAACTGGTGCTGGTGTCCAGCGTGGCGCTGGCCCGAAGCATTGGCGGCCAGGGTTCGATGCTGGCTTCCATGTACGAAACCTTCCGCAAGGCAGATCCGGTCGGCGAGATCTGGTGTCTGCCACTGCATAACGTCGAAGGTAGCGTCGCCAAGGGCGTGGTGACGCTGACCGGCACGGCGACCCAGGCCGGCGTACTCAATCTTTACGTGGGTGGCGTTCGGGTGCAGGCCGCAATCGTCAACGGCGCCACCGCGGCACAGGCGGCCACCGCCCTGGCGTTGAAGGTCAACGCTGCGGCCGACCTGCCGGTCAGCGCGGCTGCAGTCGACGGCGTGGTGACCCTGAGTGCCAAATGGACCGGCGACAGCGGCAATGACATCAGTCTGCAGTTCAACCGCCTGGGCAAGAGCAATGGCGAAGAAACACCTGCAGGCTTGACCACGGCGATCACCGTCATGGGCGGCGGTGCCGGTGTGCCTGATCAGGTGGAAGCGGTCGCGGCGCTGGGCGACGAGCCCTTCGAGTTCATTGCCCTGCCGTGGTCCGACCTGAGCACACTCAACACCTGGCAGGCTGTGATGGATGACAGCACCGGTCGCTGGTCGTGGGCCAAGCAACTGTTCGGTCACGTCTACAGCGCCAAGCGTGGCACCGTCGGCACCCTGGTGGCGGCCGGTCAGGCCCGCAACGACCAGCACATGACCATTCAGGCGCTGGAGCCGGGCGTACCGCAACCGGTCTGGGTGCAGGCCGCGGCGCTGGCCGCGCGCACATCGGTGTTCATCTCCGCCGATGCCAGCCGTCCGACCCAGAGCGGCAGCCTGCCGGGTGTCGATCCGGCACCGGCCAGCGAGCGCTTCACCCTGACCGAGCGTCAGTCGCTACTCAACTACGGCATCGCCACGGCGTACTACGAAGGCGGCTACGTGCGCATCCAGCGCTCGATCACCACCTACCAGAAAAACGCCTACGGCCAGGCTGACAACTCCTACCTGGACAGCGAAACCATGCACCAGTCGGCGTACATCGTGCGTCGCCTGCAGAGCGTGATTACCAGCAAGTACGGTCGCCACAAGCTGGCCTCCGACGGTACCCGCTTCGGTGCCGGCCAGCCGATCGTCACGCCGAGCACCCTGCGTGGCGAGTTGATCGCCCAGTACGCCAAGCTCGAACTGGAAGGCCATGTGGAGAACGCCGAGCTGTTCGCCGAGCACCTGATCGTCGAGCGCGACGTGCAGGATCCTAGCCGCGTGAACGTTTTGTTCCCGCCGGATTACATCAACGGTCTGCGCGTATTCGCGCTGCTCAACCAGTTCCGTCTGCAGTACGACGACGTGGCCTGATCGCCGCCTCTGACTGCTCGATTACAGCCCACCTTGCGTGGGCTTTTTATTTGAAGGGAGTAACACCATGGGTCAACTGATCGCAGGCACCTGCTACGTCAAAGTGGACGGCGCCCAACTGACCATCAACGGCGGTTGCGAAGCACCGCTGATGGCCGTGAAACGGGAAACCGTCGTACCCGGTTTCTACAAGGAAACCGACATCGCGCCGTCGTTCAAGGTGACGGCGCTGCACACCGCGGACTTCCCGCTGAAGAAGCTGATCGAGGGCACCGATATCACGGTCACCTGTGAATTCAGCAACGGCAAAGTCTATGTGCTGGCCGGTGCGTATCTGGTGGAAGAGCCGGTTTCCAAGGCGGACGACGCCACCATCGAACTGAAGTTCGAAGGCATCAAGGGGACCTGGCAATGAGCGGCGCCGTGAAGCTTCAAGTTGCGATCGAAGCTCATGGCGAGCCCCTGACCGAGCTCGTCCTGCGCCGTCCGACGGTGCAGGAAGTGCGAGCGATCAAGGCGCTGCCGTACAAGATCGACAAGAGTGAAGAGGTCAGCCTCGACATGGATGTGGCGGCCAAATACATCGCCGTGTGCGCCGGCATTCCGCCTTCGTCGGTCAACCAGCTGGATCTGGTCGACCTCAACACGCTTAGCTGGGCTGTTGCGAGTTTTTTCATGAGTGCGGCGTCGGAGCCATCACCGACCTGATCGCAGTCGCCTATGACCTGGCCTGGTTCTGGAAGGTTGACCCTGAACAGATGATGGCCAGGCCACTGGATGTGCTCCGCGAATCGCTGGAGCACGCGCAACGGATCAATGCGATGCAGCAGGTGCAGTGATGGCCAAGAAAAAAACCTGCCCGACCCCGCTGTGCTTTTCCCTCACGGAAGAAATGCTTGTGACGCTCAAGGGCGCCATGAAAATGGAGGCCGAGATGAAGGGGCTGCGTGGCAAGGTCGCGGCATTCAAGAAAGACATGGAAGGCAACGGCCTCGAGCCGCTGGACGTCTCCGGTTTCATTTCCGGTGGTGGGTTGCTCGAGCCGTTTCAGGATGGCATCAAAAGGGCCATCGAAGCCCAGGATGAGTTGGCGAAAAAGTCCACCACTCAACAGGGGCTGAAGCTACCGAAAGTTGTTCAGGGCGAAACGTCGGTCAATCTCGAGAAATTCAACAAGTCACTGGATGACATTTCCCTGAAGGTCGGCGAGGCCCTGTTGCCGGCAGTCAATAGCATCGTGACGGCACTCACACCAGTCGTCACTTCGATAGCGCAGCTTATTGCGGACGCTCCATTCCTCGCAGAGGGGCTGGCGGCTGCCGCGGTGGCATTCACGGTAGTCACGGTTGGCGTACTGGGATTGGTGGGGGTGTTGGGAGTTCTGACTTCACCACTGGGCGCGATTGCTGCTGGCATAGCGGCGGTAGTGGCGATCATCGTGATAGGCGCACGGCTAATTACTAATAACTGGTCCTCGATCTCCGGGTTTTTCAGTGGCCTCTGGTCGTCAATCAGCGGCTCATTCCATTCGGGGGTCGATACGGTCAAACAGGGCTGGGACGACCTGGGCGCCAGTGCCCGGCAGATCTGGGATTCGATGGCGGCGGGGTGGAATTCGGCAGCGACAAGGATTCGCGGATTCTGGAATTCCACCACACAGGCATCCTCCGCAGGATGGGCGGCGATTCAGGCGACATTCGACGGACTTTCGCTGCGCCAGAAAGCGGCCGACGCCTGGCAATCGATACAAGGGCTGTTTTCGGAGGTGCTGGCCGGCCTGACCGCAAGAGTGTCGATTCAATGGGAACAGTTGAAATCGATTTTCTCCCGATCCCCAAGCGCTTTGGTGCAAAGCACATGGCAACCCCTTGGCGACGTGTTTGCCGCTTTGTGGGATGTCCTCAGGGCTGGCGCGCAATCGCTGAAAGTTGATTTTCAGAGCCTGTTCGACGGCAATCCCGTGGAGGCCGCCATTGCGAAATGGGACGAGCTCAAGGGGTATTTTTCCGATTTGTGGGCATCGTTGACCACGAATGCACAATCGATGAAGACCTCGTTCGGAGAGCTGTTCAATCAGTCTCCACTGGAATCGATCAAGCAAGTCTGGGAACCGATCCTCGGCTGGTTCGGTGAGTTCTGGAGCAAGCTGCAGAGCATCGTCGGGCAGGTAAAGGATTTGGTGGGTGGCAGTTTTTCAGGCTTCTTCGCAACGATCACCGGTAACGGCACTGTCGCCTCCCCGGGTACTTCAGGATTGTCCAGTCCACTGCCGCAAACCTCCAGTACCCTGATCCAGCAAAGCGCCGCCAACAACCGCACGCAACTCGAAGGCGGCCTGACCGTGCGCTTCGAAAATGCGCCGGCGGGGCTGCGCACCGATCAACCGCAAACCAACCAGCCGGGCCTGGCGTTGTCTTCGCGCATCGGCTATCGCTCGCTGTCGATGGGAGGTTCCAATGGACTGGCGTGACCGTTTGGTGCCGGCATCCTTTCGCGGTGTCGGTTTTTGGGTCGACCAGGCGAAAACCCCGGTCGGCCGCAAAGGTCAGTTGCATGAGTATCCGCAACGCGACCTGCCGTTTTTCGAGGACCTTGGTCAACAGGCCAGGACCCACGACCTGACGGCATTCATCGTCGGCCCCGATTGCCTGGAGCAGCGCGACAAATTGCTCAAGGTGCTGGAGCAGGGCAGTGGCGAGCTGGTGCATCCGTGGCTTGGGCGTCTACAGGTCAAGGTCGGTGAATGCGACATGACTCACACCCGCCAGGATGGCGGGCTGGTGACGTTCACGCTGAAGTTCTATCCCGACCTGCCGCTGCCGTTTCCGACGGCCACCGTCAGCACGCAAAAAATCCTGCTGGCCAAGGCAGACACCTTGCTCGGCTCGGCGGTGGCACGCTTCGAACAGGCCATGATCCTGATCAAGGCCGCACGGATCGGCATCACCAATCTGCGCAACAGCCTCACCGGGGTTTATGACGTGATCAAGGAGCAGCTTAAGCCGCTGATCGAGCAGTACAGGCGGATCACTGAGCTGGTGAAGGCGGTCAAGGAACTGCCCAAGGAAGTGGCGGCGGAATTCAAGGGGTTGCTGGGTGATATCAAGGAGCTCAAGGCGTTCGCGAAGGAGGGCTACCGTGGCGTGATTGCCGACGTGTCCCAACAGATCGAAGCCATCCGCAAGGCAGATGCGCCGAAGCTCACCACCGGCAAGGACACGACCGCTGCTGCGCAGGCGTTGGCCAACCTGGTGCAGGACACCTTGATCGTGAAAGTCGCGCAATGGGTCGCCTCGATGCCGGTGGCGACGCCGCCGGTGAAGCTGCCGTCGATACCAACCGTGGCGCAGCAGGCAAATCAACCAGTCACCCGCCAGGAAGTCCCGGTCACCGACGATCTGCAGGCCCTGCAAAAGCAATTGAACGACGCACTCTTGCAGGCGCAGAACAAGGCAGATCCGGCGCACTACCTGGCCATCAGCGACGTGAAGGAAGCGCTGGCTGCGCACCTCAAGGCGGTGGCTTCATCCGGTGTACGGCTGGTCAGCAAATCGTTTCAGGAAAGCCTGCCGGCGCTGGTGGTGGCTTATCGGCAGTTTGCCGATGCGACCCGGGTCACGGAGGTGACTCAGCGCAACGGCATCGTCCATCCGGTGTTCTCACCCAACGATGTGAGAGTCTCAAGGGAGTGAGCCATGAACGAGATGGACAACCGCGTCACGCTGACGGTCGACGGCATTGAATACGGCGGCTGGAAAAGCGTGGAAATCACTGCCGATCTGGAGCGTCAGTTCCGCAGCTTCAAACTCGATATCACCTGGCAATGGCCCGGGCAGACGGTCGATCAGCGGATCAGGGCCGGTGCTCCGTGCGAGGTGAAGATCGGCAAGGATCTGGTTCTCACCGGGTACGTGTTCAAGGCGCCGATCCGTTATGACGGGCAGCAGGTCAGCTTGAGTATCGAAGGCAGTTCCAAAACCCGGGACCTGGTGGATTGCGCGGCAACCAACCGGCCGAATCAATGGCAGGAACAACCCTTGCTGGGCATCGTCCAGGCGCTGGCCATGGAGTATTCGTTGTACGTGGTCAACGAGATCCCCGAAACCGCGCGGCTGGCCAAGCACACGATTGTGCCGGGAGAAACGGTGTTCCAGTCGATCGATCGCCTGCTGTCGCTGTTCCGGGTGTTTTCCACCGATGACGAGCAGGGGCGGCTGGTGCTGGCCAGGCCGGGCAGCGCCGGGCGGGCCAGCGATGCGCTGGAGTTGGGCAAGAACATCCTGTCGGCCAATGCCCCGATGGACTACAGCCAGGTGTTCTCCGAATACCGGGTGATCGGTCAGCAAAAAGGTTCCGACAAGCAAAGCGGGGCGGCGGTCAGCGAGGTTCAGGCGACGGCTGCCGACCTGTCCTTCAAACGCCGTCGCACCACGGTCATCAACGAAGGCACGCAACTGACCTTCGAACTGGCGCAGCAAAGGGCCCTGTGGGAAAGCGCCACCCGCATGGGCCAGGCGCTGACCACCACCTATCAGGTGCAGGGCTGGCGCCAGGCCAACGGCGATCTGTGGCGCCACAACACCCTGGTGCGGGTCAAGGATCCGGTGCTCGGGTTCGACGAGGACATGCTGATCTCGCGGGTGACTTACTCGCTGTCGGCGCAGGGCTCGGTGACCACTCTGCAGGTTGCACCGCCGCATTCCTTTGATGCCAATCCATCCCCAAAGAAAAACTCGGCGTGATACCGAACCTGTGGGAGCGGGCTTGCTCGCGAAGACGGTGGCAGCTTCAACATTCATTTGTCTGACCCAGCGCTTTCGCGAGCAAGCCCGCTCCCACAGGGGCGGTGTCGGATCCGAAACCTTGAGGAAATTTCATGAGCCTACTGACACGCCTGCTGGCGCGCGGCACTGTCGTGCTCGCCAGTTCGGCATCCAAACTGCAATCGCTGCAAATGCGCCTCACCGCCGGCGAAGTGAACGATGACATGGAGCACTTCGAACCGTACGGTTTCACCAGCCACCCCCTCGCTGGCGCCGAGGGCGTCGTCACCTTTCTCGGCGGTGATCGCTCCCATGCCATCGCCCTGGTGGTTGCCGACCGGCGCTATCGCCTGCAATCCCTGGCGGCCGGTGAAGTGGCGATCTACACCGACGAGGGCGACCGGATTCACTTCAAGCGCGGACGGATCATCGACATCGACACCGCCACGCTCAACATCCGCGCCAGTACCTCCGTCAATTTCGACACGCCGGTGATCAACCAGACCGGCAAGCTCGTTTCCAAGGGCGATCAGGTCGCAGGCGGCATCAGCCAGATCAAACACGTGCATGGCGGCGTTCAGGGTGGCGGCGGCCAGACCGCGGCGCCGGTGGGAGGTGCCTGATGTTCATCAGCCAGAACCTGCACGCCGCACTGACCCGCGCGGTCCTGATCAGCCTGTTCACCTGGCGCCGCGCTGCCAATGACGATGCCCTCGACGACGAGGAGCGTTACGGCTGGTGGGGCGACACTTTTCCCACTGTGGCCGACGACCGCATCGGTTCGCGGCTGTGGCTGCTGCGCCGGGTCAAGCTGACCCGCCAGACCCGGATGGACGCTGAGTTCTATGCCCGCGAAGCACTGCAATGGCTGATTGATGACGGCCATTGCAGCGCCATCGACATCATCAGCGAACGCCTCGATGCCCAGCGCCTGAACCTGCGCACGGTCCTGACCCTGGCCGACGGCGAGCGCCTGGACATCAACCCCGATAACAGTTGGCAGGTGATCTATGCCGTTTGAAACCCCTTCGCTTCCGGTGCTGATCAAGCGCACCCAAAGCGACCTGGCCAGCGACTCGCTGCGCCAGTCCGATGCGCAAGTGCTGGCCCGCACTTTGAGCGGTGCCGCGTACGGTCTCTATGGCTACCTTGACTGGATTGCCGAGCAGATCCTGCCGGACACCGCCGATGAATCGACCCTGGAACGCATCGCCGCGCTGCGCCTGAACCAGCCGCGTAAACCGGCGCAAGTCGCCACTGGCAGCGTCAGCTTCAGTGCGACCGCCGGTGCGGTGTTGGATGTCGATACGCTTCTGCAGGCCAGCGATGGGCGCACCTACAAAGTCACCGCCGCGCGCACCAGCATCAGCGGCGTCAACAGCACCACCATCGCTGCGCTCGAGGCTGGCAGCCTGGGCAACGCCGATGCAGGGCTGACGCTGACCCCGGTGCAGCCAATCGCCGGCATTGTCGGCAACAGCTTCGTAGTGCTGGCGTCGGGCCTGAGCGGTGGCGTGGCTCGGGAAAGCCTTGAAGCGCTGCGTTCGCGAGTGATCCGCTCCTACCGGGTCATCCCCCACGGCGGCTCGGCCAACGACTACGAAACCTGGGCGCTGGAAGTGCCGGGCGTCACCCGCGCCTGGTGTCGCGGCGGCTTTCTCGGGCCGGGCACGGTCGGCGTCTACATCATGCGCGACGATGATCCGCAACCGGTGCCGAACGCCGAGCAACTGGCGCAAGTGCAGGCCTATATCGACCCCCTGCGTCCGGTGACCGCCGAAGTGCATGTGCAGGCGCCGGTGCAGGTTCCGGTGGTCTATCAACTGAAGCTGACCCCGGACACCAGCGTCGTGCGCGCCGCCGTCGAAGCGCAATTGCGCGATCTGCACAACCGCGAGGCTGACTTGGGCGAAAAGCTGTTGATCAGCCACATCCGCGAGGCCATCAGCAGCACCAGCGGCGAAAACGATCACATCCTGACGTCACCGGTGGCCGATGTCAGCGCCGCGCCCAATCAACTTCTGACTTTCGGGGGTTGTGTATGGGGGTAATACGAACCGCCGCGCAATACCAGACGCAATTGCGTGCGCTGCTGCCCAGCGGCCCTGCGTGGGATCCGGAGCAAGTGCCGGAGCTGGAAGAGGTGTTGCAAGGAGTCTCCGTCGAACTGGCCCGCCTCGACGCCCGTGCCGCCGATCTGCTCAACGAGATGGACCCGGCCGGCATCAGCGAACTGGTGCCGGATTGGGAGCGGGTGATGGAACTGCCTGATCCCTGTCTTGGTGCCACGCCGTTGTTCGACGACCGGCGCCTGGCGGTCCGTCGCCGATTGTTGACGGTTGGCAGTCAGGCCATCGGTTACTACCTGGAAATGGCCAAGGGCCAGGGCTACCCGAACGCCTCCATCACTGAGCTTGAAGCACCGCGCATGGGGCGATCGCGCTTTGGTTCGGCGCATTTCGGCACCTGGGAAGCGCAGTTCATGTGGACGCTCAACACCGGCGGTCGCCTGCTACTTGGGCGGCGCTTCGGCGCGAGCTACTGGGGCGAGCGTTTCGGCATGAATCCGGGCTCCGCCCTGGAATGCCTGATCCACCGCAGCGCGCCCGCGCACACCAAGGTGCACATCAATTATGACTAGGGAAAAGTGAAATGGATTATCCGAAAAGCGTGCCCAGCGCCGGTTTGGTGAATGGGAAGTTCATCGATGAAAACCCGCTCACCGGAACGCCAGGGTCGTTGATTCCGGCGGCGTGGGGCAATGGTGTGACGGAGGAAATCGTCAATGTGATCAAGGCCGGGGATCTGATGCCGGATGAGACGAGGTTTGATCAGTTGTTGCTGGCGATCCAGATTGTTTCGGCCAAGGGCTGGAACCTGGATTCGGCGCTACCGATTGCCTCTTTGCCACAACCTACCGTTGCAACTGCCGATGGCCGCCTGGCTGTAACAGCAATTGCCTCGGTCAATGGCGGGAAGGTTTCGGTTCCAGCTGGAGTACTGGTCAGCATCGGTCAGGAGGTCGTGGCAGGAAAGCTGGGGAGAATGCGTACATTTACCACTCAGGCATGGAGCACGGCTGAGCTGCTTCCGTCGACCAGCTATTTTCTGCGAGCCCAGGTGATTGGCGATTTGCTGACGTTCTATATGCAGCGGGGAACAATTTATGACGTTGTTCCTGAAGGATTGAAGGGTACGGCTAATGCTGCAGCAGGCGGCGGATTTCAGTCCACGCCGCTGGACATCTGCCTTGCTTGGGTATTCACGGCAGCGCCGGGTTCCGTGCCCGTCATCAGGCCAATTTACAACCGCCATCGGCTATCGTGGACGCAGACCGTCAATGGCAATGGTGTGGTTTACCTTCCCCTGGATCCCCATGCCCGAGCGGCACGTCTGGTGGTTGGTAACCCGACACCATTGCCAACTGAGATCTCAGGGGTGTCATTCGCACCAGCAGGGTGGATTGGAGCCAACTACTGCTTCCTCTCTCCGGCGCTGACCACCAGTTCCAACTACGACACGGGTTGGACGACTCCGTCACCCTGCACGATCTTTACCAACAATTTTGTCAACGACGCCACCGTCACGACCCTTACCGCCAGTTTCGATCACAACCAATTGCGCTCTCTGTGGCAGTCCTATCAAGCCGAACACACGCTTGGATCGACCAGTGCCGTCAGCGATGAGTTGTTGTTTGCCATGGGGATCAAAAATCATCCGATCACTGATTACTCCGTGGGTATCGCGGTTAACTTCAGTGCGGCGGTCAATGTCAGCCTTTCCTGGGAGTTGATTCGATGAACGTCATTCAAGAACTGCATCAATTTGAAGAAGGGCTGCGACCGATACAACCTTCCTTCGCTCATGTATGGGATGGTGAAAAATGGGTGTTCGATGCTTCCGCTAATGCAATGCAGAAACAGCAGGAAGTCGAGCGTCTGTGTGCCAATGTCGATAACGCCGCTGACAATGCCCGCACCTTCCTGGCCGGCGACCCGCTCAAGGCCATGGAGTACGCCCAGGCCGCAGCCGACGCTCAGGCTTATCAGGACGCCGGTTACCCGAAAAAAGAAGTGCCATTGTCAGTTGCTGCATGGGTCATCAAGGGGCGTACGGCCAGACAGGCTGCCGAGCAGATCCTCGGGAAGGCCCAACAGTTGACCGACAATTTGCTGACGTTGCGCACCTTGCGCCTGAAGGCCAAGGCACAGATCCGCACGCATGCAGCCAAGGGCAAGATGGATCTGGCACGCAGTGTCAGCGATGAAGCGTTGGTGCTGATTCGCGAACTGATTACCAGTCAATCCAGCTAGATCCTTTCCCTGTCCCGCTTCACTCAGCCCACTTCAATGTGGGCTTTTTCTTTTCAGGAGATTGACTCTGAGCGGTGTCGCTGCGGCGATGCCATGGCTCGGGTCGTTTGTTATTTCAGAGGAACACATATCTATGGACTATCCAAAAAGCGTCCCCAGTGTCGGCTTGGTCAATGGCCGGTTTGTCGATGAAAATCCGGTGCAAGGTACACCCGGTTCGCTGATACCGGCGGTGTGGGGCAACGCGGTCACTCAAGAGATCGTGAGCGTCATTTCCAGCGGTGGCTTGACTCCGTCCGAATCAGACAATGGCCAGTTGCTCAAGGCGATTCAGTCAATCATCGGCGCGAGCAACCCGATGCGCTCAGTGATCACCCAGGTAACAGCATCGAAGACGTTGTCGGGTCAGGAACTGGGGCTGGTACTGATCGATTCCGGCTCGGCAGCCGCCACGATCAGCTTGCCGGCGGCCAACGTCGCACTGGGGGTTCGTGATGTCATCGTTCGCCGACTGGATAACAGCGGCAACCGCCTGGTCGTGCAGGCGGTCGGTACGGATCGAATCAGGTTCCATACCCACCTGTCCGCGGCCGGATATTCCTTCCTGGTATTGATGGGGGCGGGCGATTGGTGGCACCTGCGCAGTGACGGTGCGGGCAGTTGGTGGCCAGTGGGCCGGTTTGACAGCACACCTTTGGGGCGCCCTTTTTTCGAGACGACCTCGGTTCTGAATCCCGGCGGCTATGGCGCGCTCAATGGCGCCGTGATGAATCGCGCGCAGTGGCCATGGTTGTGGGATCACGCTCAGCAATCGGGAATGCTTGGCACCGAAGCCGCGCGGGTCGGCAATGAAGGCAAATGGACGGCAGGCGATGGTTCGTTGACTTTCCGTGGTCCTGAAAATCGAGGGGAGTTCCTGAGGGTTCTGGACGAGGGGCGCGGGGTGGACAGTGGACGGGATATGGGCAGTGCCCAGTCAGGTTCTATCCACTCCTATGCGCAAGGTGCGAACGGGGCAGGCGCTGTGGGTTCGCGTTGGTCCGACAGTCTCACCGGATTTGGTGCGGCGACCCGGGAGGAGCCGCAATACGTTAGCGGATTGTTGAATGGAGGACCTGTCTATCCCGCCGGTACGGTTTACCAGACGGATACTGCCAATACGCTGCTGTATGCCTTCAAATCCCGCCCCCGCAACATCGCCTATCCCGGTCGTATCAAACTTATCTGAGGTGCCCCATGTTCAATTATCTGCTTGATAGTGCGGGGGCTTTGACCGGCCCCGTGAAGTTTCCGGTCACGCCGGGTATAGGCGTTCAATTACCCGCCAATGCCATAGAACTTTCGTTCGAATTGCCACCCGCCGAACCCGGCCGTACGTGGGTGTTTGTGAGCGGTGTGCCTCGAGAGTTGGTTGATCGACGTGGTGAGGTTTATCTCAAGGAAAACGGCGCCCGGCGGAAATGGACCGAGTTTGGTGAATTGCCGGATACCTACACCATCGAACCTTCGCCGGGCGACTACTTCGTCTGGGGAGATGGCACCTGGAAGCTCGACGAGGCGGCGCGCTTGTCCGGTTTGAAGGCCGAAATCCTGGTTCGACGCGACGTTCTGCTTCGCGATGCCGTCCTGCGAATTGCACCGCTTCAGTACGCCGAAGACATCGGCGATGCCTCACAGGATGAGCAACTGGCGTTGCTTGAATTGAAGCTCTACAGCGTCGAGTTGAACCGCATCGAAATGCAGGCCGGATTTCCCAATGAGGTGATGTGGCCTATCACGCCAGGCACACCCGCAGGCGCGTGATTTCACGGAGAAAAATGTAATGGACTATCCCAAAAGTGTGCCCAGCGCCGGTCTGGTGAATGGCAGGTTTGTCGACGAGGATCCCGTAGCGGGTACGCCCGGTTCATTGATTCCTGCGAGTTGGGGCAACGGTGTGACCGATGAAATTCGGGGCGTTATCGCCGGTGCCGGAATGGTGGCTGCCGAGTCGAACAACACTCAATTGCTGGAAGCGATCAACAAACTCATGAGCACTTCTGCTCAGCGGGTTGGGACTGTTTCCGGTCTGTTGCGGAACGCATCGTTTTCAATACCAACAGCCGCTGCGAGCGGCATTTTCAAGGCCGATGAACTCACGGTACAGCCAGCATCGGGTGGCGCCGGTTATCGCATGGCCAATTTCAGCAAGACGATCAATCTTGCGATGACAGGAGCCGGCGGCATGGACGTCGGGCCTGCTCCGACAAGCGGGTTTGTGGCTCTCTATGCGATCTGCAACTCGTTGACTGGCGAGAGCAATATTCTGGCGGTCAATAGCACGTCAGTCTTTGCACCGCGTGTTTATCAAGGCGCAAAGATGCCGACGGGTTATGACGCCTCGGCATTGATCAGCGTCTGGCCCACCGATGCCACGGGTAAATTCAAGGTTGGGGCTCAGAGAGGGCGCAAAGTCTATTTGTCATTGACACAAGCCTACCTGGGATCGGCAATCCTGAATGGCTCCCCCTTATCCGTTGCAGGTGTCATTCCCGTCAATGCGTATGAGTTTGCAGGGGAAATGGTGATCTCCAATGGCTCTACAACATTGTCCTATATCAACATGGTATTGAACGCCAATGGAATCGGATTGGGGCAACAGATAATTGCCGGTCATCTAGGGAGTGGTGCAGGCCTGGCAGGAAATTACTCAATGCCCGTGCTTGGAAACCAAACCATCTATATGAGCTGCCAAAGTACGGCTGGGTTACCGGTATTTGAGTTGTATATCTCCAGTTATTCGTTCAGTTGATAGGGGTGATCATGGATGTAATCAATGTGCAGTTCGAGGACGAAAAGAGAGAGGTCATCGTGGCTGCGTTTTCAGCGTCTCAGGACTCCACAGCCTGGACTAATCAGGGGGCTGTCTCTCTGGATGACCAACGATACCTGGAGTTTCGGGCGAGGCTGGAATCAGCAGCGAACATCGAACCGTCAACGCCCGCCTACAAGCGGGCGTTTTCTTTTTTCCGCTAGCTCGATAGCTGTACCCGGGCCAAACGGTCTACAGCCTGCCTTTCAGAACCCACTCAAGAGTTGAATGATGGACTATCCAAAAAATACCCCCGGCGCCGGCCTGGCAAACGGCAGGTTCGTCGACGAAGATCCAATTGCCGGCACGCCCGGTTCCCTGATCCCTGCCAGTTGGGGCAACGCTGTTACTCAGGAAATCCTCAACGTAATCAGTGGGGCCGGGCTGGTGCCCTCCGAGAATCAGACGGATCAGTTGAGCCTGGCGATCAAGGAGTTGGCGAAGCTCGATCCGCAACAGCGTTTTCCGGTTCAGGTCTATCGCAAGAACCTGATCATCAACGGCAACTTTGATATCTGGCAGCGTGGCGCAGTTAACTTGGCGCCCAATATCGGGGCCTATATTGCCGATCGCTTTCGTTGCGACTGGAACGGCAATGCCGGGGTCAATATCTCGCGGCAGAACTTTGTTCCGGGACAGGGTGAAGTGCCGAACGAACCGCGTTTTTTCTTTCGCTGGCAGCAAGTCACAGCGGGGGCAGGTGGGAGCATACATCGGATTTCCCAGGCGATCGAATCGGTCCGGACCCTGGCGGGTAAAACCGCAACGCTCACCTTTTGGGCCAAGGCTGATACGACGCGTCAGGTCAATGTCACCCTGGGGCAGTTTCCGGGCACGGGCGGTGGTGGAGGGGAGACGGTGACGCCTGTCGGTAGTTTCCAGTTGAAAACCTCATGGACCCGATTCAGTGCCACGGTGCAATTGCCTTCGCTGGCCGGCAAGGTGCTGGGCAGTGGAGGCAATGATTGTTTGCGGCTTTCGTTCGACTTGCCGTTGAACGTCTTGCAGGTGATCGATCTCGCACAGGTGCAGTTGGAGGAAGGACCGGTTTCGACGCTCTTCGAATTGCGCAGTCCGGGGGACGAGTTGATGCTGTGTCAGCGCTACTACGAAAAGACCTACAGCCAGGAAGTGTCGCCTGGCACTTTCATCGGGGCGTATGGATCATTGATATCCACAGTGAGGCTGGGGCAGGCGAGTTTTTCCGCACAACCATTGGCGCAGTGGACCTTCAAGGTCGAAAAGAGAGGCGTTCCGAGCATCAGCCTTTTTGCCCCTACTTCGAAGGGCACGCCGGGGCAATGGCGTTCAGGTAGCGATGAAGTGTCATCGGCCAGCGCACGAGCACTTGGTGCATCAACTCGAGGGGTCTGGGTGGACAACTTCGATACCGCGCTGGTCACCCAGACTTACTACATCCATGCCACAGCCGATGCCGAGCTTTAAGGAGATCTTGTGAGCTATCAATTGACGACAGATCCAGACACGGTCATTCGACTGTCCGACGGTGCCACCGTGCCTCGGCATCACCGGTTCTGGGATACGTATCAGGAATGGCTGGCGAGCGGCGGCACGCCATTGCCGGCCATGGTCAGCATTGTTCCGGTGGCCGACGCTGATCCGACAGTGCGTGCGCGTCTTTGGCGCAACGAACAACTGGCTGCCAGCCAATGGTTGGTTGATCGCGATCGCGACGAGCAAGCCGCCGGTACCCCGATGACCCTGAGCACCGATCAATACCATGAGCTGCTCGATTACCGGCAAGACCTGCGCGACTGGCCGTTGAACGGCAACTTTCCCAAAGACTTCAGTAAGCCCGCGGCACCGCTCTGGTTGCAGGCTACGGCTAGCGGAGGGTAATCCATGCCGCTTACATCTGAACAACTACAGCAGCTGTTTCCCAACGCCCGCCCCCAAGCGGGCGTTTTCCTTTCCCCCCTCAACGCCGCCATGGCTCGCCGCAAAATCAACTCACCCAAACGCATCGCCGCATTCCTCGCACAAATCGGTCATGAATCCGGGCAATTGCAGTACGTGCGTGAGCTGGGCAGCGACCAATACCTGAGCAAGTACGACACCGGCGTCCTGGCTGCTCGCCTGGGCAATACGCCGGCGCCGGACGGCGATGGTCAGCGTTTTCGGGGTCGGGGTCTGATTCAGATCACCGGGCGCAATAACTATCGCCAGTGCAGCCTTGGCCTGTTTGGTGATGAGCGTTTGTTGGCCTTGCCGGAACTGCTCGAGCAACCGCAGTGGGCCGCCGAGTCCGCGGCGTGGTTTTGGGAGCAGAACGGCCTCAATGAACTGGCCGATCGCGGCCAGTTCAACAGCATCACGCGGCGTATCAACGGGGGCTTGAACGGGTTGCAGGATCGTTTGCAGCTCTGGGCGCGGGCGAGGGCGGTGTTATGTCAGCCTTCGGTTTGATGCCTGCGGCCTATCGATGGTTCGGTGCTGTCGTGGTGCTGCTCGTGTTGGCCTGTGGCTCGGCGGCGCTGGCCTGGCGGATTCAGGATTGGCGTTATGGCCGGCAACTGGCGGAGCAGGCTCGATTGCACGGTGAAGCGCTGAATCAGTTGAATCTGGCGGCGGCGATGCAGCAACAGATCGAGCAGGGCAAGCGCCTGACTCTCGAGCAGCAGCTGTCGACCAGCGAACAAAACCATTTCCGAGTGTTGAGCGATGTCCAACGTGATCAGGATCGCCTGCGCGATCGTCTTGCCACTGCTGATGTGCGGCTGTCAGTCCTCCTCGATGCCGCTGACGCGGCTTCAATCCGTGCAGTGCCGCCCGCCTCCGGCCCCGGCGGCGTGGATCCTGGCCCCGTACGCGCCCGACTTGACCCGGCGCATGCTCAGCGAATTATCGCCATCACCGATGCCGGCGACCGGGGACTGATTGCGTTGCAGGCGTGTCAGGCTTATGTGAGGGCGCTAATCCGCTAACATTTTTGACTGACCCTGTAACTTGCAAGCGCGATGCGCTCGTGTACGGTAGGTCTCATTCCGCCCATCAGGAGATGACCGTGAAAGTAACCACCCAATTGGCCGCCGACCTTGGCAGGCACTTGCAGATGCTCAACGCCCATGTCTCCACGGCCGAGTCTTGTACCGGTGGCGGGATCGCCGAGGCCATCACTCGCATTCCAGGCAGCTCGGCGTGGTTCGAGGCCGGTTATGTCACCTACTCCAACTTGCAGAAGAACATGCAGCTGGGTGTCCCGGTCGAGTTGTTCACGACGGTGGGCGCTGTCAGTCAGGAGGTGGTCGAGGCGATGGCCAGGGGCGCGCAGGAGAAAAGCCGGGCGTTTTTCTCGGTGGCGGTCAGTGGCATTGCCGGGCCGGACGGCGGTTCGCCGAACAAGCCGGTGGGCACGGTATGGCTGGCCTGGGGCGTGGGCGAGCGGGTATTCAGCGAGCTGCAGCACTTCGCCGGTGACCGCGACGAGGTCCGCCGACAAACGGTGAAGGCCGCGCTAGAGGGGTTGCTGCGGTATGCCGCGGCAGAAATCTCAAATCAGGGGTAGGCGATCCACAAACGCTGTGGAATAATACTGGCTACTTATACAGGTGTTGGCCGTCAGGCCTTATTGATTACGTGAGGACTTTAATGGACGACAACAAGAAGAAAGCCTTGGCTGCGGCCCTGGGTCAGATCGAACGTCAATTCGGCAAGGGTGCCGTAATGCGTATGGGCGATCAGGACCGTCAGGCGATCCCGGCCATTTCTACTGGCTCTCTGGGTCTGGACATCGCTCTGGGCATTGGCGGTCTGCCAAAAGGCCGCATCATTGAAATCTACGGTCCTGAATCTTCCGGTAAAACCACTCTCACCTTGTCTGTGATCGCCCAGGCTCAAAAAGCTGGCGCGACCTGCGCATTCGTCGACGCCGAACACGCCCTCGACCCTGAATACGCCGGCAAGCTGGGCGTCAACGTCGACGACCTGCTGGTTTCCCAGCCGGACACCGGCGAACAGGCTCTGGAAATCACCGACATGCTGGTGCGTTCCAATGCGGTTGACGTGATCATCGTCGACTCCGTGGCGGCGCTGGTGCCAAAGGCTGAAATCGAAGGCGAAATGGGTGACATGCACGTGGGCCTGCAAGCCCGTCTGATGTCCCAGGCGCTGCGTAAAATCACCGGTAACATCAAGAACGCCAACTGCCTGGTGATCTTCATCAACCAGATCCGTATGAAAATCGGTGTGATGTTCGGCAGCCCGGAAACCACCACCGGTGGTAACGCGCTGAAGTTCTACGCTTCGGTTCGTCTGGATATCCGTCGCACTGGCGCGGTGAAAGAAGGTGATGAAGTCGTCGGCAGCGAAACCCGCGTCAAGGTTGTGAAGAACAAGGTGGCTTCGCCGTTCCGTCAGGCCGAGTTCCAGATTCTTTACGGCAAGGGCATCTACCTCAATGGCGAGATGATCGACCTGGGTGTTCTGCACGGTTTCGTTGAAAAATCCGGTGCCTGGTATGCCTACAACGGGACCAAGATCGGTCAGGGTAAAGCCAACTCGGCCAAGTACCTGGCGGATAACCCGGACGTTGCAGCGGCGCTCGAGAAGCAACTGCGTGACAAGCTGCTGTCTCCATCTGCGGTAGCTGAATCCAAGGCCTCTGCGGTTAAAGAGACCGAAGACGATCTGGCTGACGCTGACATCTGATTGATCCGATGACGACCGCCGTACTCGATACACTCGTCGCGGTGCGGCGAACCGCCATGGACCTGCTCGCTCGACGCGAGCACGGTCGAGTCGAGCTGACGCGTAAATTGCGTCAGCGCGGCGCTCTCCCCGAACTGATCGAAACAGCGCTCGACCGACTCACGGAAGAGGGCTTGCTCTCCGAATCCCGATATCTCGAAAGCTTCGTTTCCTACCGTGCCCGTTCCGGTTATGGCCCTTTGCGCATCCGTGAAGAGTTGAGCCAGCGTGGCCTGCAACGCAGCGATATCGAGTTGGCCTTGCGCGAATGCGGTATCGACTGGCAAGAGCAGCTGAAAGACACCTGGCGGCGCAAGTTTTCCGAGTTGCCGATAGACGCACGGGAGCGCGCCAAGCAAGGCAGGTTCCTGGCCTATCGGGGATACTCGATGGACATGATCAGCCGCTTGCTCAGCGGCCGAGGCATGGACTACTGACTGAATAAAAAAGGCCTGCTATTTCGATAGCGGGCCTTTTTTGCCTCAGATTTCTTTCGACGTTTCCCGCGAGCGTTGCTGCACTTGCGGTTGAGTTTGGGCCTGAAGTTGAGACTGAGATTGCTCCCAGTTTTCCGGCAGGTTGATGTAATCCACCAACTCTCGCAGCCGGCCATGATCACGGGCGTTGAAGGCGAAGGCCAGCCGGGCCAGATGGCTGAACTGCGCTTCATCGTGCTCTTCACCGCTGTAGGCGTGCTGGTGGAACCGATCGCTCAGGCACAAGTCGGCGAACGCCTCCTGCATGTGTTCAAGTGCTCGATCACTGAGCCGGTGATTCATGCGAATCACGAACTGATGCTTCAGCCACCGGCTGGAGTGGAAGTTGCTGTAGAACTGGTTGATGTGCTCGACCGCTTCCTCGACGGTGTGGACCAGTCTCACCAGTTTCATGTCTGTAGGCAGGATGTAGCGATTTTCCTCCAACTGTTGGTGGATGAAGTCCAGCGCTCCTTGCCAGAATTTGCCGCCAGGTACATCCAGCAACACCACCGGCACCAGCGGGCTTTTGCCGGTCTGGATCAGTGTCAGTACTTCCAGCGCTTCATCCAGGGTGCCGAACCCGCCCGGGCAGAGCACCAGGGCATCGGCTTCCTTGACGAAGAACAGCTTGCGGGTGAAGAAAAAGTGGAACGGCAGCAGGTTGCTCGTGCCGTTGACGGTGGGGTTGGCGTGCTGTTCGAATGGCAGGGTGATGTTGAAGCCCAGGCTGTTGTCCCGTCCGGCTCCTTCGTGGGCTGCGGCCATGATGCCGCCGCCGGCGCCGGTGATGACCATCATCTCCGAGCGGGCGAGCGCGGCACCGAGTTCCCGGGCCATGGCGTACAGCGGGTGTTCAATCGGTGTGCGGGCTGAGCCGAATACCGTGACCTTGCGTCGCCCCTTGAACTGTTCGAGTACCCGGAACGCTTGCTCCAGTTCACGAAGGGCTTGAAGGGTGATTTTGGCATTCCAGCGATTGTGATCTTCCTGGGCCATGCGCAGCACGGTCAGGATCATGTCGCGGTAGATGGGGATGTTCGGGCTGTTGGGTGAAACCAGGTTGAGTTGTTCTTCGACCTTGCTGATGAGGTCGTGGCCGCTTTCCTGAAAATGACGGCTCAGGAGGTCATTCGGTTGGTAAGGCATTCAACTTCTCCTTCTGCACAGAACCCAAGGCGTCGACAACGCATTCGTCGACGCCACGACACGTCCTGTGTCGCTGTCTGCCCAGGCCCATGCCTGGGCGATCCACTTGACCCGAACAACATCGGGTCATCCATACAGGCTCTGTTTTTCCCTTGGATGAAAGAAACGTTCGCATGACACAACGGGTAACGGGCAGCCCCCTTCAGCCCTGAAACATAACGATCGATACCTTGAAATCTAGACCCTTGTGGTGATTTGCGCTGACTTGATCATTGCGCCGCAAAGTCTTTCCTGGCAACCGCTTATTGACTATTTACAAGGTAGTTTCACCGCTCGTCTGAAGCTGCACCGTGCGTCTGCCACTCTGATTTACTAATTTACAGGCGTCATACGACAGCTTTGCGTCAAAGCAGGGCTTAAGGTTCAAGCGGTACAGGGATTGATCGCTCAACAAGAGCGAGTTGCAAGGAGGCGGGAACCATGGCCAGAGTCGTTCTGGAAATAGAGATCGATACGCAACTGTATCGATTGCTCAAGTCATCGGCTGAGACCAATCATTTGAGTCTTGAAGAAGAGTGCTGCCGACGACTGGAGGGGGGAGAGCATCGTTCGCGTTACTTGCAGGCACTGCTGGCAGAACTGCGCGCCGAGGATGAACAGCGGCGCGCCAAATCCCACTGATTACTTTTTCTTCGGCGTTGCTTTCGGGCAGTCCGATTCCTGGAAGCTTGCCGAGCCTACCGGACGATTGGTCTTGATCTCGGTGAAGTCATAACGCATCACCGCGCCTTTTGCCATCAGCTTGCGGAAACCGGGGTTGTTGCAGACCGAGGCGCCGAGTTGGAAATACACCGCCTTTGGATCGGCGCGCATCTTCTGGGCGTGGCTGCTCTGCACGCTCAGGTGGTTGATCAGCGTGTTGCCTTCGACGGTGTAGCCCTGATCAAGAATGTCTTCATTGATCGCCCGTGGCGTGCCAACGCTGCTTTGTACGGCGACATTGCGCAGCTCTTTGTTCAGATTCTGCTCACTCAGGGACGCAGCCTGAGCGCTGAAGGGCGACGCCAGCAGAATGGCAGCGGTGGGGACGATAAGGCGCAGCATGAAACTCTCCTGGTTCAGTGACTGGTGGTTCGACCAGCCACGTGACTGTGCGTTCAGTGGCGGCGAATTATAGGGGAGCCCGTCTGGACGGTACAGGCTTGCACCGGCGGCTCTGGTAAACTGCCGGTCTTTATTGCCTTCCCGAGTGCCGTTCGTGTCGAGTTTCCCTGTCTGCCGGCGTTGCCTTTGATGAACCACGCCCCCAACGCCGTAGCCCGCCTGCGTGATCAACGTGAAGATGAAGGTGTCAAGCCGCTTCAGGCCCGCGGTTGGCGCGCGCCCCGTTGCCGTGCCTGCCGGGTGATCGAGAGCCATTGCCTGTGCGCCTGGCGCCCGCAGGTCGAGAGCCGTTCCGGCATCTGCCTGATCATGACCAGCAAGGAAGTGTTCAAGCCCAGCAACACCGGTTGGCTGATTGCCGATGTGGTGCGCGACAACCATGCGTTCATCTGGTCGCGGACTGAAGTCGATCAGCAATTGCTGGCGCTGCTGTCGGATCCGCAATGGCAGCCTTACCTGGTGTTCCCCGGCGAGTACGTGGCGCCTGAGCGCGTGACCAACACGGTGACGTCCGATAGCAGCAAGCGCCCGCTGTTCATTCTGCTGGACGCGACCTGGACCGAAGCCCGCAAGATTTTCCGCAAAAGCCCTTATTTCGACGCGCTGCCGATCCTCAGCCTGCTGCCCGAAAAACTCTCGCGCTATCAGTTGCGTCGTTCGACCCGCAGCGAGCACCTGTGCACGGCCGAAGTCGCGGCGTTGTGCCTGGATCTGGCGGGCGATGTCCAGGCCGCGTCGGCCCTGGAAGCCTATTTCGATGTGTTCAGTCAGCATTACCTCGATGCCAAGCGACAATTGGACATGAATGTTGAAACACCGGCGCATGCCGAGTTGTTGCCGTTTGTGCAAAACAACGGCGCGGTCATGGGCTGATTGTCGCCCATACTGCAAAGATCTGTACTCGGAATGCGGCTTGACCACCCCGGTTTCGCTGGGCATGCTTGGCGCCGATTAGGGCACGGCCTGAATTTGATACACCTTATGTACTGGTGTTGAACGTGCCCCGTGGGTGCAGCTCCGTGGCCGTACCTGACGTTGTTTGAAACTTGGCGTTGTTTGAAAACAGGATCACTTGAGCATGGCCACATACGAAATCCTGATTGCCGATGACCACCCGCTTTTTCGTTCCGCCTTGCATCAAGCGTTGACCCTGGGTCTTGGCCCGGATGTCCGTCTGGTGGAAGTGGCAAGCATTGCCGAACTGGAAACCCGTCTGACCGAAAAGGCCGACTGGGATCTGGTGCTGCTGGACCTGAACATGCCCGGGGCCTACGGTTTTTCCGGGTTGGTGCTGTTGCGCGGCCAATACCCGCAGATTCCGGTGGTGATGGTATCGGCTCAGGAAGAAGCCTCGGTGATGGTCAAGTCCCGAGAGTTTGGCGCCAGCGGCTTCATTCCCAAGTCCAGCGACTTGAAGGTGATCCAGAAAGCCGTGCGTTCGGTGCTCGATGGTGACGTGTACTGGCCTGCGCAGGCCTTTGAAGCCGTTGCCGTTTCCGAAGAAGCCAAGGCGGCCAGTGAAGGCCTTGCCAGCCTGACCCCGCAGCAGTTCCGGGTGCTGACCATGGTCTGCGAAGGTTTGCTGAACAAGCAGATCGCCTACGAGCTGGGTGTCTCCGAAGCGACCATCAAGGCGCACGTGACGGCGATTTTCCGCAAGCTCAACGTACGAACCCGGACCCAGGCAGCGTTGCTCCTGCAACAACTTGAGTCAATTTCGAGCCACTGAGGGTTGGCGTCTTCACGCTTTTTTGACTTGGGTTAATCTAGTTTCCTCACTCCTTTTCTGGTCAGTTGCCTACTCTTATGTCCCCTTTCAAAGGCCAGACCGGCCTTAAACGCATCCTGAATGCCTCCGGCTATTCCTTTGATGGTCTGCGCGCCGCCTTTACCGGCGAAGCGGCTTTTCGGCAGCTGGTTCTGCTCAACGTCATTCTGATTCCCTTGTCGTTCTTCCTGAACGTCAGCCGCGTCGAACAGGCGCTGCTGATCGCAGTCTGCCTGCTGGCGCTGATCGTCGAGTTGCTCAACTCGGCAGTGGAAGCGGCGATCGACCGCATCTCCCTCGAACGACACCCGCTGTCGAAAAACGCCAAGGACATGGGCAGCGCCGCGCAATTGGTGGCACTGACCATGATTGCCCTGGTCTGGGCCGTGATTCTGCTCTAGGCGATTGCCGGCAGTACGATCTCGTCGCTGCGCTGGACCCCTGCGGTGAAAGCGCGGCACAGATCGAGGAATTCGCGCATCGCCGAGGTCTGGTACTTCTGTTTGTGCCAGATGAAGTAAAACTGCCGCGCCAGGTCCAGATCCGGCGTCTCCACCGGCACCAGGCTGCCACGACGGAACGCATCGCGCAGTGCCAGCCGTGAAATGCAGCCAATCCCCAACCCGGACTCCACCGCGCGCTTGATCGCTTCGGTGTGCTCCAGCTCCAGGCGAATGTTCAGCGCGCTGTGGTGATGACGCATGGCCTGATCGAAGGTCAACCGCGTCCCCGAACCCTGTTCGCGCAGAATCCAGGCTTCCTGGCTCAGTTCGTCCATGGTCGCGGTGCCGCGTTGGGCCAGAGGGTGCTGAGGGGCGCAAAACACCACCAGTTCGTCCTCGACCCAGCTCTGCACTTCAATGTCCGGGTGGTTGCAATCGCCCTCGATCAGACCCAGATCAATTTCGTAATGAGCGACCTGTTGCACAATATTGGCAGTGTTCTGTACATGCAGCTTCACCTGGCTTTCCGGGTGGCGCTGCATGAAGCCGCCGATCAGCAGGGTGGCCAGGTAATTGCCGATGGTCAGGGTGGCGCCGACTGCCAACGAGCCGAAACCGGATTTGCCGTTGAGCAGGTCTTCGATTTCCTTGGCCTGGTCGAGCATGGCCACCGCTTGCGGCAGCAGCTGCTTGCCGAGGGCGTTGAGGCTCAGCCGTTTGCCGGCGCGATCGAACAGCTGGCAACTGGACTGACGCTCCAGTTCGGTGATCGAGGTGCTCGCCGCCGATTGCGAGAGATTGAGCAGGCCTGCAGCGCGGGAAACGCTCTCCTGCTGGGCGACGGCGACGAAGACTTGAAGTTGACGAAGAGTAAATCGCATATCGATATAACCGATAACCCTTATCTTAATAATCCATTTAACAGATATTCTCTCTGCTATTAGAATGCGATGCAATTGCGCACCCTTCCAGAGAGTTCGGAGCACGCGCAGATAATCTCCAGGAGTCCCCGTACATGAGCAACATGAACCACGAGCGTGTCCTCAGTGTTCATCACTGGAACGACACTCTGTTCAGCTTCAAGTGCACCCGCGATCCGGGCCTGCGCTTCGAGAACGGTCAGTTCGTGATGATCGGCCTGCAACAGCCAAACGGCCGCCCGCTTATGCGCGCTTACTCGATTGCCAGCCCGAACTGGGAAGAGCATCTCGAGTTCTTCAGCATCAAGGTGCCTGACGGTCCGCTGACTTCTCAGCTGCAGCATCTGAAGGAAGGCGACGAGATCATCATCAGCAAGAAGCCAACCGGCACCCTGGTGCTGGATGACTTGAAGCCTGGCAAGCATCTGTACCTGCTCAGCACCGGTACCGGTCTGGCGCCGTTCATGAGCGTCATTCAGGATCCGGAAACCTACGAGCGTTTCGAAAAAGTGATCCTGTGCCACGGCGTTCGTTACGTCAACGAAGTCGCTTACCGCGAGTTCATCACCGAGCACCTGCCGCAGAACGAGTTCTTCGGCGAAGCGCTGCGTGACAAGTTGATCTACTACCCGACCGTGACCCGCGAGCCGTTCGAGAATGAGGGCCGCCTGACCGACCTGATGCGCAGCGGCAAGCTGTTCAGCGACATCGGCCTGCCACCGATCAACCCGCAGGACGACCGCGCCATGCTGTGCGGCAGCCCGAGCATGCTTGACGAGACCAGCGAAGTGTTGAACAGCTTCGGCCTGACCGTTTCGCCGCGTATGCGCGAGCCGGGTGATTACCTGATCGAGCGTGCGTTCGTCGAGAAGTAAGACGGCGCAACACCAAAAAGCCCGCGTTGCCTCAAGGCAGCGCGGGCTTTTTTGTTTCCGACGCAAAACGCTGTAGGTCGGGTTTCAGGACGACTTCCAGTACGCGGATCAACTCCGGCGTCGGGTAGTGCCAGCGCACGTCCACGTCCCAGAATTGCGCGCCATATTCCCGCTCCGGCGCCGGTGTCTGGTACGCCGGGCGCGGATCCTGCGCCAGGCACTGCTCGATCAGCTCGACCAATGGCTCCGCAAGGCGCTGAGCGTGTCCGTGAGCCTGTTGCAACGCGTTGTCGCTCCACTGCACCTCAATCAACTGCGGCGCAGCGCTGGCGATGCTGTTGGAGGCCGTGTCGATGATGTCGGCGTAGGGCACGTAGGGTTTGATATCCAGAATCGGCGTGCCGTCCAGCAGATCGATGCCGGATATCCACAGGCGATTGGCTTCGACCTTGTCCAGTTTGACCACGGACTGGCCGATGCCGTTGGGCCGATGTGTCGCGCGGGTGGCGAACACGCCCATGGACTTGTTGCCGCCCAGGCGGGGAGGGCGGACCTTCAGGCGCGGCTTTTCTTCCAGCGCCTGATGGAACAGAAACAGCAGCCACACATGACTGACCTGCTCCAGGCCCTGCACCGCATCGCCCTGATCGAAGGGCGCCACCAGTTCCAGGACACCGCGGGCAGCCGGGGCCAGTTGCGGTTGGCGCGGGATGGCGAACTTCTCCTTGAAGCAGGAGTGGACGAAGCCGATGGGGGAAACGCTGTAGGTCATGGGTGGCGGTCGAGGGGGAATGAGGTGGGCATCATAACCCGATCGACTGGTGGTTCGATGTTGCCTGTTAGTCAGTCTTCGCGGGCAGGCCCGCTCCCACAGGGGTTTGGGGTGTACACATATCTTGTGTTCACTACGAAACCCTGTAGGAGCGAGGCTTGCCCGCGAAGGCCACACCACCGACCTCAGAGACTGAACCCCCCATCCAGCGGAATGATATTCCCGGTCATGTAGGCCCCCGCCGTACTCGCCAGGCTGATCGCCAACGCCGCCATTTCCTCCTCACGTCCCCAGCGCTTCATCGGGATCAGCGCCGTGTCCTCCGCCAGCGCCCGCTCATCATTGCCAATGTGCTGGGTCATCTTGCTCGGGAAACGTCCCGGTGCGATCACGTTGACGTTGATGTGCTGGCCCACCAGTTCCCGCGCGAGCATCCGCGACAGTTGATGCAGGGCCGCCTTGCTGGGGCCGTAGGCGTAGGCCTGCTCGCCGTGGGAAGTGATGCCGGCGACCGAGCCGATGTTTATCACCCGCGCAGGATTGGCCGCCGAACCGCCTTTGCGCAGCAGTGGCAGGAATTGCTGGATGCAGTTGAATACCGACGTCACGTTCAGCTGCATGACCTTTTCCCAGCCCTTGATCGGGTAGCTCTCCAGCGGTGCGCCCCAGGTGGTGCCGGCATTGTTGACCAGAATGTCGAGGTGGGTGATCTGTTCGCCCAGTCGCGCGACCAGTTGCAGCACGCCCTCTTCAGTGGCCAGGTTGGCCGCCACGCCATGGCAGCGGCCATAGGCGCCGAGTTCGTCGGCCGTTTGCTGGCAGGCTTCGACGTCGCGGGCGCAGACGTAAACGGTGGCGCCGGCTTCGACAAAGGCCTTGGCGATCATTTTGCCGATGCCACGGGTACCGCCGGTGACCAGAGCGATGCGGCCTTGCAGGGAGAAGTAGTGGTGCATGGCGAATCCTGAGAGCTGAAGGTCATTACACCCTAGTCGTCAGCCGCTGGAAGCGGAGCCACTATTTTTACGCGGAATGGAGGGCCATTCGGCCCAGTTGCGAGCGTCAAGCTGCAAGCTGCAAGTAAAAGCGCTTGCAGCTCGTAGCTTGCGGCTGCCTTACGCTCTCACGCGCAGCGTGAGGCCCTTGAGGAAATTGCGCAGCAACTGATCGCCACACGGACGGTAGTTGGTGTGGCCGACCTTGCGGAACAGCGCGCTCAGCTCAGGCTTGGATACCGGGAACTCGGCGGCCTTGAGGATCGCGTGCATGTCGTCTTCCTTGAGTTCGAAGGCCACCCGCAGCTTTTTCAGGATGATGTTGTTGGTCACCGGCACTTCGATCGGCATGGGCGGGCGGCTTTCGTCCTTGCCGCGTTTGAACACCACCAGGCCATCGAGGAAGTGCGCCATGACGTCGTCCGGGCAGCGTACGAAGCCTTCTTCGTCTTCCTCTTTCTTGTCGAGCCAGGTCACCACGTCTTGCAGCTTCACGTCCATGCCGCCGAGCTTGATGATCTCGACGACTTTCTTGTCGCTGATGTCGAGCATGTAGCGCACGCTGCGCAGTACGTCGTTATGAATCATGTGTGCAGTCCTGATATTCAGCTGTGGGCAGCGCACCAGGGCGCGCTGCCGAAATGTGTGGCGGCGTGAGAAACCTTAGAACTTCTCTTTGCCGGACAGGTAGCGCCATTGCCCCGACGGCACTTTGCCGATGGATACGCCGCCGACACGGATGCGGCGGATGCCCACGACCTTCAGGCCCACGGCCTGGCAGAACAGGGCGATCACGCCCGGTTGCGGGTTCTTCAAGGCGAAGCGCAGGCGGTTCTCGTTCTGCCAGCTGGCCTTGACCGGCGGCAGCTCCTTGCCCTTGTAAGTCAGGCCGTGCTGCAGGCGGTTGAGACCGTGCTCGATCATGTCGCCTTCGACCTCGACCACGTATTCCTGCTCGATTTTCGCGGCATCGGCGGTGAGCTTGCGCAGCACCTTCCAGTCCTGGGTGAACACCAGCAGGCCGCTGGCGCCGGGTTGCAGATCGGCACTGGCGGTCAGGCGCAGGAAGTGGCCGCGCAGCGGGCGTTTGCCGAAGCGGTGCTCTTCGCTCAAGGTGTCGGCGCCCAAGGTGGCCATGGCGGACTCGGCGTCCATGCCCGCGGGCACGTTGAGCAGCAGGGTCACCGGCTCCGGTGCGGTGGCCTTGGCGTCCTTGTCGAGTTCGACTTTCTGGTCGCCGACCTTGAATTGCGGCTCGTCGATGACTTCGCCGTCAACGGTCACCCAGCCACCTTCGATGAACAGTTCGGCTTCCCGACGGGAGCAGCCGACGAGTTCTATAAGGCGTTTGGAAAGTCGAATCGGGTCAGTCATGTCGGGGCCGTGAGAAAAAAAGGGTGGGCATTGTACCTGCATGGCTCGAGTTAATCGCGATCCCATTTCGTCGCAGGGCGACTGGGTGGGAGCTGGCTTGCTCGCGAAAGCGGTGGATCAGACGACAAATGTGTTGAATGACACTCCGCATTCGCGAGCAAGCCCACATTTGATCCGTGTCGTGTCAGGCCTTGCGCGTCAGCTGTTCGGGCTGGCGATAACGCATGTGCAGCAACGGATACGGCTGCCCCATGCCATCGACCTCCGACCGTCCGATCACCTCGAACCCTTGCTTGAAATAGAACCCCAGCGCCTGCGGGTTCTGTTCGTTGACGTCCAGTTCGTCAGCGTTCAAATGCTCCATGGCATAACGCAACAGCTGCTTGCCCAGGCCCTGACCGCGATGCGCAGGGTCGATGAACAGCATTTCAATCTTGCCCGCCGCAACCCCGGCGAACCCGGTGATGCGCTGGCGCGAGTCTTTGGTGCAGATCAGCATCACCGCATCGAGGTAGCGGGTCAGCACCAGGTTCTTCAGCAGCTCGATGTAGCTGTCCGGCAGAAAGTCGTGGGTGGCGCGCACCGACGCTTCCCAGACCCGGGTCAATTCCTGGTAGTCACTCAGTTTCGGCGTGTGGATGACCGAATGTTGGCGCATTCCCGGCTGCTCCTTGTTTCGATTGCCGTCGTTAACGAACTTGAGAATCCATTCATCCACCAAACGATAGCCGTAAAAAAGCCCCGCATCTCGTCAAAAGAGCGGGGCTTTTCATAATTTCAGCGTTTAAATCTGTTCGGCCCAGAGGTCGTATTCGTCGGCGTCGGTCACCTTGCACCAGACCTTGTCGCCAGGCTTGAGGTTGCTGCCGTTGTCGATGAACACGTTGCCGTCGATTTCCGGGGCGTCGAAGAAGCAGCGGCCGACCGCGCCTTGCTCGTCGACTTCATCGACCAGCACTTCGATTTCACGGCCGATGCGCATTTGCAGACGCGCCGAGCTGATTTCCTGCTGGTGCGCCATGAAGCGCTCCCAACGGTCCTGCTTCACGTCGTCCGGTACCACTTCCAGATCCAGATCGTTGGCCGGAGCGCCTTCGACCGGCGAGTACTGGAAGCAGCCGACGCGGTCGAGCTGGGCTTCGGTCAGCCAGTCCAGCAGGTACTGGAAGTCTTCTTCGGTTTCGCCAGGGAAGCCGACGATGAAGGTCGAGCGGATGATCAGGTCCGGGCAGATTTCGCGCCAGTTCTTGATTCGCGCCAGGGTCTTGTCTTCGAACGCCGGGCGTTTCATCGACTTCAGCACTTTCGGGCTGGCGTGCTGGAACGGGATGTCCAGGTACGGCAGGATCTTGCCGGCGGCCATCAGCGGGATCAGCTCGTCGACGTGCGGGTACGGGTAAACGTAGTGCAGACGCACCCAGACACCGAGGGTGCTCAGGGCTTCGCACAGTTCGGTCATGCGGGTTTTCACCGGCGCGCCGTTCCAGAAACCGGTGCGGTATTTGACGTCGACGCCGTAGGCGCTGGTGTCCTGGGAGATCACCAGCAGCTCCTTGACGCCGGACTTGACCAGGCGCTGGGCCTCGTCGAGCACGTCACCCACCGGGCGGCTGACCAGCTTGCCGCGCATCGACGGAATGATGCAGAAGCTGCAGCTGTGGTTGCAGCCTTCGGAAATCTTCAGGTAGGCGTAGTGACGTGGGGTCAGCTTGATGCCTTGTGGCGGCACCAGGTCGATCAGCGGGTTGTGATCCTGCTTGGGTGGCACGACTTCGTGCACCGCGCTGACCACTTGCTCGTACTGCTGCGGACCGGTCACGGCCAGCACGCTCGGGTGCACGTCGCGGATGTTGCCTTCTTCCACGCCCATGCAGCCGGTCACGATGACCTTGCCGTTTTCCTTGATCGCTTCGCCGATCACTTCCAGGGACTCTGCCTTTGCCGAGTCGATGAAGCCGCAAGTGTTGACCACCACGACATCCGCGTCCTGGTAGGTGGACACAACGTCATAACCTTCCATGCGCAGCTGAGTCAGGATGCGCTCGGAGTCGACCAGTGCTTTGGGGCAACCCAGGGATACGAAGCCAACTTTCGGATTGGCCGGCGCAGGAGTGGTGGACATGTCTAACCTCGGTATTTTGGGACGCCTCAAGCCAACAGGGGCAAGGCGACAGACGGACGCTTTTTTGCGCCTCTGATCAAAAAGTGCGCAATTCTATCGATGAGACGTTCACTTGACCAGCTTTATGCAGGGAAATACGACGAGTGCTGCGCTATGCTTCGCGCCGTTGGGCCTTACCGTTTTTTTACAGTCAACAAAACGTCTGTAACAAGGGGTAAAACAGCCCATGCTGCATTACAAAGCTTAGTGCTTCGTTCGAAGAAGCCGATCTGGGAATCAGGAGTGTTGGATGGGTCAGGCAAGTAGTCACGCGGCGGGCGCGGGGCATTCGACGGTGAATCCGATCGGGATGCTGGTGGCGGCGGTCGGGGTGGTTTATGGCGATATCGGCACCAGCCCGTTGTACACCCTCAAAGAAGTGTTTTCCGGCGGCTATGGCGTGCCGGTCAACCACGACGGCGTGTTGGGCATTCTGGCGCTGATCTTCTGGTCGCTGATCTGGGTCGTGTCGATCAAATACATGATGTTCGTGCTGCGCGCCGACAACCAGGGCGAAGGCGGGATCATGGCCCTGACCGCGCTGGCCCGGCGAGCGGCGGCGGGGCGTGCAAAGCTGCGCACCCTGCTGGTGGTGTGCGGGCTGATCGGCGCGGCGCTGTTCTATGGCGACAGCATGATCACCCCGGCGATTTCCGTTCTGTCGGCCATCGAGGGGCTGGGTCTGGCGTTCGAAGGCATCGATCACTGGGTGGTGCCGCTGTCGCTGATCGTGCTGGTCGGGCTTTTTCTGATCCAGCGCCACGGCACCGCGCGCATCGGCATTCTGTTCGGGCCGATCATGGTCACCTGGTTCGTGGTGCTCGGCGCCCTGGGTGTCTACGGCATCATGCAGCACCCGGAAGTGCTCAAGGCGGTGAATCCGGTCTGGGGTGTGCGTTTCTTCATCGTGCATCCGGGCATGGGCGTGGCCATCCTCGGTGCGGTGGTGCTGGCCTTGACCGGTGCCGAAGCGCTGTACGCCGACATGGGCCACTTCGGCCGCAAGCCGATCGCCCGTGCGTGGTTCATCCTGGTGCTGCCGGCGCTGGTGCTGAACTACTTCGGCCAGGGAGCGTTGCTGCTGGGTGATCCGCAGGCCGCGCGCAACCCGTTCTATCTGCTGGCGCCGAACTGGGCGCTGATTCCGCTGGTGGCGCTGTCGACCATGGCCACCGTCATTGCCTCCCAGGCGGTGATTTCCGGTGCCTTCTCCCTGACTCGCCAGGCGATCCAGCTCGGTTACATTCCGCGCATGCACATCCAGCACACCTCCAGCGCCGAGCAGGGCCAGATCTACATCGGCGCGGTGAACTGGTCGCTGATGGTGGGTGTGGTGCTGCTGGTGCTGGGTTTCGAATCGTCCAACGCCCTGGCCTCGGCCTACGGGGTGGCGGTGACCGGGACCATGCTGATGACCAGCGTCCTGGTGTCGGCGGTGATGTTGTTGCTGTGGAAATGGCCGCCGGTGCTCGCGGTGCCGGTCTGTCTCGGGTTCCTGCTGGTGGACGGCGTGTATTTCGCCGCCAACGTGCCGAAAATTGTTCAGGGTGGTGCGTTCCCGGTGATCGCTGGCCTCGCGCTGTTCGTGCTGATGACCACCTGGAAGCGCGGCAAGCAGTTGCTGGTGGACCGTATCGATGAGGGCGGGCTGCCGTTGGATATCTTCATCAGCAGCATCGCCGTACAGCCGCCACATCGCGTGCAGGGCACCGCGGTGTTCCTCACCGCGCGACCCGACGCCGTGCCCCACGCCTTGTTGCATAACCTGCTGCACAACCAGGTGTTGCACGAGCAAGTGGTGCTGCTGACCGTGGTGTACGAAGACATTCCGCGGGTGCCGACGAACCGGCGCTTCGAAGTCGAAGCCTACGGCGAAGGGTTCTTCCGGGTGATCCTGCATTTCGGCTTCACCGACGAACCGGACGTGCCACAGGCGCTGAAGCTGTGCCATCTGGCCGAGCTGGACTTCAGCCCGATGCGCACCACCTACTTCCTCAGCCGCGAAACGGTCATCGCCTCCAAACTGGTCGGCATGTCCCGCTGGCGCGAAGCCTTGTTCGCGTTCATGTTGCAGAACGCCAACGGTAATTTGCGCTTCTTCAATCTGCCGTTGAACCGGGTGATTGAGTTGGGGACGCAGGTGGAGATGTAAGGCTCCGCAGACAAAGCCCCCGCTACCGGTTCGGTAGCGGGGGCTTTTTTTTCGGGCTTCAGATTATTCCTGAGCCTCGGTTTCCTTGGCCTGGCGCTTCTCGATTACATCCACCAGGCGCTTGGCCAGGGCCGGGTAGTTTTCGTCGAAGTGGTGGCCGCCGGGCAGTTTCATGGTTTCGCCCACGGCGGTCTTGTCGGTGCAGCCGCTTTCGTCGATTTCCTCTTCGCCGAAGATGCACACCACTTTGGCTGGTGGCAGTTTGGCCATTTCCGGGCCGGTGGCGGCTTCCTTGCCGGCGTTGCCGAGCCAGCCTTCGACTTCGATTTCGAAGCTGCCGGTGCGGGCGAAGGCCAGCAGGATGATTGCGTCGACCCGCTGTTGCTCGGACTCGGGCAGGCGGTTGTAGATGGCTGGCAGGACGTCGGCGCCGAACGAGTAGCCGGTCAGGATGAAGCGCTTGGTGCCCCATTTCTGCCGGTAGTGCTGCATCAGTTCGGTCAGGTCCAGGGCGCTTTGCTCAGGGCTCTTGTGCTGCCAGTAGTAGCGCAGGGTATCGATGCCCACTACCGGATAGCCAATCTTGGCCATCTCGCCCGCCACATCGCGGTCCAGGTCGCGCCAGCCGCCGTCGCCGGACAGGAACAGGGTCACGGTGTCTTTCGCTTGTCCGGCCGGGACTTCGACCACCGGGATTTGCAGGCCGCCGGCCGCCTTGTCGCCGCCGACGAGGATTTTGCGCAGTTCGTTGTTCAGCACTTGCGGCAGGTTGATGTCGTAGTCGCTGATGCTGGTTTCGGCGTTCGGCTGGTCACGCACGAAGCCGGCGCTGGTGTCATCGGGGTTGTCGTTCCACGCCACCAGCCAGTGGCCGTGGGCGGCGCTTTTGGGCAGCAGGTGGGTGCAGCCGGGTTTTTCCAGGGCCAGGTCCACCGAAACGGCCTGGGCCTTGTCGTTCTTCTGTTCGGACAACCAGCGCCACGCCAGCACGGCGCCCGGGCCGATGCCGCTGACGAGGGTCGCCGGGCCCTTGAGTTCACGCAGGCCGGTTTGCAGGGCGCGGCTTTGCAGCAGGCAGTCCTTGGGCAGGATCACCTGGACGATCTGTGCCGAGCCGCTGCGGCTCAGGGTCAGCAATTGCTTGTCGCTGAGTTTCTGGTCTTCATTGACCGCCACCAGCACCTGGGCGCGTGGCGTGTTCCCCGGAATGACGCGGGTCATCGCCGGGCCGTCGGTCGGGGTCAGTTGTTCGAGTGTCGGCTCCGGAGCCGGGCGTTTCAGGTACCAGTAGCCACCACCGAGAATCACGGCCAGCACAATCAGCGTGCCGAGTATGTAGCGCAAGGAGCGTTGAATCATCAGCGTTTCACCAATCCAGTCAAGCCGCCCGCGATCAGGGCAGCAGTGTCGGCCAGCGCAACCAGCGGATCGAGTCCGGCGGGCACGGCCATATAACGGGGTTCCCAGTCAGGCTGGAATTTGTCTTTGAAGCGGCGCAAGCCTTGGAAGTTGTAGAGCTGCTCACCACGGCGGAAAACCATCGAGCCCAGGCGCTGGGTCAGGGGTGCACCGCGGCGGGGTTGCAACCCCGACAGTGGCACCATGCCCAGGCTGAAGCGCGCGTATCCGTGACTCTTATAGTGTTGGATCAGGCCGACCATCATGAACTCCATGGTCAGCTTGGGGGCGTCCGGGTGCGCGCGCATCAGGTCGAGGCTGGCCAGGTCATGGCCGTGGGTCTCGAGCAGGTTGGCGAACGCCACCGGGCGCCCTTCGAAACGAATCACCGCAATGCGGAAATACTTGAGGTAGTCGTCGCTGAATCGGCCGAGGGAGAAACCTTTCTCGCGCACGTTCTTGCCGGTCAGCCAGGCATCGGAAATCACCTTGAGCTCATCCATCGGCGCCTGCCCCGGCTCATGGATCTCCAGCGACAGGCCATCGCGGGTGCCACGGTTCCAGGTGTAACGCAGGTCCTTCATCTCCTTGCCCTTAGCCTCGAGATCGAAGCGCTGCAGGTCGACGCGGGCCTCTTCACCGAGCTTGATCGCGGTCAGGCCGATGTCCATGTAATAAGGCAGGTTCTCGGCGCGGACCTGGTAGAACACCGGGCGCGCGTGGTGGATGTCGCACAGGTCACGGAACTGCCAGATCATCTCGGCCCGCTGCTGGCCCGGACCGATCGGGTCATACAGGGCCACGAGGCTGCGGCCGCGGCGGGCGTACATCAGGAACGCCTCGTCGTTGGGGTGGAACAACAGCGCCTTGTCACCGGTCAGTGCCAGACCGCCATCGGGTTGCGCCGAAGCCATGAGAATCTTGTGCGCGCGCTCGAGTTCGTCGGGCGTCGGCAGATGGATCACCGGGCGCGCGGTGCGCAGCAGCCAGGTCAGGGATATGACCATCAGCAGTACCGCGGCACCCAGCAGCGAGCGCAGGCCACGGGGGGCGTCGGCGTCCAGAGTAAATTGCCACCAGAGTTGATGGCTGTACGGAACGTCCTGATAGGCAAACAGCAGCAGCCAGATCGAAGCGGCGAGCACGCAAACACTGGCCACCAGATACATCGGCGAAAACGGCAGTTCGGTCAGGCGGCTGGGGCGATAGAACGACGTGCGGAAAACCCCGAGCAGCGCGGCGGTCAGGGTCATCAGTGTGGCTTCTTCCCAGTCGAAACCCTTGAGCAGGGAGAGCAGGGCGCCCACCAGCAACAGAATGGTGGTCAGCATCCACGCCGCCGACAGTCGCCGGCGCAGGCCCTGGGCGAGCAGCAGGCACAGCACGCCGATCAGGCTGGCGCCAAAGTGCGAGGCATCGACCAGGCGATGGGGGATCAGAAAGCCGATGTGTTCCAGGCGGGTGTCGATCTCCGGAGTGGCGCCGGAAAACAGCAGCACCACGCCCGATAGGAACACCAGCACGGCGAGGATCGGTGCGGCCAGGCCCGAGGCGGCGCGCAGGGTCTGGCGCGTCTGGAACAGGCGCTGGCCTTCGTTGATCAACAACAAAAGGCACGCCACCAGCATCGGCAGCACGACGTAGGTCAGGCGATACAGCAGCAGGGCAGCGGCCAGTGGCGCGGCGCCCAGGGTATCGGAAAAGGCTGCGAGCAGAATCGCTTCGAACACCCCGACACCGCCCGGTACGTGGCTGAGCACGCCTGCCGCCAGCGCCAGCAGATAAACCAGGAGGAAAGCGCCGAACGGTGGTGCTTCGGGCAGCAGCAGATAGAGCACCGTGGCGGCGGCGGCGACGTCCAGCGCGGTGATCACCAGTTGCAGGAACGTCAGGCGGCGACCCGGCAGGCGCAAGGTGCGCCGGCCGATCTTGACCAGCAGGTTGTCGGGATAGGGTTGCTCCGGCAGGCGCCGGCGATAGATGCCCACCGCGAGCACGGCGGACAGCAGCAACACGACGGCCGCAATGGTGCCCAGCAAGGTTTGCGAGAGCCCCAGGGCCACGGAAGCACCGGGCAGGTTGCTCAAGGTTGCCAGCGCGGCCAGTGGCGGCAGGGCGCAGCCCAGGGAGAGGCTGGCGAACAGCGTCATGTGGGCAACTTCGCCAGCCCCCAGGCCATGGCGTGCATACAGGCGGTAACGAACCGAGCCACCGGAAAGCATCGAAAGGCCGATGGCATTGCCGATGGCGAACGCGGTGAAGCCGCCCAGTGCGAGTGTGCGAGGAGCCAGCGTCACGCCGGCGTAGCGGCTGGCCGACCATTCGTAGCCCAGCAGAATGATGAAACCTGCCACGGTCGCGCCCAGTGCACCGAGCAGGGCGGGTTTGGGCACTTCCAGGATCGAGTCATGCAGTGCATCCAGATCCAGTTCGCTCAGCAGGTGGCGACAGGCAACCAGTGCAATGGCAAACAATAGCAGCGTGACCGCCAGGCCGATGGGCTGTCGGTACTTGCTGATGAGATCAAGCAAGCGCAACCGTTCAGCCTTGATCGGTTGTGTCGCTGTCGCGGTGTCTTGAGAGTCAGACGAGTTGGCGCGCATCAATCACCTCTTGGATTGTGCGCGACAGGATGGAGGTATCCAGCCAAGTTACCAATCCCTGTGGAAAAAAATAATCACAAATATTAACGCCTATCACCGAGTCTCGGCGATGGCGAATCGCTAGTCGCCGGGTGTTCGGGGCGCGATTTCAGCATAGTCTGAACTTGGCGACCTGGTGACCTTCGAAGGCTTGCGACACGGTGACAGATCATTGTTGCGAAAGGACTTTTTCATCGGGCACAAAAAAGGCCACTCTTTCGAGTGGCCTTTTTCAGACGTTTGGTTGCGGGAGCCGGATTTGAACCGACGACCTTCGGGTTATGAGCCCGACGAGCTACCAGGCTGCTCCATCCCGCGTCTGTGAGGCGGCATTCTATAGAGATACGCCGGGGTGTCAACCGTTAATCTCAAAGCGGGTCAAATAAACGTTAAGTGGTCGCACGGCAGGCTTAAGTTTCGGAATCTGAAAGGATTCTCGTTTGCGCACAAACTTGAGGGCAGGTGTTTGTAGACAAAACAGGCGCGCACAAAAAAGGCCATTCTTTCGAATGGCCTTTTCTGATGTTTGGTTGCGGGAGCCGGATTTGAACCGACGACCTTCGGGTTATGAGCCCGACGAGCTACCAGGCTGCTCCATCCCGCGTCTGATGAGGCGGCATTCTACAGAGGATTCGCAGGCTGTCAACCTTCAAGACCGATAAAACCTGTTCTGGTTCAATTGCTTAGCTGTTTCAAACGTCGGCGGATCGGCCTGAGAGGCAGGCAGGGCAAGGGTTCCGGCTCTATCAGTCGGAAGCGGCTGATTGAGAAAATAAATTTTCCCGCTGCTTTTTCCTACAGTCATCGGAGAAGATTCAGACTACTGGTGCTATATACAGGTGTCAGTGAGATACTGCCGACCTGACACGACCTATCGCCTTTTCTTCATCTGAATACCGCTTCGATATGAGCCAGCGAAAAATCATCCACGTGGATTGCGACTGCTTCTACGCCGCCATCGAGATGCGCGACGACCCGCGACTGGCCGGAAAGCCGCTGGCCGTGGGCGGTGCGGCGGATCGCCGTGGCGTGATTGCGACCTGCAATTACGAGGCTCGGGCCTATGGCGTGCGGTCGGCCATGTCCTCGGGGCATGCGTTGAAGCTCTGTCCGGACCTGACCATCGTCAAGCCACGTATGGATGCCTATCGAGAAGCGTCGAAGGAAATTCATACGATCTTTCGCGATTACACCGACATCATCGAGCCGCTTTCCCTCGACGAGGCTTACCTGGATGTGTCGGACAGCGCGTATTTCGGCGGTAGCGCAACACGCATCGCCCAGGACATCCGGCGGCGGGTGTCGAATCAGTTGCACATCACCGTCTCGGCGGGTGTGGCGCCGAACAAGTTTCTCGCCAAGATCGCCAGCGACTGGAGAAAGCCCAATGGCCTGTTCGTCATTACGCCGGATCAGGTCGAGGACTTTGTCAGCGGTTTGCCCGTGAGCAAGCTGCACGGGGTCGGCAAAGTCACCGCCGACAAGTTGGGCAAGCTCGGGATTGCCGATTGTGCGCAGTTGCGCCAGTGGGACAAGTTGGCCCTGGTGCGCGAATTCGGCAGCTTTGGCGAGCGTCTCTGGAGCCTGGCCCGTGGCATCGACGAGCGGCAGGTGCATAACGACAGTCGCAGGCAGTCGATCAGCGTCGAAAACACCTACGACGCCGACTTGCCGGACTTGAAGAGCTGCCTGGATAAATTGCCAGAGTTGCTCGAGACCCTGGCCGGGCGCATGGCGCGAATCGACAGCAGCTACCGGCCGGGCAAGCCGTTCGTCAAAGTGAAGTTCCATGATTTCACCCAGACCACACTGGAGCAGGCCGGGGCAGGGCGGGATCTGGGCAGTTATCAGCTGTTGCTGACCCAGGCGTTCAATCGTGGCGGCAAGCCGGTGCGGTTGTTGGGGGTGGGGGTGAGGCTGGAGGATTTGCGGGGCGGGTTTGAGCAGATGGAGTTGTTTGAAAGATAGTGGTGAAAATGAAAATGCCTTCGCGGGCAAGCCTCGCTCCTACGTAGGAGCAAGGCTTGCCCGCGAAGCTTTTTGCGATTAATGCGGCCCCGGATCCGCCACCAACCGCCCGGCATCCTTGGTCAAGGACTTGAGGAATTCGGTCTGCAGTTCTGGATCGTTGCGGGTCAGTTCGATCAGGCTCTGTTCCAGCTCGACGGCTTCTTCTTCCAGACCCAGCTCCGACAGACGCTTGACCCGGTGTACCCACTGGCTCACTTCATCGTCTTCGAGGTCGTCGTAGATCAGTCCGTGCGCTTCGAGCAACTTGCCGCGCAGCTTGCTGCTGACGGCCAGGGACGAATCGGTGTGCACGTCATCAGCAGGGTTCTCGACGCGGATCTGCAATCGGGTCAGATGGTTCAGGTCGTATTCGGCGAACGGGCTGTCCAGCAGGTTCAGGCGCAGCACGCCATTCTTGTCGGTACTGAGCTCGAAGGTTTCCTTTCCGGCCTTGACCTCAACCGGACGCTCGCTCCACGGCAGGCTCGAGTATTCGGTGCGCTTGTCCAGCTGAACCTCATCGATCCCGGCCAGGTTCTGCTGGGCGCGACCGTTGGATTGCGTGTTCATGAACGGGTTCAGGCCGGCAAAGCCATAGTTGAACCAGTCCTTGGTCATGCTATCGGGCAGGTTGCCGAAGGCGAACACGTTGACCACATTCGCACCGATACCACCCACCACGGCTACCGCACCCAGCGGGATCTCATAGATCTCCCGCCAGGGTTGGTAAGGCGTATAGCGATCGTAATGACGCGTGACTTCGAACTCGGTGACTTCGAAAGTCTTCTGCTCGTGGATCTTCACCCGACGTTGCGGCAGCTCAAGCACCTTGGGCTCGCCGACATCGATCTGCAGGCTGTGATCAAGCAGTTTGCGCTCGACACGTTCCTCGTGTTCGCTGCGCTGCGACATGTGATTGGCACAGCCGCTGACCATCAGGGTGCCGCACAGGGCGGCACCACCGAGGCCTAAGGTGTTTCGCTTGAACATGACGTCTCTATCTGGATTCAGCGGCGGATACGGGCCTGAAGGAACGACAGTACGTCGGCGACCGGCAGCGCTTGCGGCTCGGCTTCGGTACGGCTCTTGTATTCCAGGTTACCTTCGGCCAGGCCGCGGTCGCTGACCACGATCCGGTGCGGAATGCCGATCAGTTCCATGTCCGCGAACTTGATGCCCGGGCTGGTTTTCTTGTCGCGATCGTCCAGCAGCACTTCGAAGCCGGCGGCGGTCAGTTCCGCGTACAGCTTGTCGGTGGCTTCGCGCACCAGATCGGTTTCGTAGCGCAGTGGCACCAGGGCGATCTGGAACGGCGCCAGGGTGTCGCTCCAGATGATGCCCTTGTCGTCGCTGTTCTGCTCGATGGCGGCGGCCACCACGCGGGAAACGCCGATGCCGTAGCAACCCATTTCCAGGGTGACCGGCTTTCCGTTCTCGCCCAGCACTTCGCACTTCATCGCCTTGCTGTACTTGTTGCCCAGCTGGAAGATGTGCCCGACTTCGATGCCGCGCTTGATTTCCAGGGTGCCCTTGCCGTCCGGGCTTGGGTCGCCGCTGACCACATTGCGCAGGTCGGCAACGGTCGGCACCGGCAGGTCACGCTCCCAGTTCACGCCGAAGTAGTGCTTGTCGTCGATGTTGGCACCGATGCCAAAGTCGCTCATCAGCTCGACCGAACGGTCGATGATGATCGGCAGTGGCAGGTTCAGCGGGCCGAGGGAACCGGCGCCGGCGCCGATGGCGTCGCGCAGTTCGGCATCGCTGGCCATGACCAGCGGGCTGGCAACGCCAGGCTGGTTGGCGGCCTTGATTTCGTTGAGTTCGTGGTCGCCACGGATGATCAGGGCAATCAGTTTGCCTTCTTCCTCGGCGTGCACGATCAGGGTCTTGATGGTCTTTTCAATCGGCAGATTGAATTTTTCCACCAGCGCGGCAATGGTCTTGGTGTCCGGGGTGTCCACCAGGCGCAGCTCTTCAGACGGTGCGGGACGGGAAGTTTCCCGTGGCACGGCTTCGGCTTTCTCGATGTTCGCCGCGTAGTCGGAACCGTTGCTGAAGACGATATCGTCTTCGCCGGATTCGGCCAGTACGTGGAACTCGTGGGAGCCGGCGCCACCGATCGAACCGTTGTCGGCTTCAACCGGGCGGAATTTCAGGCCCAGGCGGGTGAACACGTTGCAGTAGGCCTGGTGCATGCGATCGTAGGTGACCTGCAGCGAAGCCTGGTCAGCGTGGAACGAATAGGCGTCTTTCATGACGAACTCGCGACCGCGCATCAAGCCGAAGCGTGGACGGATTTCATCACGGAATTTGGTCTGGATCTGGTACAGGTTGATTGGCAGCTGCTTGTAGCTGCTCAACTCGTTGCGCATCAGATCGGTGATGACTTCTTCGTGGGTCGGGCCGGCGCAGAAGTCGCGACCGTGGCGATCCTTGAAGCGCAGCAGTTCAGGACCGTACTCTTCCCAGCGACCGGATTCCTGCCACAGCTCGGCCGGCTGAGTGCTCGGCATATACACTTCAAGGGAGCCGGCGGCGTTCATTTCTTCGCGGACGACGGCTTCGACCTTGCGCATCACTCGCAAGCCCATCGGCAGCCAGGTGTACAGGCCCGAGGCGAGTTTACGGATCATGCCGGCGCGCAGCATCAGCTGATGGCTGATCACGACCGCGTCGGAAGGCGTTTCTTTCTGTGTGGCGAGCAAAAATTGACTGGTACGCATGGTTGGCCGTTATCGATAGCTGATGACGAGAAATGACGGAGCATTGTACGGGCGAGATCCGCTGGCGTACAGGCGTGCGGTCGGTGGTGTGGCAGAGGGCGAATGTCGCTGCGCCCTCGCGGTTTTTTTCTTATGACTCTTCCGCAACCTGGCCTGGAACAGGCTCCGGCGTTGGCTTCGGACCTTCCCGGCGGCTCTCCTGGAACCAGTGCAGGGCGATCAGCACCAGGGTCGGAACCCCCAGCAGGGCGGTGATCAGGAAGAACTGGTGGTAGCCGAACTTCTCCACCATCACCCCGGAGTAGCCGCCGATCAGGCGTGGCAGCAGGAGCATGATCGAGCTGAGCAGGGCGTATTGGGTGGCGGAGAACTTGAGGTTGGTCAGGCTCGACAGGTAAGCCACGAACGCCGAAGTCGCCAGCCCGGAACTGAAGTTGTCCAGGGAGATGGTGACGATCAGCATCTTCAGGTTGGGGCCCATGTCGGCCAGCATCAGGAACAGGATGTTGGTGGCGGCCGACGCGGCGCCGCCGATGAACAGGATCGGCAGGATGCCGAACCGTACGATCAGCAGGCCGCCCATGCCGGCGCCGACCAGGGTCATGATCAGGCCGAAGATTTTACTGACGCTGGCGATCTGGTCCTTGGTGAAGCCCTGGTCGATGTAGAACACGTTGGCCATTACGCCCATCACCGTGTCGGACATCCGGTAGGTCGCGATCAGTCCGAGCAGTAGCAATGCCTGCCAGCGGTAACGCAGGATGAAGTCGTTGACCGGCGTCAGCACCGGCGCCAGGCCGCGGCGTCCCATGGACGACAGGCACAGGGCGGTGAGGGTGATGTAGAGGATCGCGCGCAGGAAGGCGCGGTCCTGGAGCAGCAGGTCGAGCAGGCTCACGCCGTCGAACAGCACGCTGGCGAAGTCGGTGTTGTAGAGCTGGGTGAACATGGCCGGTACGGACACCAGCAGCACGATCAGCACGAAGACCGACGCCAGCTGGTGGACGAAGCTGTAGCGTCCGGCCTGCAGCTGGGTGCGCAGCGGTACTGGTGGTTCGCGCATGAACAGGCTGGTCAGCAGCGCCGGGATCATCAGGACGCCGAACAGGATGTAGGTGCCGGCCCAGGCGGAGTGTTGATAGTTGAAGCCGGTGGAGCCGAAGCCTTCGGCGAAGTACAGGGCGCCGGCAGTAGCGAGCAGCGCGGCGATTCGATAGCCGGACATGTAGCTGGCCGCCAGGGCTGCCTGACGATTGTCTTCGGCGATTTCCAGGCGATAGGCGTCGACCGCGATGTCTTGCGTGGCCGAGGCAAAGGCGACGATCACCGCGATGGCGATCAGCCAGGAGAGATGTTTTTGCGGGTCACAGAAGCCCATGCCGATCAGGCCCAGGATCACCAGGCCCTGGGACAACACCAGCCACGAGCGTCGTCGTCCCAGCTTGCCGAGCAACGGCAGGCGCCATTGGTCGAGCAGCGGTGACCAGACCCATTTGAAGGCATAGGCCAGGCCGATCAGGCTTGCATAGCCGATGGTTTCGCGAGCCACACCGGCTTCGCGCAACCAGACCGAAAGCGTCGAGAACACCAGCATGTAGGGCAAGCCGGCAGCGAAACCCAGCAGCAGCAGTACAAGCGTCGAGGGGCTGGCATAGGCAGCGAGCGCGGCGCGCCAGGTTTTACGGGGCATGGGCTGGAGTCTGCCTCAAGAAATACGAAAACAAAGCGCGCACTCTAACCGCTGTGCTCTACCGGGCGCCACCCATGACGCCGAATATCAACACGATTATTCAGGATACTGATGCCCTCCATGCGCAATCGAGCGCGTTGTTCATCCCCGGAAGGACTGCCTGCGGGCAGGCTGATGCGTCCACCTGCACCCAGCACCCGGTGCCAGGGCAATTTGCTGTCGCCGGGCAGCTGGCTCAATGTCCGGCCCACCCAGCGGGCGGCGCGGCCCAAGCCTGCAAGCTCGGCCAACTGACCATAGCTCACCACCTTGCCTTCGGGCACTTGCGCGAGGGTCAGGTAGAGCGCCGTGCGTCGGATTTGTGCCTCGCTCTCGGCGTCAGGGGTGGGTTCTTTCACGTGCGGGTATTCCTGAAAAAATTCACAGTACCGTCTGTAGAGTAAATCGTGGATGACGAGATGAGAAATGAACTCAATAGAAATAGTCGGGTCAGTCCTAACCAGGGCGTTATTTCCAGGATAATGCTGACTTTTTTCGCAAACCCGAGTTCGTTGTTGCTTATGTTGTCCAGAACACTGCTGTGCCTCGCTGTTATCAGTGCTTCCACTCCCTTGCTCGCCGATACCGTCTGGTTGAAGAACGGTGACAAGCTGAGCGGCAAGATCATCCTGTTCGACGGTGGCAAGTTGCTGGTCCAGACCGAATACGCCGGCGCCGTCCCGATCGATTGGAAGCAGGTCAAGACCCTGGAGAGCGATCAGGAACTGCTGGTCAAGCAGGACGCCTACACCGGTGAAAAGGCCAAATCGCTGCACGCCGCCGAAGACGGCAAGGTGACCCTGGCCAACGGCGATGCGCCGAAGACCGTGGAACTGGCGAGCGTCCAGCAGATCCTCAAGCCCAAGCCTGTGGTCGAGGATCTGGTGTGGAAGGGCAACATCGATGCGGCCCTCGATTACCAGCGGGCCGACAAGGACACCGACGATTACGACATCGATTTCAAGACCACCGCGCGCCACGGTCGCTGGCGGCACACGGCCGAAGGCGAGTACAACCGCGAGTTCCAGGATGACGTGGTCACCACTGACAACTGGCGGGCCGAGTATTCTCTCGATCGCTTCCTGACGGATAAGTGGTTCTGGCAGGGTCGACTGGTCTACAAGCGCGACAAGGTCGAAGACCTGTCCCGTCAGCGTACCGTCGGTACCGGTCCCGGCTACCAGTTCTGGGATGACGAACTGGGCGCGTTCTCCCTCGGTTCGCTGGTCAACCGCACGGACTACGAGTTCGCTGACGGCAGCAAGGAAAACTTCTATTCCGTGGCGATGAAGTGGGATTACAACCGCTACCTGATTGGCAAGAAAGTCGAGTTCTTCACCAATGGCGAAGTGGGCAAGCCGCTGTCCGGCGTGGCCGAATATGCGTTGGATTCGGAGGTGGGGCTGCGCTACAAGGTCACGGATTGGGCGTCGCTCAATATCAAGGCCGAGCGTGACATCATCGATGGCACCGACGATGCCGATCTGGACAAGACCCGGTACACCGCGGGGTTTGGCGTGACCTGGTAATAGAGCAAAGGATCGCAGCCTTCGCCGGCGCCTGCACGGGCTGGCGAAGGCTGCGATTTTTTTTGCCTGTGAGAAGCCGACAGGCACAAAAAAGCCCCGCTGTTGAGGGCGGGGCTTTTTACTAAAGCAAGGACAAGTTAGATAACTTGTACTTCTTCAGCTTGCATGCCTTTCTGACCGCGAGTAGCGATGAAAGAAACCTGCTGGCCTTCTTTCAGGGTTTTGAAACCGTCGGATTGGATAGCTTTGAAGTGAACGAACAGGTCGTCACCGGATTGTGGAGTGATGAAGCCGAAGCCTTTTTCATCGTTGAACCACTTAACGGTACCGGTTTGGCGATTAGACATGGTGTAACTCCTTGAACAAAGATAACTGCGACTCAGGAAGAACCCTGGCCGAGACTGAGTGCAAAGAGCAGGAAAAATTCTTGTAGATGGTTGGATCGAAATTCAACATATCGTGCAGAGATTCTCAGTGACACAAGCAACACAGTGGCGCCACCTTAACTGTTTTTCCCAAAGGTGCCAATGCTTCTTGCGAAGGTTTCTCGGTTTTCATGATCGACGGTGCGCCCTATTGTTTCGAAGGTCCGTTCATCGTGCGTGATCGTCGAGAATTGTGCCCGGCGCTTTGAACCGCAAGGCGCTCCCCGGTAAGATGCCGGACAGATTTTTCCACCTCGCTATTTCAGGACACCGCCATGAGCATCAAATCGGACAAGTGGATTCGCCGCATGGCGCAGGAACACAACATGATCGAGCCTTTCGTCGAGCGCCAGGTGCGCGGCGAGAGCGACAGCCGGGTGATTTCCTTCGGTGTGTCCAGCTATGGCTACGATGTGCGTTGCACCAATAAATTCAAGGTGTTCACCAACATCAATTCGGCCATCGTCGACCCGAAGAACTTCGACGCCGGCAGCTTCGTCGACGTCGAAAGCGATGTCTGCATCATCCCGCCGAACTCTTTCGCGCTGGCCAGCACCGTCGAATACTTCCGTATCCCGCGCAACGTCCTGACCATCTGCCTGGGCAAGAGCACCTATGCCCGTTGCGGCATTATCGTCAACGTGACCCCGCTGGAGCCGGAGTGGGAAGGCCATGTGACCCTGGAATTCTCCAACACCACCAACCTGCCGGCGAAAATCTACGCCAACGAAGGCGTGGCGCAGATGCTGTTCCTCGAGTCCGACGAAGAGTGCGAAGTGTCCTACAAGGACCGAGGCGGCAAGTACCAGGGCCAGCGCGGCGTGACCCTGCCACGGACCTGAGTCAGCCGTCTGACAAAACAGGGGAATTCCTGAGCGGGCGTACACTCTATGGAGTGTACTGCCCCGATCCGCGCAAGGCGGACCGGGCCATCGCTCAGGAGTGCTTTATGAAGATCGACCCGCAAATAACTGCCGAACTGGCAAGGCTCGAGCCCAATCAGGTTGGCGTTTTGGCCTGGTCCTTGTTGGCACACCCGCCGATCAGCATGGCAGGCGGCATTCCCGGCCAGCCTGATCCCGATACCCCCAATGAACAACCCACCGAACCCGGTGAGCCGACCCTGCCGGACGAACCGCCGCCAGCGCCCGTGGTTTGATTTTCCTTTATATGTAGGAGCGAGCTTGCTCGCTCCTACAGGGTCAGCGGCCAGATTTCGTTGTCGCCGATGACGAAGATCCGAGAGTCATCGCCGCGCTCGACCTGATATCCCCCGGTAAACGCCCCGAACGCCGGCAGCAGGCTCACCTTCTCGCCAATCCTGAAACACGCCAGCCGCAAGCTCTGCCGTCCTCTGCCATGCAGCCGATACACCGGGTGCACATGCCCGGCCAGTACATGCAGGCGAGGATGCGGATCCGGTTCGTGCTGCAAGGAAAACGGCCCGAGCAGCATCGGCTCAGGCACCACTCGAATGTCCAGCGACGCCGGCGGATCCCCGGCGCGTTTGTCGTGATTGCCCCGGATCAGCGTCATCGACAGATCAGCATGCCGCGCACGCCATAACGCCAGCGCATCCAGCGTGGCCGATGCATGGGAGCCCGGGCCATGGAGAAAGTCACCCAGGAAAATCAGCTGCCGACAGGGCAGGGCCTCCACAAGCGCATCAAGCACCGCAATATTGTGCGTGGTGGTGCCCCGAGGAACGGGCTGGCCAAGGCTTCTATAGGCAGCCGCCTTACCGAAATGCACGTCCGCCACCAACAGCGCCTGCTGCGCCGGCCAATAAACGGCTTTTTCCGGCAACAACCAGAGGGTTTCTCCCGCCAGGCTAATGGGGTAGGGCGTGCTCATCATTCCTTCCCGGTTTCGGCGGTTTTCTCCAGATCGCTGACCATGCGTCTGATGCGATCGGCGAGTTTTTCCGAACTCATGCTTTCGCGCATGCGTTCCACCAGCAGCGGAAAGCCAAGGGGCGCAGGGCGTTTGATCGGGTGCAGGTCCAGCCTCATCCGGTTGATCCGCTCCAGGGTCTGTTCCAGGCGGCGGATATCAAGCTCCTGAGCCAGCACTTCTTCCCCGGCCTGAGCCAGTAACAGGTTCTGCGCGTCATATTGTTTGAACACCTCGAAGAACAATCCGCTGGAGGCCTGGACCTGACGCGTGCTTTTAGGTGCGCTGGGGTAACCGGCGAAGACCAGCCCGGCGATCCGGGCGATTTCCCGGAAGCGACGCAAGGCCAGCTCGCCTGCATTCAGGCTGGCCAGCACATCATTGCGCAGGTGCTCGGGACTGAGCAGCGCGCTATCGAGCTCCCGCGCCCACTCGATCGGGGTGGCGCTGAGCAACTCCAGACCGTAATCGTTGACCGCGATCGAGAAGGTCAGCGGCTGGCGCTGACTGACTCGCCACGCCAGCAGACTGGCCAGCCCCAGATGCACCTGGCGTCCGGCGAAGGGATAAAGGAACAGGTGCCAACCCTCCCGGGACTTCAGGGTTTCGGCCAGCAAACTGTGCTCGGTGGGCAGTCCGGACCAGCGCTGTTGCACCTCCAGCAACGGCCGCACCGCCTGCATTTCCGGACCCTCGAACGTGCCTTGGGCCGCCGCAGAAAAGCGTGCGACCACCGCATCCGCCAGTTCGCTGGACAATGGCATGCGTCCGCCATTCCAGCGCGGCACCGCCGCTTTTTTCACCGTGCTGCGTTTGACATAGGCGGTCATGTTTTCCACCCGCACCAGTTCCAGCAAACGCCCGGCAAACAGGAAACCGTCACCGGGTTTGAGGCGTGCGATAAAACCTTCCTCGACGCTGCCCAGTTGTTTGCCGCCGCCACCCTTGCTCCAGAACTTCAGATGAATGCTCGCGTCACTGACGATGGTGCCGATGCTCATGCGGTGCCGCCGCGCCAGTCGCGCATCAGGCACCCTCCACACGCCCTGATCATCCGGTTCGACCCGGCGGTAATCCGGATAGGCCGTCAGAGAAAGCCCGCCGTGGCGTACGAAAGCCAGCGCCCACGCCCATTCGGCCAGGCTCAAGTCACGATAGGCCCAGGCGCCGCGCACCTCGTCGTACAGCTCATCGGGCACAAACCCGCCGCCCAGGGCGATGCTGACCAGGTGCTGCACCAGCACATCCAGTGGCTTGACCGGCGACAGGCGCGGCTCGATCCGGCCCTGTGTCACCGCGTCCCGTGCCGCTGCGGCCTCCACCAGTTCCAGGCTGTGAGTCGGCACCAGCGTGACCCGCGATACCCGTCCCGGTGCGTGACCGGAACGCCCCGCGCGCTGCATCAGGCGCGCCACGCCCTTGGCCGAACCGATCTGCAGCACCCGCTCCACCGGCAGGAAGTCCACGCCCAGATCCAGGCTGGAGGTGCAGACCACCGTCTTGAGTTGTCCGTCCTTGAGCGCGCGTTCGACCCAGTCGCGGGTATCGCGGGACAACGAGCTGTGGTGCAAGGCGATCAGCCCGGCCCAATCCGGGCGGGCATCGAGCAAGGCCTGATACCAGATCTCGGACTGAGCGCGGGTGTTGGTGAACACCAGGCTGCTGGCGCTGACTTCGAGCTCGGCGACCACCTGCGGCAGCATCTTCAAACCGATATGCCCGGCCCATGGAAAGCGTTCGACGGCAGGCGGGAGCAAGGTGTCGACTTGCAAGGTTTTGCGGGTTTGACCTTGAACGCTGATGCCGCCGCCCTGTGGTATCAGCACCTGCTCGGCGTGGGATTGATTACCCAGGGTCGCGGAAACGCCCCAGACGATCAGCTGCGGTTGCCAGCGACGCAAACGCGCCAACGCCAGTTGCAACTGCACGCCGCGTTTGTTGCCCAGCAGTTCGTGCCACTCATCGACCACCACCATGCGCAAGGTCGCGAGCGCGGTTTCCGCGTCGGCCCGCGCGAGCATCAGGGTCAGGCTTTCCGGGGTGGTGATCAGGGTGGTTGGTAGGCGTCGACTCTGCCGTGCCCGTTCGCTGCTGCTGGTGTCGCCGGTACGCAGGCCGACGGTCCAGGGGATCTGCAAATCGGTCAGGGGCGTTTGCAGCGCGCGAGCCGTATCGGCTGCCAGGGCGCGCATGGGGGTTATCCACAACACGGTCAGCGGTTCCGCGAGCGGTTTGCGTTTGCGCGGGGTTTCAACGGGAGGAGGGAGGCGGGCGAAGCGATTGAGCGCGGCGAACCAGACGGCGTAGGTTTTACCGGCCCCGGTGCTGGCGTGCAGCAATCCGGATTGCCCGTTCTTGACGGCGGCCCACACCTGCTTCTGAAAGGCGAATGGCTTCCAGTCGCGGGCGGTGAACCATTGTCTTGCGAAGTCGGAGGAGCTTCCCATGCCGGTGGTGTGCGCTCTGAAAGTCTTCTTTCAGTGACCACACGGCAATGGCAAAGGTTTAAATGACCCGCCACGATCCCGTGCAGGAGATGCCGAAGGCTGCGATCTTTTGACTTTGCTTTTAAAAGACAAGATCAAAAGATCGCAGCCTTCGGCAGCTCTTGCGCGGGGTGGTGTTTACTTGAGGTTACCGCTCAGGAACTGTTTGAGGCGTTCGCTCTTCGGATTACCCAGCACTTCCTCCGGCGCACCTTCTTCCTCCACCCGGCCCTGGTGCAGGAACAGCACCTGGCTCGAAACCTTGCGCGCGAAGCTCATCTCGTGGGTCACCATGATCATGGTCCGGCCTTCCTCGGCCAGGCCCTGGATCACCTTCAACACTTCGCCCACCAGCTCCGGGTCCAGCGCCGAGGTCGGTTCGTCGAACAGCATCACTTCCGGCTCCATCGCCAGCGCCCGCGCAATCGCCACGCGCTGTTGCTGGCCGCCGGAAAGAAACGCCGGATATTGCTCGGCCACCCGCGCCGGCAGGCCGACCTTGTCCAGGTAGCGGCGGGCGCGGTCTTCGGCTTCCTGCTTGCTGCAGCCCAGCACCCGGCGTGGCGCCATGGTGATGTTCTCGAGCACCGTCATGTGGCTCCACAGGTTGAAGTGCTGGAACACCATCGCCAGGCGAGTGCGGATCCGTTGCAGCTCATCGGCATCGGCCACGTGCATGCCGTGGCGATCCTTGATCATGCGGATCGACTGGCCGTCGAGGGTCATCGCGCCGTCGTTGGGTTGTTCGAGAAAGTTGATGCAACGCAGGAAGGTACTTTTGCCCGAGCCGCTGGCGCCGATCAGGCTGATGACGTCGCCGGTGTTGGCCTTGAGCGAAACACCCTTGAGCACCTCATGATCGCCATAGCTTTTATGCAGGTCTTCAATGGTCAGTTTGTACATGGAACAAGCATCCTCAAGGCGAAAGTAGGTAGCCGCTGCGATAGGCTTCGGCGCCCGCGACGTGGGCGATCACCATGCCGGCAGTGGCCATGCGCCGCAGCGAGCGGGCATACATCAGGCCGCTGGCGGTGCAACGCACCGGCGTGACGCTGTCGGAAATGGGGTCGATGATCTCGGCGATCAGTTGTCCGGCTTCCAGGTATTCCCCCGGCAACGCGGTGAACACCAGCAGGCCGCCGACCGGCGTGGCGACAGGCTCGACGCCGGCCAGCGGGGTGGCCGGGTAGGGCAGCTCGGGCAGGGGCGCCGGTTCGCCGGCGATGGCGCCGAAGTGAGTCAGGTAATCGATCAGTGCCTGGCTGTCGAGGCTGGCCAGCGGATGATTGACGTCGCCCTGGCCACGCAGCTCGACGGTCACGGAGAAGCTGCCCAGCGGAATATCGAAGTGTTCGCCAAAGCGTTCCTTCAATTGCCACCACAACAGGGTGAAGCATTCGTCGAACGACTGACCGCCCGAATCGGTGGCCAGCAGGCTGGCTTCGGCACCGATGTAGCGCGCCAGCGGTTCGACCTGCGACCAGGCTTCGGGAGTGGTGTAGAGGTGAGCGACCGCTTCGAAATCGCAATGCAGGTCCAGCACCATGTCGGCATCGCAGGCCAGCCGTTGCAGGGTCAGGCGCTGGGATTGCAGCTGGGTACTGGCGGTCTGCCGGGCCAGGGCGTGGCGCAGGCTGGTGCGGATCAGTTGCAGGTTGTGTTGCGGATCGTCGCCGAGTTGGCCCTCGATCTCGTTGCCGACCTCTTCGCTCAAGTCGACGAACCAGCGGTTGAAGTTCTGCCCGCTTTCCAGCTCGTAGCGGCCCAGCGGCACATCCATCAGCACCTGTTCCAGGCCGACCGGGTTGGCGACCGGGACCAGCACGATTTCGCTGCGCAGACGGCCGGCGGCTTCCAGCTCCGCCAGACGTTGCTTGAGGTGCCAGGACACCAGCATGCCGGGCATTTCATCGGCGTGAAGGGACGACTGGATGTAGATCTTGCCTCGTGGGCTTGTCACGGTAGGCTCCGAGATCGGCCCGAAGTGGAAGCTGTGAATCTGTCGTGCTGTCCCCGGTACCGGAGACAGCAGGTCATGTATCTGGTGGCGCATCGCTTGTTCCCTGAAACAGGATAGGTGCTAGTGGGTCGGCCCGAGGAAGGCCAGCCAGCGGCGTTCGGCAAGACGGAACAGGCCGACCAGCGTAAAGGTGATGGCCAGGTAGATCAGCGCGGCGATGCCGAACGACTGGAAGGTCAGGAAGGTCGCCGAGTTGGCGTCCCGAGCCACTTTCAGGATGTCCGGAATGGTCGCGGTGAAAGCCACGGTGGTCGAATGCAGCATCAGGATCACTTCGTTGCTGTAGTAGGGCAACGAGCGGCGCAGGGCCGAGGGCATGATCACGTAGGCGTACAGCTTCCAGCCGGTCAGGCCATAAGCCTTGGCCGCTTCGACTTCACCATGGGCCATGCTGCGGATCGCTCCGGCGAAAATCTCCGTGGTGTAGGCGCAGGTGTTCAGGGCGAACGCCAGGATGGTGCAATTCATCGCATCGCGGAAGAAGCTGTCGAGCAGCGGTTGCGCACGCACGGCAGCCAGGCTGTAGATCCCGGTGTAGCAGATCAGCAGTTGGATGTAGAGCGGCGTGCCACGGAACAGGTAGGTGTAGAACTGCACCGGCCAGCGCATGTAGAAGCGGCTCGAGACCCGGGCGATGGACAGCGGAATCGAGACGATGAAGCCGAAGAAGATCGACGCGCTGAGCAGCCACATGGTCATGGCCAGGCCCGTGATGTTCTGACCGTCGCTGTAGAGGAAAGGCCTCCAGTATTCCTGCAGGAGTTCGATCATCGTACGGCCTCCCGTGTGCCGGCGGCGTAGCGGCGTTCCAGCCAGCGCAGAATGATGTTGGAGGCGCTGGTGATCAGCAGGTAGATCACGGCGGCGAGCACCAGGAAGTAGAACAGTTGATAGCTGCTTTTACCGGCGTCCTGCGCAGCCTTGACCAGATCGGCCAGACCGATGATCGAAACCAGCGCGGTGGCCTTGAGCATCACCATCCAGTTATTGCCGATGCCCGGCAGGGCGTAACGCATCATCTGCGGGAACACCACGAGGCGGAAACGCTGGCCGCGCTTGAGGCCGTAGGCGGTGGCCGCTTCGACTTGCCCGCGGGGCACGGCGAGGATCGCGCCACGGAACGTCTCGGTGAAGTACGCGCCATAGATGAAGCCCAGGGTCAGCACCCCGGCGCTGAACGGGTTGATCTCGATGTATTCCCATTCCATGTAGTCGGTGAATGACGTCAGCCAGGTTTGCAGGCTGTAGAAGATCAGCAGCATCAGCACCAGGTCCGGCACCCCGCGAATCAGCGTGGTGTAGCACTGGGCAGGCAGGCGCACCAGTTTGACTTTTGACAGCTTGGCACTGGCACCGATCAGGCCGAGCAACACGGCCACCAGCAGCGACATCGCCGATAATTTGATGGTCATCCAGGTGCCTTCCATCAGCAACGGACCGAAGCCCTTGAGGCTGAAGGCTGAGAGCCCCAGATTTTGTATTAGGTTTTCGAACATAAATCAGCAACCTGAGCGGAAGAAAAAAGCGCCCATCGCGAGATGGGCGCCCGGGCATTATTTGCCGCTGTACAGATTCAGATCGCCAAAGTGTTTCTTCTGAATGGTGGCGTAGGTGCCATCATCGTGTAACGCTTTGATACCTTTGTCCAAAAGGGCCTTCAGCTCGGTGTTACCTTTCTTAATGCCGACGGCGGTTTTGGCTGGCAGCAGTTCGCTGTCCACCGCTTGGCTGACTTCATAACCGGCGCCTTGTGGCGACTTCAGGAAGCCCAGTTCAGCCTGCAGCATGTCCTGGATACCGGCATCAAGACGACCGGACATCAGGTCTGCATACACCTGGTCCTGGTTCTGGTAGGCCTGGGTTTTCACGCCAGCCTTGTCCAGAACGGCCTTGGCATAGGCTTCCTGGATGGTGCCTTGCTCGTAGCCGACGGTCTTGCCCTTGAGGGACGCGACGTCGGTGGTCACGCCGGAACCTTTCTTGGAGACATAGGCGGTCGGGCCGGAGAACAGCTCGCTGGAGAAGTCGATGGCTTTTTCGCGGGCCGGAGTGACGGTCATCGAGGAGATCACACCGTCGAATTTATTGGCCTTCAGGCCCGGAATCATGCCGTCGAAATCGCTTTCGACCCATTTGCACTTGACCTTCAGCTCGGCGCAGATTGCGTTGCCCAGATCGATATCGAAGCCTACCAGGCTGCCGTCGGCCGCTTTCGACTCGAACGGTGCGTAGGAAGGGTCAACACCGAAGCGCAATTCCTTGTATTCCTTCGCCAGCGCAGAGCCAGCAGCTACGCACAATGCCAGTGCAGACAGGGTCAGCAATGCTTTTTTCATTATTCAATCCCTAAGAACCAATATGAGCGCTTGTGGCGCAGAATTATTGTTACTGGTACGCGTAAGACCTAATGAAGGTAGCAATTTCCGAACCAGAGTGCCGAACAAGCGTTTAAAAGGTATTCAGGAAATTGCCGGAAGCGATTAGTGCACGAAAATGGGCGCGGTGGAAAGCCTGCACTGTTTTGGCGCTGCAAACTCCGGTGGGTGGTGTCGTTTTGTGGGGGCGAGGCGGGTTATCTGTGAAGAGGGTAATTTCTGTGGTGAGGGGATTTATCCCCGTTGGGCGGCGAAGCCGCCCCAATTCCTGCGAGAGCGCTGTGTCAGGTAAATCGACTGCTATGGGTATGTTGCTGCGCAGCTAATTCGGCCTCACGCATGGAGATGGCTACCTCCAGTTCCGCTGAGCGTTGAACCCACTGTTCGGGAGGCAGAGGTTTGGACCATTCGATGATGTCGGGATTTGTCAGCTCAGGTGGTGGCGCGAGTTTCCAGTTCTGCACTTTCTCTGCCCAATATGTTCCCAGGAAAGTAATGAAAAACACGCCGTGCAAGACATCGAGAACATCGCCCTTGAACAAGCTGGTAACAATGGAACCGACTTGAGTTTCCGCGTAAGGCCTTCGTCCCAATCGACTCGCTGGGACTGCATCTGCGCCAACTTCCATATAACTGCGTATGCACTCCCAGAGGCACATTGCCGTTTCACCGCCGCCGCAACTGAATCCCAGGCTGAAGTCGCGCTCCTTTTCGGGCGCATCGGGGTCGGGATTTCGAAAGCCCACCACCAATAGACCTTGAGTGATTTTTCCGTGCTGGCCGACTGAATCCATCGCCACGGCTTGGGCAGTGACTTGCTCCCACGGCACGATCCAGTAACGACCATCTTCGAATGGCACACAAACTTCGCGGCGTTGACGGTTGAAGCGCACGGGAAGAGGCACAGGGCATCTTAAAATGTAGATGAGCATCATTATCGGAAAGCCGCAAAAACACATGAATCCATACCAGTAGAGAGCATCCAGCGACTCCGAACCCATCGCCCACCCCATCCATATAAAGATCAAGACCACCGGCCAAAGCACCATGACAAAAGAGCCGATGCTGTAAGAACCGATATCGAGAAACACCTCGTTCTTGCGCCAGATGGTATTGAGCACATCCTTGGGTGGTTGCCCTGTCGGGACAGCGGGAGGCGCCAGATAGTCCTCTCGTGAGAGCAGTCCTTTTCGGCTGCCCGGAGTGG
>NZ_JABFMP010000019.1 GCF_013359595.1 Pseudomonas sp. C1C7 | reverse complement strand
CGGCCTGATCGGATTTGGTTCGTGTAGGAGCTGCCGAAGGCTGCGATCTTTTGATTTTGTTTTTTAGGATCAAAAGATCGCAGCCTTCGGCAGCTCCTACAGTGGTATAGGGTGTTCTCTGATTTCGCGTACACCCACCAAACCCGTAGGAGCAAGGCTTGCCCGCGAAGGCGTCCTCGCAACCTACCTCCATCCTGCGGATGCACATCGACCCACTGTGGGAGCGGGCTTGCCCGCGAAGGCGTCCTGACAGACGACCTCAATCTCGCGGATGTACCCAGCCCCATTGTGTGAGCGAGCCGGCTCGCGATGGTCGTCAACGATAACGCTGGGTGCCTGATTCCCCGCAATCTTCTTGGGTCCATCACGACCGTGCTCGCTCCTGCACGTATCGATTCAACGCGCACCATTTGTGAACAACCTACCCGTCGACGTAGCCAACGGTAGCGCTACGCTATCGTCCCTTTCGGTAACACTGTTCCTGCGTTTCAACCCATCTATCTGATTCAAAACACTTTTCAATCCCCTCTACATTCCCCGTCCGAGCTGTGGCACACTTTCTGCTGTCTGTTCCGTTGTTACATACCAAGTTCCGGTATAGCGGAATAAACATCATCCTGGAGTGCTTGCCATGCATCACCGTCCTTCCTTGTTCAAAGCGTGTGTTCTTTTGTTCGCAGCGTCTGCTGCTGCCGTGGGTGTGGCCCAGGCGGCGGACAGCAAGCTCGATAGCGTTCTGGCCCGTGGCAAAGTGATTGTGGGGACCGGCAGCACCAATGCGCCTTGGCACTTCCAGGGGGCGGACGGCAAGTTGCAGGGCTTCGATATCGATATCGGGCACATGATTGCCAAGGGGCTGTTCAACGACCCGGACAAGGTCGAGTACGTGGTGCAGTCTTCCGATGCGCGGATTCCCAACCTGCTGACCGACAAGGTCGACATCAGTTGCCAGTTCATCACCGTGACCGCCAGCCGTGCCCAGCAGGTGGCGTTCACTCTGCCGTACTACCGCGAAGGCGTGGGCCTGCTGCTGCCGGCCAACAGCAAGTACAAGGAAATCGACGACATGCGCGCCGCCGGTGACAGCGTCACCGTGGCCGTGCTGCAGAACGTGTATGCCGAAGAACTGGTGCATCAGGCGCTGCCCAAGGCCAAGGTCGATCAGTACGACAGCGTCGACCTGATGTATCAGGCGGTGAACTCGGGACGCGCCGACGCGGCGGCCACCGATCAATCGTCGGTCAAATACCTGATGGTGCAGAACCCAGGCCGCTACCGCAGCCCGGCCTACGCCTGGAGCCCGCAAACCTATGCCTGCGCGGTCAAGCGTGGCGATCAGGACTGGCTGAACTTCGTCAACACCACCCTGCATGAAGCCATGACCGGCGTTGAGTTCCCGACGTATTCGGCATCCTTCAAAAAATGGTTTGGCGTCGATCTGCCGACTCCAGCCATCGGTTTCCCTGTCGAATTCAAATGATCCCGTGAGAGCGGGGCGGTCCTGAATCGCCCCGCTCAAGGTACTGCCGACCATGAACTATCAGTTGAACTTTGCCGCCGTGTGGCGCGATTTCGACACCTTGCTGGCGGGGCTCGGTCTGGGCCTGGAACTGGCGCTGGTGTCGATCGCCATCGGCTGCGTGATCGGCCTGCTGATGGCGTTTGCTTTGTTGTCGAAGCACCGCGCGTTGCGGGTGCTGGCATCGGTGTATGTGACGGTGATCCGTAACACGCCGATTCTGGTGTTGATTCTGTTGATCTACTTCGCCTTGCCGAGCCTGGGCATCCGTCTGGACAAGATCCCTTCGTTCATCGTCACCCTGTCGCTGTATGCCGGGGCCTACCTGACCGAAGTGTTCCGCGGCGGCCTGCTGAGCATTCCCAAGGGCCAGCGCGAGGCTGGTCTGGCGATTGGCCTGGGCGAGTGGCAGGTCAAGGCTTATGTCACCGTGCCGGTGATGTTGCGCAATGTGCTGCCGGCCTTGTCGAACAACTTCATTTCGCTGTTCAAGGACACCTCCCTGGCGGCCGCGATTGCGGTGCCGGAGCTGACCTATTACGCACGCAAGATCAATGTCGAAAGCTACCGGGTGATCGAAACCTGGCTGGTGACCACCGCGCTGTACGTGGCGGCCTGTTACCTGATTGCCATGATGCTGCGTTACCTCGAACAGCGTCTGGCGATTCGCCGATAGGAGCCCTCGATGTACGAATCTCCCAGTTGGTTGCATGAGTTGTGGGTTGCGCGGGAAGCATTGTGGCAAGGCTTTTTGACCAGTGTGCAGTGTTCGGCCCTGGCAATTTTGCTGGGCACTGTGCTCGGTGTGTTTTCAGGGCTGGTGCTGACGTACGGCAAGTTCTGGATGCGCGCGCCGTTTCGTTTTTACGTGGACGTGATTCGCGGCACCCCGGTGTTCGTGCTGGTGCTGGCGTGCTTCTACATGGCGCCGGCGATGGGCTGGCAGATCAGCGCGTTCCAGGCCGGTGCCCTGGGACTGACGCTGTTCTGCGGCTCCCACGTTTCCGAGATTGTGCGCGGAGCCTTGCAGGCTTTGCCTCGCGGACAGATGGAAGCGAGCAAGGCGATTGGCCTGACGTTTTACCAGGCGCTCGGCTACGTGCTGTTGCCTCAGGCGCTGCGGCAGATCCTGCCGACCTGGGTCAACTCGTCCACCGAGATCGTCAAGGCCTCGACCCTGTTGTCGGTGATCGGGGTGGCCGAACTGCTGCTCAGCACCCAGCAGATCATCGCCCGCACCTTCATGACCCTTGAGTTTTACCTGTTCGCCGGATTTCTGTTTTTCGTCATCAACTACGGCATCGAGTTACTCGGCCGGCACATTGAAAAGCGGGTGGCCTTGCCATGAATCAGACTCAAACCAACGCACAAAACGGCCAACCCTTGCTGGACATTCGCGGCCTGCACAAACGTTACGACCAGCTTGAAGTGCTCAAGGGCGTCGACCTGACCATGCAGCGCGGCAACGTCGTGACCCTGATCGGCTCCAGCGGCTCGGGCAAGACCACGTTGCTGCGCTGCGTGAACATGCTCGAAGAGTTCCAGGGCGGGCAGATCCTGCTGGACGGCGAGTCCATCGGCTATGACGAAGTCAACGGCAAACGCATTCGTCACGCGGAAAAAGTCATCGCCCGCCATCGCGCCATGACCGGCATGGCGTTCCAGCAATTCAACCTGTTCCCGCACCTCACCGCGCTGCAGAACGTGACCCTGGGCCTGCTCAAGGTGAAGAAACTGCACAAGGACGAAGCGGTGGCACTGGCCGAGAAATGGCTTGAGCGTGTCGGCCTGCTCGAGCGTCGCGATCACTACCCGGGCCAGTTGTCCGGTGGCCAGCAGCAGCGCGTGGCGATCGCCCGGGCCATTGCGATGAACCCGAGCCTGATGCTGTTCGACGAAGTGACCTCGGCGCTGGACCCGGAGCTGGTCGGTGAAGTGCTCAACGTGATCAAGGGCCTGGCCGAAGACGGCATGACCATGCTGCTGGTGACCCACGAAATGCGCTTTGCCTTCGAGGTCTCGGACAAGATCGTTTTCATGAATCAGGGGCGCATCGAAGAGCAGGGGCCACCCAAGGAACTGTTCGAACGCCCGCAATCGCCGCGTCTGGCTGAATTTCTCAAAAGCACGCGGTTTTAAACATTCAATGTCAATCAGGAGAAAACACCCATGAGCATTACTCGTTACGGCACCGGCAGCAGCGCTGCAGGGGGCACGCCTCGCCCTTTCGCCCGCGCCGTTGAAGCCGATGGCTGGCTGCACGTGTCCGGGCAGGTGCCGGCGGTGGACGGCGAGATCATCAATGGCGGTATCGTCGAGCAGACCCACCAGACCATGAAGAACCTGATCGCGATTCTCCACGAAGCCGGTTATGGCATCGAAGACGTTGTGCGTGCCGGCGTGTGGCTGGACGATCCGCGGGATTTCACCAGTTTCAACAAGGTCTTCGCCGAGTACTTCAAACCTGAACACGCCCCGGCCCGGGCCTGCGTGCAGGCGAGCATGATGGTCGACTGCAAGGTCGAGATCGATTGCATTGCCTACAAGAAAAAGGCCTGAGATTGGCGGTGAATTGTTCGCGGACAAGCCTTGCTCCTACAGGTTTTCACCGACTGCAGGAGCGAGGCTTGCCCGCGAAGGCGGCCTTACGGTTGCCGCCGCACTCTGGGTAAACTCCCGGCACTTTGTATGGGAACCACAGACATGACCGAAGACACCATCAAGCGCCGGGCACGTGGCCTGGACCGGGCGTTCGATATCCTCGATTTCCTCAAGGAAATCGGCCAGCCCCTGCGACCGAACGACATCGCCAATGGCATCGGCAGCCCCAAATCCACCGTCTATGAACTGGTGGCCTCGCTGCTGGAACGACGGATTCTGGAACCGGTGGGCAAGGACGGTCACGTTTACCTCGGCCGTCAGCTGTATTTCCTGGGCCAGGCGCACCTGCGCCATTTCGATCTGACCCGCGAGGCCGACCATGCCTTGCAGGAAATCGTCAGCCAGACCCGGGAAACCGCGCAGATGTGCCTGCTCAACGGGCGCAAATACACCGTGGCGCTGATGAAGGAGGGCGAGCGGCATTTCCGCATTTCCTCGGACATCGGCGAAAACGCACCGATCCCCTGGACCGCTTCCGGGCGCCTGTTGCTGGCGCACCTGAGCGACCAGGCGATCGTCGACCTGATCGACGAGGACGACTTCATCCTGCCCACCGGCGAACGCCTGCCGCTGGAGCAGTTTCTGGGCGAAATCCGTCAGGCCGGCATCGATGGCTTTTTCTCCTTCGACAGCGTGGCCGACACCTTTACCCATTGCTTCGCCGCCCCGGTCAAAGACCCCAACGGCGTGGCCATCGCAACCTTGTGCATCGTCGCCCCGAGGGCCGATGCCAAAACCAACTACCACGATTACCGTCGGGTGCTGATCGAAAGCGCGAACAGCCTGGCCCGGCGCATCAACGAATAACAGCGGCTGCCCGCAGCCGCGAATGTGAGGAGTTCGACCATGTCTTCTGCCCCCAATACTGCCGCCGTGGAAAAGGGCTTTGCCCAGACTGGCGCCAACCTGGTCCGCGACGTCAGCCTGCCGGCCCTGGTGCTGCATCGCCAGGCGCTGGAGCATAACATTCGCTGGATGCAGGACTTTGTCAGCAACAGCGGCGCGCAGCTGGCGCCCCACGGCAAGACCAGCATGACCCCGGCGCTGTTCCGTCGCCAGCTGGACGCCGGCGCCTGGGGCATCACCTTGGCCAGCGCCACGCAAACCCGCGCGGCCTACGCCCATGGCGTGCGTCGGGTGTTGATGGCCAACCAGCTGGTGGGCACGCCGAACATGGCGCTGATCGCCGACCTGCTGGCCGACCCGACGTTCGACTTCTATTGCATGGTCGATCACCCGGACAACGTCGCGGACCTGGGCGCCTACTTTGCCTCCCGCGGTGTGCGTCTGAACGTGATGATCGAATACGGCGTGGTGGGCGGCCGTTGCGGTTGCCGCAGCGAGCAGGAAGTGATCGACCTGGCCAAGGCCATTGCCGCGCAACCGGCATTGGCTCTGACCGGCATCGAAGGCTACGAAGGGGTGATCCACGGCGATCACGCCATCAGCGGCATCCGCGCCTTTGCCCAGTCGCTGGTGCGTCTGGCGGTGCAGTTGCAGGACAGCGGCGCGTTCGCCATCGCCAAGCCGATCGTCACGGCTTCGGGTTCGGCCTGGTACGACCTGATCGCCGAGGAATTCGAGGCGCAGAACGCCGCCGGGCGTTTCCTCAGTGTGCTGCGTCCGGGCAGCTATGTGGCTCACGACCACGGCATCTATAAAGAAGCGCAATGCTGCGTGCTCGACCGCCGCAGCGACTTGAACGAAGGCCTGCGCCCGGCGCTGGAAGTCTGGGCCCATGTGCAGTCGCTGCCGGAGCCGGGTTTTGCGGTGATCGCCCTGGGCAAGCGCGACGTGGCCTACGACGCCGGCCTGCCGGTGCCGCTGCTGCGTTACAAGGCGGGCGTGGTGCCGGCCAAGGGCGACGATGTCGGCGGCTGCAAGGTGACGGCGGTGATGGACCAGCACGCGTTCATGACCGTGGCGCCCGGGGTTGAGTTGAAGGTGGGCGATATCATTTCCTTCGGCACCTCGCACCCGTGCCTGACGTTCGACAAGTGGCGCACGGGGTGTCTGGTGGATGAGCAGCTGAATGTCATCGAGAACATGGAGACCTGCTTCTAAGTTCGTAACCCGAGTTGCTGCCTTCGCGGGCAAGCCTCGCTCCTACGGATCACACCAACCTGCAGGAGCGAGGCTTGCCCGCGAAGACGCCCGCCCAGACACCACCGCAACACCAGAGACTCCACAGATGAACACCATCAACACCCCCCGCATCGCCCTGATCGGCGAATGCATGATCGAGTTGCAGCACCGCGCCGATGGCAGTCTGCAACAGAGCTTCGGCGGCGATACCCTGAACACCGCCGTCTACCTGTCCCGCGAGCTGGGCAGCGCCGGCAGCGTGGACTACGTCACCGCCCTCGGCGATGACAGTTTCAGCGACGCCATGTGCCAGAGCTGGGCCGCTGAAAACATCGGCCTGGGCATGGTCCAGCGTTTGCCCGGCCGTCTGCCGGGGCTGTATTGCATCCAGACCGACGCCGCGGGCGAGCGTCGTTTCCTTTACTGGCGCAACGAAGCGGCGGTACGCGACTGCTTCACCACCCCGGCCGCCGAGCCGATCCTGGCGGCGCTGCCGGATTACGACGTGCTGTATTTCAGCGGCATCACCCTGGCGGTGCTCGGCGCGAAAGGCCGCGAGCGCCTGCTGCAAACCCTGATCGAAGCCCGCCAGCGCAATGCGCGGGTGGTCTTCGACAACAACTACCGGCCACGACTGTGGGCTTCGATCGAGGAAGCGCGGGCGGCTTATCGCAGCGTGTTGCCTCATGTCGACCTGGCGCTGTTGACGGTGGATGACGAGCAGGCGCTGTTCCATTTCGCCGATTGTGATGCCGTGTTCGAGGCCTACGAGCAGATTGGCACGCCCGAAGTGGTGCTCAAGCGCGGCGCCGAGGCCTGTCTGATTCGTTGTGCTGGCGAGTCGTTCGAAGTGCTGGCGCAGAAGGTCGAGCGGGTGGTGGACACCACGGCGGCGGGGGATTCGTTCAGTGCGGCGTACCTGGCCAGCCGGCTCAAGGGTGGCAGTGCGGTAGAGGCGGCAGAGGCGGGGCATCGGTTGGCGAGTCGGGTGATTCAGGTGCCTGGGGCACTTATCCCAAGATAAGCGTTGAATGGCCGCTGGCTGCGCCATCGGATCGCGGGCAAGCCCGCTCCCACAGGGGTTGTGAGTTGCCACAGATTTCAGGTGCGCCGACAAATCCTGTGGGAGCTGGCTTGCCAGCGATGAGGCCTTCAGGCCAACCCATCAATCCCGGAAAAACACCTGAACAAGGTGATACCCGAACTTGCTCTTGATCGGCCCATGCACCACCCGCAGAGGTTTCTTGAAGATCACCGCATCGATCGCCCCGACCATCTGCCCCGGCCGCACTTCACCCAGGTCGCCGCCGCGCTTGCCGGACGGGCAGGTGGAGTACTTCTTGGCGAGCACATCGAATGCTTCGCCCTTGGCGATGCGTTGCTTGAGCTGCTCGGCTTCTTCGGCGGTTTTCACCAGAATGTGGCGGGCTTGAGCTTTCATGGGGCAGTTACCTGTTGACTGGGTTTACGGCGGGGCGCGCGATTATGCCCTAACTCACTCGGGTTGGCCGATCATCGTGCGTATCTTGTTGGCCAACAGATCGATGGAAAACGGCTTGGCCACCATGTCCATGCCTTCTTCGAGAAATCCTCCACGTTCCGCGGCCATCTGCGCATAACCGGTCATGAACAGCACCTTGATCCGCGGCCGGTGCTGGCGGGCGATTTCCGCCAGTTGCCGACCATTCATGCCCGGCAGGCCGACATCGGTCACCAGCAGGTCGACCCGCATGTCCGATTCGAGCAAGGGCAGGGCGGTTTTCGCGTCTTCGGCCTCAAAGGCGCGATAACCCAGCTCCTTGAGCAGGCTCAGCACCAGCATGCGCACCGCCGGATCGTCCTCCACCAGCACCACGGTTTCCCCGGCAATCGCCGGCGGCACCTCACCGATCACCGGCGACAACACATCTTGCGCTTGCACCTCAAGCAGGCGCGGCAGATACAGGCGCACGCTGGTGCCCTGGCCGGGCATGCTGAACAGGCTGACGTGGCCGCCCGATTGCTGGGCAAACCCGTAGATCATCGACAACCCCAGCCCAGTGCCCTGGCCGATGGGCTTGGTGGTGAAAAACGGATCGAACGCCTTGGCCAGCACCTTGGGCGTCATGCCGGTGCCGTTGTCGCTGACGGCAATCATCAGGTAATCGCCGGCCTTGACCGGCTCCAGGATGTTGACGTCGCTGCCGTCGAGATAGACGTTGGCGGTTTCGATACGCAGTTCGCCGCCATCGGGCATCGCGTCCCGGGCGTTGATCACCAGATTGAGCAGCGCGTTTTCCAGCTGGCTGACATCGGTGCTGACGGACCAGAGATTCTCGGCCAGTTGCAGTTTGAGCACGATGTGGTCGCCCTTGGTGCGGCTGAACAGGTCTTCCAGCGAGTGGATCAGGTCGTTGGCATTGAGCGGCTTGCGGTCCAGCGACTGGCGCCGGGAGAACGCCAGCAGGCGATGGGTGAGGGCGGCGGCACGGTTGGCCGAGGACACCGCCGCTTCGGTAAACCGGGCGATTTCCTCGATACGCCCGTCGGCGATGTAGCGCTGCATCAGGTCGAGGCTGCCGATGATCCCGGTGAGCATGTTGTTGAAGTCATGGGCGATGCCGCCGGTGAGCTGGCCGACCGCTTCCATTTTCTGCGCGTGGCGCAGGGCGTCTTCAGCGCGTTCGCGCTCGAACATCTCGTTTTGCAGACGCTGGTTGGTCTCGGCCAGTTGCTGGGTGCGGGCGGCGACCCGTTCTTCCAGGGTTTCGTTGAGATTGCGCAGGGCTTCTTCGGTGTGTTTGCGCTCGGTCTCGTCGATCACAAAGATGTAGAAGCCATTCACCGCACCGTCCGCTCCATGGCGCGGCAGGTAATTCATCAACGCGTGGCGGATGCTGCCGTCACGGTGCGGGGTGTTGATGCTGAAGCAACAGGGCCTGCCGGACAGCGCCTGGGCAATGTGCTCGGCGCGCAATGCGTAAGCCTCGTCACCGAGCACCTCGCGCACGGTTCGGCCGTAGAGTTCCTGAGGTGTCAGGCCGTACCAGTCCAGATAGGCGGAGTTGTTCAGGCGAAAGCGTTCCTCGCGGTCGACGTAGCTGATCAGGATCGGCATGGCGTTGATGATCAGCTGCAGCTCGGTCTGGCTCTGGCGCAGCGCCTGCTCGGTGTTCTTGCGTTCGGTCAGGTCCAGGGCGGCGCCGAGGAAACGGATCGGTCGATCGTGGTGATCCTTGTAGCAGCGCCCGCGGGCGAACACCCAGCGCAGTTGCCCATCGGACTGCAGACGATATTCTTCGGCGTATTCGCTGCCTTCGGTAATGCAGCGCTTGATGCCGTGGGCGACCAGGGCGCGGTCCTCGGGGTGGACCGCGTGCAGGTAAGCGCTGATCGGCAATTGTCCGGCCATGGCGGGATCGATGCCGTGCAATTGCGCAAAACGCGCGTCGGCAATGAAGCGGTCCTCGCCGATGTCCCAGTCCCAGGTGCCCACCGCGTCGGTGGCGGCCAGGGCCAGTTGCAGGCGTTCCTCGGTTTCCCGTTGCGCCTTGAGGCTGGCGGCCGAGCGCTGCTCCAGTTCGAGGGCAATGCGCCGGCGCTCGTTGGTTTCGATGGCGGTGACCAGAATCCCGGCGACCTCGGCCCTTTCGTCGCGGATGGGGCTGTAGGTCAGGTCGAGCCAGAAGTCGGAATCCTTGCCGTCACGCTGCAGGGTGAAGCGCTGTTCGCTGTAGCTGCGCACCTGGCCTTGTAGGACGGCGCTGTAAATGGGGTCGGCGAAGTCTCGAAGTTCTGGCCAGATCAGGTGCGTCGGCTGTCCGAAAGCGTGCGGATGCTTGCTGCCGGAGAGCAGGGCGAAGCCGTCGTTGTAGATCTGGGTCAGTTGCGGTCCCCAGAGCAGCAGCATGGGCATCGGCGAATGAATCACGATGTCCACGGCGGTGCGCAGGCTCTGCGGCCAGGTGCTGGCGTCGCCCAACGGGCTGTTCGCCCAGTCGAGCCGGGCAATCAGGGCTTGGGCATCGCTGGCGGTCGGTGCTGCACTCATCGAGGTTTCCTGAACAATGTATCTGAACACTGTATCTGAACAATGGCCGGTTTAGAGGCGTCTACTCTGTTATCGAGCGGTGTTCGCTGCGATCCGATCCGGGTCGTTTCTTTCAATTGAATGCTTCGCGGGTGCTTTTTGCCATGGAAATCGATGCGTTATTAAAAAGACTGGCCAGCCAGGATGGATCCGACCTTTATCTGTCTACCGGCGCGCCACCCAGTGCGCGCTTTGAAGGTGTGCTTACACCGCTGTCGGAGCAAGCGTTCAAACCGGGGGAAATTGCCGTCATGGCTACCTCTATCATGGACGCCGAACAGCGCCTCGAGTTCGATCGTGAACTGGAAATGAACCTGGCGATGTCCGTGACCGGGGTCGGGCGTTTTCGGGTCAATATCTTCAAGCAGCGCAATGACGTGTCAATGGTGATACGCAACGTCAAGCTCGACATTCCGCGCTATGAAGACCTGAAGATGCCGCCGGTGCTGCTCAAGACGGTCATGCTCAAGCAAGGGCTGATGCTGTTCGTCGGTGCCACCGGCTCCGGCAAGTCAACGTCGCTGGCGGCCCTGATCGATTACCGCAACCGACACAGCCGCGGGCACATCGTCACTATCGAGGACCCGATCGAGTTCATCCATCGGCACAAGCATTCGATCATCAATCAGCGTGAAGTGGGCGTGGACACCCGAAGCTTTCACATGGCCCTGAAGAACACGTTGCGCCAGGCGCCGGACGTGGTGCTGATCGGCGAAATCCGCGACCGCGAAACCATGGAACACGCGCTGGCCTTCGCCGATACCGGGCATCTGGTGATCTCCACCTTGCACGCTCACAACGCCAGCCAGGCGCTGGATCGGGTGATCAATTTCTTCCCCGAGGAGCGGCGGGGGCAGTTGCTCAACGACCTGGGCAACAACCTCAAGGCGTTCGTGTCCCAGCGACTGGTGCGCTCGGTCGACGGTGGACGGCGGGTGGCGGTGGAGGTGCTGCTGGGGACGCCGACCGTCGGCGATCTGATTCGCCACAATCGCTTGGGCGAACTCAAGGAAATCATGGAGAAGTCCGAGGCGCAGGGGATGCAGACGTTTGATGCGGCGTTGTACGGGTTGGTGGTGGAGGGGGCGATCACCGCTGACGAGGCGCTCAAAAATGCGGACTCCGCCAACAATTTGCGCCTGCGGCTGAAGTTGCACAGCGAATCCACTCCCGGCGATTGGGGCCTGGTAGATTGACTCTATCCCCCCTGTAGGAGCTACCGCAGGCTGCGATCTTTTGATCTTGAACTTTTAAAAAACAAAATCAAAGGATCGCAGCCTGCGGCAGCTCCTACACGGGGGAAATGCGTCAGGTCTGGAGCTCGGGGCGGTTGCGGAAGTGCTCCAGGGCTTCGGGGTTGGCCAGGGCATCGGTGTTCTTCACATTCTGCCCATGCACCACATTGCGCACCGCCAACTCGACGATCTTGCCGCTGATGGTCCGTGGAATGTCGGTCACCGCGACAATCTTCGCCGGCACATGGCGTGGTGTGGTGTTGGCGCGGATGACCTGGCGGATCTGCTGTTGCAGCGCTTCATCCAGCGTTATGCCGTCTTGCAGGCGTACAAACAGCACCACCCGCACATCGTTCTGCCACTGCTGACCGATGGCCACGCTGTCGATCACCTGCGGGACCTTTTCCACCTGCCGATAGATTTCCGCCGTGCCGATCCGCACGCCGCCGGGGTTGAGCACGGCGTCGGAGCGTCCGTGGATCATCATCCCGCCATCGTGCAACTGCTCGGCGTAATCGCCCTGAGCCCAGACGCCCGGAAACTGGCTGAAGTAGGAGGTGCGCAACTTTTCGCCATCGGGGTCGTGCCAGAGACCGATGGGCATCGCCGGGAAGTGCCGGGTACACACCAGCTCACCTTTTTCGCCGATCACCGGCTGCCCCTCGTCATTCCACACTTCGACCGCCATGCCCAGGCTCTTGCCCTGCATTTCACCACGGCGCACCGGTTGCCAGGGATTGCCATTGACGAAGCAGGAAATGATGTCGGTGCCGCCGGACATCGAGGCCAGGCAAACGTCAGGCTTGAAGTCGCGGTATACGTAGTCGTAGCTCTGCGGTGACAGCGCGGAACCGGTGCAGAGCAGGGTTTTCAGGCTGCTCAGGTCGTGGCTTTGTGTGGGTTTGACGCCGCTGCTTTCCAGGGTCGCCAGAAACTTGGGGCTGGTGCCGAAGACGCTGATGCGCTCGTCGTCGATCAGGTCGATCAAGCGTTCGGGGACAGGCTCGAACGGCGAGCCGTCGTACAGCAACACCGAACTGCCCACCGCGAGGGCCGAGACCAGCCAGTTCCACATCATCCAGCCGCAGGTGGTGTAGTAGAACAGGCGCTCGCCAGGGCCGAGGTCGCAATGCAGGCCGTGTTCCTTGACGTGTTGCAGCAGCGTGCCGCCGGCGCCGTGGATGATGCATTTGGGCACGCCGGTGGTGCCGCTGGAATAGAGGATGTAGAGCGGGTGGTTGAACGGCACGGCAACGAAGTCCGGCTCGCCGCCGGGGAAATAGAAGTCGTCCCAGAGGGTGACGTTGGCCTCGGTATGGAATTGCTCGATGTGTGCATCGGGGCGGGCGTAAGGCACGACCACCAGTTGGCGCAGGGAAGGCAGGCGTTCGAGGATTTCATTCAGCTTGACGCGCTGATCGATCTCTTTGCCGGCGTAGCGGTAGCCGGCGCAGGTCACCAGCACTTTCGGCTCGATCTGGCCGAAACGGTCGATCACCCCTTGGGTGCCGAAATCCGGCGAAGAGCAGGACCAGATCGCTCCGAGGCTGGTGGTGGCGAGCATGGCCACCAGGGTTTGCCAGGTGTTGGGCATGCACGCCGCGACCCGGTCGCCAACGCCGACGCCCGCGGCGATCAGGCCGTTCTGAAAGCCGGCGACGTGCTCGGCCAGCTCGCCCCAGGTCAGGTGTTCACGCTGGCCGTTTTCCGCCACGGCGATCACCGCGATGGCATCGTCGCGACGGCGCAGCAGGTGTTCGGCGAAGTTCAGGGTAGCGCCGGGGAACCATTGGGCGCTGGGCATCTGTGTGCCCTCCACCAGCACCGCGTCGGGTTGCTGATGGAAACGGATATCGAAAAAGTCGACGATCGCCTGCCAGAAGTCCGGGCGCTGATCGATGGACCATTGGTGCAGGGCCGCGTAGTCATCGAGGTGCACGTGGTGCCGCTTGATGACAAAACGCCGAAAGGCCTCCATGCGAGTCTTGCCGATACGCTCGGCGCTGGGTTGCCACAGTATTTCGGACATGATTTGCCTCTTATTGTTGGCGAGTGCTGCGCACTCGATCGCGGGCAAGCCACGCTCCCACAGGGTTGTGCCGGGTGTCGAATATGGGTACGACACAAATCCTGTGGGAGCGTGGCTTGCCCGCGATGAACGATAACGCGGTCCGGCGGCTGCTTACTGCGCCAACCACCCACCATCCACATTCCACGCCGCCCCGCGCACCTGGCTCCCGGCCTCGCTGCACAGAAACAGCACCAGCTCACCCAGCTGCGGCGGCGTGACGAACTCCAGCGACGGCTGTTTCTCGGCCAGCAAGTCATGCTGCGCCTGCTGCGGATCGATCCCGGTCGCGGCGCGATCGTCGATCTGCTTCTGCACCAGCGGCGTCAACACCCAGCCCGGGCAAATCGCATTGCAGGTGACATGGCTGGTCGCGGTTTCCAGCGCAACCACCTTGGTCAACCCGATCACCCCATGCTTGGCCGCCACATAAGCCGCCTTGCCGGTCGACCCCACCAGACCATGCACCGATGCAATGTTGATCACCCGGCCCCAGCCCTTGGCGCGCATACCCGGCAGGCTCAGGCGGGTGCTGTGGAACACCGACGACAGGTTGATCGCGATGATCGAATCCCAGCGCTCCACCGGAAACTCGTCCACCGGCGCCACGTGCTGGATGCCGGCGTTGTTCACCAGAATGTCGACGCCGCCGAACTCACGCTCGACGTAGGCGATCATGTCGGCGATCTGCGCCGGATCGCTGACATCGGCGGGGTGATGGCCGACCTTGCCGCCGCTTTCTTTATTGAGCTGCGCGACCTCGGCGATCACTTTCGACGCATCGCCGAAACCGTTGAGGACCACATTGGCGCCGGCCTTGGCCAGGCTCAGGGCAATCCCCAAGCCGATGCCGCTGGTGGAACCGGTGACCAGAGCGGTCTTGCCTGAAAGAGTCGTCATGAATACCTCACACAATGCCAGTGGCGTAGAAAGTGCCGATCACCACGAAAACCGCGAGGGTCTTGATCAGCGTAATACAGAAAATGTCTTTGTAAGCTTCGCGATGGGTCAGGCCGGTGACCGCCAGCAAGGTGATCACCGCGCCGTTGTGCGGCAGGGTGTCCATGCCGCCACTGGCCATCGCGGCCACGCGGTGCAGCACTTCCAGCGGAATGTTCGCGGCGTGGGCAGCGGCGATGAACTGCTCGGACATCGCCGCCAGGGCGATGCTCATGCCACCCGAGGCGGAACCGGTGATACCGGCCAGCAACGTCACGGTAATCGCTTCGTTGACCAGCGGGTTGGGAATGCTCTTGAGCCAGTCGGCCAGCACCAGAAAGCCTGGCAGCGAGGCGATCACCGCACCGAAGCCGTATTCCGACGCCGTGTTCATCGCCGCCAGCAGCGCACCGCTGACCGCGCTTTTACTGCCTTCGGCCAGTTTGCTCTTGATCGCCGTGAAGCCGAACGCCAGCACCATGAGAATGCCCACCAGCAACGCGGCCTGAACCGCCCAAATGGCAGTGAGCTTGGCGATCTCGGTGGTGACCGGCGCGGCCATCCCCGGCAGGGCCAGGCTGTGGGTCTTGCCATACCACTGCGGAATCCACTGGGTGAACAGCAGGTTCATGATGCCCACGGCCAGCAACGGCGACAGGGCGATCCAGGGATTGGGCAGCTTCAGGTCGGCAGCGGTTTCCGGCTCGTTGCGCAGCTGCGTGCCATAACCTTCACCCGCACGCTGGGCCTTGTTGCGCTGGCGCTGGAGAAATAGCATCCCGGCGCAAAACACGAAGATCGTGCCGATCACACCCAACCAGGGCGCCGCCCAGGCGGTGGTGTTGAAGAAGGTGCTGGGAATGATGTTCTGGATCTGCGGGGTGCCGGGCAGGGCGTCCATGGTGAACGAGAACGCGCCCAGGGCGATGGTCGCCGGAATCAGGCGCTTGGGAATATTGCTCTGGCGGAACATCTCGGCGGCAAACGGATAGACCGCGAACACCACGACGAACAGCGACACGCCGCCATAGGTGAGCAGGGCGCAGACCAGCACGATCACCAGCATCGCCTGGCGGGTGCCCAGCAAACGAATGGCCGCAGCGACGATGGAGCGCGAGAAACCCGACAACTCGATCAACTTGCCGAACACCGCACCGAGCAGGAACACCGGGAAATACAACTTGATGAACCCGACCATCTTCTCCATGAACACCCCGGTGAAGGCGGGCGCAACGGCGGAAGGGTCGGTGAGCAGAACGGCGCCGAGAGCGGCGATTGGAGCAAAAAGGATAACGCTATAGCCGCGGTAAGCAGCCAGCATCAGCAGCGCGAGGGCCGCCAAGGCAATGATCACACTCATGGTGTGTCTCCTGGGATTGTTATTTTTGTATAGGTGAAGCTTTGTAGGAGGGGGCTATAGCGAGATCTATGCCAAAATCGTAAATTATTGAAATATAAGGGTTTAATTTTATTGGTGGGGATTGTTGCGAGATTTGTGTCTCCGTTTGGAGATTTTTTTGGAGCGAAAAGATCGCAGCCTTCGGCAGCTCCTGCAAGGGAACGCGGAAATCCCGTGTAGGAGCTGCCGAAGGCTGCGATCTTTTGATATAAAAAATTAATCTCTAACCAGAGATTTTTGTCTCGCTATTGAGACTCTGCAATCCCCAGCGCCACCATCTTCTTGTACAACGTCGACCGTCCAAGCCCCAGCCGCGCCGCCGCTTCGATCACCTTGCCCCCGCATTGCGCCAGGGTGGTTTCAATCAACTGCCGATCAAACCGCTCCCGCGCCGCGCTGAACGTCTCGTGCTCCAACGGTTCGAGGGTCACCGTCGCTACCCGCTCAACCGGAGTAAAAGTCCCAATCGCCGCCCGTATATCCGCCACGGAAAGCCGCAGGTCATCACTGAGCAACGCCGCCCGCTCCAGCACATTACGCAATTCGCGAATATTCCCAGGCCAGGCATGCTGGCCCAGCAACGCCAACGCTTCGCCATTAAGTTCATGCTGGCTGCGCAACTCTTCAAGAATCGCCTCACTGAGTGCAGGCAAATCATCGAGACGGTCGCGCAACGGCGGTACCTGGATCGGCAGGACGTTGAGGCGGTAATACAGGTCGGCGCGAAACTCGCCGCGTTTGATCGCGGCTTCAAGATCGGTGGAGGTCGCGGCGATGACGCGTACGTCGCTCTGGATGACCTCGTTGGAGCCCACCGGTTCGAATTCCTTTTCCTGCAATACCCGCAACAGCTTGCTTTGCAGCGGCAGGGGCATGTCGCCGATTTCATCGAGAAACAGCGTGCCGCCCTGGGCGATCTGCAACTTGCCGGCGCGGCCCTTGCGGTCGGCGCCGGTGAAGGCGCCGGGGGCGGTGCCGAAGAACTCGGCTTCGAGCAGCGATTCGGGGATTGCCGCGCTGTTGATGCTGACAAAGGCCTTGTGCGCACGGGGCGAGGCGTTGTGGATCGCCTGGGCCAGCAACTCCTTGCCGGTACCGGTTTCGCCCAGCAGCAAGACCGGTGATTCGGTGCTGGCGCTGCGTCGGGCGCGGCGTTTGACTTCCAGGCTGGCGGCGCTGGTGCCGATGAAGTGGGCGAAGTTGTATTTGGTCTGCCGCGCCCGCAGCAGCGAGCGCGTGGAAGCAAGTTCTTCCTGCATGCTCATGTAGCGCTTGAGCATGGGCGACAGGCTGCGCAGCTCGTCGAACAGGGCAAAGCCGATGGCACCGATCACCTCGCCGGCATCATCGTGGATCGGCAGGCGCATGACCACCAGCGGTTCCTTGGGGGTGTCCTGCATGTCCAGCAGGATCGGCCGGCCGGTGCGCACCACTTCGCGCAACAGGCTGCCGGGGATCACGCTTTCACAGGCCTTGCCGATGGCGCCTTCGGCCGAGGGCAGGCCGAAGCGCCGGGCGTAGCGTTCGTTCATCCAGACGATGTTGGCGTCGCGGTCGACGATCACCGTGCCTTCACTCGACTGCTCGATGATCTCGAACAGAGAGCGGATCGCCAGCAGGCGGACGCGCTGGTAGTCCTTGAGGCTTTCGGTGGTGTTCATGGGTGCTGATCCTGGTTTTGTGGTGCCTGTGCCGGCCTATTCGCGAGCAAGCCCGCTCCCACAGGGCAATACATTCCAAATGTGGGAGCGGGCTTGCTCGCGAAGGCCGCGCTGCGGTGTCAAATCATGCAACGGATTATGCCTGCCCCAAATGCGCCGCCGCCAACAGCTCCTTGGTGTACGGATGCTGCGGCGATTCGAATACCTCATGGCTGGCACCGCTTTCCACCACCTTGCCATCCTTGACCACGATCATGTCGTGGGCCAGGGCACGGACCACGGACAGGTCATGGCTGATGAACAGATAGGTCAGGCCATGTTTTTCCTGGAGCTGGCGGAGCAGGGCGACCACTTGTTTCTGTACGGTTCGATCCAGAGCCGAGGTCGGTTCGTCCAGCAGGATCAGCGCCGGCTTGAGCACCAGCGCCCGGGCGATGGCGATGCGTTGGCGCTGGCCGCCGGAGAATTCGTGAGGGTAGCGATGGCGACTTTTCGGATCGAGGCCGACCTCCTGCAACACCCGGGTCACCTCGGCGTTGCATTCCTCGTTGCTCAGATCACTGTGTACCTCCAGGCCTTCGCACAGGATCTGCTCCACGGACATCCGTGGGCTGAGGCTGCCGAACGGGTCCTGGAACACCACCTGCATCTGCTTGCGCCAGGGTCGCAGCTGCTTCTGCGTCAGGCCATCCAGCGCCTGGCCCTGAAAGCGGATGCTGCCCTGTGAATCGAGCAACCGCAGGATCGCCTGGCCCAGCGTCGACTTGCCGGAGCCGGATTCGCCGACGATGCCCAGGGTCTTGCCGCGCTGCACGTTCAGGCTAATGCCGTCCACGGCCTTGAGGTAGGTCTTGCGCTGGAACAGTCCGCCACTGACGGCAAACTGCACCTCCAGGTTGTCCACCTCCAACACGTTCTCACGCTCGTCCCGGGGCAGCGCTTCGCCTTCGGGCTCGGCGTTGAGCAGCACGCAGCTATAAGGGTGTTTGGGCTCAGTGAACAGGGTTTCGCAGGGCGCCTGTTCGACGATCTCGCCGGCCTTCATCACGCAGACGCGCTGGGCGATGCTGCGCACCAGATTCAGGTCGTGGCTGATCAGCAGCAGTGACATGTTCAGTCGCTGCTGCAGAGATTTGAGCAGCAGCAGGATCTTGCGCTGCACGGTGACGTCCAGCGCGGTGGTGGGCTCGTCTGCAATCAGCAGTTCCGGCTCACAGGCCAGAGCCATGGCGATCATCACCCGCTGGCGCTGGCCGCCGGACAATTGATGGGGATAGGCCTTGAGGCGTTCCTTGGGATTCTTGATGCCCACCAGATGCAGCAACTCGAGGATGCGCGCCTGCGCCGTCTTGCCCGCCATACCCTTGTGCACCAGCAGGGTTTCGCCGATCTGCTTTTCGATGCTGTGCAAGGGATTGAGCGAGGTCATGGGCTCCTGGAAGATCATCGCGATGCGGTTGCCGCGCAACTGGCGCAGTTTGGCCGCATCGGCACCCACCAGTTCCTGACTGCGATAGCGAATGCTGCCACTGGTTTCGGTGCCGCTTTGCGGCAGCAGCTGCAGAATCGAGTGGGCGGTCACCGACTTGCCCGAGCCCGACTCGCCCACCAGCGCCAGGCATTCGCCGGGGCGGATGTCCAGGCACAGGTTGCGCACGACGGTCTGGCCACTGAAGGCCACGCTGAGGTCACGGATTTCGATCAGGTTAAGGCTCATGTCTACAGTCCGGATCAGGATCGAGGATCAAAGGCGTCACGCAGGGCTTCGCCGATGAATACCAACAGGGAAAGAATCAACGCCAGGGTGAAAAACGCCGTCAGCCCCAGCCACGGCGCTTGCAGGTTCTGCTTGCCCTGACCGATCAGTTCGCCCAGGGAAGCGCTGCCGGCGGGCATGCCGAAGCCAAGGAAATCCAGGGCGGTGAGGGTCGAAATCGCGCCGGTCAGAATGAACGGCAGGTAACTCAAGGTGGCGTTCATGGCGTTGGGCAGGATGTGGCGCACGATGACTTTGTGGTCAGTCAGGCCCAGCGCGCGGGCAGCCTTGACGTATTCCAGATTGCGCCCGCGCAGGAACTCGGCACGGACCACGTCCACCAGCGCCAGCCAGGAAAACAGCGCCATGATCCCCAGCAACCACCAAAAATTGGGCTCGACGAAGCCTGACAGGATGATCAGCAAATACAGCACCGGCAGCCCCGACCAGACCTCTTGCAGGCGCTGTCCGAGCAAGTCGACCCAGCCGCCGTAATAGCCCTGCAAGGCACCGGCGGCGATGCCGATCAGCGCACTGACGAAGGTCAGCATCAAGGCAAACAGAATCGACACGCGGGCCCCGAATATCACCCGGGCCAGCACATCCCGCGCCTGATCGTCGGTGCCCAGCCAGTTCACGTTCGACGGCGGGCTGGGGGCCGGTTTGTTCAGGTCGTAGTTGGGCGTGTCGTCGCTGAACGGAATCGGCGGGAACAGCAACCAGCCGCCGTCCTTCTTGATCAGCTTCTGCACGTAGTCGCTGCGGTAGTCAGCCTGGAACGGCAGCTGCCCGCCGAATGCCTGCTCGGTGTAGCGCTTGAACACCGGGAAGTACCACTGGCCCTGATAGCTGACCACCAGCGGCTTGTCGTTGGCGATCAACTCGCCACCCAGGGTCAGCAGGAACAGGCCGATGAACAGCCACAGCGACCACCAGCCGCGACGGTTTTTCTTGAAACGCTCGAAACGACGACGGCCGAGCGGCGAAAGCTTGAGCATCAGGCGTTCCTCGCGGCGAAGTCGATGCGTGGGTCGACCAGGGTGTAGCACAGGTCGCCCACCAGTTTTATCAGCAGACCGAACAGGGTAAAGATGAACAGCGAGCCGAACACCACCGGGTAATCCCGGGAAACCGCCGCCTCGTAACTCATGCGGCCCAGGCCATCGAGGGAAAAGATCACTTCGATCAGCAGGGAACCGGCGAAAAACACGCTGATGAAGGCCTGGGGAATCCCCGACACCACCAGCAGCATGGCATTGCGGAACACGTGACCGTACAGCACCCGTTGCTCGCTCAGGCCCTTGGCGCGGGCGGTGACCACGTATTGGCGGGTGATTTCGTTGAGGAAGGAGTTTTTGGTCAGGATGGTCAGGGTGGCGAAACCGCCGATCACCAACGCGGTTACCGGCAGCACCAGATGCCAGAAGTAGTCGGTGACCTTGCCCAGGGTCGACAGCGAGTCGAAGTTGTCGGAGACCAGCCCGCGTACCGGGAACCAGTTCAGCGAAGTGCCGCCGGCGAAGACCACGATCAGGAACATCGCGAACAGGAACGCCGGCATTGCATAGCCGATGATGATCGCGGTGCTGCTCCAGATATCGAACTGGCTGCCGTGGTGCACCGCCTTGCGGATGCCCAGCGGGATGGACACCAGATAAGTGATCAGCGTCGCCCAGAGCCCGAGGGAAATGGTCACCGGCATCTTCTGCAGGATCAGCTCGGTGACGGTGGCGCCGCGGAAGAAGCTCTTGCCGAAGTCCAGTTGTGCATAGCTGGTGATCATCAGCCACAGCCGCTCATGGGCCGGCTTGTCGAAGCCGTACTGTTTTTCGATGTCCTTGATCAGTTGCGGGTCCAGGCCGCGACTGGCCCGGGACGTGCCGCTGCCGGTTTCACCGGAGCTGCCGCCGGCCGTCACGCCGCCGATGCCTTGCAGGTGGGCGATGGCCTGTTCCACGGGCCCGCCCGGCGCGGCCTGGACGATGACGAAGTTGACCAGAAGAATGATGAACAGCGTCGGGATGATCAGCAGCAGACGCCGCAGTATGTAAGCCCACATCAGTGCGGTCCTCCGGGGCTGCCACGGCGAATGCGTTCGGCGGTCATTTGCTGGTTGGTCAGGGGCGTGGTGCTCACTTCCCACCAGCTCTCGATGGCTTCGTCATTGCTGGCCTGCACGTTCGGGATGCCGAAGCGGTTCCACCACACGGTGGAGGTTCCTGGCGGGTAGTAGTTGGGAATCCAGTAGTAGTTCCATTGCAACACCCGGTCCAGCGCGTGGGCATAACGCAGCATGTCGGCCTTGTTGTCGGCGCGCACCAGACCGTTGATCAGGGTGTCCACCGCCGGGTTCTTCAGCACCATGTAGTTGTTGGAGCCAGGGTCATTGGCCGAGGCAGAACCGAAATAGTTGAACAGTTCGCCGCCGGGGGAGGTGGTGACCGGGTAGCCGGTGACGATCATGTCGTAGTCGCGGCTCATCAGGCGGTTCACATATTGCGAGGCGTCGATGCGGCGGATGTTCAGGTCGATGCCGATCTGTTTGAGGGTGCGTTTATAGGGAAGCAGCAGGCGATCCATGCCGTTCTGGCTGACCAGGAAGGTAAAGCTCAACGGTTCGCCCTCGGCGTTGACCAGTTGATCTCCGTCGGGTTTCCAGCCGGCCTGTTCGAGCAAGGCCAAAGCTTGCAGCTGTTTGTCGCGAATCACGCCGCTGCCGTCGGTCTTGGGCGCTTCGAACACCTGGGTGAAGACTTCGTCGGGGATCTGTCCGCGCAGGGGCTCGAGAATCGCCCGCTCGCCGGCATCGGGCAATTGGCGGGCGGCGAGTTCGGTGTTGGAAAAGAAACTCTGCTGGCGGATGTACAGGTTGCGCATCATCTGCCGGTTGCTCCACTCGAAATCCCAGAGCATCACCAGCGCCTGACGCACTCGGCGATCCTGGAACATCGGTTTTTGCAGGTTGAACACGAAACCCTGGCTCGGCTGCGGCGCTTCGGTGGCCAGGTGGGCCTTTTGCAGACGACCGTCGCTCAGCGCCGGGCTGTCATAGCCGATGGAGTAGCCGGTGGCGGAAAACTCGCGGTTGTAGTCGTAGGCGCCACCGCGCAGGACCTGGCGCGCCACATCGGTATCGCCGAAATACTCGATGCTGAAATGATCGAAATTGTAGAGCCCGCGGCTGACCGGCAGGTCCTTGCCCCACCAGTCGGGGTTGCGTTCGAAGGTGATGCTGCGCCCGGAGTCGACCTTGCCCACCCGGTACGGCCCGCTGCCCAGCGGCGCCTCATAGCCACCGCCGCCGGCGAAATCGCGGGTCTTCCACCAATGCTCTGGAAACACCGGCAGGGTCGCAATGTCCAGAGGCAGGGTGCGGTTTTCGTTGTTCTTGAAGTCGAAGCGCACAGTCAGAGGCGACTCCACTTCAACGCCTTTGACGTCGGCGAATTGCGTGCGATAGCGCAGGCTGCCCTGGGTCATCAGCAGATCGAAGGTGTAGCGCACATCTTCGGCGGTGATCGGCTTGCCATCGGCGAAGCGTGCCTTGGGGTTCAGATAGAAGCGCAGGGACAGGCCGTCATCGGAGCGTTCGATCTGTTTGGCGACAAGGCCATACACCGTGTAGGGCTCATCCAGCGAGCGCTGGGCCAGGGGCGAGTAGAGCAGGCCGTCGATCTGGGTGACGCCGATGCCCTTGTCGATATAAGGCAGGACATGATCGAAAAGACCGATTTCAATCGCCGAGCGACGCATCGTGCCGCCCTTGGGGGCAAGCGGATTGGCGTAGGCGAAGTGGCTGAAGCCGGCGGGGTACTTGGCCGGTTCGCCGTAGACAGTCAACGCATGTTGCGGTGCGGCGTTCACGCCGGCGGCGCCCAGGAGCAGGGCCACGGCAGTGAAAAATACAGTTGGGAAAGCCAGTCGCATTGTCAGCCTTAGAGCCGGGTGGTCGATAACGACAATTTGTACGCTAGCGGCGCGTCCCTCGCCAGCCGAATTCGCATCCCAAACACGACGGCCCACCAAAAGGCGGGCCGTCGTGAGCGAAAACCGGGCGTCGATCAGTCCTGACGGCTGGTCACTTCCAGCAGGTGGTAACCGAACTGGGTCTTGACCGGGCCTTGCACGACGTTGATCGGTGCGCTGAAGACCACGGTGTCGAATTCCTTGACCATCTGGCCTGGACCGAACGAACCCAGGTCACCGCCCTGGCGGCTGGACGGGCAGGTGGAGTTGGCTTTGGCGACTTCGGCGAAGTCTGCGCCAGCCTCGATCTGGGCCTTGAGCTCGTTGCACTTGGCTTCGCTGGAAACGAGGATGTGGCGGGCAGTGGCTTTAGCCATGGGGAAATACTCCTTTCAATGTTCGGTAAAGTGGGGAGCCTACCGGATTCAGTGAGCGATTTCTCCTCAAAGTTCCATTGCGTGGGGCCTGCAGGGTGTTTACAGGCTAGAGGCCGGCTTTTTTCAGGCGTTCGGCGTGTTGCACGTAGAGGTCAATCGAGTCGACGGCTTGTGCCGCCACGATGCCGGTCTGGCGCAGGGTGTCCAGATGATCGAGGGGGTAATCGGAGCGGATGACGGTGCCCAGGTGCGAGCTGTAGCGTCCGACCAGGCCATCGTTGTGCTCGGTTTCGTGGACGAAGTATCGGGAAAAGGCGCGCAGGCAGTTGTGCAGCGGATTGACGACTTTGAGTCCACCCTCGAGGACGCTGCCTTGCAAGGTGCCGCTCCAGGAGTAGTAGCGCACGCCGTTTTCCAGTTCGCAGCCGTTGTCGCCCCTGTTCTTCGGCAGTCCTTGGGGGTATTTGCGATTGAATGCGCCCACGCCTTCGGTGGTCAGGGCATTGAGCGCGGCGAGGGCGTTCTGTGGCATTTGGCGGTGACCGCCCAGTAATGCCAGGAATTCTGCGAACAGCGTCGCGACTGTTTCGGCGACGTGTTCCGGCAGGTGTCCGGGGACGAGGGCCTTGCGCAGGTAGTCCGCCAGCTCCGAGCCGTGATTCGGCCCGCTGACGGACGTCACCGAGGCTACCGATTCCGGCGCCACCGCGGCGGCATAGCGAGCCGCCAGAGCGCCCTGGCTGTGACCGATCAGGTGTACCTTGTTCGCCCCCATGCCTTGCAGAACCCGCTTGATCTGCACCAGCAACTGTTCGCCGCGAGCTTCGTTGCTGTGGGTGGCCGACAGGTGAGGGACGAAGACCCGGGCGCCTGCGTTCCTTAAAGCCTGCTTGATGTCGTGGAAGAGTTCGAAGTTGCCGATCCGGTCAAAGCCGAAGAGCCCGTGGACCAGCAGAATCGGGTGGCGAGTGTGTGCATTCCGTTGCATGTTCAAAGTCCTTTTTCTGGCATTCAGGGTGGTGCCTTGCGGCTCACTCTAAAGCAGGCAGGGTTGCCTGCGGTGTATGAAAAGGACGCGGTTGGCGGGCGAAAACGGAATAAACAGGTGCTGAAAAGGCGGGGGACTGACTCAGTACCGGCCAGCCAAGTCGAACACTTATCTGTGGTGAGAGGGCAAGCCCCTCGCCACAACGTCCCTGTCGCCTGTTCGATCAGATATCAGGACCGCAACCGCTGAGCAGCATCGCGCAATAGTTGCTCCGTCCCGCTCCACCCCAGGCAACCATCGGTAACCGACACGCCATACTTCATCGATGGACCAATAGCCTGGCACCCTTCGAACAAGTGACTCTCGATCATCATGCCGATCAGCGAGCGATCACCTTGCAGGCGTTGCTCCAGCACGTCGTTGAACACTGCTGGTTGGCGCAGCGGATCCTTGCCGCTGTTGGCGTGGCTGCAATCGACCATGATCCGCCCCGGGATCTTCAGTTTGCTCAAGTCGCCGTTGACCTTCGCCACGCTGGCGCGGTCGTAGTTCGGGCCGTTGTGGCCGCCGCGCAAGACCAGATGAGTGTCCGGGTTGCCGGGCGTCTGGATGATCGCCGGGTGGCCCTGGCTGTCCACGCCGAAATGGCGATGCGGATGAGCTGCCGAGCGCATGGCATCGCTGGCTACCGTGACGCCGCCGTCGGTGCCGTTCTTGAAACCGACCGGCATGCTAAGGCCGCTGGCCATCTCGCGATGGATCTGCGATTCGGTAGTGCGGGCGCCAATGGCGACCCAGCTGAGCAAGTCATCGAAGTAGCCGGCGGCCATGGGTTGCAGCAGCTCGGTCGCGACCGGCAAGCCCAGCATCAGCATTTCACGCATCAGTTCGCGGGACAGGGTCAGGCCGCCGGCCATGTCATCGCTGCCGTCCAGATGCGGATCGTAGGCCAGGCCTTTCCAGCCCACCGTGGTGCGGGGTTTTTCGACGTAGGCGCGCATCACCAGCAGCATTTCATCGCTGACCTCGGCGGACAGGCGGGCCAGGTTGGCGGCGTATTCGAGCGCGGATTTCGGATCGTGGATCGAGCAGGGCCCGACGATGACCAGCAGACGGGAGTCTTCACCGTCGAGAATCGCGCGGACCGCCTGGCGGTGGGCGTCGACTTGCCGGGTCAGGGCGTTGGAGAGCGGCAGTTGCTGTTTGAGTTGCAACGAACTGGGCAGACGCAGGGTCAGCGCTTCGTTGGCAGGGCTCAGGGTGGACAGCGGCAAAGCAGAGACGGACGAGTTCATGTTCAGGCTTCCTGGCTGGCGGCGGGTTCGCTCCCGCGCGCTCGGCCTATAGGGGGGGTCGACAATTGGCCGGATTGGCTGCGTGTGTGTGCTTGCCACCTGTGGGTGACCGATCGGAGGCGGCAGGCTGTCCCGAGCGGAGGGTGGTAAATCGCCAGGCGGTAAAACTGTCGTAACGGTAATAAGTGGCGTAGTTCATGGTGCTGATCCTCTGTATGTCTGGTGTGCTGCAACAAAAAGTTAAGGGCTGAAAAAACAAAACCCCCGGTCGGGAGGCCGACCGGGGGTTGAGAAATCTCTGGTGGCGACCCGTTCAAAGTGGGCGCCGTGTGGGTATCAGGCGCGCCAGTGGCTAAACCAATACCCAAAATAAAAGCTGACCGGAGCGCAAACACCGTTCGCCCGGGCAGCCGAAACCGAGCGCGGAGCGCTGGCGGTACGTAGCTGTGAGAGGGCGTTGAACATGGTTTGTCTCCGATGGATGCACCGAGCTTACTAGAGCCCGGTACGAGGATTCAATCAGAAATTGCTATCGATCGCAGGCGGCGTTTTCTATGGCTTGAGCAACATGGCGGGTGTGACACACTTGGGGCTTGTGCAATCAGGTCACTGAGGCGTGATGGAATTCCAATGGCGTGCAGCCACTGACGGCGATCTGGTGTTCGCCCGCGAACTGACCTGCAGCAATATGCTGCGCTATTACATTCAGCATGATTTGCTGTGGCAGGACGAAGCATTCGATGTTGCCTGGGCCGGGCGCGACAACCGCATCATCGTGCGCGGTGAGGATCGGCTGGGATTCGTCAGCCTGAGCCGCGATGCCAGGGCGCTCTACATCCGTGAGCTGCAGATCGCCGAAGCCTTTCGCGGGAAGGGCGCCGGATCCTGGGCAATCGATCAGGCATATGCCATCGCCTGCCGGGAGCGACGTCCGGCATTGCGTCTGACGGTCTTCGAAAATAATCCGGCGCGAGCGTTGTATGAAAGAAAGGGACTACAAGTGGTCGGCAAGGACCCGTGTTTCCTGAGAATGCAGCGCGACACCGATCACGGATTTGCCTGAAACACGCTTGGCACAGGGCTTTGCAAGATAACTGGAAACTTTTTATGTGACGCTTTCCGCTAGGTCTGCCAGTTCCTTTTTGCTAAGGTGGCGACAACCCACGAAGACCAAATTGCGAGGTGTCTGCTTGATTAGGGTGCTAGTGGTCGATGACCATGATCTCGTTCGTACGGGCATTACACGAATGCTGGCTGACATCGATGGCCTGCAAGTGGTCGGCCAGGCTGAATCGGGTGAGGAATCGTTGCTCAAGGCGCGCGAACTCAAACCCGATGTGGTCTTGATGGACGTCAAGATGCCCGGCATCGGTGGTCTTGAAGCCACGCGCAAACTGCTGCGCAGCCATCCGGACATCAAGGTCGTCGCGGTAACGGTGTGCGAGGAAGACCCGTTTCCTACACGTTTGCTGCAAGCCGGCGCCGCAGGCTATCTGACCAAGGGCGCGGGTCTGCCGGAAATGGTCCAGGCCATTCGACTGGTCTTTGCCGGTCAGCGCTACATCAGTCCGCAGATTGCCCAGCAGCTGGCAATCAAATCCTTCCAGCCAACCAATGACTCGCCCTTCGATGCCTTGTCCGAGCGCGAGATCCAGATCGCGTTGATGATCGTCGGCTGCCAGAAGGTCCAGATCATTTCCGACAAGCTATGCCTGTCGCCGAAAACCGTGAATACCTACCGTTACCGCATCTTCGAAAAGCTTTCGATCAGCAGTGATGTCGAGTTGACGCTGCTGGCGGTTCGTCACGGCATGGTAGATGCCAGCCTCTGAAAATGACCGAAATCTTTGATCCAAGTGCCTTCCTGTCAACCGTCAGTGGGCGTCCCGGTGTGTATCGCATGTTCGACAGCGATGCGCGCCTGCTGTATGTCGGCAAGGCCAAGAACCTCAAGAGTCGCCTGTCGAGCTATTTCCGCAAAACCGGCCTGGCACCCAAGACCGCAGCGCTGGTTGCACGCATCGCCCAGGTCGAGACGACCATCACCGCCAACGAAACCGAGGCGCTGCTGCTTGAGCAGACGCTGATCAAGGAATGGCGGCCGCCGTACAACATCCTCCTGCGCGACGACAAATCCTATCCCTACGTCTTCCTGTCCGATGGTCAGTTCCCGCGCCTGAGCATTCATCGCGGTGCGAAGAAGGCCAAGGGCAAATACTTTGGTCCTTACCCTAGCGCCGGCGCGATCCGCGAAAGCCTGAGCCTGTTGCAAAAGGCCTTTTTCGTTCGCCAGTGCGAAGACAGCTATTACAAGAACCGCACGCGTCCTTGCCTTCAGTACCAGATCAAGCGCTGCAAGGCGCCTTGTGTCGGTCTGGTCGAGCCTGAGGTGTATGCCGAGGACGTACGGCACTCGGTGATGTTCCTCGAGGGCCGCAGTAACGCGCTCAGCGATGAGTTATCGGGCGCGATGGAAGAAGCCGCGATCAACCTTGAGTTCGAGCGTGCCGCCGAATTGCGTGATCAGATCGCGCTGCTGCGTCGGGTCCAGGATCAGCAGAGCATGGAAGGCGGCAGTGGCGACGTCGATGTGATCGCGGCGTTCGTCAACCCGGGTGGCGCCTGCGTCCATTTGATCAGCGTGCGGGGCGGGCGGGTGCTGGGCAGCAAGAACTTTTTCCCGCAGGTTGGTATCGAGGAAGACGTTTGCGAGGTCATGGCCGCGTTTCTGGGTCAGTACTTTGTCAGCAGTCCCGAACGCGACCTGCCGAGCGAGCTGATCGTCAACGTGGTTCACGAAGACTTTCCAGCGCTGATAGAAGCCATTGCCGAGCTGCGCGGTCGCGAGTTGACCATCAGTCATCGGGTGCGTGGCACGCGTGCGCGCTGGCAGCAGCTGGCGGTGACCAATGCCGAGCAGGCGCTGGCCGCGCGCCTGGCGAATCGTCAGCACATCACCGCGCGCTTCGATGATCTGGCCAGTGTGCTGAAGCTGGACGAACCACCACAGCGCCTGGAGTGCTACGACATCAGTCACTCCAGTGGTGAGGCGACCGTGGCCTCGTGCGTGGTGTTCGGCCCTGAAGGACCGATCAAGGCCGATTACCGTCGTTACAACATCGAAGGCGTGACAGCCGGCGATGACTACGCCGCGATGCACCAGGCGCTGACCCGACGCTTCAGCAAGTTGAAGGACGGGGAGGGCAAGTTGCCCGATATCCTGTTGGTGGACGGCGGCAAGGGACAGTTGTCCATGGCCCGTGATGTGCTCAATGAGCTGGCGGTGCCGGACCTGATCCTGCTCGGCGTGGCCAAGGGTGCGACGCGCAAGGCCGGGTTCGAAACCCTGTACCTCAATGACGCCGCCCACGAATTCACCTTGCGCGGCGATTCCCCCGCGCTGCATTTGATCCAGCAGATTCGCGACGAAGCTCACCGCTTTGCAATCACCGGGCATCGCGCCCGCCGCGGAAAAACCCGTCGTACGTCTACGCTCGAGGGCGTTGCCGGGGTAGGGCCGACACGCCGCCGCGACTTGTTGAAACATTTTGGTGGATTGCAGGAGCTGTCTCGTGCCAGCATCGAAGAGATCGCCAAAGCACCCGGGATCAGTAAAAAGCTCGCCGAGTTGATTTATGCAAATCTGCACAGCGAGTAGAATGCCACCTCACCTCGTAGCCAGTTGTGCCGATGAATATCCCTAATCTGATTACCGTTCTACGCGTTCTGCTCATTCCGATCTTCATTTTGCTGTTCTACCTGCCTTACCAGTGGAGTTACCTGGCGTCAGCCTCGGTCTTCGCGTTTGCCGCTGCCACGGACTGGCTGGACGGGTATCTGGCCCGCCGTCTGGAGCAAAGCACACCGTTCGGGGCATTCCTCGATCCGGTTGCCGACAAACTGATGGTCGCCGTTGCGCTGGTGCTGCTGGTGCAGGAACACGGCAATTTCTGGCTCACGCTGCCGGCAGCGGTCATCATCGGTCGAGAGATCGTGGTTTCCGCTCTGCGCGAATGGATGGCCGAACTGGGCGCTCGTGCCCATGTGGCCGTGTCCAACCTGGGCAAATGGAAAACCGCCGCGCAGATGCTGGCGTTGGTGATCCTGCTGGCCAATCCGAAAGACTTCAGCTTCTGGGTGTTGCTCGGTTACGCCTTGCTGATGGTCTCCGCGGGCCTCACTTTGTGGTCCATGGTCCAATACTTGCGGGCTGCCTGGCCGCATCTGAAGACCGACGTTGAAAAGAAATAAAACTTTTTTGAATCAAAGGGTTGACGGGGCTTCTGGAATCTATAGAATGCGCCACACCAAGACGCGGGAATAGCTCAGTTGGTAGAGCGCGACCTTGCCAAGGTCGGGGTCGCGAGTTCGAGTCTCGTTTCCCGCTCCAAGTTTTACGCATTTGATGTTGTTGCTACTGACAGCAAATGTTTTGAGGCCGAGTAGCAAAATGGTTATGCAGCGGATTGCAAATCCGCCTACGCCGGTTCGATTCCGACCTCGGCCTCCACTATAAACAACCCCGTAGATCGATGATCTACGGGGTTTTTTATTGTCTTCAGGAACGTCTGGGGTTCTGCCAATCAGAACGTCTGGTGCTGACGAGTTTCCCGCTACTTTCAGGGATACCTGTACTCCAGGCGATGTCGTTGGCAATGAAGTCTTGATAGCAGCGCAAAAGTAGCGGTCGCATGATCGCCAAAACCTGGCGCGAATCCGAAATATGTTGCGTAGGTTCATGATTTAAGAAGTTTTTTATTTTTGCTCTCAGCATGATTTAGTCTCGCAAATCACACATGCGACCTTGCTTCACCAGACCGGGATGTATATATTTCCACCCTCTGATTCACCGCGCTACCGCCCGAATGGCGAAACTGGTAGACGCATGGGACTTAAAATCCCCCGCTCGTAAGGGCGTGCCGGTTCGATTCCGGCTTCGGGCACCATTTTAAATCAAGGGTTTGCGGGCGAAAGCTGATGCAAACCCTTGTTTGTTTCTGGTCCGCAATTTTGCAATGGGGCTTCACTCACACGCCGTGCTGACAGCCTTCTCGGCGCGCTGGATTTCCTGTTTGACGTCGGTGGTGATGCGCTGCTCTTTGCGCTGTTGGCCGAGGAAGGGTTGTTCGCCCCGGGACTTCACTTCCGCATCGGTTGCCGCGACCTTGGCTTCGACGGTGGCGGAGTGTTCCGAAATGACGGCTTCCACCTCTTCCTTGGTGTTGGCGGTATCCAGGGCGTGGATGAGTTTGCCGACGTCGGCTTTTTCTGCTTCGGCGTAATCTTCGACGGACAAACCAGCGGCCATGGCGCGAGCCTGGATCTCTACGCCCTTGAGATGCTCCTGGGCCACATGGCAAAGCTCATCCTGTCGCCGGCTCTTGCTGTCCTGCCATGTACTGAATCCGTAACCCAGGCCACATACACAGGCCACGAGCGCAGCAGCGCCAATCAATCTGCCTTTCACGTTCACGTACTCTCGAAAGAGGAAAGAGGAGATCGTTCGATTCTGTTTTAGAGTGGAAAGACTAGCTTAGTATGCACCCGAAGATTACCGGATGTGTTTCAGGCAGGGAAAAAGCTCACCCGCAAATTCAGGCGATTCCAAATGCTCCCAGATTAGCGTTCGAGGCTGTTCAGCCTTCGCCTTGTTGTTTCGCCTCTTGCCCTGAGCTGCTGGAGGATTCTGCTTCTTTCTTCTGAGTTTGCGCATCGGTGCCCGAGTTGGACCCTGCCGCTTCCTCGCCTTTTTTATTGGCTTTGTCCTCCTTGGACTCGGCGCCCTGAGCCTGGTTGAGCCCTGGAATGGCCGCCGGTGGCACGGCGGATCCCTGGGAGGTGGTTTCGGTCGCCAATGCAGGGAGTGAGGTGCTCGACAGCAGGCCTACCAAGGTAAGAGCAGCCATTGATCTGTTCATCGTCTGAGTCTTCCACGCGCGGGGAGGGTATAGCGTTGGAAGGAGGGGGATGGGAAAAGGTGCCGGCCACCGGACAAGCGGAAAACCGCAGGAGCGAGCTATCTCGCTCCTGCGGTTTTTTCAGACGTGTCTGTCCAGCCCGGCCTTGCGCCGTTCGTTGCCGTCAGGGTTGCCGCTGTTGATCAATCGCCTTTCCAACAAGATGTTTTGCAACGCTTCACGATCGAGCGGGTCGAGTTGATGCTCTCGCTCCTTGAGTTCGAGCAGGATCGGGCTGGACCATCGGCGGTACGTTTGCTCGGCATTACGAATGGATGACATCGCTTCCTCCTTATCAGGCTCCTGCCAATGAAGGCGCCGCAGTTGAATACGCAAAAGACCCTAGTCGAGGAAATCGGTTGTCGCCATGCAGCCCGTCGACACTTGTTACTGCTGGCTCCAGACCCCTGACGTTGCCGTACGCTGGACATAATCTGTAAAGCTTCTCGCGGGTCTCCCCAGCGCGCGCTGCACGCCATCGGCAACGGGTGTGTTGCGACCATCGAGCACCGTCGTAAACAAATACAACACCAGATCAGTCACCTCGGCCGGCATGTGCTCCTGTTTCAGCGCCTGCCCATAAGCTTCTGCCGACACTGTGACAAAACGGATATCGCGCCGGGTTGCACGGGCGATTTCGGCGACGGCCTGGGCAAAGGTCAGCGCTTGAGGACCGGTGAGTTCGTAGAGCTGGCCGCTGTGGCCAGGTTGAGTCAGCGCGGCGACGGCGATTTCGGCGATGTCTTCCACGTCGACGAAAGGCTCGGCGATATCGCCGACGGGCAGTACCAGTTCGCCTTGCAGGATGGGTTCAAGGAAATGCGCCTCGCTGAAATTCTGGCAAAACCAGCTGGCTCGCAGGATGGTCCAGTCGACACCGCTGTTTTGCACGACACGCTCGGCCTGTTCCGCCTCCGCTTCTCCACGACCCGACAGCAAGACCAGCTTGCCGACGCCGCTTTGCACCGCCTGCCGGGTGAATGCCTGGATCGTCTCCAGGGCGCCGGGTACGGCGAGATCCGGTTGAAAGGAAATGTACGTCGCCTGAACGCCGTCGAGGGCTGCTGCCCAGGTCGAACGGTCCTCCCAGTCAAAGGATGGCGTTGCGCTGCGCGAGCCGAAGCGCACGTCATGGCCGCTCGTCTCGAGGTGCTGAGCGATCCGCCGGCCGGTTTTGCCAGTGGCGCCGAGAACCAGGATCGTTTGTTGATGGCTGTTCATCGCGTTCATCTCTCTCGCTAATGTGAGTAGTCCTCACGTTTAAAAGATGATAGACCCTCATGTTTTGTCGTCAATTGATGACGAGTACAACCCGACGGACGGGCGCGAGCTCTTGGGTCCATTGAAGTCGAGTGCTAAGGTGAGTCAATGTCATGTTTCAGATCGGGGGAGCAACGTCGTGCCGAAGAAGACCAGTGAAGTCCTCGAACAGCCTGTCGAGCCGACTCGCCGCAACCCCACGCAGCAACGCAGCCGCGAACGTCAGGAGCGCATCCTTGGCGTGGCGACGGATTTGATCGCGACCAAGGGCAGCGATCAGCTGAAAATGAGTGAAATCGCCGAGCGTTCGGGGATTTCCATCGGCTCGCTGTATCAGTATTTCCCCGATAAAAGCTCGGTGATCCAGACCCTGGCCGAGCGTTACAACGCCGAATGCCGTTGCTGCATCGAACAGGCGTTGGGTGCGGTAGAGGACGCGCAGGGGCTGCAGGCGGCTTTTTCAGACCTGCTGGATCAGTACTACGAGATCGTGCTGGCGACACCGGCGATGCGTGACATCTGGTGCGGCATGCAGGCCGACAAGCAGCTGCTGGCGCTGGAACTGCAAGAAAGCCGTGAAGCCGGCGATGTGCTGGCCGAGGCGATGCTGCGGGTGTACCCGCACTGTGATGCGCAGAAGGTTCGCCAGTCGGCGTTCCTGATCTGGCATCTGGGGGAAGCGACCGTGCGCCTCGCCATCTCCTGTGAGCCGCAGGAAGGGCGGGGGTTGGTCGAAACGTTCAAGCGCATGTCACTGCGCGAAATCATGCAGCCGCCGGCTTGAAACCCAATTACCTGACTTTCCAGCTACCGCCGCCGGTTTCGCAATCGATCCTGGCTTGCGCCAGATTTTCCGCGTTGTAGTAGAACGTTTCCAGACGCAACCAACCGGCGGCCGTGGTGATCGGCCGCCGGATGCTGTCAGTTACACGAAAGGCTGGCCACTGAAACCACGGGGAAGTCTTTGCAGGCCGGGCATGGCCACCATTCGTTCGGTCCAGGCCTGGCGCCAGTCGGTCGCGGTTGGGGTGAGCCTGGCTTTGCGGGCGGCGCGTCGCGCGGCGTTGCGCTGGGTCTTGCGCGCCTCTTTGTAGGCGTCGGTGTTGCGACAGCTTCTGCATTTGACCCGGTTCAGTTCACGGGTTGAAACGAGGTTGTTGCCTTTGTGACCGCAGGCCAGGTGCCCGCTGACTTTGAAGTGGGTAACCATCGGGACGTCTCCTCGTGACGTGTGATCGTTGGACCCCACGGGGCTGGCGACGTTCATTGAGTGGAATTCGAGCAAAAAAAATCCCAGCACGGGGCTGGGCTGTTTTATATCGGGAGGAGTGGTCAGTGGGGCAAGCAGACACGGGCTGGCTGACGAAAATGTCGTCAGTCACGCCTGCGGTGTCGCACCGTTTGCTTGCATCAAAGGCTCATCTGAACCGTGGCAGTGGCCGGTCGACAGGTTTGAGTGCCGACAGGGTGTTGCGGATCAGGGGAGTATCCTTTTCGATGTCGTTCAGGCGATCGCGAATTCGCAGGGCGGTCGGATGTCCGCCTTGATGATCGACCCAATCGGCGATTTCCTTGCAGGCAGCTGCCAGGCGAACCTGACGGGAATCGAGCAAGGTGAGCAGGGTGGTGATGGACTCTTTTTCGGACATGGGAAGCACCTCCGTTGAGGACACCTGAGGGCAGTAAAAAGCCCGCTTGGGGCGAGCTTGCTACCGATTGAAGCTGAAAACCTCAGCTTTCCTCAGTATAGACCCGTAGCAGGCACGTCAAGGCTCCTCAGCCTTGGCGGGCCGTTACCTGTGATCTGGCATTCAGCTGGCGGCAGACGCGCTGCGCGTCTTCTTCAAGTTCAAAGCCGTCACCGAAATAGCCGTTGGTGCGGGTATCGTAAATGCGGTACCAGACAGCGGCATCGGGTGGTGGGTGACCGGTTTCGCCGGCCCGGCGGCCATGGATGATGATTTTATTGCAGCGCTTGACGACAAAAATGTCTTCCATGGCTTCACCGCAGCTGATTCATGTACAGATCAAATATAGAAGTCATTTGTAATCGTGCAAAAAATAGACAGGTCAACTCGTCGGCTCTGACGCCAGTTTCTCCAGCAACATCGCCAGCGCGACTTCCTCGGCGCGTAAGCCCTTGCGCACCCGCGGCCGTGGCAGTTCGGCCAACCGGCCTAGCGGAAAACCCTCGAGCACAGCCGGATGGATATAGCATTTGCGGCACACGGCCGGCGTGTTGCCCAGTTGTCTGGAGACGTCTTTGACCATCTCCACCACCTGCCGTTTCGCTTCCGATTCAGGTTGCCATTGCAGTTCACGCAGCACCGAAAGTGCCAGGGCGCTACCGGCCCAGGTGCGATAGTCCTTGGCGGTGAAATCGGCACCGGTCAGGGTTTTCAGGTAGGCGTTGACGTCGGCAGAAGTGACGCTGTGCCGCTCGCCGTCCTCGTCGAGGTATTGAAAGAGGTTCTGCCCGGGGATTTCCTGGCAGCGTTTGACGATCCGCGCCAGCCGACGATCCTTCACCGTGATTTGGTGTTCAACGCCACTTTTGCCGCGAAACTGAAACTTGATCGCACTGCCGTTGATCTGGACATGACGATCGCGCAGGGTGGTCAGCCCGTAGGACCGGTTTTCCTTGGCGTATTGAGTGTTGCCGACGCGAATCAGCGTGGCATCGAGCAGGGTGATCACGGTGGCCATGACCTTGTCGCGGCTGAACCCCGGCTCTGCCAAGAGGGCTTCCAGCTTTTTACGCAATTTGGGCAGCGCCAGGCCGAAATCCCGCAGGCGCGAGTACTTGTCGCCATCGCGCACTTCCCGCCAGCGTGGGTGATAGCGGTACTGTTTGCGGCCTCGAGCATCGCGGCCGGTGGCTTGCAGGTGACCGCGCGGATCGGCGCAGATCCACACATCGGTGTAGGCGGGCGGTACTGCCAGTGCGTTGATGCGATGAACTTCTTGCTGATCGGTAATGCGTTGGCCGGCCGGATCGAAATACTGGAACTTGCCCCGCAGTTTCTTGCGGGTGATACCGGGCAGTGTGTCATCGACGTAGCGCAGATCGGGCGGCAGGGCGTCGGGCATGGCGATTGTCCTTGGCGTGGAGTCAGGGGCCGTTAAAGCCATTGACCCCACGCCTTGGCGGTCGTGCCAATGACTTTTATGCCAGTACGGCCACTGCCTTGATCTGCGCCCACAGCGGCTGACCGGGCTGTACCTTGAGCTGGTCGCGGGAGAAGCGGGTAATGCGCGCCAACAGCGGTGTTCCCGCCACATCCAGGCGCAGCAGCACGTGGGCGGCGTTATCGGCTGCCATTTCGCTGACCACGGTCACCGGCAGTCGATTGAGGATGCTGCTGTGCTCGGCGTTGTGCAGGCTAAGACTGACATCTCGCGCCTGAACCTTGCAGCGTAATGTCTGACCCGGCGCCATCGGTGTATGAGCCACGCGCAGGTTCAGGTCGGTGTCGGGTAATTGCACGGTCAGCAACTGGTAGTCGGCATCGTAGTGGCTGACGCGACCCTCGATTACCACACCGGCGTCATCGCCCATGGCCAGTGGCAGATCGAGACGCGCCAGAGTCTGACCGACAGGGCCGCTGGCCAGGGCCTTGCCCTCGCTGAGCAGCACGATGTGGTCAGCCAGCCGCGCCACCTCATCCTGGGAGTGGCTGACGTACAGCACCGGAATATCCAGTTCGTCGTGCAGCCGCTGCAGGTAAGGCAGGATCTCGCTTTTGCGCCTGGAGTCCAGCGCCGCCAGTGGCTCGTCCATCAGCAGCAGTTTCGGGCTGGTGAGCAGGGCGCGGGCGATGCCGATGCGTTGCCGTTCGCCGCCGGACAGGTGTTGCGGATGACGATCGAGCAAATGGCCGATCCCCAGCAGCTCGGTGGCATGGGCCATGTCGACACGGCGCTGGTTTTTGGGGATGCGCTTGAGCCCGAACTCCAGGTTCGCCAACACCGACAGATGCGCAAACAGGCTGGCTTCCTGGAACACGTAACCCAGGGCACGTTTGTGCGGCGGGACGAAGATCTGCCGTTCGCTGTCGAGCCAGACCTCGTCATTGACCTGGATGAAGCCCTGTTCGGCACGTTCAAGGCCCGCGATGCAACGCAGGCAGGTGGTCTTGCCCGAGCCTGAGTGGCCGAACAACGCAGTGACGCCACGGCCGGGCAGCTGCAGGTCGACATCCAGGGCAAAGCCCGAATAGCTCAATTTCAAGCGTGTTTGAATCATCGATCAGCTCCAGCCTGCTTTGGTTTTGCGACTGGAGTACAACGCCAGCAACACCGCGAAGGAGAACACCAGCATCGCCCCGGCCAGCCAATGGGCCTGGGCGTATTCCATGGCTTCGACGTGATCGTAGATCTGCACCGACACCACGCGGGTCTTGTCGGGAATGTTGCCGCCGATCATCAGCACCACGCCAAACTCACCCACGGTATGGGCGAAGCCGAGGATGGCGGCGGTGATGAAGCCGGGGCGGGCCAGCGGCAGGGTCACGCTGAAAAAGGTATCCCAGGGATTGGCGCGCAAGGTGGCGGCCACTTCCAGCGGACGGGTGCCGATGGCGGAAAAAGCGTTTTGCAGCGGCTGGACCACGAACGGCATCGAGTACAGCACCGAGCCGATTACCAGACCTGCAAAACTGAAAGTGAGGGTGCCGAGCCCCAGTGACTGGGTGAAGTGGCCGATGAACCCGTGGGGACCGAGGGCCAGCAACAGATAAAAGCCAATCACCGTGGGCGGCAGAACCAGGGGCAGGGCGACGATCGCCCCGACCGGACCGCGCAACCAGGATTGGGTGCGCGAGAGCCACAACGCCAGCGGGGTGCCGATCACCAACAGGATGACGGTCGTCAGGGACGCCAGTTTCAGGGTCAGCCAGATGGCGGAAAAATCGGCACTCGTCAGGGTCATTTAGAGCTGGTAACCATAGGATTTGATGACGGCAGCGGCTTTCGGGCCCTTGAGGTAGTCAACCAGCGCCTTGGCTGCCGGGTTGTCCTTGCCCTTGTTGAGGATCACCGCGTCCTGTTTGATCGGGTCGTGCATGTCAGCCGGAACGATCCACGCCGAACCGTTGGCGACTTTGCCGTCTTTGTAAATCTGCGACAAGGCGACGAAGCCCAGCTCGGCGTTGCCGGTGGAAACGAATTGATAGGCCTGGGTAATGTTCTGGCCTTCAACGATCTTGTCCTTGACCTTGTCGGTCAGGCCCAGCTTGGCCAGGACCTGGGTCGCTGCCAGGCCGTAAGGCGCGGCTTTCGGGTTGGCGATGGACAGGTGCTGGTACTGGTTGTCGCTCAGTACTTTACCCTTGGCATCGACATAACCTTCCTTGGCCGACCACAGTGCCAGGGTGCCGATGGCGTAGGTGAAGCGCGAGCCCTTGACGGTATCGCCTTCCTTCTCCAGTTTTTCCGGGGTGGTGTCGTCCGCCGAAAGGAACACTTCGAACGGCGCGCCGTTCTTGATCTGGGTGTAGAACTGACCGGTTGCACCGAACGAAGTCACCAGCTTGTGGCCGGTGTCTTTTTCGAAATCGGCGGCGATCGCCTGGATCGGCGCGGTGAAGTTGGCAGCGACAGCGACCTGGACCTCATCGGCCTGGGCGGAGCCGAAGGCGAGTACAGAGAGAAGGGTGGCCAGGCAACCAGGGGCAAAACGTGAGGCACGAATGGTCATGAAACGGCTCCGTTATAAGCAGGTGTTACGAGGGGGTGATTCGTTATATAACGGAATATATAGCGAAATGCCTGCAAACGGAATGGACTGTTTGCTTACGCCACAGTTCAAGCCCTCCACAGGCTATCGTGAGTCAGACAGTGGTTGCGGATTTAGCGGTGAGTCAACCTGGCCAACCCATCCTCCGCCAACCGCCGGGTCAACTCCTCACTCGTCATCTCAACGCCCAGGGTAAACGCCTGCCCGGCCCACAGATTGCTGAAATCCGCTTCCCCTTTGGCCCGCAGCGGCATCAGCGCACCACCCGCGAGGGGGAACGCCGGCGCCTTGTCGCTGATCGGCCCAAGCTCGCGCATGACCCGGTTGAGAATCCCCCGCGCCGGGCGACCGGTGAACAGGTTGGTCACGGCAGTCTGGCTGGCCTGGGCCGTGCGCAGTGCCTTGTGGTGCGAGGCGCTGACCTTGGCTTGCGGAGTGAACAGATAAGCCGTCCCCACCTGCACCGCCGAAGCGCCCAGCATGAACGCCGCCGCCACTCCACGACCATCGCTGATGCCACCTGCGGCTATCACCGGCACCTTCACCGCGTCCACAACCTGTGGCACCAGGGCGAAGGTGCCGATCTGGCTGCTCAAGTCTTCACTGAGAAATATCCCGCGATGCCCGCCTGCTTCGTACCCCATGGCGATGATCGCATCGCAGCCGTGCTCTTCCAGCCAGATGGCTTCTTCGACTGTCGTGGCTGAAGACAACACCTTCGCCCCTGTGGCCTTGACCCGATCGAGCAGGGATTTCTCCGGCAAACCAAAGTGAAAACTTACGACTTCGGGGCGAAACGCCTCGATCACTTCGCAACCCGCGACGTCGAACGGCGCGCGGTTGGACACCGGTGTCGGCGCATCGAAGTCGACGCCCAGCTCGCGGTAATAGGGCTCCAGCAGATTTTTCCATTCCCGCGCGCGCTGCTCGTCCACCGGCGGCGGTTGGTGGCAGAAAAAGTTGACGTTGATCGGACGCTGGGTGTGTTGGCGGATGGTTGTCAGCTCGTCGCGCAACTGGTCAATGCTCAGCATGGCCGCCGGCATCGAACCCAGGCCGCCGGCATTGCAGGCGGCGATGACCATGGACGAATTGGTGGCGCCGGCCATGGGGCCCTGGATGATGGGCAGTTCGATGCCGAGCAGGTCAAGAATGCGGGTGTCTGGCCATTGGCTCATGGTGAGAGTTCTCCGACTGGGAAACCGGGCAGGGGAGTAGCGGCGATCAGTTTAACGGCGATCCGTACCCATTGGCCAAGCCTCGTTGCCCCCGACCCTGGAGGCGCGAGCTTGCTCGTGATGGTGGTCAACGATGACGTGGGGAACCAGACCCCCGCGCAGTTCCAGAATCCATCACGAGCAAGCTCGGCTCCTGCAGTGGAAGCAGAATTGCGTTTAGCGTCGATGAAATCCGCCGCCACCACCCCCGCCAAACGAGCGATTCATGAACTGGGACGAGTTCTGAAAGTTGTTCATCCGTTCATTGCCGAACGAGCGGGCCTGGTAGTCGCGGTTGAGATTTTGCACTTGCGTCGTATTGGCCGAATTGAGGCGGTTGGTGCCGCCGACCATCGATTGCCAGCCATCATCGGTCTTCTTGTAGACGTTGCCATCGTGGCCGGCGTAAACGTTGTTGCCGATCTGCGCGGCGCCACTGTTGGGGCCGCGCACGCTGCGGTAATCGGTGGTGTTGCCGGTATTGGGGTTGTAGACCGCGCCACGATTGGCGTTGACCTGATTGCCGGTGTACACGTTGCCCGCGGTCACGTGCTGGCCGGCGATGGCTCCACCGTTGGGCCCCGTGGCAACACCTTCGCGCCCGGCCGCGTAGTTGCCGGTATAGACATTCTCCACGGCCCCTCGTTGACCGGCAGCGGCGACGCCGGTGCGCGAGTTGTAGGAGGCGCCGACCTGTCCGGCCCAGCGATTACCGGTCCAGGCGTTGTACCCGCCACTGTAGCGACTGACCGAGGCGCTATCGCCCCATTGACGGTAGATGTTGCCGGAGGTGCCGGCCCAGCCACCGGGTCCCCAGGCCACCGCACCGCCGTGATAACCGTAGGCGACGCCGCCCCAGGGCATCGGCGCCGGGTATAGATGGGGGCCCCAGGCGTAGCCCCAACCGTAATTGCCCCACCACGGATAAGCGCCCCAGCCCCAACCCACGGCCACGGTACTGCCGCCCCAGCTCCAGCCAAATCCGTAGCCATACGCCCAGCCGGTCCAAGGCGTGTAGCGAATCGCCGCGCCGAAACCGTAAGTCACCGGCGGGCCGTACCAGACCGTGCCGACCCATGGCGAATAGTAGTAACCCGTTCCGTACACCACCACGCCCGTGTCCGGATCCAGGGTTGAGCCCTGATAGCCCGGTGTGTAGCCCACTACCACGACGTCGCCGCTGGCTGAATAGACTTTGACGTAGGTGAGGTAGTGCAGGGGGGAACTGGGGGGAATCGAATAAATGACGGCCGGCACCGAGGTGGCGACTGTCCACGGGCCCTGCACCGAGGTGGCGACGAACCAGACCCCGTTCTCCACCGCGTACCAGCTCTTGGCGTCGACCATGATGATCGGTGTCGGGCTGTTCACCACGTACTGCAACGGCGTGCCCTTGATGCCATTGAGTTGCGGCTGGCCGTCGAATTGCGGCGCCGTCATTTTCAACTGGCTCTTCTTGACGGCCGAGGTTTGCGCAATGCTGGCGGCAATCGCCGCTTCCTTCGCTTGCGGTGTGCCTGCCACCGAAGCCTTGGCGTTCTCCTTGGCGCTGTCGTCAGGAATATTGGCAAAGTCAGCCGGCAACTTGTCCGCCGGCACGAAGGTCCAGGGGCCTTGCATGTCAGGGGCGCGGAACCAGCGACCGGAGATCAGCAGGTAACTGTTCTGGTCGCCGATCTCCTTGAAGATGTGTCCGGTGGTGTTCATCACATAAAGCAGTTGCGTGCCCTGGATCGGCTGCCATTGCGCGGCGCCGTCCGTGACAATCAATTCCGTGGGTTTTGTCGCCACATGAATCTGTGGCACGGGCGGTTTGGCCAGGCTGGGGATCTTGTCCTTTGGATCGCTCTGGCCTGTCAGCAGGTCGACCTGACGGCTCTGGATCGCGGCCTTCCTGGCTTTTTCCAGATCAGCCGAAGGTGACGCTAACGGGGTATAGGGGCCGCTCAACGCATCCGCCGCCATCCAGCCGTCGAACACATGCAGATAATGTTTGCCCTGGGCATCCTTGAGCAGCAGCGGCCGGGTGTTGATCACCCGTTGCAGCACAGTGCTTTCGACGGGGCGATACACCGGCTCGCCGTCGATGTACACCAGAATGGCCGGCACTTCGGAGCTGATGATGGTGGGCGGCGTGTTGTCGATGGGGTCGCTGCTTGCCTTCTGCTCGGCGGCGACCGTGCCCAGTGCGGCTTCGAGTTGATCCAGGGAAATGGTTTTCTTGCGGTTCAGCGCATCGTTTTTCAGCTCTTGCATCCAGCTGTCGAGGTTCGTCGCGGCGGAGGGGAAATCGACTTTGGTGATGGTGTACTGATCCAGTTCGACCCAGCGGGTGGCCTTGTCCACCAGCGTATGGGCACTGAAGTGCACAATGCCGAAGGTGGATTTGCCGTCCTTGTCGGTGACCTCCACCGCGGCCCGGGCCAGCAGGGTGTAACCGTCCCAACTGTCGAGTTGCGGCTGGTAGATCGTCAGTTTGGCATCATCGTTGTTCAGCACCTGCGGCCAGCTCGGGGCATCGGGTGCCGGGGGCTGCGCAGGTGCGGCCTGGATATTGGTAAGGCTCATCAGGCAGAGCATCAGTACCGCGGCAAACGAACGAAGGCAGGACATGGTCAACTCCATCGACAGGACCGTTCTCGCGGTTTTTGACCACCGCGAAAAAAGCATAGCCGCCGGTAATGGAAAAACCCGGAGCCTGGGTGAAATGGCTCAATGGTTGGGGTGCGGGTGAAGGACATTGCACGGTGGCCGCTTGTGGCCTGGCCCAGTGCATGGATTTCCCGGCGAGGGTCGCGCCGTTCATTTTGCGTGGCGTGACCCTCGCGGGGATCAACAGTGTCACGCAGCCCAAGGCCCGGCGGATCGAGGCCTGGCGCCGACTGGCGCAGGATCTGGATTTCAAGCTGTTGGCGTTGATCAGCCACGAAATCGGCTTGAGCGAAGTGATCGAAATGGCGCCACGGCTGCTGGCCGGGCAATTGCGCGGGCGGGTGGTGGTGGACGTAAACCGTTGACCACTGACACTCCCACCCCGTAGGAGCGAGGCTTGCCCGCGAAGCTTTTAGAGGCCTCTCTGGCCTATTCGCGGGCAAGCCTTGCTCCCACAGGTCCGTGTGTTTACAGGTCGGGGTGTTCCCGGTCGAGCAGTTGGCGCTTGCGCTCCACGCCCCAACGATACCCGGACAGATTGCCATCGCTGCGCACCACGCGGTGACAGGGAATCGCGACCGCCAGGCTGTTCGCACCGCAGGCCTGGGCTACGGCGCGGACGGCTTTCGGTGAGCCGATGCGCTGCGCAATGTCGGCATAGCTGGCGGTGCTGCCCACGGGAATCTCCCGCAACGCTTGCCAGACCCGCTCCTGAAACGCCGTGCCGCGTACATCCAGCGGCAGATCCAGGCCCAACGCCGGCGCCTCGATAAAACCCACGACCCTGGCGATCAGTTGTTCGAAGTCCTTGTCGGCGCCGATCAGATTGGCGCGGCGAAACTTGTCCTGCAGGTCGCAGACCAGTTGCTGCGGATCATCCCCCAGCAGAATCGCGCACACCCCACGCTCGCTTTGCGCCACCAGAATCGCCCCGAGGGAGCACTGGCCGACGGCGAATCGAATGTCGTTGTTCTGCCCGGCGGCGCGGTAATCGGCGGGTTTCATGCCCAGCACCTGATCCGCCGCCTCATAAAAGCGGCTGTTGGAGTTGAAGCCGGCGTCGTACAGCGCGTCGGTAACCGAACGGCCATCCGTCAACCGCTCCCGCACCCGGCGCGAACGATGGGCGGCGGCGTAACCCCGGGGCGTCAGGCCGGTCACGGCCTTGAACACCCGGTGAAAGTGAAAGCTGCTCAAGCCGGCGCCCTGGGCCAGGTCGTTCAACGCCGGAAGTTCCTCGGCCGTTTCGATCTGGCGGCAAGCGGCAGCCACCGTCGCGGCATGTTGCGCCGCCAGATCACTCTGATCCTTCGCCGCACGCTTGCTCGGGCGATAACCCGCCGCCTGCGCCTGTTCGGCAGTATCGAAGAATTCGACGTTCTGCGGCTTGGGCAAGCGCGCCAGGCTGCTGGGGTTGCAGTAGATCCCGGTGGTTTTCACCGCGTAGACAAACTGCCCGTCCGCCTGTGGATCGCGTGCGACAACGGCGGCCCAGCGTGGATCGTTCTCGGTGCTGATTTTTGTCGTTTGGCTTGTCATGGCTTTGTATCCGTTGACCCGTTCAGCACAGATTAATCACCTGCAAGTGCCCCGGCACTCCGGCGCTTGCGGTCAAATTCCGAGCGTTCAACGAGCCTTCAATGCGACCGACGAAACGTGAAGTTGATCCGCTGCTCGCCGAGGATCGAGTGCTGCCCGTCCTTGATCGGCAGGACGCCGTGATAACGCAAGCGATCCACGCCGCCCCAGACCACGATGTCGCCATGCAGCAACGGCACTCGCTGGCTTTTGTCGCCCCTTGCGAACCCTCCGAACAGAAACATGGCCGGCAATCCCAGCGACACCGAGACGATCGGCTCTGCGTAGGATTTTTCGTCCTTGTCCTGATGCAGCGACATCTTTGCGCCTGGGACATAGCGGTTGATCAGGCAGGAATCGGGCTCGAAGTCTGTAAACCCCGCGTCCCGTGCCGCCGCCTGCGCCAACTGGAAAAACACCTCCGGCATCGACGGCCACGGCAGGCCCGTTTGCGGATCGTCGCGGGTGTAACGATAGCCGCTGCGATCGGTGGTCCAGCCCCACGTGCCGCAACTGCTCAAGGCCACCGACATGGTGAAACCGCCGGGGGTGACCATTTGCCGCAAGGGCGCAGCCGCCAGCACCGCTTCCAGTGCCGGCAGCAAGCGGTCCAGCCAGGGCAGGGCAAAGCCCCTCAATACGCAGGATTGTTCGCCGATCTGTTCGCGCCGCGGCTGTTGCTCCGGCTCGGCGTCGGCGAACAGGTCAAAGGTCATCGGGTTCATGGTCATGACGCATCGTGAAAAATTATGCCCAGGGTATGGCGTTTGCCGCTGTGCAGGCGACTGACGCCGTGGCGCAGGGTGACCCGGTAAAAGCCGCGGGTGCCTTGGACCGGTCGCTGGTTGACGGCAAAAATCAAACCATCCCCTTTCTTGAGGCCCACCACCTGCGGGCGCGATTGCATGCGCGGACGTTGTTCGGTCAGGACGAATTCGCCACCCGTAAAGTCTTCACCCGGTTCTGACAGAAGAATCGCGACCTGCAGTGGGAAAACGTGCTCGCCGTACAGGTCCTGATGCAGGCAGTTGTAGTCCTGCGGACCGTATTGCAGCAACAGTGGTGTAGGGCGTTGCTGACCGGCGGCATGACAACGTTCGAGAAAGGCTGTGTGGTTGTCAGGAAAACGGTCTGGCAGGCCCATATGCTCGTACCAGCGATTGGCGATCGGCACCAATCGCGGATACAGCGCACTGCGCAGGCGCGCGACCAGGTCCGGCAGGGGGTAGCGCAAGTACTTGTACTCGCCGCGGCCGAAGCCGTGGCGGGCCATGATCACTTGCGTGCGAAAGGGATCGGATTGGCCGTACAAGGCACTGAGTTCGTCACAGGCCTTGTGGCTCAACAGCGAAGGGATGACCGCACAGCCGTCCTGATCGAGTTGCTGTTCCAGCGACGGCCAATTCAGCCTGTTCAGGTATTGCTCACTCATTGGCGGGCCTCACGTGATTGAGGCGAGCAGTCTGCGACGGGTTGTGGGCGCGGACACTCCGTCGCTTGCGGTCGAACTGCGAATTACAGCGCCTTGCTGACGCTGATTTCGCTGATGACATCGTCGCCCTGGCCGTGCAAGGCGTCCAAGGCGGCCTTGGCTTCTTCCTGGGTGCCGTTTTCCAGCTGGGCGAATTCGAAGCGGCGTTCGCCGTTGAGCTTGTACTTGATTACGTATTTGGTTGTCTGGGCCACGGTCGTACCTGTCTGTCTGGGGCTCTGTTCAGGAGCGGGAAGGCGATGTTCAGCTGAGCTTGGTGGCCGAGCGGCGGATGATTTTGATCGAGTGGGTCAGGTTCGGCTTGCGGGTCACGCTGATCGCCCGACGGCTGACGGTGTCGATGGTGATGTTCCAGAAACCGGTGCTCGGCGCGGTAATGCGCGCGGGGAATTTGTCGAATGCGCCACCGTGATAGGTGTGACGGCCGCCATTTTTGAAGCTGCGGAAGTTGGCGTCGTTCATCAGGCGGATGTTGCAGGTCTGCGAGCATTGAATGACGACGATGTCGTCCTCGTTGAGGTGCTCGCGCTGGTGAATGAATTTCATGTGGGCGCCTCCGGAAGGGCTTTTTCTACAAAATCAAAACGATGGGGCGCAGTTTATCAGCCCGCAGGCGGAAATATCCTGTTGCCTGACGCTGCTTTGACAATTTAGAGACGTTCCGGGGCGTAGGGTGCAGATAAATGCAGTCGACCCCGGAGAAAAACCAGGTTTGTGCTGTCGGAGGGTCTTTATCGGAGGTTTGGTATGAAGTGGGGTGTGTGGGGTCTGCCAATGGTCTTGGCATTGGGTGGTTGCGCAAGCGTCTCGGAGATCAACCAGACGCTGCCCACCATGAACGTGATTTCCGGCAAGAAACCCCATGAGTACGCGCAATGCCTGAGCGAAAAGCTCGCCAGCAGTCGCGGAGCGTTGCAGATCGAACCGCACAAGGACGGGGTGCGGGTGATCGTGCCGCAGAAACTGTCATCGGGTCCGACGGCAGTATTCGATATCGAAGAGCGTTCGGGCGGCAGCAGCATCAAGTTGCATGAGAGCATGTCCAACGTGCCGGTGCGTCCAAAGGATGTGCAGAATGCCGCGAATGCGTGCATTTCTGGCTGATCGACAGCCGATATTCACAATAAATGCCGCCAAACGGGCGGCATTTGCATAACGGAGGCAGGGCGCCTTACTTGCAGACCACCACGACGCTGCGGTTCTTGTAGTTGCCGACGTCTACGCCCAGGGTCTTGTCGCTCTCGTCCGGCGCCGGCGTGCCATCGGTGCCGACGATGCGGTAGCCGGTGCCCGCGCAGGACGCGTCGGCCTTTTCATAACAGCTCGCCCAGGAGTTGGCTTCGCCTGAACAGTCGATGGCCAGGCCTTGTTCGCCATTGTTCAGGTAGGTGGGTTCGGACGTCGCGCAGCCACTCAGGGCCAGTACCGCGATCAGTGGCAAGAATTTGGTCATGTCGGTGTCATCGAAAGGGGATGGGCAAAGCCTGTGACAGCGTCGCGGGCAAAAGGTTGTGGCGATAAGCCACTGTAGGAGCTGTCGGAGGCTGCGATCTTTTGATCTTTTTTGAAAATCAAAAGATCGCAGCCTCGTTGCACTCGGCAGCTCCTACAGGGAGCGTTTCAATTCGGGCATTGCAGGGATCAGTTTTTGTCCTTGCCGCGCTTCTTCGGTTCCGGATGCTCAAGCTCCAGCACCGCCGCCACTTCCACCGCCATGGCTTCGGTGGGGAATGGCCCGGCGATTTTCTCGCCAGCCGCGCTGTTGATCGACCATTGGCCGTCGTTGGTCTTGTTGATCAGGTACCCGTTGACGATTTTTGCTGCCGACATCTATCTGCCTCGTTGGCTGGTTGAATTGTCGCAATCATAGCGTTTAATGCCCCAACCTGTTCAGGCGACAAGCGTGCAATCCTGCCGGTCTCTGCTATCACTAACAGGTTGCTGACGGAGGAACTTCACCTTGGCGGAACTATCCGCCCAAATATTTCTCCTATGATGGCATCGGTTAGCCAGCGCGGGCATTGTAAGGTGCACGCCGCCTGATTAGACTGCGCCGAACTCGTACACACAGCCCTTTCAAGGACTTATATGATCAAGAAATGCTTGTTTCCAGCAGCCGGTTACGGTACTCGCTTCCTGCCAGCGACTAAAGCCATGCCTAAAGAAATGCTGCCGGTGGTAAACAAGCCACTGATCCAGTACGGCGTCGAAGAAGCACTGGATGCCGGGTTGAATGAAATCTCCATCGTGACCGGTCGCGGCAAGCGCGCCCTGGAAGACCACTTCGACATCAGCTACGAGCTGGAAAACCAGATCAAGGGCACCGACAAGGAAAAATACCTGGTCGGTATCCGCAAACTGCTCGACAACTGCTCGTTCTCCTACACCCGCCAGACCGAAATGAAAGGCCTGGGCCACGCGATCCTGACCGGTCGTCCGCTGATCGGCGACGAGCCGTTCGCCGTGGTGCTGGCGGACGACCTGTGCGTGAACCTCGAAGGCGACGGCGTACTGACCCAGATGGTCAAGCTGTACAAGCAGTTCCGCTGCTCGATCGTGGCCATCCAGGAAGTAGACCCGCAGGAAACCAACAAGTACGGCGTGATCGCCGGCGAGATGATCCGCGACGACATCTACCGCGTTCACAGCATGGTCGAGAAGCCAAAGCCGGAAGATGCGCCATCGAACCTGGCCATCATCGGTCGCTACATCCTGACCCCGGACATCTTCGACCTGATCGAACAGACCGAGCCAGGCAAGGGCGGTGAAATCCAGATCACCGACGCCCTGATGAAACAGGCCCAGAACGGCTGCGTAATGGCCTACAAGTTCAAGGGCAAGCGTTTCGACTGCGGCGGCGCCGAAGGTTACATCGACGCGACCAACTTCTGCTTCGAGAACTTCTACAAGACTGGCAAGGCGTACTGATAGCGCGCCAGCTTGCTTGTACTGAAAAGCCACCTCCGGGTGGCTTTTTCATTTTCCGCGCCCATATTGTTGGCAACCCTTGCCCTGTGAACGACTGCGGGTATGCTGTTCACCTGCCGAGGAGATAGACGATGGCCTACGATTTTGACCTTTATGTGATTGGTGCCGGTTCCGGCGGTGTGCGGGCGGCTCGGTTTGCCGCCGGTTTCGGTGCGAAGGTGGCGGTGGCCGAGAGCCGCTATCTGGGCGGCACCTGTGTGAACGTCGGCTGTGTGCCGAAAAAGCTGTTGGTCTACGGCGCGCACTTCGCCGAAGACTTCGAGCAGGCCTCGGGTTTCGGCTGGAGCCTGGACGAGGCGCAGTTCGACTGGGCGACGCTGATCGCCAACAAGGATCGCGAGATCAATCGCCTGAACGGCATTTATCGCAACCTGCTGGTCAACAGTGGCGTGACCCTGCATGAAGGGCACGCGAAAATCGTCGATCCGCATACTGTCGAGATCAATGGCGAGCGCCACAGCGCCAAACACATCCTGATCGCCACGGGTGGCTGGCCGCAGATTCCGGAGATTCCGGGTCATGAACTGGCGATCAGTTCCAACCAGGCATTTTTCCTTAAAGAACTGCCACAACGCGTACTCGTCGTGGGCGGTGGCTATATCGCGGTCGAGTTCGCTGGCATCTTCCACGGTCTCGGCGCCCAGACCACCTTGCTCTATCGTGGCGAACTGTTCCTGCGTGGCTTCGACGGTTCGGTGCGCAAGCATCTGCAGGAAGAGTTGACCAAGCGCGGCATGGATCTGCAGTTCAATGCGGACATTGAGCGTATCGACAAACAGGCCGATGGCAGTCTGAAAGTGACGCTCAAGGATGGTCGTCAGCTCGAAACCGATTGCGTGTTCTACGCCACGGGGCGGCGTCCGATGCTGGACAATCTGGGGCTTGAGAACACCGGGGTCAAACTCGACAGGAAGGGTTTCGTCGAGGTCGACGATCAGTACCAGACCGCCGAACCGTCGATCCTCGCATTGGGCGACGTGATCGGTCGGGTGCAACTGACACCCGTGGCCCTGGCCGAAGGCATGGCCGTGGCGCGGCGTCTGTTCAAGCCTGAGCAGTACCGTGCGGTGGATTACAAGATGATCCCGACGGCAGTGTTCAGCTTGCCGAACATCGGCACCGTCGGTCTGACCGAAGAAGAAGCGCGCGATGCCGGGCATGAGGTGGTGATCTTCGAAAGCCGTTTCCGGCCGATGAAGCTGACCCTGACCGAATGCCAGGAGCGCACGCTGATGAAGCTGGTGGTGGACGCCAAGACCGACAAGGTGCTGGGTTGCCACATGGTCGGGCCGGATGCCGGTGAAATTGTCCAGGGCCTCGCCATCGCCTTGAAGGCCGGCGCCACCAAGCGCCACTTCGACGACACCATCGGCGTGCACCCGACGGCCGCCGAAGAATTCGTCACCATGCGTACGCCGGTCGCCGGTTAAGCGTCCTTCGCTGCGTCTGGCGCTGCGGCCTCAAGGGCCGCCGCCAGACGCACGCTTTCCTGGTCGAGGTCCGCCTGGGCCTTGGTCAATCGGCTCTCCAGTGATTTGTTGAGCTGCGCCTGCTCGTCGATATTCTGTTTCAACGACTGACTTTCCAGCAGGGCCACGCGCAAGCGTTCCTGGAGGAGGGTGCGTTCGCCGTCGACCCGTGTGATCTGCTCAAGCAACTGATCCTGGCGGGTGTTGCTCTGCTTGAGCTGTTCCTGCATCGAGCCCAGTTCGCGCAAGGTGCCGCGGTTCTCAGTCAGCAGGCGCTCGTTGTCGCGGTGCAACTGGGTGATTTCATCCTGGCGCACCAGCGCGCTTTGCTGGGCCTGGCGCAACTCCATCTGCAACTGCTGCACCTGGCTTTCATGGCGACTGTGTTCCTGCTCGCGCTGCTCCTTGACGGCATTGCGGTAGTGCTCGAGGGCGTCGCGGGCGTGCAGGTGCTTTTCTTCCAGCGAGCGGATCTGCTCGTCCTTGTCCTGCAAGCGCAATTCGAAATCGGCCAGCGCCTGATTCAGTCCGGCATTGCGGGTTTGTTCGGCCTGGAGGAGGGCGCGGGTTTCGTGCAGCGCCTCGGATTCCTGGGTCAGCGCCAGGCTCTGGATTTCGTATTGCTGGTGCAGTTCGGTGTTGGCTTCCCGGGCTTCTTCAAGCTGGGTTTCCAGTGCCTTGCGTTGCGTCTCGAATTGTTCGCGAGCCTGATCGATCGGCTCCTGAGCCTGCTCCTTCAAGCGTTGCGCCAGGCGTGAAACCAGGGCCAGCAACTCATCGTCGACGGGCTCGGCCGGTTCTGCCTCCGCCGGCTTGAGGTCTTCCCCCAACTCCTTCAGATAGCGATGAATTGTGGTTTTCGATCCGGTATTGCCCATTTCGATGCGCACGGCATCGATGCTTGGGTTTTCACCGCGGGCGAGGATCGCCAGACGTGCAGCCTGAACGACCGCCTTGTTTACACCGCCACGGGCCATGATTTCTCCTGCTGCTTTTGCATGTGGTACGTACTACGTAAAAACACATTGTACCACTCAAATAAAATAGATAAATACGGATGATTATTCACACGGGATATACTGGTATTACCCCGTGTCATAACGATTCCAGAGTCTTTGACACGCCATTTCAGTACACCACGCCCTCTGTAGGACATTTCCATGAGCGATCTCGATCGTTACCTGCAAGCCGCAACCCGCGACAACACCCGTCGCAGCTATCGAGCCGCCATCGAGCACTTCGAGGTGACCTGGGGCGGTTTCCTGCCCGCCACCGGCGACAGCGTCGCGCGCTATCTGGTCGCTCACGCCGGCGTGCTGTCGATCAACACCTTGAAGCTGCGTCTGTCGGCGCTGGCGCAGTGGCATAACAGCCAGGGTTTTGCCGACCCGACCAAGGCGCCGGTGGTGCGCAAGGTGTTCAAGGGTATTCGCGCGTTGCATCCGGCTCAGGAGAAGCAGGCCGAGCCGTTGCAGCTTCAGCATCTGGAGCAGGTGATCGACGGGTTGGAGCAGGAGAAACAAGTCGCCATGGCCGAAGACGATCGTCCCGCGCTGCTGCGCGCCAAGCGTGATATCGCGCTGATCCTGCTGGGGTTCTGGCGCGGTTTTCGTAGCGATGAGTTGTGCCGCTTGCAGATCGAGCATGTGCAAGTCAGTGCCGGCACCGGCATCACCCTGTATCTGCCGCGCAGCAAGAGTGACCGGGAGAACCTGGGCAAGACCTATCAGACGCCGGCGTTGCAGCGTTTGTGTCCGGTGCAGGCGTATATCGATTGGGTCAGTGAAGCTGCGCTGGTGCGTGGGCCGGTGTTTCGCGGGATTGATCGGTGGGGGAATCTGAGCGAGGAGGGGTTGCATGCCAACAGTGTGATTCCCCTGTTGAGGCAGGCGTTGAGCCGGGCAGGGATTGCCGCCGAGCAGTACACCAGCCACTCCCTGCGTCGGGGGTTTGCTTCGTGGGCGCACCAGTCGGGGTGGGACTTGAAGTCGCTGATGAGTTATGTGGGGTGGAAGGACATGAAGTCGGCGATGCGTTATATCGAGGTCAACCCGTTCCAGGGCATGGCCAGGCTCGGTGAAAAAACGCGAACAGTCTGATTGCCCGCGTCATCGTTGACCAACATTCGCGGGCAAGCCTCGCTCCTACGGGGTTGGTGTCGCTCCCACAGGGTTTGCGCCGTCCGCCGGTGAAGAGATCGTTTTCTTCTATTAATACCCTTGGCTAATAGCGAAACCCAATCACCAGCATCAGGTTTGCCAATGAGCCAACCGTCCGTCGAGTGGTTAGAGTGAGCGCCATCAACTTCACAACCCCTGACGGAGAGTCAACGATGCCTATCATCAACAGCCAAGTTAAACCGTTCAAAGCTACCGCCTACAAAAACGGCGACTTCGTACAAGTGTCGGACGCTGACCTGAAAGGCAAGTGGTCTGTGGTGTTCTTCTACCCAGCCGACTTCACCTTCGTCTGCCCGACCGAACTGGAAGACCTGGCTGACAACTACGACGCATTCCAGAAGCTGGGCGTCGAGATCTACAGCGTTTCCACCGACACTCACTTCGCTCACGCTGCCTGGCACAACACTTCGCCAGCCATCGGCAAGATCCAGTACACCATGATCGGCGACCCGACCCACGTCATCTCCCGCAACTTCGACGTGCTGATCGAAGAAGCTGGCCTGGCTGACCGTGGCACCTTCGTGATCAACCCTGAAGGCCAGATCAAGATCGTTGAACTGAACGATGGCGGCGTTGGCCGTGACGCTTCCGAACTGCTGCGCAAAATCAAGGCTGCCCAGTACGTCGCTGCCCACCCAGGCCAGGTTTGCCCAGCCAAGTGGAAAGAAGGCGAGGCCACTCTGGCTCCGTCCCTGGACCTGGTCGGCAAGATCTAAGTCAGTGACACGCTTCACAGGGCGGACTACCGCACCTACTTAAGTAAGCTGCACCGCCCCTGAAAACGCCCGGGCGAGATTCGCTCGGGCGTTTTTTTATGCAAAGAATTTGATAAAGGAAATCGCCCGTATGTTGGACGCCAATCTTAAAGCCCAGTTGAAATCGTACCTGGAACGGGTCACCCAACCGATCGAGATCGTTGCTTCTCTCGACGACGGTGCGAAATCCAGTGAAATGCTCGAACTGTTGAAAGACGTTGCCAGTCTTTCCAGCCAAATTACCTTGCTCGATAACGGTGACGATGCACGCAAGCCATCGTTCTCGATCAATCGCCCAGGCCAGGACATCAGCCTGCGTTTCGCCGGCATCCCGATGGGCCACGAATTCACCTCGCTGGTGCTGGCCTTGCTGCAAGTCGGCGGCCACCCATCGAAAGCCAGTGCCGAAGTGATCGAACAGATCCGCTTGCTCAAGGGCGAGTTCAACTTCGAGACCTACTTCTCGCTGTCCTGCCAGAACTGCCCGGACGTGGTCCAGGCGCTGAACCTGATGGCGGTGCTGAATCCGAACATTCGCCACGTCGCCATCGACGGCGCGGTGTTCCAGGCCGAAGTCGATGATCGCAAGATCATGGCGGTGCCCAGCATTTACCTCAACGGCGAAGTGTTCGGCCAGGGCCGCATGGGCCTGGAAGAAATCCTCGCCAAGATCGACACCAGCGGCGCCGAGCGTCAGGCCGAGAAAATCAGCGCCAAGGATGCCTTTGACGTGCTGGTGGTCGGCGGTGGCCCGGCCGGTGCTTCGGCAGCGATCTACGCGGCTCGCAAAGGCATTCGCACCGGTGTCGCGGCCGAACGTTTTGGCGGTCAGGTGCTGGACACCATGGCCATCGAAAACTTCATCTCCGTGCAGGAGACCGAAGGGCCGAAACTGGCCAGCGCCCTGGAAGAGCACGTCAAGCAGTACGACGTCGACATCATGAATCTGCAGCGTGCCACCAAGCTGATCCCGGCGAAAAACCCGGGCGAGTTGCACGAAGTGCACTTCGAAAGCGGCGCCAGCCTGAAAACCAAGGCGCTGATTCTCGCCACCGGTGCCCGCTGGAGAGAAATGGGCGTACCGGGCGAGCAGGAATACAAAGCCAAGGGCGTATGTTTCTGCCCGCACTGCGACGGCCCGCTGTTCAAGGGCAAGCGCGTGGCGGTGATCGGCGGCGGCAACTCCGGCGTCGAAGCGGCGATCGACCTGGCGGGTATCGTCAGCCATGTCACGCTGCTGGAATTCGACAGCAAGCTGCGCGCCGATGCGGTGCTGCAACGCAAACTGTTCAGCCTGCCCAACGTCAATGTCATCACCAGCGCGCTGACCAGCGAAGTGAAGGGTGACGGCGAGAAGGTGAGCGGTCTGGTCTACAAGGATCGCGATTCGGGCGAGTTCCACACGGTCAGCCTCGAAGGCATTTTCGTGCAGATCGGTTTGTTGCCTAACACCGACTGGCTCAAAGGCACCGTCGAGCTGTCGCCTCGCGGCGAGATCATCGTCGATGCCCGTGGCGAGACCTCGCTGCCGGGTGTGTTCGCCGCCGGTGACGTGACGACTGTGCCGTACAAGCAGATCGTGATTGCGGTGGGCGAGGGTGCGAAGGCTTCGCTGAGTGCGTTCGATCACCTGATCCGCACTTCGGCGCCGGCATAAAGGCAGGGCTGAAAAACACAAAACCCCATGAGTGATCATGGGGTTTTTTGTGGGTGGATCTTTTGATTTTCAGTTACAACGGTGCAGGCTGAATGATTTCAACCCAATATGCATCCGGGTCCTTGATGAACGCCAGGCTCTTCATGCGGCCATCGCTCAGGCGCTTCTGGAAATCGCAGCCCAGCGCTTCGAAACGCTCGCAGGCCGCAACGATATCCGGCACCGAAATGCAGATATGACCAAAGCCGCGCGGGTCGGTGTTGCCGTTGTGGTAGGCAAAATCCGGGTCGTTCTCGGTGCCGTGGTTGTGGGTCAGCTCGAGGATGCCGGGGATCGACTTCATCCACTCGGTACGGGCGGTTGCGTCGGCCGGGATCTGTGCCTTGTCGACCAGTGCCAGGAAGTACAGGCTGAATTCCGCTTCCGGGAAGTCGCGCTTTTCCACCAGGGTGAAACCGAGGATGCGCGTGTAGAAATCCAGGGACTTGGTGATGTCCTTGACCCGCAGCATGGTGTGGTTGAAGACAAACTTCTGGGTCGCGGCGTCAGGCTGGGCGGTTACGCCGGGGAAGGTGTTCAGTTCTTGCAGGCTCATGGGCCCTCCGAAAATAAGCGGGGCGATTGAATGGCGACAATGATACGCAAGGGTTGGGGCATCACCAAAGCAAAACCGTCGGCTATTGCCTGACAGTCGGTCGGAGCTCAGACTTCAGGCTTCAATAGCTGAGTGTTCATTGAAATGATTCGATTCGCTCCATCGGTTTTTGTTCTCGCAGGCGCGCTGTTCGCCGCCGTCAGTGCTCACGCTGAAGACCCGGTCATGACCTGGCCTGCAGGCTGGCAAGTTGAAGAAATAGCGCAAGACAACGCAGCCTCAAAGGTCTCTCGCCAGCGCGCAGTGAAAAACGATCAAAGTGGCACGCCGGTGATGGTCATGGAGTTGACCATGACACAGGTGCAGAGCGGACATCAGGTGAATCTTGAAGGTGTCTTGATGGAAATGCGCAAGTCCGTGCAAAAGGACTTTTTCCAGGGCGGCTATCAAAGTGTCTGCAATCGCATTCATCCCGCGACCTTGAGCCGTTTATCGGCGCTGGAAACCACTTGCACCATCACTCAGAACGGTCGGCATGTGCTTTCGCAAACTTTGGTGGCGGCGGTGGATGCCGATAAGGCCTACGTTCTTTCGTACGCGGGGCAGGCCGAGGCTTATAAGGCGAGTCAGGATGAAATAGAAACAGCTCGTAACGCTTTGAAACTTTAGTTGAAACACTTTAGTAGCTGCAGGCTTTGCACCTATGGGGAAATGTTTAGATACCCAAAAGGATTAAGCACAAAGTTGATCTTCAAGTAGCGAGTTGATCCGCCAGTATCGTTGCATTTGTATGGTATTCATGAAAAAGCCCTGCATTCGCAGGGCTGTTTTTATAGCACGGGGATTTAGCCGCGCAGCCAGGAATCAACGGTACCGGCACCGTATTGTTCCTTCCATGCCTTCAGGCCGCGATGATTGCCGCCCTTGGTTTCGATCAGTTCGCCAGTGTGCGGGTTTTGATAAACCTTGACCACGCGTGCACGGCGGGTTTTAGGCGCTGCGGCCTGCTGCAGACCGGATTTGGCCGGATTCGGGTCGAGAATGGCGATGATGTCGCGCAGGCTCTTGCCGTAGGTTTTCATCAAGCTCTGGAGCTTTTCTTCGAATTCGATTTCTTTCTTGAGCCCGGCATCGTTCTTCAGGGATTCAAGCTGCTTGAGCTGCTCTTGAAGGGCCTTTTCAGCTGCACGAAATTCAGCGAGTCTGGACAATATGATTACTCCAATAGTGTGTTTGGCTGAAACCAACCGCAAACAAAGCTATAAGCCAAAGCCTTGAAGCGACTCTGTGATTAAATCGCTTACCCGCTAAATTACCGCAGGCATGGAAAAAATTGTAGTTGTTAATTCACCCAGAGTAAATCATGTCTTTTTTTTCATGTAACAGGACGCCGTATTTCGATTCGAATCGGAGCGTTTTATGGTGGTCTCGTCGCTTGAGTCCATCCCTTAATCGACACTTAATGCACTAATGAACTCAGCGCCAGGCATCGGACGGCCGTACAGATAGCCTTGCAGGAAGTTAACGTTATGTGCGGTCAGGTAATCACTTTGTTCCTGGGTCTCTACACCCTCTGCAACCATTGCCAGGTCGAGCTTTAAGGCAAGTTCGATGACGGTATCCAGAATATGCCCGGACAGCGCGTCGACTCCGATCATGGCAACGAAGCTCTGGTCGATTTTCAGATAATCCACATTGAATTGGCGCAAGTAACCCAGGCTTGAATGACCGGTGCCGAAGTCGTCGATGGCGATCTTCACCCCAAGCTCGCGCAACTGCTCGAAAAGCTGATGGGTGAGGGGAGTGGGTTCGATCAGTTCACGTTCGGTCAGCTCGAGCACCAGATGGATGGAACCGGGCGCGAATTGCGCGAGGAATTCCCGGCAATCGCTGATGAGTTCCAGGTCCTGGCAATGGCTGGCGGTAATGTTGATGCCGATATGAAAGGGCTCACGGAATGACGCAGACAACGGCCCGAGCAAGACCGCCGTCTGCTGCATCAGGGAGCGGGTCATCGGCACGATCAGCCCGGAATGTTCGGCAAAGGGAATGAACAGGTCAGGACGCACCAGGCCTTCTTTGGGATGATTCCAGCGCATCAGCACTTCGGTGCCCGAGACTTTCTTCGTATCGCCATGCACCACGGCCTGGAAGTAAGGAACGAACTCCATGGCCTCCATCGCGCGTTTCATTTCATGGGTCGGAGACGTCGAACGCATCTGCAGCAAGTGCCCGATCAGCGCGGACACGGCACCGAAAAAGATCAGCAGGCTGAACAGCGCCGGGTATTCGCTGCTCATGTAGCGCCAGGTCTCGCCCTCGGGAAAACCGGCCTTTACGCCAAAGGCATACCGCGAAGAATCAAGTTGGGTTTGTGCAACCGGAAAGTCGGGCAGGGCGCCTTCATGAAACTGGTTGTCGGCGGATAGCCAATTGGGCCCGACTTGCAGTACCAGCAAGGTATGGCTGCCGATCATGCGCAACACGTTACTGAGGTGATAACCGTCCAGGGTGCTCATCGCACCGCGTTTACCTTCGCCCAGTCGATACACCAGGAAAGCCGTATCCGGCGTGACCGGGTTGCCCTTCATCAACAACAGCCGGCCGCCGTCGTAGTTGCCGGAGGAAGTCTTTTCGTTCACATCGCCAAACAGCGAGCTGCAATAAATCGTGTCGTCCCAGACCAGATTGGTAGAGCGCACGAAAGGACGCCGGGTGACTTGTTCACGCAAGGCAAAATTAACGTCGAGGCAGCGTTGCCCGGCCAATGGCAGTAGTTCGCGAGCGGACTGGGCGGTGTTGTCCAGCATCAGTTCGAATTGTTGAATCGCTTCTTCGGCCGTATGTTCCGCGCTGTGCTTGAGTGCCCGTTCAGCCTGCATGTAGAGAATCACGACACCGAGCACTACCGGAAGCAATCCACTTGCGAGGGTCACCGCCCTCCTGATGCTGCGTTTGCGCGATTTTGCTTTCAGTGGCATCTGTGCAACCTGTGGCGATGAAGTAGGGCTCTTGAATGCTGGCGGCGAAAAACGCCCTCCATGAAGAGATCAAGTTGCAGCCATGATAGTTGGCCGCCGTTAGTTGTGCCGTTCATCTGTAGTCAAGCCGTTGCGCAAGTTTGATGAAGGCCAGGGCCGCCGGTGACGCCTGGCGCTGGTCGAGCACCGCCAGTCCGATCTGCCGGGCGACTACCGGGGAGAGTGGTTTTTTCACATAGCGGCGCTCGTCGTGCTCGGGCAGCGAGCTTTCGGCGACCACGGTCAAGGCGTCGCCACGGCCCACCGTATCCAGCGTGCTCAGCAACTGCGAGCAGCGAAAGCGGATGTTAGGCGTCAGCCGCGCGCCATGGAACAGCCGTGACACCAGCTCCGACGAGCCGGCTTCGGTCAGTACGAACGGGTCGTGACACAAGTCGCTCAGACTGACGCTGTCGCGGTGGGTCAGCGGATGATGGGCAGGCAGCAGCGCGACCATCTGATCCTCGAGCAATGCCACCGTGTCGAAGCGCTCGTCAGGCAGCACCACAAAACCGATGTCGATACGCCGCTCCTGCAGCCACTGGATCACCTGACGGTCCGGGCCTTCATCGATGTGCACTTCGATCCCGGGATGAGCAGCGCGGTATTGCTTGAGAATCAATGGGAGCAATTTGATCGACGAGGTCGGGCCGAACGAGCCGATGCGCAACGTCCCGCGCTTCATGCCCCGGGCATCCGCCGCTTCCTGGCGCAAGGTGTTGGCAAGGCCGAGCATGGCCCGTGCACGCAGCAGAAGCTGCTGGCCGATGTCGCTCAGTTCGACCTGGGTTTGATGGCGGCGCAGCAGTTCCACGCCCAATTCCCGCTCCAGGGATTTCAACGCATGGGACACCGCGGACTGGCTGATGCCCAGGCGCTGGGCCGCTGCCGTGAAGCCGTTGAGTTCGGCGACGGTGGAGAAGATCTCCAGTTGGGTGAGGGTCATGAGTGTTTACTCATTTTACGATGACTGGGTATTAGCCAAATCATACGTCACCCAATGGAATTTCAATGTAGGACGTTTCCGATGATTTGCGAGAACAGCCCGACCCGTTCCTCTGATGTGCCGGTGTATCTGAAGCTGGCGGTGGTCACCATGATCTGGGGCGGCACCTTCGTCGCGGGGCGGTTGCTGGCGGACAGCCTTAGCCCGCTGTTTGCCGCGAGCCTGCGGTTTTTGCTGGCCAGCGTGGCCTTGCTGCTGTTCCTGCTGATGGCCCGCGTACCACTGACCCGGCCCAGCCCACGGCAATGCCTGCAACTGGCGATCCTCGGCTTCTTCGGTATCTATTTCTACAACCTCTGCTTCTTTTATGGCCTGCACTACATCAACGCTTCGCGGGCATCGCTGATCGTGGCGCTCAACCCGGCGGTCATCGGCCTGGCTTCATGGCTGCTGTTCAGGGAGCGTTTGAGCCGGGCGAAAGTCATCGGCATCGCAATCTGCATCGCCGGCGCGAGCGTGGTGATCGTCAGTCGCAACCCGCAACTGCTGGCCGACAATGCCGATGCCTGGATCGGCGATCTGCTGATTTTCGGTTGCGTGCTGGGCTGGGGCGTTTATTCGCTGTTCTCCAGAGAGCTCAACCACAGCCTGGGGCCGGTGCAGACGGTGACCTGGTCGATTCTGCTGGGCACCCTGATGCTCTGGGTCACCAGTGCGATTCGTGGCGAGTTGAGCGTCACTGCACTCACCAATCTTGGTGCTCAACAGTGGCTGAGCCTGCTGTATCTGGGCGTATTGGGTTCGGCGCTGGCCTACATCGCCTATTACGACGGCATCCGCAAAATCGGCCCGACCCGCTCCGGCGTGTTCATCGCTCTGAACCCGCTGACCGCGGTGATCCTCGGCGCGCTGTTGCTCGACGAACAGCTGACCCTGGCGATGTACCTGGGAGGAGGGCTGATTCTGCTGGGGATTTTCCTGTGTAATAAACCCCTTGCTTCGGTGTCGAAAAAGGGGATTTCATACAGAAGGCGGACAAACTGATTTACGCTGTGTAGAATCAGGTTACGCATACAAGAATACGTCTTCCGGCAACGGAAGCTTCGCCCGCAAGAGCCTTGGGTCGACCATGAAGTTATTAGGGTTTCAATTGATCTACGGTGATTTCCTCGCCCGCAGCGTGCGGGGCATTTCCTGCGCGCCACCCGCCGGTCTCAGCATCTCCAGCAACTAACCTTCAGTTAATTGACCAGAATGATGAGGCGCCAACCATGGCAGATCTATACGAAAACCCAATGGGCCTGATGGGCTTCGAGTTCATCGAATTCGCATCGCCGACCCCCAACACCCTGGAGCCGATCTTCGAGATCATGGGCTTCACCAAAGTCGCGACCCACCGTTCCAAGGACGTGCACCTGTATCGCCAGGGCGCGATCAATCTGATCCTCAACAACGAACCCCACAGCGTTGCTTCGTACTTCGCCGCCGAGCACGGTCCGTCGGTGTGCGGCATGGCGTTCCGAGTCAAGGATTCGCAGAAGGCCTACAAGCGCGCGCTGGAGCTCGGCGCCCAGCCGATTCACATCGAAACCGGCCCGATGGAACTGCACTTGCCGGCGATCAAAGGCATCGGCGGAGCGCCGCTGTACCTGATTGACCGTTTCGGTGAAGGCAGCTCGATCTATGACATCGACTTCGTTTACCTCGAAGGCGTTGAGCGTCACCCGGTTGGCGCGGGTCTGAAAATCATCGATCACCTGACCCACAACGTGTATCGCGGCCGCATGGCCTACTGGGCGAATTTCTACGAGAAATTGTTCAACTTCCGCGAGATTCGCTACTTCGACATCAAGGGCGAGTACACCGGCCTGACCTCCAAGGCCATGACCGCGCCGGACGGCATGATCCGCATTCCGCTGAACGAAGAATCGTCCAAGGGCGCGGGGCAGATCGAAGAATTCCTGATGCAGTTCAACGGTGAAGGCATCCAGCACGTGGCGTTCCTGTCTGATGACCTGGTCAAGACCTGGGATCACCTGAAAAGCATCGGCATGCGTTTCATGACCGCACCGCCGGACACCTACTACGAAATGCTCGAAGGTCGCTTGCCGAACCATGGCGAGCCGGTAGGCGAACTGCAGGCGCGCGGCATCCTGCTGGACGGTTCGTCGGACGCGGGCGACAAGCGTCTGCTGCTGCAGATTTTCTCGGAAACCCTGATGGGGCCGGTGTTCTTCGAGTTCATTCAGCGCAAGGGCGATGACGGCTTCGGTGAAGGCAACTTCAAGGCGCTGTTCGAATCCATCGAGCGTGATCAGGTTCGCCGAGGTGTGTTGAACGCCGAATGAGCATGAATAAAAAAACCGGTCATTGACCGGTTTTTTTACATTCAGGGTTTGCGTTGCCGCATCAAATGCTTGAACCCTTCAAACACCAGCACCACCACCGCGAGCCAGATCGGGATGTAGGTCAGCCATTCCCCGGCCTTGATGCTTTCTCCCAGCAACAACGCCACGCCGAGCAACAGCACCGGCTCCACATAGCTCAACAGACCGAACAGGCTGAAGGGCAGCAAGCGGCTGGCGATGATGTAGACCACCAGCGCCGAGGCGCTGATCAGGCCCAGCAAGGGGATCAGCCACGTCAGGGCAGGGTACTGATCGAACACGCCGAAACCCTGTTCGCCGCCGTGCACAAACCAATACGCAACCGGCAGCATCAGGGTCATGTCCACCCAAAGCCCGCCAAGGTTATCGGTCTTCAGCCATTTGCGTACCACGAAATACAGCGGGTAACCGATGACCACCACCAGCGTGGCCCAGGAAAAACCGCCGACCTGATACAGCTCATTGATCACGCCCAGGCAGGCGAAGAACACCGCGATTTTTTGCAGGTACGACAGCCGTTCGCCGTAGGCGATGCGCCCGGTCAGGACCATGGCCAACGGCAACAGGAAATACCCCAGCGACACGTCAAGGCTGTAGCCATTGAGCGGCGCCCACATGAACAGCCAGAGCTGTACGCCCAGTAACGCCGCGGACACGACCAACATGCCAAGCAACTTAGGCTGTGCGCTGAACCGACGCAGCAGGTCCACCACGCGCCGCCATTCACCGGACACCACCATGAACACGGTCATGCAGGGCACGGTCAGCAGCATGCGCCAGCCAAAAATCTCCACGCCGCTCAAAGGGGTGAGCAGCGAGGTGTAGTAATACATGACGGCAAACAGCACCGAGGCTGAAACCGATAAAGCGATGCCTTTAGACAAACTGTCCTCGCGAAGTCGAACGTAAAACGGGGTGCGGAGGATACGTGGTTTTTGTGCTGAATATTGGCCGGATGATCAATATTTACAACATCTTCAATCGCTTCCTCTGTAGGAGCTGTCGAGTGCAACGAGGCTGCGATCTTTTTCAAGGAAGGATCAAAAGATCGCAGCCTGCGCCAACTCCTACAGGGGATGGGGTTTACGCCCCGACACGAAATGGCTCACATCATTGAACCCCGGTGTCGAAGCATGCCCCGGTGTCACCAGCGAATCGATAAACGCCTCATCCTCAGCCGTGATTTTCACCGCCCGCGCCTTAGTGTAGGCATCCCACTGCGCTTCGGTACGCGGACCGACGATGGCCGAGGTGACAGCGCGGTTGTTGAGCACCCAGGCAATCGCGAACTCAACGATGCCCACGCCACGCTCCTGCGTGTACTGCTGAATCTGCTGAGCGATGCGCAGGGATTCAACGCGCCATTCGGTTTCCAGAATGCGCTTGTCCGCGCGCCCGGCGCGGCTGTTGGCGTCAGGTTTCACATCCGGCGCGTATTTGCCGCTCAGCACGCCACGGGCCAGCGGGCTGTAAGGCACCACCCCCAGGCCATAGTTTTGCGCGGCGGTGATCTGTTCGGTTTCAGCCTGACGATTGACGATGTTGTACAGCGGCTGACTGATGACGGGACGGTCGACACCCAATGCATCGGCCACGCGGATGACTTCGGCGATGCGCCAGCCACGGTAATTGGACAGGCCCCAATAGCGAATCTTGCCCTGGCGAATCAGATCGCCAATTGCTGACACCGTGACCTCCAGCGGCGTGTTGTGGTCTTCGCGATGCAGGTAGTAGATGTCCAGATAATCGGTGCCCAGGCGCGCCAGGCTGGCCTCGATGCCATTGAAGATGTGCTTGCGGCTCAGGCCACTGCGATTGGGCACACCGTCCACCGGACCGAAACCGACCTTGGTGGCCAGTACCCACTCGTGGCGGCGACTGGCAATCGCTTCGCCGACGATTTCTTCGGAACGACCCTGCGTATAAACGTCGGCGGTATCGATGAAGTTGATGCCCTGGTCCCAGGCCTTGTCGATGATCCGCAGGGAGTCTTCGGTGCTGGTCTGTTCGCCGAACATCATGGTGCCCAGGGTCAGCGTGGAAACCTGCAAACCCGAATGACCCAGCGTGCGGTAGCTCATATGGAAATCCTTTTGCCTGTGGGAAAGGCTCAATCAAATACCAGAAAGGTCCGGCGTATCAAAATGAATTATCTGCACCAGAGGGCAGACCTGTGAGCCATGCAGGGGGGGCGGGGTGCGCGGCATAGAGTTCGCGCATTTTTCTCATGTCGCGCATGAACCAATCGTTCATCCATTGTCTGTACTGATGCTGGATCGCTTGATGCTGGTGAGGGTGAGTGAGGCTCTCGACCACGGCATGAGCGGCCATCATGCCCGACATGATCGCCTTGAGTACGCCGTGGGAGGTTCCTGGATCCAGCACTGAGGCCGCATCACCCACGATGAAATACCCGGGTCCGGCGCATTGATGGCAGGCCCGCCAGGTCACATCCGCGCCACGAGCCCTGGAGAGTTGATGCAAGTGTGTAAATTGTGAAGGCGGTTTCAGATTGGATCGGGCGGGAGTGAAGTTCAGTCGGGTCCAGGCATAGGAGCCGGCGCCGATTTTCGCCAGCCAGCACCAACCGTCCTCGTCCGCCATGATATGGGGGGCCTCATCACACACCGCCGATGCACCCTTGCCATAGCCATACGTTGCCAACAGTGGACCGGAAAACGCCGGGCGCGCCAGTTTCAGTTGCCGCGCCAGCCAGCCCTTGGCACCGCTGGCGTCGATGACATGTAAACCCTGGAAAACCCCCTGGTCTGATTCAACGCCGACCACGGCGTTGCCGCGACAAATGATCCGGGTGGCCTGGCAAGGTCTTGCGACGCACACACCCAGGGCCAGGGCGCGATCGAGTAAAAGCTCATCGAGCAAGCGTCGAGGAATCTGAAAGCCGCGCCATGCAGCGTCAGGCTGGCCCCCGAAAGCGCTGAACCGTGGCGTGGCGCCCCAATGGACCCAGTTTCCGCTGTGACGAATGAACCCGCCTGACTGCAAATCGGCCAGTCCCAACTGCAATAACAGCGGTTCTATGCCCGGCGGCAAGGTTTCACCCGGGCGATCACGGCACATCGCCGACTGTTCGAGCAACGCCACGCTCAAACCCTGTTGTGCGCAGAAAATCGCCGCCGCACTGCCTGCCGGGCCGGCACCGATGATCAACGCGTCATGACGGTTCAATCGGATGCACCCGCCAGCAACTGCCTTCACGTTTGATCAGCACTGTGGTCGGATCCAGAAACAGCTCCACCATTTCAACCACGATGGCATGGCGCTTGGTGAAATCATGGGGTGGGGTCGTTGTAGCAGGAATGTCATTTTTATAGATTCGGTAGCCATGGATGGGGGCTTGCAACACGGCGCCTGTCGCTGACTCTGCCTGCTCCAGGAGGGCGTCGGGGCGTTCGACTTTCCTGAAGGACAAAACCGACCACGCGTTTTTTTCCTGTCGGGTCGTCGCGCCCAGCGACTTGAATGCGTTGTGCATCGACAGGATTCGCCCTTGGTAATCCGTGTCGCTGGTTTGTGCGATGCGTTGCAGGGACAACTGACCGGCGAGCGCGCTTTTCGTGAAATCGGTGAACTCGTAATGGGTGTATTCAACAACTTGTTTGCCATCGGGCTGTTCCAGCAAGCGGGGGCGAGGGGTGCCGTCCCAAGCGCCGATTTCTTCATCCGTCAACGGAATGATTGGGACCCACCCGATGGTTGGCTCAAAAGCTCTTGTGTTATCGGGCGATACGGCGGGCCAATAACCGCCGATTGAAGCGCAGATTCTGACGTCTTCGGTAAAAGGGCTGCCCAACTCATAAGCGCAGAAGAACGTGGGGTTGAAACTGTTGCCACTGATCTCCCAGCCCGGGCTGAAAAAACCTGCCGCGGCATAACACAGCCATGATTGACGGCGGGTAGACGCGACGTCATCCAGACGGCACGGTTGCGCGTTGTCCAGCTCGTGCGAGACGGCGGCCGTAATGCCTTTATCGTCCGGCCGGAAATGGTCTCCCTTCAATCCCGGATTTCCAGCCGCTCGCCTGTCGGAAAGCACCCTTGGATTTGCGCCAAAAAAAGGTTGGGGAAATGACTGTCGATTGCTCCATTCAAGCAATGACCGTTGATCGTACTCAGGGTAGAAATCCGGTGCGGCAGCGAGTGAGTAAGCGGCCACGCTGTCCATCTGTTCGGGGAGTTGTTTGCACGTCGCTCTAACCCAACCTTCGGCGGTGTAATCGATAAAATGCAGGGCCCTGTAGTTACCATCCTTGACGATCTGCAAGACATCCGGCTCCAGATTGAGGTCCTGTATCGAGCCATCGTCACGCTGTTTGAATCGTCGGTTGATGATGTATCCACCATAGGAGGGATTGGGCGGAACGAAAAAAAACAATCTCTGACCTTCATGCACGGCTTCTTCCACCAGTCGAGGCTTGACGACCGGCATTAACAAGCCTTTGCCAAAAGTCTGTTCGTCTGCCCATTGCACGAGGTCATCGGTGATCACGAACGGGGGTTTGGAGAGGTCCGGCTGCCCGATGGTGGCGATGGGGAACTTGAGATGAAACTGACGGATTTTCTCATTGATATGAAAAGTCTCCAGATCGATCTTCAGATCCAGATCAGCCAGACATTCCGGCCCGTCGAACAACTTGTGCAGCGGCACCCAGAACCTCAGGTCTTCATCTGCGGGTTGAACTGGCCACGGTCCAAAGCCAGGGTCAGCGCCGGATTTCTCCATTGCGATAAAGGCGTAATAGCGCGCCGGGGTCACGCAGAAGGCCTGCGGGTCGTTCTCCAGCCAAGGCAAAAAGCCGCGCCGCGCCGGGTCATAACGCGCTGGCGCCGTGCCTACGCGAGCAATTCCGGTACGGGAGAAACACAGGTCGGCGTGTTTTTCATGGCCGGTGTCCGGCCCAGGCCGGTACTCGGCGGCGAACACCACGATCGCCAGCTTCGTGCCGTCGCCGGCTTGCTGTTGCAGCTCGGCCAGCGATGGCGGTCGCACGCCATAGACGTAGTTCAACACCTGCTCTATTTCCCCGGCTGTGGGGAACAGCTGGAGCGGTTCACCGTCCGGGGCCGTGGTGACGTTGGGCGATGCGAGCGCGTGGTACAAAAGGCTGCGGGCAGGGCTTCGCGCCTCGATTGCGCGTTGGCCATTCAAGGAAAAATCCTCGAAGCCCTTGACGCTTCTGTCCACTGATAAAGGTTTGTTCAACTCAGCCGCCAGAGGGCGAGCCTTGATGTCGAGTCCATGCTGCAACAGCAGCGCGTGCCAACCGTTGTCGGTGGCCAACCGATTGCAAACCGCTTCGACGCCTGTGAGTAAATCCATGCTGTTTTCCCGCCCGAAGATTTCAGTTCTCACAAACTCGGGCTCATCTCCATGAATTCAAGACAGCGGAGTCCGACAACGTTGTGACGCAACATTTCAGGCTAGCGCAGGAGGGCGGGCACGCCAGATCGACTATCAGATCTAATAGGCGCCGGAACAACAGGTGACCGGCGCCCTTTAGCATCACTGGTTGCGTAACGTGCGCGTCATGCGCAGCGCCAGCAGGCTCCCGCAGACAATCACCCCCGCCAGCAGGTACAACGCGGCATCGGTCGAACCGGTGCTGTCCTTGACCCAACCCACCAGGTACGGGCTGAGAAAGCCCGCCATCTGCCCCATGGAATTGATCAACGCCAGCCCACCCGCCGCCGCGCCGGCGCTGAGCATGGCGGTCGGCACCGGCCAGAACATCGGCAGGCCGGTGAGGGCGCCCATGGTTGCGAGGGTCAGGCCGAGGATGGCGATGGCGGGGTTGGCGGCGAAGTTCACCGCGATCAGCAGACCCAGCGCGCCCATCAGCATCGGCACTACCAGATGCCAACGGCGCTCCTTGCGCAGGTCTGCCGAGCGGCCGACCATCAGCATGAACAGCGCCGCCAGCAAGTAGGGAATCGCACTCAACCAGCCGATCACCAGGTTATCGCTGAAACCCAGGTTCTTGATGATCGACGGCAGCCAGAAGTTGATCGCGTAGACGCCACTCTGGATGCAGAAATAGATCAGACCGAAAGCCCAGATCGCCGGGTTCTTGAACACCGCCAGCAGTGAATCGGAGGTTGTTTTCGGTTTGTTCGCCAGGTCCTGCGCGTGGTCGGCTTCCAGCACCGAGCGCTCGAACGGCGTAAGCCATTTGGCGTTGGCGTAATTGTCGCTGAGCAGGAAGTAGGCCAGCGCCCCAAGGATCACCGTCGGAATGCCTTGCAGCAAAAACATCCACTGCCAGCCCGCCAGACCACCTTGGCCGGCGGCGAAGTGGTTGAGGATCCAGCCGGAAAACGGGCTGCCCAGCAAACCGGACACCGGGATCGCCGACATGAACAGCGCCATGATGCGGCCCCGGCGGAAGGTCGGGAACCACTGCGAAAGATAAAGCACCACGCCGGGGAAGAACCCGGCCTCGGCGGCGCCGGTGAACAGACGCAAGGTGTAGAACTCGGTGGGTGTGGTGACAAACAGCAGGCAAGTCGACAGTGTGCCCCAGGTGATCATCATCAGTGCGATCCAGCGTCGCGGGCCGAATTTGGTCAGGGCCAGGTTGCTCGGTACGCCGCACAGCACGTAGCCGATGAAGAAGATCCCGGCGCCGAGGCCGTACACGGTTTCGCTGAATTTCAGTGCGTCGAGCATCTGCAGCTTGGCAAATCCAACGTTCACCCGGTCGAGGTAGTTGAACAGGTAGCAGATGAAGATGAAGGGAATCAAACGCAGGGTAATGCGTTTGTAGACGGCATTTTTTTCGTCAACGATGGCCTGGGTAGCAGCGGCGCTCTGTGACATGGCGGGCTCTCTCTTTATTATGATTTTTTGCGATGCAACGGGTAACGTTGATCGCCCTGAGAGTCTCGGCCACCCTCGTGGTCGCTGTCTTTGTGCCTGAGCACAGGGTTTGTCACCAGGCCCTGTGCGGGTGAACAACCACGCTTGCAAGGATTCCCCCATGTTTGAACTCGATCACGACCTGGCGCAGGACATCGTCGACCGGGCGATGGCCATCCTGCCGTACAACGTCAATGTCATGGACAGCCAGGGGTTGATTCTCGGCAGCGGCGAGCCGGAGCGCATCAACACCCGCCATGAAGGTGCGCAACTGGTGCTGGCCAACGGCCGCGTGGTGGAGATCGATGCGCAGACGGCGATTCATCTCAAGGGCGTGCAGCCGGGCATCAACTTGCCGCTGATGCTCGACCAGCGTTTGATCGGCGTACTGGGCATCACCGGCGAGCCCGACCAGCTACGCACCTACGCCGCCCTCGTGCGCATGACCGCCGAAATGCTGGTGGGCCAGCGCAACCAGCAAGCCGAACAACAATGGCGCCGACAGCGTTGCGATGATCTGCTGGCGTTGTTGCTCAGCGAGGGCGGGGATTCGCCTCGGCTGATCGATGAAGCACAACAGCTCGGGCTCAAGCCGCAAATGACGCGGGTGCCGTATCTGTTCGAATTGGGGATGGAGCACGGGCCAGGGCAAACGGTCGAGGCACTCAGTGCCTGGTTGACATCGCGCTACCCCGATAGTTGGTGCGTGAGTTCGGCCACGTCGTCATTGCTTTGGTGTCGACCGGCGCATCAGACGATCGAGCACGATCGCTTGCTGGAAAAACTCGATGGCCTGGGTTGGCACATCTTGCGCATTGCGGTGGGTGGGCAGGCCGATGGCTTGTCGGGTTTGCGCCGTTGCTATCGGCGAGTCGCAGACTTGCTGGCCTACGGTCGCGAAGTGTTGCCCCGTTCACGATTGCTGTCGCTCAATCGCTATCGATTGCCGGTGATGCTCTGGCGCCACCGCAATGACGATGCCCTGGACGAGCTGCTCAACCCCTTGCGCAAAGTCATCGCCAAGGACAGCAACGGCCAGTTGCTGGCGACACTGCGCAGCTGGTGCGACCACGACGGCCAGAGCCAGGCCTGCGCCGACGCACTGGGCATTCACCGCAACAGTTTGCGCTATCGCATGGAGCGCATTGCCGAACTCAGCGGCGTCGACCCACTACGCCTGGATGGCATGCTCGCCCTGTACCTCGGCGTCCAGCTCCTTGCGCAGACTGACCCTGTCCCGTAGTCAAATCTTCCTGTAGGAGCTGCCGAAGGCTGCGATCTTTTGATTTTTCAGGATCAAGATCAAAAGCTCGCAGCCTTCGGCAGCTCCTACAGGGGACAGGGATTATGTGAGTTCCGGTTTTGTGGAAATGAACAATAATCCTCAATGCCGCTTGTGCAGCGGACCGGCGTTATTGCGCGTGCCGGCTGGCAGCATGAGGGCAATGGAACTGGAGAATTCCCATGAAAATCGTGATAGCCCCTGACTCGTTCAAAGACAGCCTCAGCGCTCAAGGCGTGGCCGATGCCATTGCCCTCGGCCTGGCAGAGGTCTGGCCCGATGCGCAATTGATCAAATGCCCGATGGCCGATGGCGGGGAGGGAACGGTGGAGTCGGTGCTGGCGGCGTGCGATGGCCAGCTTCGGCATGCGCAAGTGCGAGGTCCGCTGGGTACGACGGTCCAAGCCGCCTGGGGTTGGTTGCCCCACAGTCACACCGCGATCATCGAAATGGCCGAAGCCAGTGGCTTGCAATTGGTCCCGGTCGACCGGCGCGATGCCTGCATCAGCAGCACCTTCGGCACCGGCGAACTGATCAGCGCGGCACTGGATGCCGGTGCACAACGCATCATCCTCGCCATCGGCGGCAGCGCCACCAATGACGGTGGCGCCGGGGCCATGCAAGCCCTGGGCGTGAAACTGCTCGATGCCCAAGGCCAGACCCTGGCACCGGGCGGCCTCGCGCTCACGCAACTGTTGCGCATCGACCTGAGCGACATCGATCCTCGAGTGGCCAATGTGCGTTTCGACATTGCCGCCGATGTGAACAATCCGCTATGCGGTCCCCACGGCGCATCAGCGATTTTCGGCCCACAAAAAGGCGCCTCGCCCGAGCAGGTCCAGCGACTGGACCATGCGCTGGGACACTTCGCCGATCACTGCGCGAAGGTGTTGGGCAAAGACGTGCGCGACGAGCCGGGCAGCGGTGCCGCCGGCGGGTTGGGCTTTGCCGCCAAGGCGTTTCTCGGTGCGCAGTTCTTGCCTGGGGTGGAAGTGGTGGCTGAACTGGTGGGCCTTGCAGAAGCGGTCGAAGGCGCCGATCTGGTCATCACCGGCGAAGGGCGATTCGATGCGCAGACTTTGCGTGGCAAGACGCCGTTTGGCGTTGCGCAAATCGCTCGCGAAAAGGGCGTGCCGGTGATCGTCATGGCCGGCTCTCTGGGCGAGGGTTATCAGGATCTGTACGCCCATGGCATCGATGCCGCGTTTGCTTTGGTAAGCGGACCGATGACGTTGGAGCAAGCCTGCGCGAATGCACCGCTGCTGTTGCGAGAACGAGCGAGCGATATCGCGCGAGTGTGGCGGATGGCAGCGTTACGCGATCCCCTTTAGGAGCTGCTGAAGGCTGCGAGCCTTTGACACGAAGATGTGCCGCCCTCCAACCCCAGCTGTATGTATAGGTAACCACCTGTCAACTTTGACAGTATCGAGACTCTACAAATGCGTGCTTAATCTGCCACAGGCTTCAACTGGACCGGCAGAACGACAGGGCGTTTTTTGCAGTGCCTCCCGTAGTTGATCGCGCTGCCAGGCAGTCATGGCTGAATACCCAATCTACTGGAGAATTCGAAATGGCAGTCTCGCTAAAGCAAGTCAAGGCACAGCAAACACGGGATGACTACAGGGCGTTGCGTGCAAAACGAGCCCGTGAGCAACCCCGACAGGTCATGGCCGATCTTGCTCCACCGGATCTGACGGGCAGCATGGCAGACCCCGCTGATGGCACACTCAAAGGGCCGATGCTCAAGGGCGGCTTGTCGGCAAAGCTAGTCTGGTGGGACAACTTGCCTGATGTCGATGGTGATGAGGAAACAGTGAAGTTGTACTGGGCAAAGGGGCATGATCCTGATGACTCGAGCCTGCCGTACAAGGAAGTCGATTCCGAAACGTATACAGTCCCGAACTACCCGGCGTTGCCAAGAGACATGAAAGTGCCTGCTGACGAACTGCTGCCCGACGGTCGTTACACGCTTAAATATTCAGTCATGGATTACAAGGGAGATGTGTTTTGGTCGACACCGGTCCAGGTGATTTGTGATCAGACGGCACCACGAGGGCCGACTCAACCAGAACCGGATGCGATGACCTTCCCGAATACGGTCATTACCGATGCCAACGTCGACTCAGTGGTGGGGACGATCCCCCCTTATGTAGTCCACAATGACGCAGACACGGTTATCTACGGTTGGGAACGCGTCCTTCCGCCAACGCCCGAGGACCTCCCTTATAAGGGTCCAGTACCAGTACCTCCACTACAAACGGTCACGTTTGATGCTGACCATATCAAGGCAGTGGGTGACGGAAACTGTTTCGTCTCGTATGCATTGTTCGATAAGGCCTTGAACAGAAGCAGTTTCGCCGCCTATGCGAGAGTGCACGTCGCTTTGGGTGCGTTGCCCGCCAACCTCCATTTACCCGAAGTTCCGTTATCCGAAGATGGCCTCGACATCGAGGACGCCATCGCGGGCATCTGGGTGCTTATAGCTTTGTACGACAACTGGAAGCCAAGGGATGAAATTGAAGTCACTTGGGGCGATACGGTTCTAGAAGCTTTCCCGGTCGGCCCAACCCCCGGTGCCGAACTGAAATTTCCAATGCCTGCCGCAACGCTGCAAAAGGAATATGGCGACGCCACTGGCGACAAAAAAACCAATGTCAGTTATCGAGTATTGCGCGGCGGCGCGCCTTTCGGTGGGGTTCAGGCCATCCAGGTCGACGTCAATTTCGAGTTCAAGGTCGGGCCACCGCGGCCTCTCCCTGACATCGACTGGCCGAATCCGGTCAACCCTGATCTGGACCAGGGCACTGTGACCAGCTTCTCAAAAGAGGTGAACAAACTGGTGCCGGCGGATGAAGGAAAAGACGCCGAATTTACCTTCAAACTTTATGGGCCAGTCAATGATGGCGAAACCATCAAATTTTACTGGGCCGGCATTCATATGCCGGAGGCGGATAAGACCGTCGATGGTGAGTCGGAGGGAGAAGAAATCACCGTAACGGTTTTATGGAAGTACATCCTGCAAGCGAACAATGATCCGAATTTAAAGATGTATTACCGAATTGGCAGCCCTGATTCACCTAACGAACAACAATCGCCGGACAGAAGCGTCAACGCCAATGCCGTTGTGCTGCGTCCCGAGGCCGCGAAGTTCAATAAGGTGAACGGAGCGGGCTGGCTGACGTGCCCATCCCTGGAAGGACCGGACCACGCCATCGTGGTCAATGTCCCTGACCTGAGCCAATGGCTCGAGCCTGGTGATACCGTGAATATGAAATGGTGGGCGCTTCCCGGTCGCACCGGTGATCCTGCTCCCATTCCAGGCACGACATTAGACGCACCAATCACTCTCACGGATGACAACGGTGCTTTTCCTGTCACAGGCTTTCAATGGCGGGTTGCTCCACCTCAGACCTATGTCCTGCCGACTTACGTTGATGAAAACGATAAGGATGGTAGAGGTCGGGTCACTTATAACTTCACATTGAATGGAGTTTCGGTTACTTCAAACGTGCTGCAAGCCAACGTCGGCATGCATGAGGCGACCCAACCGGGTACTTGCCCGCTTCCACCACCCCGAGCCAAGTAGTTGCCAGTCTGGTGGAGTCGGATGAAAGCCGACTCCACTGGGCGAGATTGTTCTGACGTAGCGCAGGATTAGTCCTACATATTTTGATGAAAGCTGCCGCTAATCTCGCCCCCTTTTGCAGGTTCATACAGGTTCTTCAGAAAAATTTGACGGGACCTGAACGCTATGCCACGACCCTTCCAAAGGTGGACTCATGTCAGCAACTCACTCGTTCAGTTTGACCCCATTGGCGCATTTACTTAAATCCATCGCGATCGCGCCAGTATTGCTCTTCAGTCAACAAGCGCTGGCCTTGGCGCTGGTGGGTGGCGAAACAACCATCGGACCGACGCAGCCACTCAACACCTATGAGCTCAGTGTCGGTGCCATCCTGAACGCAAATGGCGCGACGACTTCGCAAATCTCCGCCGTGGGTGCTTCAACTGTGAATCTCAATAATACGAGCGTGAGTGCCACGGGTTCGGCCAATGGGGTGGTGTTGGTCGCCAGTAGTGCGAATATCAGTAACAACAGCAACATCACCAGCAGCACCACCGGTTTAAGCCTGGGGCGTGACACAAGTACCAATACCGGCTCGCAAGCGCAGGTCAGCGACAGCCAGATCAGCGGTGCGCTGCGGGGAGCGCTGATCAGTGCCGCGAGTACATTGACGTTGGAGCGAAGCACACTGTCCGCCACCAATGCCACCGGTGTGGGGGCGTCCATGGTCGGTGGCAAGCTTTCCACCACTCGCAGCACGATAGCCGGTGGCTTGAATGGTATTCAGCTTCGACCGAGCGGTGCATTGGCCGCCGACAATAGCGTTGTACTGGACCAGACCCGTGTCGAAGGTCTCAGTGGGGCGGCAATCGCCATCAACGGCGCGGCACAGACCAACACCGAACAAACCCATATCGTCGTCAAGAACGGCTCTTCCCTGGTGGGCGGCAACGGAGCGATTCTGGAAGTCAATAACGGTGCCAGGGCGGACTTTCAGGTCGACAACAGTGCGTTGCTGGGAGATGTCATTGTCGATGCCAGCAGTTCGGCGAGCGTGACGTTGGATAACAGTGCGTCATTGACAGGGCGGCTTGAAAATGTTGGATCTCTGGCCGTCAACAACGGCGCGAAATGGGTCATGACGGGCGCTGGTGACATTGCCAATCTATCGATGAATAACGGCGGGACGATCCAGTTCGGTAGCCCGACGGACTTCTACAAGTTGTCGGTCGGCAACCTGATCGGAACCGGTGGAATCTTCATCATGGATGCCAACTTTGTCACGGGCCAGGTCGATACCCTGGAAGTCACGGGCAACGCCACGGGCAATCACAAGGTCGCCATGGGCAGCAGTGGTGCCGAGCCCACTGTCGCAGGTGATATCCCAGTCATACGTATCGCCAGTGGTGATGCCACATTTTCACTGTTGAATGGCCCGGTGGATCTGGGCGCATTTTCCTATGACTTGACCCAACAGAACGCCAATGAATGGGTTCTCAATTCGCAAACCAAGGTGATCAGCCCGGGAACACAATCGGTGATGGCTCTGTTCAACGCTGCGCCAACGGTATGGAACGCTGAGCTGAGCACGTTGCGTACCCGCATGGGCGAAGTGCGCAGAGATCAAGGCAAGTCGGGTGGCTGGATTCGCGCTTACGGCAACAAATTCAACGTCAGCGCCAGCTCAGGCCTGGGCTACGAGCAAACTCAGCAAGGTTTGTCCTTCGGTGCCGATGCGCCGTTGCCGATCGAAGGCGGTCAATGGGTGTTTGGCTTGCTGGGCGGTTACAGTCAGTCGGATCTGAACATTGGCCAAGGCACCAATGGCACAATCGATAGTTACTATGTGGGTGCCTACACCACTTGGCTGGACCCAGAGAGCGGTTATTACTTCGACGGGGTGATCAAGTTCAACCGTTTTCAGAATGAGTCCGATGTGCGGCTCAGCGATGGGACAAAAACCAAGGGCGACTACCGAAATAATGCGGTGGGCGCGTCACTGGAGTTGGGCCGGCACATCGCTCTGCGCGACGGCATCTTTATCGAGCCCTACGGCCAGTTGGCGGGTGTGACGATTCAGGGCAAGCACTATGACCTGGATAATGGCCTTGCCGCTGAAAACGATAGAACCCATTCGCTACTGGGAGAGCTGGGTGCCACCGCTGGTCGCAATATTGATCTGGGGGAAGGCAAAGTCGTGCAGCCGTACATTCGCGCGGCCTATGTGCATGAGTTCGCCAAAAACAACGAAGTCAAGGTCAATGGCAACGCGTTCAATAACGATCTGCAAGGCTCCCGTGGCAAACTGGGCGCCGGTGTATCGTTGTCATTCACAGAAAAGACGTCGATGCACGTGGACCTCGATTACAGCAATGGCGAACATATTGAACAACCGTGGGGTGTCAATTTCGGCGTGCGTCATTTGTTCTAAAAGGCGTTGGGAAGTTTGTCTCGCGGTGTTTTTCGCGGGATGAACTTCGTCCAACTTTCAACTGCTAGGGTTCGTGAACCCTAGCAGATCTGTTAGTACCCGATTCTGAAAAAAAAGTATCTACTGCTCTTCATCGCCATTTATAGCGTAGGAGAACAGGTCATGCTCAGTACCCATCAGCAAATTGACGCACCGCTGGACGAACCCAAGGTTATCGGTGTGTTGGAAAATATTGACGGCGGCCAGTTCAATCTGCTGGCAACAAGTGCCTTGTCCAAGGACGTGAGAGTCGAGTTTCCTCAATGGCACAACTCAGAGCCGTCTGAGCAAAACCCAGAGTACCTTGAACTTGTGCTCAACGACGACAGTGTTGAGCGTAAACAATTCACCTCTCATCCCATTCCCTCATCCGATTTGTATATCAACCTTCCGTCAGACAGCCTTCGCGAAGGCTCTAATTTTCTTTTGTATAAGGTGACCAGTTACACGGGCGATGAGTATGGGTCAGATTCCTATAGAATGACGGTGGATTTAACCCCGCCTGAGCTGGCCTTTAATGATGAGCCTCTGATTGACCCGGCGATTATCCAGGACGGCCTCACTGAACAATACCTCATCGATCACGACGGGACTTTGCAAGTTAACATCCCTGCCCACATTGAGCCAGAGCCCGGGAATAGGGTCATAATGAAATACTTGAACGTCAATAATGGAGAGTACAAGGAACTCGTTAAGGTGCTCGATCGGGATAATCAATATGATCCCACCAAGTTCGAGCTCGCGGAAGCGTTAATCCGCGAAATGGGCGATGGTCCACATACCATCAGTTATGAAGTTGAAGATAGAGCCGGTAATCCGTCCAAAACCTCCAAGGAGGTAGAGTTTCTGGTCGCGGTTATACGCCCTCCGCGCGTTACTCCGCACCCTTGGGTCGTACAGGCTGAGGGCAGTCCCTCCCAATATGCCGATCTGAATCCGGACAAAACAGTAAGCGGTGCAACCGGACAAATACCCGAAGAAGCCAACTATTATGACGATGACAGGGTCGTATTCCAGTTTGGCGAACGTGATGCACTTGGGTCTATCTCACTGCCTGTTCCGTGGGGCGTTAAAGAAGTGAAAATCCCCGCCCCCAATATCGCCGCTTATTTTGGCAAAAGTGTGCCGGTTTACTATGAACTGACCTTGCCGGATGCCACGGAAAAAAAATCCGAAGGTCTGACGCTTGCGATCGGTAACTTTGCGGCCACTAAATTTCCCGTGCCACAACTTCAGTCTCCGTTCAGCGACCCTGTGTCAAAAGCATCGATACCCAGTACAGGTTTGCCTGTCCATCAAAGAAATTGGGTGTACATCAGCGTCATGTCGCTGGTAACGATCACGGTTTCTGGCAGGGATACACAAGGTCAATCCGTAAGTCGTATCGTTCTGGACAAGCATCAGGTTACACAGGCGCAAGTGACCGATGGCGTACGTGTCAACTTACCTAAAGATTTCATCACATCCCTCGCAATCAATAGCAGATTTACGGTCGAGACCAAGGTCAGTTTCAATGGCGGCGAGCGATGGACAACATTCATTCATTTGAAGCCCAATTTACTGGCTTGACTGTGACAGGCGAGGGGGCGTTATTGATAGGTAATGGTGAAACTCAGCGCCCCCTCAGCCCTACCCGGGCCAATCTGGCCAACGTTGTCGATCTGGTAGAAACGCGCGGTGAAATCGAGGGTTTTATCCCGGCCATCTTCAATGGCGCCGAATGACACGTCAGCCCCCAGCGGCACTGGCGTGACTCCATCGCCGCGCATTATTTGCATGCCTACGCCGCGCGCGGTCGATCCGCTGCTGAGGCTAAACACACCTTGACTGCCATCACCCACCGGCAACGACCCATTGGCACCGTCCAGGCGAATGTGAGCATTGGCCTGGTTGGCGTTTGTCGGGTCTGCCTCACAGCTGGACAAGGTGATGGTGAACGCAGCTGGGGAAGTGCTGAAGCCCGGATGCGTGAAATCCGATACCTGCCAAGTCCCGAGCGGCACCGGATCGACGCTCACGGGGTTGGCGCCGACAGCGCACTGGGACTGAATGACGGTCGCATTCAAGTTGTACCCGAAGCCTCTACCGATGTCGGAAAAATGCCCATCGAACATATGCCGGTTCACGATCTGCGGACCGGGCGCGATAGGTCCGGTTTTAATCAGCGTCACCTGGCTTCTGAGCCTTGACAGGTTGAACGGTACGATCAGCCGCTGATCCAACACCGCATCGAAAGGCACGATGGGAGAGCCACCGATGGGCTTGAACGCATTGCCCGCTCCGTTGAATCCGGACTCAAGTGTGATGCGGGCACCGACGCCGGGTACATTGGTCGCAAAAATCTTGTCGGTGCTGCGTTCACCGTTTATGGAACCCTGGAACCTGCGATCAAACGGGGCCACATTTCGGGCACTGAAATTCAGCGTCACGCCAGTTCCATCGTTGGTGCACGTAATGGCAGGTCCTGACGAGTTACTGAAAACAAATTGGTCGACCACGCCGATGACACTGCCCACACTCGCATCCCGAGGCACGTAAACGGAGCCCAGATTGGCTTGATAGTTAATGGGGCCGGCTACTGTATCCCACCGACAGGTATTGGCAAGGGCCTGCTGAGCGAATTGGCAGCCTGCCAGCACGCTGATCATGCTGAACACGTGTCGCTTTGTTCGTTTCATTACGGATTATCCCGAGATAAAGCGGCGTCGGTCGACACCGCCTGAAGGAGAGTGGGTTATTGGCAGATCGATGGGTGCAGGCGATATCCCTGGGACAACTTCATGCCCTTCGGATCGATTGACATGCTGCACTGTTGGCCAGCGTGCTCACCCCATGCAACGGAGAGCGTCTGAGGATTTTCATGGGTGCTGAGCAAGGCTTGGCCGCCCTGGCCGACCACGGCGATGACTTCGCCTTGTGCGTCTTTGACCTGGGCGCCAAAAGGCAGCGGCTGCCCCTTGTACGAACCGGTGATCACCACCCGTGTAACGGTTCGAGCGGCGAATGAATGCTTGACTAGCGCACCGCGCCGGGGCACGACTTGAGCCGTGCCATTGTCCAGTTCAATTTCCGGCCCCAATTCATCGGTATTGAGCTCTATCTGATTGATCCGGTAGGGACGCAGGTAAGGCACCAGGGCGTAACCCCGCTCATTGGTGCGTACTCCCGGCGTACTGACTACGCCGATATCCTTGACCCCCGGCACTTCGATCAGGCCGGCGGTTTCCCCCAGGTAAGGACCGAATTGGACCCCATCGTCGTGCAGCAGGATGGCACCCGCCGCGTTCAGCGAAAGATTGCGGTAGGCATTGCCGTAGTTCAGCCCCGCGCCAACGTTGCCGACGGTCGTTTGATAACTCATCGACAGTTCGGCTGACTGCTGTTGCCCGTCTTCGTTGACGATGCCCGCGCGATAACCCAGGCGATTCTCATCCATGCTGCCGGTCACGCTGGCGCGCTGGCTGAACGTCGATCCGGTTTTCTGCATGTCCAGGCTCGCGGAACTGTTGTGACCGAAATCCAGCGGGAACGAAATGCTCAGCCCTACTTGTCGATCGCTCGATTGCTGGCGGGTACGCAGCGATTGGCCGGCGTACAGGCTGTAATTGATGCCTTGATGGCGTGTGTTGAAATTGAATTGATACTGACGAAGCTGGTCATTGGTGCGCCAGAAATCTTCCTGCGAGAGCGTCAAGGTCAGCGAGCTCTGCTGGCCGACGCCCTGGTAGACCGATGCCTCCAGGCGACTGCGCCGGCTGCCTCTGTAGGTCGAGTCCAGGCTGCGCTCGCGAACGGCTTCATCGAAATCCCGATAGCCTTCGGTGGAATAACGGTAACCGGCAAAACGCAGACTGGTACGCGAATCGAAGGTCTTGCCGTACTTGATCGCATAGCTCATGCCCTGCACGGTGCCTGCATTCTGCACATCGATATCGGCACTGGACCGGGTGACGTCCAGCGCGAATGCGCCGATTGCACCGAGGTCTTTCGCCGCGCCCAGATTGGTTGCCTGGTAGTAGTCGCTGGCTTGCAGCCCCCCGTACAAGGTCATGCCCGCACCGACACCCGCGGCCAGCGTTCCTTGCCACAGCAACGGGTCGTCAAGGCTGTTCGTCGCGTTATAACGGCCGATGGCGACGTTATATTTCCACGTGTTTTCCCGTAGCAGATTGCCAAGCGAAGCGTAAGGCTGGCTGAAGCGACGGACCTGGCCGTCCGCCTCGGTAATGATGATCTCCAGCTCGCCACTGCCACCGCCGGTGTTTAAATCGTCGATTTCAAACGGCCCCGCGCTGACGTAGGTGGAGTAGATCGGAAAACCGCTTTGGCGCACTTCCACACGCGCCCGGCTGAATGCCACGCCCCGAACGATGGGTGAATAATTCTGCAGGACATCGGGCAGCATGCCGGAATCGGAATTGAGCATCACACCCTTGAGCGCAACGCTTTTGAACACATCGCCGCCGTTGAAGGCTTCGCCCACTGTCAGGTTGGCGTTCATGCCTGGCAAGTCGCGCTGTGCGTAGGTATAGGCACGTGTCCAGGAGCGCTCGCCTTCGCTGCCTTGACGCCCGCTCTGGTTGGTGCGCAAACGCCACGGTCCCAGATTGACGCCCCCGTTCAAGAGTAAATCCTGGCTGTCGTTGTTCCCGCCGTAACGGCTATCGCCTTGTTGCGCCGACACCTGATAGTTGAGGAAGGCTGCGTTGATGCCATAGTCCCAGCGTTGTGGGTCGACATAGCCGATTACGTTGCGACGCATGGCAATTTGCGGCACCGAGAGCGCCAGTTCCAGCTGCCCGGCGTCGAACTCGGCGTGGGCCCCGGGAATCACGCGTGTCAGGTCCAGGCATTCGTTTTTGAGCAGTTCAGGTTCGGCCACGCCGGCGATATTCACCCCGAATTGATCGAGCAGGGCGCTTGTCAGGCAGGGGATGAGCGACCCCGCGTCACCCTGGATGAACGCTATGTCGTGCACACCCACGTACTGCTGGTTGAGCCGGATCTGCACGTTATAGCGTCCTGGCCCCAGGCCTTGCTCATGGGTCAACGACTGCAGCGCCAGATGGCCGGCGTCGGCAAGCTGGCCTGGTCCCTGGTGCATGAAGCCCGGCATGAACACTGCCTGCGTTTGCGCCAGCACTTGCCCGGCTTCGATCAGCACGCCACTGCTGCCGACGAATACGTAATGAGCCAGACGCAAGCGAGCGCGCACGCGCCGGCCTCCTGAAGATCGGATCATGGTCTTGTTTCCTGACAGTGCGGGCTACGGAATCAGCGGCCCTGCCGCAGGGGCAAGGTGATAGGCGTAGTAATGCCGCCGTAGTCGTTGATGGTGGTAAATGACACCTTCGCGTCAGCGCCGGCTTTGAGGTCGCCCAAGGAATAGATCTCGCGGCTCAGGGGAGCAGCCATGGCGGGATTGTCGATGCGTTTCGATCGACCGCCGTCAGTCACTTCCAGTCGCTGGAAGGTGTAGTGGAACGGGGTAGGGTTATTGACCACCAGGCTCGATTTTCCGCCTGCGGACTGCAACGACCATTGCAGTTCTGCGAGTCGCTCACCTGGATTGCCCTTCAACTCGGCCGGGCGATAGAAGAACTTGATGCGGGTGCGGATGGCGATGTTCAAGACATTGGTCAGATCCGTTTCAACCTGCGGAATCTCTTGGGCATTGAAGTAAAACAATGACTCGCGATCTTTCGGCAGGGTGTTCGGCAGACCATTGATTTGCACCTGCTGCTCTTTGCCCGGGTTGATTCGGAACAACGGTGGCGATGCCACGAAGGGTACGACAGTGGTCGTATCGTCGGCGCTGGTGTTGACCCAGGATTGCACGGCGAAGACTTTGTCGCTGGGGTTGGCAATGACCAGTGAAACGCTGCGTTTATCACTGTCGAACACCACGCGTGTCGCGTTAAGTGTCAGGGAGGCGTGGCTGAGCGAGGCTTGGGATAACAGTGCCACGGCGCACATCAGCGCGCCCGCGGCACGGGGCTTGTTCTTGAACGATTCAAACATGGGTGATCTCAGATCGTGCTGATGTTTCGCGGGAGCGCTAACGATGTACTTGAGTGCACGACCGCATGGTCATGCACTCAACAACCCGGGATTACGGATAAGTGGCGACGAAGTTGATGTTGGCGACGACTGGGCCCGGGGTCACCGTGGTACTGATCGAACGATATTTGGCGTGGAAGACCATCCGGGTTTCACCGGTTTCATTCAACGGATAAGGAATCGACGGCGTACCGTTGTCGATAGCGCCATTGTTGCGGTCCTTGAGGGTCAGGGCGACACCGCCGGCACCGCCGGTCTGGATCGCATAGTATTTGCCACCGGTACCGGCATTGCCGTGGGTACTGGTGAACGTGACTGTTGCGGTATCGCTTGGGCCGAAGCCACAGGCTGCACCGTCTTTCACGCGCAATGCGAACTCGCGGCCACCGACTTCAGTATCGGCCACGCCACCAAAGTCGACGGCGGCGACGTTACCCAGATTGATCGGCCCTGGGGCGCCTGTGACTGGATCGACAGGATCGATCGGGCAGGTATTGGCATTGATGGTGCCAATAAAGTTGATTTGTCCGGTACTGGTCGCGGCGAACGCCGACGTGCCCGCCATGGCGGCCATCAGTCCCAGGGAAACGGCGAGTAGAGATTTTTTCATCTATTCGAATCCTTGAAGTTGGAGAGTGTGGGTGCGACGAAAATCGATCGACCGGCATGACGCTGTGCGGTCATCGTGTCGCGGGCCGGATTCTAGGGAGGGGCAGGGCGAGGGGATATGAGAGAACTCTCAATGAAAGGGTGCGATCAATGGAGTTTGTTAAATAAAGTTTCTTGCGTGGAAAAGCCAGGCAACTTGAGGAAGTTGCCTGGCTTTCGTCAGGTGTTACGTTCCTAGTGCCCCGGGTTTGTGCCAACCCTGCCTGAAGTGATTCCACTCTTGACCATCCAGGACGATGTTCTTCTGCAGGGCGTCGGTGTCGCGTTGGAGCAGTTGATCTCGCTTGGAAAGGGATGGAGACTCATGTATTGCGCTAGAAAGTGGCTGCGGCATTTGGGGTACGTCAGCAACCGTTTGTGGCCCAGGCATGACACCACTTATTCCCTGAGATGGGTTGACCTCAGGAATTGTCTCGAGAGTTGCCATTCTAGAGAATGAAGGCATTTCGATAGATTCGACTTTTGCCAGGTCTTTAGCATGTTCAGCTGCTTTGACCCTAGTCGCTTTGGAAATGTTAGGCCGCTCGCCAGCGGGGACAGAGAACATGTCTCTCCAGACTCGCCCTTTTGGCATCTCTGGTGGTACTCGCTGTTTTAAAGTCCAATTTGGCGATGGAGCCGTAGGAATCGCCACATTCGGTAGCACGATCAAATCAATTCCCATCGCGGTCCAACCCAGCGCCTCATTCCAGTTTTCATCCTTCACGAACATCCGCGCGACCTCAATACCTCCGGACAAGATTGTTGCGCCCCACGTCACAACATTTACCGCCATATTGATGGCCTGCGCCGTGGCCTGGATGCCCACGACCTTCAGAGCAGAGATCAACGGCGCGGGATTGAACGTAAAGATTGAAGCCACAATCCCCAGGAAAATGGTCGCCCCGGAGATGGCTCCACCCACAGCGAAGTTGAATGCCATGTTGTCGATGATTCTCCCCTGCCGCTGGTGCCCGGTCGGATCGGTGAAAGCGATCGGATTACCACTACAGTACATATACCAATTAAGCCCCCCTGGTCCGAAGGGGCTCATGGAGTCGGGAGTATGGAAGCGCCGCAGGCTCGGGTTGTAGGCTCGATATCCATTGCCAAGCAGATACCAGCCTGTTGTTTTTTCAGCGACCTCGCCATTGAATGCCAGCAAACTGCGCAACTGGGTGTCGTCACTGCGTTCACCATAAGGGGTGTAGACGGTGCTGCGCACATCGCTGCCTTGGTTTTCGGCGAGCACCGAGCCCTTGCCATCGGTCAACAACAACAGGGTTTCGTCGTTGTCAGCGGGTGTCTGTTGTCCCAGGGGTTGCCCCCGATGATAGAGAACCTGTACGTGACGATCATCCTTGAGGGTATCGCTGACCCGCGTGCCTTGATAGAAGCGCAACGTCTGTGTCTCACCTTCAGCCTTGACCGACTGCAAATGGTTGTGTGGGTCATAACGGTACGCCGTGAGCGATTGCCCCGCCGGTGTCTTGACGGACAGCAGGCGCCCTTGGCTGTCATAGCTCAGCTGTCGACCCAATTCATCTTGTTGTTGATTGCCGTCGGCATCGTAGGTGAAATCAGTTTTCAAACCTTGATAATCAGGATGGCTACAGAGTCGAAGAGTCAATCAACAAGACCGAAAGTAAAAAACCAACCGATCACCGCAGAACCCAAGGGTAGATCAGCAAAGCCGAAAGAGACCCCGGGCGAAAAAAGGAACCGAATCAGAAAAGAGCAAGGGCATTATCAATGGGAACAATCGTAATAACAAAATAACCTGGATTAATACGGTCATGTGCTAACCATTCAACCCACTAACCCGCGCAAACTCCACCAACCCACCGCCATGGCCAAGTCCCAACTTGTCCATGGCGGTACGCTTCTGTCTACTGATCGTCTTCTCACTGCGGTTAAGCTGGGCGGCAATCTGCCTTCCCGACAGCCCTTGAACGAACAATCGCACCACCTCCAGCTCCCGCTCCGAAAGACCTGCGGTTGATTCTGACACAGCCAATGATTGCTCTTTCAGCATCCTGGCAAAGGCAGCGCACAGGTATTGGCGCCCGTTGAGTACGCTTGAAACCGCGCGTTTCAAATCACCTAAAGGGCTGCGCTTGTAGAAAAGTCCATTCACACCCGTGTTCAACAACTTCTGCAACAAAGGCGGGTTGTGCAACATGGTCATCACGATCAGGGGGCAATCAGCGAAGTGCCGTTTCACATATCCCATTAAGGCCAGACCATCAGGAAAGCGGCCATCAGGCATCGAATAGTCACTGATAATCAGGTCGCAGGAAGTGCGCTCCAGGTGATGGATCAGTTCGTCAGCGCTTTGAGCTTTGGCGATGATCGAAAACTCAGTGCCAGACAACAGCATTTCGATGCCGGTCAGCACCACAGGATGATCGTCCGCCAGAATGATACGCAGCGCTTTGTCAGGCGGGTGCCCATGGGATACTGGCGTATCGGCACAGGCACTGTCGCGGGATAGATCAAGGGAAGCGGGGGTTGTATCCAGGTTCATCTAGAGTCTCAACGGGGTCGAATGGCGCGCCGACCGCCGCACAGACGTCAGTCAGATCGCTTGGATCAAGCCTTGTTCGCGAGCAAACTTGCCAGCGAGATAGCGCGAACTCACGCCGAATTTTCGGCGGATATTATTAAAGTGATAATTCACATTGGCCACGCTGCAGCCCACGATCATGGCGATTTCCCATGAAGACTTGCCGGCCTCACTCCATTGCAAAAACTCCTTTTCCCGATTCGTGAGCTTGATCGGCTGTGGTTGGCTGCTTTCCCTGGTCTGAATGACCCGGGGATTGGATGATCGACCGAAAACACTAACGGATTGGTACATGGCGGAACTCCCATTCATCATCATTGACGGCGTGGGCACGGGGGAATCTTCCTACTGCTTGATGGCATGGTTCGCACGGCCGTCCTTCAGGCACCCGGTGCAGGGCTGAAGAACGATTTTCTTATATCGCTATTTCACGACCTTGGAACCTGTCACAAATTACAGGTAGCGGACTTTAATCAGCCTTCGGGGATGTGGCTGTCAGCTAAAGCGCGTCAGTCCGTAGGACTTATCTCTGAGTTTTCATGTCCCACGGCGCCGCACTAAACTTTTGATTCACTGAGTGATTTGTCCCAGCGGTCCAGCGCATTTGATGAAGGTCGCTGGTTTCGCAAATACATGAAATGTCGTTTTCCGTTGATGGCTGGGTGAGTTGCCATCCGTCGGTTCGCAGCGCCGTGCTGGCGCGTTTGTTGATTTGAGTTAGGGTTGAGGCAGGGAACCCGCGCAACAGGAGAACACATGCGCTATTCAGCTTTGACCCAACGCATTGCCGGAGAAGGCGCCGCGGCGTGGAGAATTCATGATCGAGCGCTTGAAATGCGCGAACAGGGTGTCGATGTGCTTCTGCTGTCGATCGGCGACCCTGACTTCGATACGCCTCATCCCGTCGTGCTTGCCGCCATCGACAGCTTGATGGCCGGTGACACTCACTATCCGCCTGTGCGCGGCACTCAAGGGCTGCGCGACAGCATCGCCCGTCGTCATTACCAGCGCAGCGGCCAAGACGTGTCGGCCGAGCACGTGGTGGTGTTTCCCGGGGCGCAATGCGCGGTGTATTCGGTTGCGCAATGCCTGCTCGATCCGGGCGATGAGGTGATTGTCGCCGAACCGATGTATGTCACCTATGAAGGCGTGTTCGGTGCCATCGGCGCCAGGGTCGTGCCGGTGGCGGTGCGTCCGGAAAACGGTTTTCGAGTGGACCCGGCGGACATCGCCATGCTGATTACCCCGAAAACCCGGGCTATCGTGCTCAACAGTCCGAACAATCCGTCCGGCGCCAGCCTGTCGCTGATGATCTGGCAGGAGATTGCGTCCCTGTGCATCCGCTACGACTTGTGGTTGATCAGCGACGAGGTCTACAGCGACCTGTTGTATGAGGGCCGGCACATCAGCCCGGCGAGCCTGCCGGGCATGGCCGAGCGCACGGCGACGATCAACAGCCTGTCCAAATCCCACGCCATGAGCGGCTGGCGGGTGGGGTGGTCGATCGGTCCGAAGCGCCTGGCCGATCATCTGGAGCATTTGTCTATGTGCATGCTGTTCGGCATTCCCGAATTCATCCAGAACGCCTCGCAGTTGGCGCTGGATGAGCACCTGCCTGAAGTGGCGACAATGCGCGAGGAATATCGCCTGCGTCGGGATCTGGTGTGTACCGCCCTCAATCACTGTTCCGGCCTGCGGGCGATCCGGCCGGATGGCGGGATGTTCGTGATGGTCGATGTGCGCCAGACCGGGCTCACCGCCCAGCATTTTGCTGAACGCCTGCTGGAAGGTTACGGCGTGTCGGTGCTGGCGGGGGAGGCATTCGGGCCGAGTGCGGCGGGGCATATTCGCATCGGTTTGGTGGTCGATCAGCCGCGCCTGGCGGATGCCTGCCGGCGGATTGTGCTGTGTGCGACCGACATGCTCGAGGCGCGGCGAGCCTGAAGTAATCGCGACGCCTGTTCTGACGCCATCGCGAGCAGGCTCGCTCCCACATTAGATCTGTGGCGTTCACAAAATCCTTGTGAGGGCGAGTCCGCTAGCGATTGAGTCTGCTGTTGTGATCGACACAGAACCCTGTGGGAGCGGGCTTGCCCGCGATGGCTGACTGACAGGCAACGATTGACTCAGGCTTTCCACGCCCTTCCATTCACCAGATTCGCCGGTCGCTCACCCGCCAGCGCCGCCAACAGGTTCTCCACCGCACACCTGGCCATCGCCTCCCGCGTCTCATGGGTCGCCGAGCCGATGTGCGGCGTCGCCACCACGTTATCCAACTGCAACAACGGTGAATCGGGATTCAACGGTTCTCGCTCGAACACATCCAGCCCCGCCGCGCGAATCTGCTCGCTGCGTAAAGCCTCGATCAGGGCCTTTTCGTCGACCACCTTGCCCCGTGAAATGTTGATGAAGATCGTCTCGGGACGCATCTGTGCAAATTGCTGCGCCCCAATCAATCCTTCGGTTTCAGCGGTCAACGGCAAGGTCAGGCAAACGAAATCCGCTTCCTGCAACAGCTGCGGCAAGCTGCGGTATTGCGCACCGAACCGCTGCTCCACCGCCGGTTTTGGCGAGTGACTGTGATAGATCACCGGCATGCCAAAACCGAAATGCCCGCGCTGGGCCAAGGCTTCACCTATACGGCCCATGCCGATGATGCCCAAGGTCTTGCCATGCACATCGGTGCCAAAATGCGCGGAGCCGATGTTGCGCTGCCAAAGGCCTGCACGAACGATGTTGGCCAGTTCCACCACACGCCGGGCGGTGGCCAGGATCAGGGCGAAGCCGGTGTCGGCGGTGGTTTCGGTGAGCACGTCCGGGGTGTTGGTGAGCAGGATGCCTCGCTCGGTGAGGTAGTCGATGTCGTAGTTGTCGACACCCACCGAGACGCTGGCGATGGCTTGAAGGTTCGGCGCCAGATCGAGCAGTTCGGCGTCCAGCTTCAGGCTGGCGCCGAGCAGACCGTGGGCGCGGGGCAGGGCGGCACGCAGTTTGGCGATGCCCTGTGCATCGAGGCTGTCGATCAGCGTCACCTCGGCCTGTTCCTCAAGACGGGTCATCAGTGTCGGCGAGAGTTTCTTGTACAACACAACCTGCTTTTTCATCGTGGGGTCTCTACTTCAATTCAGGAATGGACGGGGCGAGTCACGGCAACCGGGGGCCGCTCCCGGTCACTGGCGCCGGGCTTGAGGAAAATCGTCAGCACCACCGAGAACATCAGTGCGCCGCTCATCAGCAGGTACGACGCGCCGGGCGAACCGGTGGCGCTGTTCAGATAGCCGACCAGATAGGAACCGCCAAACGAGCCGAGCGCGCCCATGCTGTTGATCAGGGCCATGGCGCCACCGGCGACATTGGCCGGGAGAATTTCCGGGATGATCGCGAAGAACGGCCCGTAGGGCGCATACATGCAGGCGCCGGCAATCACCAGCAGGGTGTAGGACCACCAGAAGTGTTCAGCGCCCAGGGCGTAGGAGCCGTAGAACGCGATGGATGCAATCAGCAGCGGCGGCCAGACGAAGCGTTTGCGTTTTTGCAGTTTGTCCGAGCCCCAGGACACCAGCAGCATGCCGATCACTGCGGCCAGATACGGCAGCGCCGAGAGCCAGCCGGCTTCGATCATGTCCATTTGCGCACCGGCCTTGAGGATCGACGGCAGCCACAGGACGAAGCCGTAGACACCAATGCTCCAGCAGAAAAATTGCAGTGCCAGGATGATGACTTTTGGCGAACGGAAGGCTTCGGCGTAGTTCTTCACCGCCTTGATCCCGACCTGTTCGGCGGCCAGGGCGCTTTCCAGATCCTGTTTTTCCTGGTCATTGAGCCACTTGGCCTGGGCCGGACGATCATCCGCCAGCCGCCACCAGATGAATGCCCAGAGCACCGCCGGCAAGCCTTCTATGATGAACATCCAGCGCCAGCTGAAATGCTGCACCAGGTACCCCGACACCACCGACATCCACAGCATCGTCACCGGGTTGCCAAGGATCAGGAAGGTGTTGGCCCGTGAGCGTTCGGCACGGGTGAACCAGTGGCACAGGTAGATCAGCATCGCCGGCATCACGGCGGCCTCGACCACGCCGAGCATGAAGCGGATGACGATCAGCCAGTAGGCGTTGGAGACGATCCCGGTCAGCGTCGCCAGGCCGCCCCAGAGGATCAGGCTGACGAAAATCAGCTTCTTCACGCTGTGCTTTTGCGCGTAGATCGCGCCGGGCACCTGGAAGAAAAAGTACCCAAGAAAGAACAGCGCGCCGAGCATCGATGACAGGCCGGGGGTGATCATCAGGTCGGCGGCCATGCCGGACGCGGCGGCGAAACCATAGTTGGCGCGATCCAGATACGCCAGGCTGTAGGTGATGAACACGATGGGCATGATGTACCACCAACGGCGGGTGGCGAGGGTTGCGGTTTTCATCGGTGGTGCTCCTGAGCTTGTTGTTTTTGTCGCAGCAGGTAACGGTTCCAGATCTTCATTGCTTGTGCGGGCCTCATCGCGGGCAAGCCCGCTCCCACAGGGCTCGGTGGTATGCCGATTATTTATGCTCGGCACAAAACCTCTGTAGGAGCGAGCTTGCTCGCGATGGCGCCTTCAAATTCGACTGACATCTCGGACCGGGTCGGCAACCCCTCCATATCCCCGCGACTCTGCACCGCCCGGCTGCCAATCCAGTTGGCGCGCTTCACGGCGTCGGCAAAGCTGTGGTTCTCCAGCAGGGCGCTGATCATGCCGACCGCAAAACCGTCGCCGGCACCGACCGTGTCGACCACGGTTTGCACCGGCACACCGGCGACGAAACCCTGGTCCAGATGCGTGCGGTAGTAGGCGCCGTGCGGGCCCAGCTTGATCGCCACGGCTTCGGCACCCTGGTCGAGGTAGAAGGCGGCGATATCGGCCGGGTCGTCGAAACCGGTGAGCAAACGGCCTTCGCTCAAGCCCGGCAACACCCAATGGGCGAGGGCGGCGAGGCGGTTGATCTCGCGGATCATCTGCTGCTCGCTGGCCCACAGGCTCGGGCGCAGGTTGGGATCGAAGGACACACTGCGCCCGGCCTCGCGCATACGGGTCATCAGTTCGAACGACATTTGCCGAGTGGTTTCGGAAAGCGCCGCAGGAATGCCGGTGGCGTGCAGGTGCCGGGCCTTGAGCAAGTCGGGAGCAATCGACTGCGGCGCCAGGTGACTGGCCGCCGAACCGCGGCGGAAATATTCGACCTTGGGATCGTCGCCGTCTTCAGTGCGGGACTTGAGCTGGAAGCCGGTGGGATGCGCCGCATCGATCGCCACATTGCTGCAATCGATGCCTTCCTTGTTCAGGGTGTCGATCACGAATCGCCCCAAGGAGTCGTCGCCAACCCGACTCAGCCATGCCACGTTGAAGCCCAGTCGGGACAGGCCGATGGCGACGTTGCTATCGGCGCCGGCAATGCGTTTGTGGAAGTGATCGACGTTGGCCAGGTCGCCGTTGTGATCGGCAACGAACATGGCCATGGTTTCGCCGAACGACAGGATATCGAGATCAGACATGGGCACTCTCCAGCTGCGCTTGGCCGAGGTGGGCGAGGGTGGCGACGTGCTCGCAGGTCACTTGCACCAGGTCATCGCCCTGCAGCGGGTATTCCGCGGCGCGCATAACCCCTTGGGCCATGTGCCGCAGCAGGTGTTCCCACGCTTGCACGTCGGCGGTCGCGGGCGGCATGGCGACCAGTTTGCCGTCAGTGCGCCGAATCACGGCCTTGCAGTGCACGTACCCCACATGGCGACCGAGCAAGCGTGCGGCGCTGGCGGCGGATTGGTCTTGCCACTGCCAGTTGCCGATGTCGAAAGTCATTTTGATCGGCAGGCTGTATTGCTCGACCGCCGCGAAAAAGCGCTGGAAGGGTTCGATGCGCCCGCCGTGCAGGGTCTGGTCGTTTTCAACCAGCAGTTGCACCGGGCTTTCATTCAGCAAGCGAGCAAGGTTTTGCAGATCGCTGTTGTCGGTGAAATACCCCAGGGACACTTTCAGCCATTTCGCACCGAAGGCCTGGGCGCGTTGCAATGCGCTTGATAACTGGGCATTGGGTTTCGACTGACCGGCCAGCCACAACTCCATCGGCGAGGAGTACACGCTTTGCAGGCCCTGTTTCTCAGCCGCTGCGGCCAGTTGCGCCGGGTCTTCGCAGGTGAGCAACTCTTCGCGCCATTCGATGTGCGAGGCGCCGGCGGCGGCCAATACCTCGATGAAGCTGCCCTGACCGCGCTGGCGGACCAGATCGGCACCGTAGCTGGAAAGGCTGATGGAAACAGCGGGTTTGTTCATTGTTTTTCTACCTCTGAAACCGGTTTCATTTTTGTTCAAAAAAATGGCTGTGATGGTGTGGTGTCGTTCAGGGCCTCATCGCGGGCAAGCCCGCTCCCACAGGTTTCTCTGCTGTACACAACACCTGTACACGACACAAAACACTGTGGGAGCGGGCTTGCCCGCGATGAGGCCGTAACAGTCACCGCAAAACTCCAAGGGTCGATCCCCTGACAACCAACCGCGCCGAAAAATCCAGCGTCCGCACCGGCCCGTCATCCCCACGCAAACGCTTGAGCAAGCACTCGAACGCGCGGGCACCGATCTCTTCGGTCGGCTGGGCGAGGGCAGTGATGCCGCTGCCCACCAACGGGTACCAATCCAGGTCATCGAGGGCAATCAGGCCGACGTCTTCAAACAAATGGCAGCCAAGCTCTCGCAAGGCATGGGTGCTGGCCAGGGCGGCAATGCCGTTGGCGCAAAACAGCGCTTTGGGGCCAGGGCCGGACGCGGCGAGGAACGTTTTGAGCTGCGCGGTCAGCTGGTCGCCGGTTTCGATAATCGATCCATTCAGCGTTGCCCGCCGGGCAATCTGCGCCTTGAAACGGCTGACCCGCTCAATCCGCGAACTGGTGCCGTCGAAGGGTTCGGTCACCAGCAGCACATCGCGATAACCGCGTTGCTCCAGGTGATCAAGGGCCATGTCGACAGCCTGCGGGTTGTCCAGCCCGACCATATCGCTCTCAAGGTGCTCGACCTTGCGATCCACCAGCACCAGCGGCATTTCGCGGTGCAGTTCATGCAGTTCGTCACGGTGATGGCCGAGGGTGTTCACGATCAAGCCTTCGATGTTGTAGGAGCGCAGTAGCGCCAGGTGCTGGCGTTCCTGTTCGTCATCGCGGTCGGTGTTGCACACCACCAGGCTGTAGCCGTGCTGGCGGCAAGCGGTTTCCACGCCGTGCATCACGGCGATCGAATAGGGATTACGGATGTCGGCCACCAGCATGCCGATCAGGCGGGTACGCCCGCGCTTGAGACCACGGGCCATCTGGTTCGGCCGGTAGCCCAGCTCGGCAATGGCCTGCTCGATGCGCTGGGCGATGGCATCGGAGAGCAGGGCGCGATCTTCACCGATGAATCGCGACACGCTGGCCTTGGAGACTTTGGCGTGTTCGGCGACATCGAGCATGGTGACGCGGCTGCGCTGGGCGGCTGAGAAGTCGTTCACGGGCTGAAACCTTGTTATTGGATTTATTGGGTTCGAGTGCGTCGTGAAGTTGCACTGAAACCGGTTTCAGAAGACACCAGAAGCCGATTCGCCGTCAAGCCCCCGGTTAAAAATTGTCAGACGATCGCCGACGGGCGGGACCTCACGCCAACACGCTCAACCAGGCCGAGCCCAACAGCAACAAGGCCATGCAGCGATTGAAAAGCTGCATGGCGCGGGGCGAGCGCAGCCACCGGCTCGACCCGGCACCGAGCAACGCCCACACGCCCATGCACGGCAGGGAAACCAGAAAAAACGCCAGGGACAGGTACAGCACATGCAGCAGCCGGTCTTCACCCGCGCCGGCGAAAACACTGACCACCGCCAGCGCCATCATCCAGGTTTTCGGGTTGATCCACTGCAAGCTCACCGCGCCCCAGATACCCAGGCGTGAACCATTGTCCTGGGCGGTCACGGCGCTGGCCGGGGCGCGGAAAATCTGCCACGCCAGATAGCTCAACCAGCTCACGCCAGCCCATTGCATCAGCGTTTGCACGGCGGGCCAGTGGCTCAGGGACGAGCCGGCGCCGGTGCCGACCACTAGCACCAGCATGGCGGCACTGGCGCAGGCACCGAGGATGATTGGCACCGCGGCCGCCAGGCCGAAGCGGGCACTGTTGCTCAACACCAGAATGTTGGTCGGGCCGGGGGTGATGGACGCCACGAAGGCAAACAGCAGAAACGGCAGCAAAGTCGGGAAAGAGGACAGCATCGCGGGCAAACTCCGGTGAAGATCATTGAAACCGATCTTCACAATCCACGGCGTCAGCTGTCTGGAAGATTTGAGCAGCGCTTGCGGTACAGCGCTGGCGTCAGGCCGTAGGCCCGCACGAACCATCGACCCAAATGACTCTGATCAGCAAAGCCGAGCGCCATCGCCACGCGTGCCGGTTGTTCACCACCGGCCAGCAGGCGTCGTGCGATGGCCAGACGCAACTGCACCAGATAGGCGTGGGGCGCCATGCCAAAAGCGGCCTTGAACGCACGGGTCAGGCGGAAGCGGTCGACGCCGGTTGCGGCGGCCAGTTGGTCGAGGCCGATATCCTCATGGGCGTGAGCCTGTAGATACTCCCGCGCCCGCTGCGCCACCAAGGGCAGGCGCGGGTCTTCGCTATAGCGGGCGCGCCAGTGCATGTGATGGGTGAGTCGTTCGAGCAAGCCATCAAGTGCAGTCTGGCGAACGATCTTCAGTTCGCCATGATGCAGCGTTGCAAACGCCAGGGCAGTGGCGTGGGCCAGCGGCACATCGGTGGTCAGAGTGTTGGCGAAACTCAACTCGCTATTGTCCGGGGCCTTCTCGAATACTGCGCCGAGTTCGCGAGTCAGCCACTTCGGATCGATGTACAGCATGTGGTAGGTAAAACCTTCTGTGGTCGGCGCCTCACCATCGTGGATGTCACCAGGTTCCAGCAGAAACACCTTGCCTGGCGTGCTCTGGTGCTTCGCCCGCCGACAGTTGAATTGCTGTACCCCTCGCTCGGTCACGCCTACCAGATAGCTGTCATGCCAGTGCGGATCGTAGGCATGGCCCCGGAAATGCGCGCGCAGAGTCTCGATACCGGTGTCGGCGTCCTGGGCCAGGTCGATCCAGTTGTGAACATTCATGTGGCACCTGCGAGTCGGATTACCGCCTCATTTAATGCCTGCAACCAAGGCGAAGGCTAGAAGGTTTGTGCAAAAGACAATCATGGATCACACGATCCATTGGAAGGCATTAGCACAAATACCCGATTGCGCCACTAACAGTTCTGTGAGTATCGCAAAACGCGCGAATGAATTTATATGAAGGGCATATCCAGTGCTGCCCGAGGGTTTAATTATGGCTGTTTCTCCTCCTAATGAGATCGCTGTGACTACTGTCGGGGAAGGCCACATTAAGGTTGTATGGCTATATGCGCCTAATGGTGGCCAAACCGGTACCCGATTGCAATGGTTACGCGTTGAAGACGGGGAGCCTGTTGGTGAGCGTGACGTCGTAATGGCTCTCAAAAACTATCAAATTGAAGGGCTTGTTCCGGGCACTAAGTACCGTATCTGTGCGTTCGGGCTAAAAAACGATGAAGTGTCCGTTTACAGCCGCGATGTGGAGGCGACGACGCAACCCGCGACATCCCCGCCAGCAAGTCCAACGAATCTCACAGCTGATGCAACCAAGGATGACATGGAGCTTATCTGGTCCGGTCCAGAAAATGCCACCAACTATAAGATCAGCTTCGGACTCGACCCCAGCGGTCCGGTTATCAGGACCGAAACCTCGACGAGAACCACTCATATCGTCTCCGGCCTGAATGAAGGTACCCTCTATTACTTCGATGTCCAATCGTCAAACAACTTTGGAGACTCAGCCCCCACGCGGGTCGTTAAACAAACCTTGCAACCCCCTGCAATGCCTACGAACCTTCAAGCAACGCCGGCCATTACGACCATGCTTTTGAGGTGGACTGGCTCCGCGCAAGCCTCTAGCTATGTCATTCGTTATGGAGTCGAACCTGGCGGAGCACCCATTGTGTTGTCGGCAACGTCGACGGAAAAAACAGTGGAGCAGTTGACAAAAAACACCCCGTACTATTTTGAAGTAAGTGCCGCCAATGGTAATGGCGAATCACGGCCGGCGCGTATCGTTAAAAATACTCTGGATGGACCTCCATTGCCTCTACGGCCAGCGGCCCTGCATCTGGTGAGTGTTCACCACTGGATTAAAGCCATTTGGAGCAACCCCACATCACCGAGGTACAGGGTCAGTCTGCTCGACGAGCAGTACGAACAGATTAAAACTGAGATAACCGCGTACACGACATATGAATTCAAGGATTTGCCGCCTCAAACCCTGTTTCATGTTGAAGTCCGTGGCGTCAACGATAGCGGCGAGTCTCCCCCCACCCGCAATTCCATCTTGACAAAAGCTTTTGAAGCACCCTATCAATTACGCCGCTCGAAGCTCGATTACGAGTCCGTCGTTTTTCAATGGCTGGATAACATTCACGATCCGCAGGACATGCGCTATGAGACTTATCTTAATGGCACGCAACTGGACACGATCAGTGAACAACGCACACTCCTCAGTGGCTTGAATAGCGATACTCAGTATGAATTCAAAGTTCGCGCCAAAAGTGCTGCTGGCTACTTTTCGGAGTTTGCGACCCATAGTTTCAAGACTCCTCCTTTTACGGGGTGGCTGATCTGTTCCCCTGGCTATTTGAAAGGAAAACGCCTTTCTGCAACCACCGCCGAGCTCGATTGGGAGATGCCCTACGAAACCTGTGAAATTTGCCCTGATGCGGTGGGCTTTGAAATCAGCGGTGAGGGTATCAGCACCTTTGAAGTGCTGCGGCCTCCGTGCGAAGTCAAAGGCCTGAATGCAGAAAGATTCTATGAGTTCAGTGTTCGCGCGAAGGCCACTGGCAGTAATATCTCAAAGCCAAGCCGCGTAAAGATTGGCGCTTACCCAGGCAAGGCGGGCGCGCTCCAGGTCTCCAATATCACGAAGCGCTCGGCGACCGCGACATGGGCTGCCGCCAAGGGGATCGTTTCGGTCAGCGAATATATCGTTTACCTGAATGGAATATACATCGGTTCGGCACGACAACTTGAATACCAGATCGATGAATTGGAGCCGAACACTAAATACAGAGTCGAGGTCCGGGCGCGGGCTGGCGGATCGGGCTTGTCCGAGCCGGTGGGGCAGGAGTTTACCACTTTGGAAGATGACAATCTCGTGCCCAATCCCCCCACTGACTTGCGATTCAAACGCGAAGGTCTGGCGGTCGTGATTGAGTGGAATCCTCCCTTGGACGGTCCGTTTTTACACAGGTATTACATTGAGCTGATTTCTGCGGTAGGAACACTTCAATATGATTCATTCCAACCGAAGATTTATCCCATACTTTTACCTGCTTACTACAAAGTGTTTGTTTGGGCTGTCAACGCTGCTGGTAAATCAGATCCTCTTATTGCCGAGATGGTCGTTAGGAATGTCGAAGAGGAGCGCCGGAATTGACGTTTCTCATCCGAACAAACCCGCCGCGATATTGATCGAAAACCCCAATATCGCGGTATTGAACAAGAAACCAATCAACGACTGCGCCAGCACAATCTTGCGCAACTCCCGGGTCGCCACGCCGACGTCCGATGTTTGCACCGCCACGCTGAGGGTGAACGAAAAGTACAGAAAGTCCCAATAGTCAGGTGTGGTCAAGCCCTCGGCAAAGCGCAGCGCCGGGGCCTTGCCATCCCAGGTGTAGAACAGGCGGGCGTAGTGCACGCTGAAAATCACCCCGATCAGCAACCATGAACCGATGACAGTCAGCGCGGTGAAACCGTAATGCAGCAGCTTGCGGGTGGTTTCCAGGTCTTTGCTGCCGGCCAGTTCAAAGGTGATGGTCGCCAGGCTGGCAATCGCTGCGATGCACACCACGAACAGCACCAGCCCGGCGTTTTCGTCTTCGATCTCGGCGATGCGTTTCACGTCCGTGGCCTTGGAACGCACGGTGAGCCAGAGCATCAGCAGCAGATACGTCCAGACCCCGGTGTTCCAGCCGATGAGAATTTTGCTGATGATCGAGTCGACGGGGGCCAGGATGCCCACTGCGATGCCCAGCGTGGCGGCGGCGGACAGGCGGGGGTGGGTGTGGGTGAGGTAGGGCATGTGGGCTCGATGGGCGAGGGTGTGCAGTCACATTAGCCCAGCGGAGTTGGTTATGACCACAATCGAAAGATTCACACGCCTGCTGTGGGAGCGGGCTTGCCCGCGATGAGGCCATACCATTCAACATCATTGTTGTCCGTTATGCCGCCATCGCGGGCGAGCCCGCTCCCACAGGTTCTAGTGGTGTTGGTTAGCGTGACTTTTGGCGCCCCCGCACCCGCTTCATCACCACCACAAAAAACACCGGCACGAACACCACTGCAAGTGTCGCGCTGATCATCCCGCCAATGACCCCGGTGCCGATGGCTTGCTGGCTTGCCGAGCTGGCGCCGGTGGCAATGGCCAGTGGCACCACGCCGAGGATGAACGCCAAAGAGGTCATGACGATGGGCCGCAACCGCAACCGCGCGGCTTGCAGGGTGGCATCGATCAGATCGTGGCCTTCGTCGTACAGGCTCTTGGCGAACTCGATGATCAGGATCGCGTTTTTCGCCGACAGGCCGATGATGGTGATCAGCCCGACCTTGAAGAACACATCGTTGGGCATGCCACGCAAGGTCACCGCCAGCACCGCGCCGAGCACACCCAGAGGCACCACCAGCAGCACAGAGGTCGGAATCGACCAGCTCTCATACAGCGCCGCCAGGCACAGGAACACGATCAGCAGCGACAGCCCCAGCAGGATTGGCGCCTGACTGCCGGACAAGCGTTCCTGCAACGAAAGACCTGTCCACTCCTGACCCAAACCCGCCGGCCCAAGTGCGACCAGACGCTCGATCTCCGCCATGGCTTCACCGGTGCTGTGCCCCGGTTTCGGCTCACCGGAAATGCTGATTGCCGGATAGCCGTTGTAGCGCGTCAACTGCGCCGGGCCCAGAGTCCATCTGGCCTGGACGAAGGCGGACAATGGGACCATTTTTCCGTCGTTGTTACGCACGTGCATTTTCAGCAGGTCGTCCACCTGGCTGCGCTGATCACCCTCGGCCTGGACCACCACCCGCTGCATGCGCCCCTGATTGGGGAAGTCGTTGATGTAGGTCGAACCGACAGCCGTAGAGAGCAGGCTGCCGATGTCGGCAAAGGACACGCCCAAGGCATTGGCCTGCTTGCGGTCGACGATCAATTGCACCTGCGGCGCTTCGGCCAGAGCGCTTTCGCGCACGTTCATCAGGACCGGGCTCTTCTCGGCGGCGGCGAGCAACTCGGTGCGCGCCTGCATCAAGGTGGCATGGCCGAGGCCGCCGCGATCCTGTAGCCGAAACTCGAAGCCACTGGAAGTGCCCAGGCCGTCCACCGGTGGCGGCAGCACGGCGAAGGTGACGGCATCCTTGATCTGGCTCAGGGCGATGTTGGCGCGATCGGCGATGGCACTCGCCGAATCGTCGCCGCCACGCTCGGACCAGTCTTTCAAGGTGGTAAAGGCCAAGGCCGCATTCTGGCCGCTGCCGGAAAAGCTGAAACCGAGAATCACCGTGCTGTCACCCACGCCGGGTTCCGTGGCGTTGTGCGCTTCGATCTGCTCGACCACCTGCACCGTGCGGTTCCTGCTCGCGCCCGGTGGCAGTTGAACGTCGGTGATGGTGTAGCCCTGATCCTCCACTGGCAGGAACGAGGAGGGCAGGCGACTGAAGCACAGCACCAGGCCGACCAGCAGCACACCGTAGATCAGCAGGAACCGCCCGCTGCGTTTGAGCGCATAGGCAACCCAGCCCTGGTATTGCGCCGTCAGTTGCTCGAAGCGCCGGTTGAACCAGCCGAAGAAACCGGTTTTTTCGTGATGCTCGCCTTTGGCAATCGGCTTGAGCAGGGTGGCGCACAACGCCGGGGTCAAGGTCAGGGCGAGGAAGGCCGAGAACAGAATCGACGTGGCCATCGACAACGAAAACTGCTGATAGATCACCCCCACCGAACCCTGCATGAACGCCATCGGAATGAACACCGCCACCAGCACCAGGGTGATGCCGATGATCGCCCCGGTGATCTGCTGCATGGCCTTGCGCGTGGCGGCTTTGGGCGACAGGCCTTCGGTGGCCATGATCCGTTCGACGTTCTCCACCACCACGATGGCATCGTCCACCAGAATGCCGATGGCCAGCACCATGCCGAACATGGTCAACACGTTGATCGAGAAACCCAGCGCCAGCATGGTGGCGAAGGTGCCCATCAGCGCCACCGGCACCACCAGCGTCGGGATCAATGTGTAGCGGATGTTTTGCAGGAACAGGAACATCACCGCGAACACCAGCACCATCGCCTCAAGCAGGGTGTAAACCACCTTGGTGATCGAGACTTTGACGAAGGGCGACGTGTCGTAGGGAATTTTGTACTCGACGTTGGCCGGGAAGTAGCGCGCCAGTTCATCCATCTTCGCCCGCACCAGGGTCGCGGTGCTCAGGGCATTGGCCCCCGGCGACAGTTGCACGCCGACAGCGGTGGACGGTTTGCCATTCAGGCGCGTGCCGAACTGGTATTCCTGACTGCCGATTTCCACGCGCGCCACGTCGCCGATGCGCACGGTGGAGCCATCGGGGTTGGCCTTGAGCACGATGTCGGCGAATTCTTCCGGGGTCGACAGTTGGCCTTTGACAAGAATGGTTGCCGTGATTTCCTGGCTTGTGCGGGTCGGCAAATCGCCGATGCTGCCCGCCGAGATCTGCGCGTTTTGCGCGACGATGGCGGCGTTGACGTCAGCGGGGGTGAGGTTGAAACCGATCAGCTTCTGCGGGTCGATCCAGATCCGCATGGCGCGTTCTGCGCCATACAGCTGCGCCTTGCCGACACCCTCCAGACGCTTGATCTCGTTCATCACGTTACGCGCCAGATAATCGCTGAGCGCCACGTCGTCGAGCTTGCCGTCGGTGGACGTGAGGGTGATCAGCAGCAGGAAACCGGCGGAGACTTTCTCCACCTGCAAGCCTTGCTGATTCACCGCCTGGGGCAGGCGCGACTCCACGACCTTCAGGCGGTTCTGCACATCGACCTGAGCCATTTCCGGGTCGGTTCCCGGCTTGAACGTTGCCTTGATCGTCGCGCTGCCGAGGCTGCTTTGCGACTCGAAATACAACAGATGATCAGCGCCGTTGAGTTCTTCCTCGATCAGGCTGACCACGCTCTCGTCGACGGTCTGCGCCGAGGCGCCGGGGTACACGGCATAAATTTCGATTTGCGGCGGCGCGACGTTGGGGTACTGCGCCACCGGCAGTTGCGGGATGGACAACACACCGGCGAGCAGAATGAACAGGGCGACCACCCAGGCGAACACCGGGCGGTCGATAAAGAACTGCGGCATAAACAAGCGTCCTGCTTACTGACCAGAAGCCTGGGCAAGTGGGAGAGGGGTATCGTCGATCTGCACCTTTTCGCCGGGCCGGGCGTGTTGCAGGCCTTCGATGACGATGCGGTCGCCCGGCTTCAAGCCACCGCTGACGACCCAGCGGTCGTTCTGTACCGCGCCCAGTTCCACCGGTTGCAGGCCGACGCGCTGTTCGTCGTCGAGCAGCAGCACTTGTGCGATACCGGCGCTGTCACGCTGGATCGCCCGTTGCGGCACGCTGATGCCTTGCCGGTTGACCGCTTGTTCCAGGCGTACCCGCACGAAGCTGCCAGGCAGCAGGTCGAGATCGGGGTTGGGGAATTCGCTGCGCAGGATGATCTGGCCGGTGCCGGGATCGACCGTGATGTCGGTGAACAGCAGCTTGCCCGGCAGCGGATAAAGGCTGCCGTCGTCCTGGATCAGCGTGGCCTTGGCCTGACCCTGGCCGACAGCTTGCAGCTGGCCGGAACGGAAGGCGCGGCGCAGGTCGTTGAGCTCGCGGGTCGACTGGGTCAGGTCGGCGTGGATCGGGTTCAGTTGCTGGATCAGCGCCAGCGGCGTGCTTTCGTTCTGCCCGACCAGGGCGCCTTCGGTGACCAGCGCACGGCCGATGCGCCCGGAAATCGGTGCGGTGACCGTGGCGTAACCGAGGTTGAGTTTTGCCCGCTCCACGGCGGCCTTGTTGGCGGCGACTTCGGCGACGGTCTGGCGCGCCAGTGCCCGGGCATTGTCGTATTCCTGGGCGCTGACGGCCTTGTCGTCTATCAGCTGGGCGTAGCGCTGCTCCTGAAGTCTGGCCTGGAAAGCATTGGCCTCGGCCTTGCGCAACGCGGCTTCGGCGCTGTCCAGATCCGCCTTGAACGGCGCCGGATCGATGCGAAACAGCACATCGCCCTGTTTCACGTCGCTGCCTTCGCGGAAAGTGCGCTGCAGGACCACGCCGGCGACCCGTGCACGAACTTCGGCGATGCGCGGCGCGACGATGCGTCCACTCAGCTCGCTGCTGATCGACAGGGGATGGGCCTGGATGGTTTCGATGCGCACGGTGGGCAGTGGCGCCGACTCTTCGGCGGTCGAGGCCTTGTCGCAGGCGCTCAGGGTCAAGGCCAGCGTCAGGAGACCGAGCTTGGCAAGCAGATAGTTTGACATGAAATACCCCAATAGTGACTCCGGCATGCTACTGGGCGGGGGGCTTTGGAGCGGTGAAGCTTTGTTGGTGCTGTGTGAAATTGTGTAAGGGTTTTGCTCAGCGGTGTGCGGGGGCGTATATCCTGCACACCTTGATTCTTCCAGTGCCTGTTATGCCGCCATCGCGGGCAAGCCCGCTCCCACAGGGAACTGAGGTGGACGCAGATTTTCTGAACACCACCACCCATTGTGGGAGCTGGCTTGCCAGCGATGAGGCCCGATCAGGCGCCCCTGCACTTTCTGGAAACACCCCATGCCCAACATCCTCCTGGTCGAAGACGACACCGCCCTCGCCGAACTGATCGCCAGCTACCTGGAACGCAACGGCTACTCCGTCAGCGTCATCGGCCGTGGCGATCAGGTGCGCGAGCGGGCGCGGGTCAGTGCGCCGGACCTGGTGATTCTCGACCTGATGCTGCCCGGCCTCGACGGCCTGCAGGTCTGCCGCCTGCTGCGCGCCGATTCGGCGACCCTGCCGATCCTCATGCTCACCGCCCGTGACGACAGCCACGATCAGGTGCTGGGCCTGGAAATGGGCGCCGACGACTACGTCACCAAACCCTGCGAACCCCGCGTGTTGCTAGCCCGGGTGCGGACCTTGCTGCGCCGCAGCAGCCTGAGCGAGCCGCAGACCGGCAACGACCGCATCATCATGGGCAACCTGTGCATCGACCTGTCCGAGCGCACCGTCACCTGGCGCGAGCAACCGGTGGAACTGTCCAGCGGCGAGTACAACCTGCTGGTGGTGCTGGCCAGACATGCCGGCGAAGTACTGAGCCGCGACCAGATCCTGCAACGCCTGCGCGGCATCGAATTCAACGGCACCGATCGCTCGGTGGACGTGGCGATTTCCAAGTTGCGGCGCAAGTTCGACGACAGCGCAGGCGAGGCGCGCAAGATCAAGACGGTGTGGGGCAAGGGTTACCTGTTCAGCCGTTCCGAATGGGAATGTTGAGCCGATGTTCAGAATTCTCTTTCGCCTGTACCTGGTGACCATCGTCTCGTTCAGCGCCGCGATCTATCTGGTGCCGGACCTGGTGATCAAGGTCTTCCACGAGCGTTTCGTCACCTACAACCTCGACTACTCCCGCGGCCTGCAGACCCTGATGGTCAAGCAGTTCAAGGCTGTGCCCATAGAGCAGTGGCCTGCGCTGGCGGCCGAGATGGACGAGGACTTCAAGCCGCTGCACATCGTCCTCAGCCGTAACGATGATCCTGAGTTCAGCGCCGATGAGCAGCAGCGTCTGAAGCGCGGCGAGAACATCGTGCGCATTGGCGACTGGGGCTGGCGCACCCTGGCGGTATCGCCGCTGAACGAGCACACCGTGGTGCAGATGGTGGTGCCGCCGGACCCGATGGACGTCAGCCTGCTGTACTGGAGCATCAACGTGCTGATCGGCGCGACCATGCTCGCTTGCCTGCTGTTGTGGTTGCGCCCGCACTGGCGCGATCTGGAGCGTCTGAAAAGCGCGGCGGAGCGCTTCGGCAAGGGCAACCTGAGCGAACGCACGCAGATTTCCCCCAGCTCCAACATCGGCAGCCTGGCCAACGTGTTCGACACCATGGCCGGCGATATCGAGAATCTGCTGAATCAGCAGCGCGACCTGCTCAACGCAGTCTCCCACGAGTTGCGCACGCCGCTGACCCGCCTGGATTTCGGCCTGGCCCTGGCGCTGTCCGACGACTTGCCGGCCACCAGCCGCGAACGTCTGCAAAGCCTGGTGGATCACATCCGTGAACTGGATGAACTGGTGCTGGAACTGCTGTCCTACAGCCGCCTGCAAAACCCGGCGCGGGTGCCGGAGCAGGTCGAGGTGTCGCTGGACGAGTTCATCGACAGCATCCTGGGCAGCGTCGACGAGGAGCAATCCCCGGACATCGTCATCGACGTGCTGCTGCACGGTCAGCTCGAGCGTTTCAGCCTCGACCCGCGCCTGACCGCCCGGGCCCTGCAAAACCTGCTGCGCAACGCCATGCGCTACTGCGAAAAGCGCATCCAGATTGGCGTGAAGGTCTGCCCCAAGGGCTGTGAAATCCAGGTGGACGACGACGGCATCGGCATTCCGGACGACGAGCGCGAACGGATTTTCGAGCCGTTCTACCGTCTGGACCGCAGCCGCGATCGCGCCACCGGCGGCTTTGGTCTGGGCCTGGCGATCAGTCGCCGGGCGCTGGAAGCCCAGAGCGGCACGCTGACCGTTGAGGCCTCGCCATTGGGTGGCGCGCGGTTCCGCCTGTGGCTGCCGACGCCGGCGTGAGCACAGGAATATGACAAACGGTAGCGCCCGGTGGGGCTTTGAGCCGTCAACCTGTCAAAGCTGACAGTAGTCACGTTCGTCGCTTGAGCGTTTCAATGTCCCTACGCAGTCAGGCTGTCGCGCCACGCACTGATGACTGGAGGGGACAATGGCAGCGCCAAGCACAAGAAAAAGCGGCAAAGGGACGATCAACGCCATTCGAAAGGTCTGGGTCGATGCAACGTCGACGACATTCGCCATCATCATGGCCGATGACGGGCGCTCCCGGCTGGCGGTGAGGATCGGGCTGAATCTCACGGAAGATGGCGATGACTATTTTCTGGTGGGGGATCGGGTGCGGTATACGGTGGTGACCGGTTCTGAATTTCCCCGCGCACAAGACCTGATGAAGTTTCCCCTGTAGGAGCTGTCGAGTGAAAGGAGGCTGCGATCTTTTGATTTTTTAAAGCAAGATCAAAAGATCGCAGCCTCGGCAGCTCCTGCAGGGGGAGTCGGGTCAGGCTCAGGTTTTTGAGGAGCCTTCGATGGCCTGCGCCAGGTCCTGGTATTCCTCGCACGTCGTGTTGCCGCATATCGACTTGATCTGCTGCAACTGTTCCTGGGCCAGTGCCAGCTGGCCTTTGATCACATAGGCTTCGCCCAGGTACTCGCGAACTTTCGCGTAGTGCGGGTCGAGCTTGACCGATTGCAGGTAATAGCTGATGCCTTCATCGGTGCGTCCCAGCTTGCGGGTGGCGTAGCCGCGGTAGTTCAGGGCGATGGCGGTGTTGGGTTCCTTAAGCGTATCGAGCAGCGCCAGCGCCTCTTCGTAACGCCCGTCCTTGGCCAACTGATAGGCGTAGTCGGTACGGTCGGCGTCCGGCACCAGCTTGCTGGTCTGCACCACGCATTTATTGGTTTTCTTGTCGAAGACCTGGCCTCTGGGGCACTGGGGTTTGGCTGGCGAGTCTTCCTCGCCATTGGCCCAGACCTGGGCGCTGGACAAGGCGACGGCGAGCAACAACGGGGCGGTGAACATCGTATAACGGCTATTCATGGGCAATGCTCCATGGGTGTCAGGGTAGGGACATCGAACAGGCCGAAACGTTGAGTTGTGTCGATCAGTAAAATCTTGATAGCGCAAGGTGAACAATCATTCATTTTGTTTCTAGAGTCCAGAGCAAGGAAAGCTCAAGTTGAAGGGTTATGCTCGTCAGCAACCATCGCCGAACTGGAGTTCTGCCATGAAAGATCAGATTCACCACTCAGCCGCCACCGGCTACCGGACCGGCGCCGATACCTACGTGCGCGGTCGCCCGGATTACCCGCCCCAGGTGGCCACCTGGCTGAGCGATACCCTGGGACTGAATGCCGACGCTGCGGTCATCGACCTCGGGGCTGGCACCGGCAAGTTCACCGGCCGGCTGCTGGCCACCGGTGCACAGGTCATCGCCGTGGAACCGGTGGCGCAGATGCTGGAAAAACTCTCGGAAACCTACCCGGAGGTGCTGGCAGTAAAGGGGACGGCGACGGACTTGCCCTTGCCTGATGCGTCGGTGGACGCGGTGGTCTGCGCCCAGGCGTTTCACTGGTTCGCCACGAACGAGGCCCTCGACGAAATCGCCCGGGTGCTCAAGCCCGGCGGACGGCTGGGGCTGGTTTGGAATCTGCGGGATGTGCGAGTCAGCTGGGTGCCGAAGCTGGATGCCATCGTCAATGCCCTGGAGGGCGATACGCCACGCTATTACACCGGCGAATGGCGCCGGGTGTTCCCGCATCCGGCGTTCGGGCCGTTGCAGGCGCTGCATTTCAGCCATGGCCATAGCGGCTCGCCGGAGGATGTGATCTTTAATCGGGTCCGTTCCACCAGCTTTATCGCGGCGCTGCCGGAAGCGGAGCGGGCGAAGGTCGATGAGAGGATCCGGGCAATGATCGAGGGTGAGCCCGAGCTGCGGGGCAGGAATGAGGTGACGGTGCCTTATGAGACGGCGGTGTTTGTGGCGGTGAAGGGCAGTTAGATCATCGGTGCCTTCATCGCGGGCAAGCCGGCTCCCACAGGGTCCGAGTGAACGCAAATTATGTGAACACCTGCAATCCTTGTGGGAGCGGGCTTGCCCGCGAAGAGGCCCTGAATCACACCACAAAGCCCAAGCCGGTCCCGCTTTTGGCCGAACCGCCACCTCCCGCCCTTGTTATAGTCGGGCCTCTTTTTTGCCCGCTAGAAGGATCCCCGGCATGTCTCAATACTCCGCGTTCAACGTCGAACTGGTCGATAACATCGCTCATGTACAGATCAACCGCCCGGAAAAGATCAACTCGATGAATGCTGCGTTCTGGAGCGAGATCGTCGAGATTTTCCAGTGGATCGATGACACCGACGAAGTGCGGGTGGTGGTGCTCAGTGGCGCCGGCAAGCATTTTTCCTCCGGCATCGACTTGATGATGCTGGCAGGCGTCGCCAATGAAATGGGCAAGGACGTCGGCCGTAACGCGCGCCTGCTGCGGCGCAAGATCCTCAACCTGCAAGCCTCCTTCAACGCCGTCGACAACTGCCGCAAGCCAGTGCTCGCGGCGATCCAGGGCTACTGCCTGGGCGGCGCCATCGACCTGATCGCCGCCTGCGACATGCGCTACGCCGCCGAAGACGCACAGTTCTCGATCAAGGAAATCGACATCGGCATGGCCGCCGACGTCGGCACGCTGCAACGCTTGCCGCGCATCATGGGTGACGGCATGCTGCGTGAACTGGCTTACACTGGACGCAACTTCGGCGCCGAAGAAGCCCGTGGCATGGGCCTGGTCAACCGCGTCTACAGCGACACCGCCAGCCTGCTCGACGGCGTCATGGGCATCGCCCGCGAAATCGCGAGCAAGTCGCCGATCGCCATCGCCGGCACCAAGGAGATGATCAGCTACATGCGTGATCATCGCATCGATGACGGCCTGGAATACGTCGCCACCTGGAACGCCGCCATGCTGCAATCCAACGATTTGCGCGTGGCCATGGCCGCCCATATGAGCAAACAGAAACCCGAATTTCTGGATTGAGTGAAAAATGACCCCACGCTGGACCACTGCAGTACTGGACACCGATCAACCGGGCGGCTGGGCCGTAGCGCGCAGCCCCGAAGGTTTTTTGTTCGATGACAACGGCGCGTTGTTCCCCCGGGAATGGCTCAAGCGCCAGGACCTGCCGGTTCTGGCCGAACATGGCATCGGTCATCTCGATGGCGAGCCGGTGTACCTGCTGGAACTGCGCAGTTACAGCGACGTTCCGGGCTGCAACTGGAAAGGCTTGCGGGCATTCATGCTCGAAGGCGATCACACCCTCTACAAGGTCCTGGGCTATGCCGCGCAGATCGGCACCTGGGCCCGCGAGCATCGCTTCTGCGGCAACTGCGGTCAGGCCATGACCCAGGTGCCGCGCGAGCGGGCGATGTATTGCCAGCCGTGCGATCTGCGCAGTTATCCGCGCATTTCACCGAGCATGATCGTGCTGGTGACCCGTGGCGACGAGGTGCTGCTGGCACGCTCGCCACGGTTCGTCACCGGGGTCTACAGCACGTTGGCGGGGTTTGCCGAGCCTGGCGAATCGGCCGAGGACTGCCTGATTCGCGAGGTACGCGAGGAGGTGCGGATCGAGGTCAAGAACATTCAGTACATGGGCAGCCAGTGCTGGCCGTTCCCGCACTCGATGATGCTTGGCTTCCATGCCGAATACGCCGGGGGCGAGATCGTCTGCCAGGAAGACGAGATCGAGGACGCCCAGTGGTTCAACGTCCATGCGCTGCCGCCGTTGCCGGCGTCGCGCTCGATTGCCCGTTACCTGATCGACGTCTATGTGGCGCGGCGCTTAGGCCACGCTGAACCAGTGCTGCCAGGCTAGCCGCACGGTCAAGCCCAGCACCACGGTGATGAACACCGGACGAATGAACTTCGCGCCGCCGCTGATGGCGGTGCGAGCCCCGAAAAACGCCCCCACCATCACGGACAGGCCCATGCACAGGCCGATGATCCAGTCCACTTGCCCGGAAATCACGAATACCGTCAGCGCCGCGATGTTGCTGACGAAGTTCATGCTGCGCGCCACTCCGCTGGCTTTCACCAGATCGATCGGGTACATCAGCAGGCTGCTGACCGTCCAGAACGCTCCGGTGCCGGGACCTGCCACACCATCGTAGAAACCGAGGGTGAAACCCTGGGTCGATTGCCATTTCTTCTTGATCGGTGCGTTGCTGTCCAGCGGCGCTTTGGGCGTGCCACCAAACAACAGGTAGATGCCACAGGCGAAGACGATCACCGGCAGCATCTTGTTCAGCCATTCGGCGGGCAGGTAATGCGCGACCCCGGCACCGGTCAGCGCGCCGACCAGGGTACCGATGATGGCGTGCATCCATTGCTTGGGGTGGAACAGCTTGCGGCGGTAGAAGGTAAAGCTGGCGGTGGCCGAACCGAAGGTCGAACTGAGTTTGTTGGTGCCCAGCACCAGGTGCGGCGGCAGGCCGGCGGTGAGCAACGCGGGGGTGGTCAACAGACCGCCGCCACCGGCGATGGCATCGATGAAACCGGCAATGAAAGCGACAAGGGCCAGAATGGCCAGGGTGAAGAGGTCAACGCTGAGTTCGAAGGGCATGGAATCGGGCTTAATTCGGCAGAGTGCAGCAAGGGCTGCGGGGGAGGGGCGGTATCTTACCTCTATCCACTCCGGCGGGCGACCGAATGCTTTGTGTAGGAGCTGCCGCAGGCTGCGATCTTTTGACTTTGCTTTTAAAAGGCAAGATCAAAAGATCGCAGCCTGCGGCAGCTCCTACAGGGGACGGCGGTGTTTACAGACCGAGATCCGACAGACCCGGATGATCGTCAGGACGGCGACCCAGTGGCCAGTGGTATTTGCGCTCGCTTTCCTTGATCGGCATGTCGTTGATGCAGGCAAAGCGGTGGGCCATCAGGCCGTTCTCGTCGAACTCCCAGTTCTCGTTGCCATAGGAGCGAAACCAGTTGCCCGAGTCGTCATGCCACTCATAGGCATATCGCACGGCAATACGGTTGTCGGTGAACGCCCAGAGTTCCTTGATCAAGCGATAATCCAGTTCCTTGGCCCATTTACGGGTCAGGAAGGCTTTGGCCTCTTCGCGATTGGTGGCGAACTCGGCGCGGTTACGCCATTTGGTGTCCAGGGTGTAGGCCAGCGACACGCGTTCCGGGTCGCGGGAGTTCCAGCCATCCTCGGCCAAACGGATCTTTTCGATGGCCGATTCACGGGTGAAAGGCGGCAATGGCGGACGAACTTCGGCGTTAGACATTTCACGTCTCCGTATAAAGTTAAAGTTCCAGCAAGTTGTCGGGCTTGATTAAGTTTTACAGGTCCAATAACTTTCGCGCCATGCATTGCGCATTATCGGCGGCACTGTGATCACCCATTACAAGCGCCACGGTTATGGCACCTTCGATCAGGATCAGCAGCTGTTTGGCCAGCGTCTGCGGATCGTCGGCGCCATGTTCGGTACACAGCTCGCTTACGTAGTCGAGCAGTTTCTGTTTGTGGTCTTTAGCGACCAGGCGGACCGGGTCCTGCGGGTCGCCGGTTTCGCCGCTGGTATTGATGAAAGCACAGCCGCGAAAGCCTTCGGATTCGAACCATGACTTGAGCACGGTGAACAGGTTGAGCAGGCGGTCGGCCGGGGTTTCGGCCTGATTCACCGCACTTGTGAACCAGTGCATCCAGCGTAGATCCCGGCGCATCAGGGCCGCGACAACGAGTTCGTCCTTGTTGGCGAAGTAGCGGTAGATACTCTTTCTGGAGACACCGGCGGTTTTCACCAGAAGATCCATGCCGGTAGCGGCAATGCCACCTTTGTAGATCAACTTTTCGGTGACATCCAGAATGATGTCGCGTGTGTCGTTGCCAGTGATTTCGTTCATGTGGCTAACAGTAGAACGAACGTTCTCCTTTGGCAAATAATATTTCCAGTGTCTGATAAATGGCCGTGTGCAGGAGCTGCCGCAGGCTGCGATTGTTTGACTTTGATTTTTAAAAGCAAGATCAAAAGATCGCAGCCTGCGGCAGCTCCTACATGGAGAATGTTGTCATCCGCAAGACCCGAACCCATCCATGGTGTAAGCTCTCAAACTCTCTGGATTCGACCCGATTGCGAGCCCTATGCCGTTGCTTTTCAAACGCTCCCTGCTGCCCAAACTGCGCAGTTTTCCGCTGACGGCCGATGCCGTTACCTTCCTTTCTGGTGCTGCCGAGTTCCGCCGTTGTCTGCTGGAAAAAATCGCCAGCGCCACGCAGCGCATTTACATCGTCGCGCTTTACCTGCAGCAAGATGAAGCCGGTCAGGAAATTCTCGATGCCCTGCACGCGGCCAAACTGGCGCGTCCGCACCTTGACGTGGTGGTCGTCGTCGACTGGCTGCGCGCTCAGCGCGGCTTGATCGGCGCGGGTAAACAGCCGGGCAATTCGGCCTGGTATCAGGAGATGACCCGCACCCACGCAAGCGAAGTGCCGGTGTATGGCGTGCCGGTGCAGACCCGCGAGCTGTTCGGCGTGTTGCACCTCAAGGGCTTCATCATCGATGACTGCGTGATCTACAGCGGTGCGAGCCTGAATAACGTTTATCTGCACAAATTCGACAAGTACCGCTACGACCGCTATCACCTCTTGCAGGACCGCAAGCTGGCCGATTCGATGCACCATCTGGTGCAACACGGTCTGGTGGCTTCCCGGGCGGTACATCGCCTCGATCTGCCGAACCTGCCTACGACCCGCAGCCTGCGCAATGACATCGGCGACCTGCGCAGTCGCCTCAAGCATGCCGCCTACGACACCACCCAAGGCAGCACGGACAGGAGCGGTCTGTCGGTCAGCCCATTGCTGGGCGTGGGCAAGAACAATCCGCTGAACCGGGCGATTTGCGAACTGATCGCCAGCGCCCAGCAGCAACTGACCATCTGCACGCCGTACTTCAATCTGCCGCTGGCGATCATCCGCGAGGTCAACCGCGCACTGGCCCGTGGCGTGAAGATCGACATCGTGGTCGGCGACAAGACGGCCAACGACTTCTATATCCCGCCGAGCGAGCCGTTCAAGGTGATATCGGCGCTGCCCTACCTCTACGAAATCAGTCTGCGTCGCTTCGCCAAGCGACATCAGCGCAACATCGACAGCGGTCAGTTGAACCTGCACCTGTGGAAGGATGGCGATCACACCTACCACCTCAAGGGCATGTGGGTGGACCAGCGCTACACCTTGCTCACCGGCAACAACCTCAACCCGCGGGCGTTTCGCCTGGATCTGGAAAATGCCTTGTTGATCGATGATCCCAAGGGCGAACTGCTGGAACCGCGTCGCAAGGAACTGACGGAGATCTTCCAACACACGACGCGTATCGAGCGCTTCCAGGACCTGGAAACATTGCCCGATTACCCGGCGGGGGTGGCGAAGTTTCTCAAGCGTGTCAGCCGGGTGCGTATCGAGCGTTTGCTGTACCGCATTCTATAAACGTCGACGCAACCAACAATCTATCGGGTTCCCACCAGGGGAGCCCGCTGCGAGCGCTTTTTTATAGTTTCCTTGCTGCACGCCACCTAGCCTTTGGCCCAAAGTCGCGGGTAGTCTGCAAGGAAACTCTCAGTGCTCCATTCTGTTCATGTAAACGCCACCCAATCTGCCAATCACTCCTTCCCGTACTCCGCACGTCATGCCCCGACCCACCTGGCCGCGCAGGTATCGATAGCCTCCCAGGGCCGGCGACAGCTGGTGCTCGCTGATACCCACCCTCAAGCAGCGGGAAGCTCTATACCTGTTGCGGAAGACGGCGTCGTGTTTCCCGAATATTCGGGTGGCTACGAAGCTCCGTGGGACGTGATCAAGAATCAGCGCGCTTTCAACGAGGCCTGTGCTTGCGTTGTCGAATACCTGAAAACCCAATCCCTATCCCAGGAAGAGCTGCTCTACGCTCTGCAAACCGGTTTTTTTCAAAGGCCAATGGGCAAATCGCTGGCGGATCTGTTCGTCGATGCAACGATGCGCTCGATTGAACCCAAAGGTGAGTTGACGACAGAGCGACTGCGCGAAATTGTCGAGACGATTTGCAAACTGGCCCCCAAAGAATGGGCAAGCGTGTTCGGTGAACGCCTCAACTTCCCTCGAGGCACTGACAGAGACAGCGTTGCCGGGTTCATCCAGTCGCAGCTGACGCTGTCACGACTTCAAAGGGACGAGAAAATCGCCAACGGTGAGTTGTTGACGGACTCGCAATGGCAAAGCCTTCAAGAAATCGTCAAGCAATGCCGGTCATCCATCAGGCCGTGGCAAGAGGGGCGATTGAACAGCACATTGATGAAACTGGAGGACTGTGCAGAGGTTCGGCGCTCTCCTGAAGAAACGAAGTTTCTGCTGGGCGAGTTTCTGCAGCGCCTGAACGAGCCTCGCCAGGAACGTTTCCCGGACCGGCACAAACGAGCGGTGCATGAACTCTGGCAAAGCATTGAACTGAAACCAGCGCCGTCGTCGCTCGATGAAATCAAACAGTGGACTGATCCTGCATCGATGCGGGCAGGGGGCCAACGCATCAGTAGCCGGACAAATTCGGTACTGAACGCAGCGGAAGTTCGAAACGCCCCTGCGCAAACCGAAACCGACTTTTCGTTGATGGATAGGCTGGAGGAAATCGAGCGCAAGTCTGATTTCTACAACCATGTCTCAGTCAATCGATCCGGAGTTCCAGGAGGACTGGTTGCCCGAATACTGTACGTGGCAAATATCCTTAATATCGTCGGGGTGTTGAGGATCGCTGAAAAAATTCGTCCTCATCTACCCGTTCCGGGCCAACTTCACGCGCCGCGGGTTTCACCGGAACAAGGAAAAACCGCTTCGACGCCTGTGAATCTATCCGAGCAGATAAGAGCGTTTGGCAATCAACTCGATCAATTGTTGAGCCAGGCCATGCATGTAATGACCGGCTGGCATCCCGTCGAAGGCGTGGAGACGGATGAACGGGATGCGATCGCAAACCTGCTTGAACGATTTACAGACGTGCTCAATCCACTCCTGGGTCGACAATCACCGTCGTTACCCCATCCGCATGGTCCCTATGCGCCGATATCCGAGCCGCTGGAGCAACAGCAGCGGTTCTTCGCTACGTGGTACTCCGATCTCGGTGCCTGGCTTCAGAACGCTGCCAGTTGCCTGGCCGCGATGGGCGTAGCGACGTTCAATGCCATGACGGGCGCTACCCAGCAGCATCCACGTGCCGCTGCTGCGATCGCTATCACCTCCATGACGGCGCTATATGCGGCTGTTAACGAGTTTTACGGCCTGAGGGGCGGGGCCGTTACCGGTGGCTCGCATTTTGTCCTGGAAGAAGACACCGGGCTACGTGATGAAATTCTCAATGAGGTGCAAACCCTCCTGAGCGCGGTGCCATCGGTTGAACTGGCAATCAAGGCACGGATCGCCAACGCGACGACCAATGAGGCTGAACTGGTGGAGGAGGTTGCCCACCTGTTGGAGCAACCCGTGCCTTGGAGCTGGTCAATCACCGCCGGTGAATTGATCGTCAAGGGCATCGAGCAAATCGAAGCTGAGCGTTTCAACAATCCCGACATGAGCTCGCAAAAAGGCGCGCAACGCTCAAAACGTGCCGCCGAGTGGACGCTGGAGACGTTGAGTGACCCGGGTGTTCTCTCAGGTGCGGATATACAGCTGCAAAACGACCTCTTGAAGATGCTGGATTCCGACCGGGACACTCCGGTGGCGATTGCGGCGGGAGCGCTGATCCACTCATCGCTCGCGCTGTATAAGCAAGCCGTGAACGATAAAGCGCTTCAAGCGTTCTTCACTGCCAATGACATGACGTTGTCAACGGTGCGTATCTTTCACGACTCGGTAGTAGGGACTGTTGCGCAAAACGGTACAACCAAACGTCGATCGTTTGACCTGTGGGATGATTCGGGATGGTGGCCGGCTGCCAAGTCATTGCTGCCAGTCCTTGAACTGCTCGACCCCGACAATCTGGGGATGAACCATGTCAGTACAGGCTCGAACTCCATTTCCCGGGATGTGGCACTCAGGTTTTACGGGGTAACCCCGCCCACAACGCAGGAGGGCGCGAAACAACTGGCGAACCAATTGAGGGTATCGGGTTGGCCCAAGTTCTCTAACGGTAAAAAGGCGCACCTGGAAATGGCGGTCGAACAGGTCAGGCAGGCTGCTGAAGAGACAACGGCACGCGCGCACCTGGTGACTGCCCTCGAACTGGCTGTAACGGACAAGGCTGAAAACGCCACCGTGCTCCTGTCAGAAATCATGACGGACTTTGTTAGCCCTTCACTTGCGCAGGCGAGCCAGAAAATACGCCACCATCTCAATGATTTTCTGGCGTTACCCGCCATGATCGGGCTTTGCCAGGCTCGAAAAATAGATTGCAGCGCAAATCCCGCCAGGGTCAGCCAGGGGAACATCCAGGTTTTCTTCAACGACGAGTGGGTCGATCTGACAGCGGCAGTGAGCGCGCAGCCGGTGCTGAAGGCAGCGCTCGACAAGCTGCTCGAGCAAGCAAAAAAATCCGGAGATACGCTGTACACCAGTACGACAAGCGATCTACTGCAGATCATACGTTTCATGGGCTTTGAAGCGCCCCAAAATGCCGGGGAGCTGCGCAACATCGTTCGCTGGCTGACCACGTCCATACCGCCATCCCCACCGCTATGCAATTACGGTGGCGATTTGCTGGTGGGTAACCCTGAGTCCGTCATGCTGTCAAACGCTGAAAGGACCCAAGTCATCGAGTTGTGCAACGTGCTGAAGGACGGGTCGTCGTCCATCCTGCAAGCGTTGGATGATGATCGGCTCCTTGACGCATCGCTCGCAGATCGGCGAACCCACGCCCACCGCCTTCTCACCGAGATCCTTGACACGAAGACATCAAGCTCCTGGGGGCAGCAGTTGCTCGAAAAGCTCAGTTGGTATGGCGCGACAGCAGGGCAAACGCCTTCAATCGAGCACTACCGGCAACTCCTGTGCGCTGCGATCAAGCTCGGCGTTGATCCCGACGCACCTGGCGAGTTCGGAAAGATTGCCGGTTACGATATCTACCAGCCGAACAACAGGGGGCGTGATCCGGGTGCGATACGTGCCGATATCGAAAATCATTTGATCAGTAACAAGGGCGTCAGTGCGCAGACTGCGCCCCTTGTGGCGCACGTGTTCCTGGCCCAGGTTGCACCGGAGTTTCTCGTGCCGGACAGCAGTGAGAAGGTGCGCATGGGAAGCGTCAACTGGACGGTTTTGCGCCTGGGCATTGCCATTGCCGAGAAAATGAATCCAGGTTGTTCCCGTGAAATGACTGTTGAACAGCTCATGGCCCTTGGAACGTTGGATCCAGCCACCGATGAAATCCGCCTGTTACTCAAGACCCTGGGTACCGACGTCATGGTGGCATGGGGTGTCATGAACGGCGTTGTTCAACAGAGCCCGACCTATACCGCCGGGGATTATGAAAATGCCGCCAGAATGTTCGCCAGGCAGCGCGTCGAAATCGCCCAGGCATTACATACCTTTTCCCGGCCACTGCAATCGCGCAGGGAGCTGGCCATCATTGAGCTACGCAAGGTATTTCCCGATTCAAGTGTTAGCGAAATAGAGGCGATGAAACTCTGGTCAAGGAATCTGGGTGCTGTCGAGAATATCCGCGCAACAACAGAAGGGACCACCCACGATCTGGTCGAGGTGTACATGGCGGGCGATTTGAATCCTACAGATTGGTGGCACCCCGAACGTCAGGGAATGACACACGAGCTGTGGGCAAGAAGAATCCGGGCGTTACCAAAAATTGACACGCTTTTAACGGCTTCCGTTGACCGTTATTTCACCGATTTTTCTAAGGCGTTTATCGCTCCAACCAAACTCCTGTTTGCCGAATTGCCTTGGGCAGACCGTCAATGCCTTGAGCAGGGAACCGTTGAATTGTTCACCTTGCGAAATGAATCCGGTCGGACAAAAGAGGATGAAACACCGCAGCTTCGGGCTGCGTTACGGGGTGGGTACGGTACGTTGATACGCTGTGAATACCTTGGCGGAATCAGTTATTTCGAAGTGTTCCCGGCGCAAATGAAAATCATCAAACGTTTGGACCTGCCCGATGTGCTGCCGCTCAATGGCGTGATGAAAGTCGAAAAAGTCAGGATGGGTAAGGGGCTGGTCAATGCCGACGTTCAGCGCGGCACGGAACTGCCTTTCGATTTCCAGGCCTACACAACCGGTCGTGCCCCGGTCGCCGATGTCAAATCACCCAAATTGATCATCGAGAAATTGGGTGACAGCATTCCCGCTACATCCTTGACAGATGACGCGGATGAATCGGTCTACCTCCCCCAGGGCTATTTTTCGCCCAAGCTGGGCAGGATCATCAATGTCGTGGTCCACGATAATTTTCTGCAGGGACAAAAGCAGGCGCTGCTTGACCGCGCCAAAGGAAGCACACCGCGGGACAGGCAGAAGCAGTTCTGGGAAAGCTTGAAAGCCTTTGCACTGCAGCTGATTCCCTTTGTCGGCTGTGTGAACGACTTGAGCGACGGTACGCGCCTCGGCTTGATCAATGGCGCGTTCGGGTGTTTTACCGATGCCACATCGAGTCTTTTTGGATTGGTGGGACGTGCGGGTAACGCCATGAGTGCTGTGCGGTCAATTTCACCCGTGCCAGTGAAGGCCTTTGAGTTAATGAAAATCAGCGTGGGTACCGTCAATTCAGTGATCAACCCGTTCAGTGGATTGCCTGACCTGGTTGAAGGTAGTGCAAGAGCTGTACGAAGCGGCGGTAAAATGTTGATCAGTCGTGTATTCGCGGTTACCCCAAGCGGTATCGGACGCCTGCAAACGGGAGTCGATAAAGTCAGAAGCTTTTTTGGCAGCGCTGCTATCGAAGCGGCGGGACGTAAACTGCCAAACTGGGCGAATTCGAATCAAGCGCTAATGGAAGGCGTACACCGGGGTGCTAATACCACGGCCATATTCAAGGACAATAAATGGTATGGCGTGGATCACCGCGGCAAGCCTTACGGGGCGGAACTTGAGGGTTTCGCACCGCTGATTCCTTGACCTCGACAACGCTGACCCCTTCAGGACGCTTCGCGAGCAAGTGCTGCCCGCGAAGCGTCTGTCCAATAGCTGAAATTCAGTTCAGCCCCAATTTCCCACGCAGGGTCGACAAATCTTCCGCCAGTGTATTGACCGGCCCCACCAGGGCCTTGCGGTCGTTTTCCTTCACTTTGTCGTAGGTCTGGAAACCGCCGTCTTGGGTTTTGTACTTGGCCAGGATCTTGTTCACCGTGGCGAAGTTCTTGTCCACCTTGGCGACAAACGCGGCGTCCTGTTTTTCGATCTGCGCACGGAACAGGTCGACGATCTTTTTCGCCCCGTCGATGTTGCCCTGGAAATCATAGAGGTCGGTGTGGCTGTAGCGATCTTCTTCGCCAGAGACCTTGGTGGCCGCCACTTCTTCGAGCAGCGCAGCAGCGCCACCGACGACTTTTTCCGGAGGGAAGGTCAGGCCGGCGACGCGGCTTTGCAGGTCTTTGACGTCTTTGTCGAGACCGTCCGCCAGTTCACCCAGGCCCTTGGTGCTGTTTTCCGAGAACAGCGAATATTCGATGCGGTGGAAGCCGGTGAAATCTTGCGCTTTCACGCCTTTTTCGTGGTCGTCGACCCGGGAGTCGATGGAGGCATCCAGGTCACTGAACAGCTCGGCGATCGGCTCGATCGACTCGTAGTACACCCGGGTTGGCGCATAGAGCTTTTTCGCCGTGGCCAGGTCGCCTTTTTTCACCGCGTCGGTGAATTGCCGAGTGTGGCTGGCCAGCTCATCCAGTTGTTCGGTGACGTAGATCTTGTAGTCGGAAATTGGCTGTACCAACTCCAGCGGCGCCGTCGCCGCGAAAGCCGAAAACGGGGTGTTGAGCAAGCCTAGGGTGAGCATTAACGCCAGTGGCGACTTTTTCATGGTAGGGCTCCGTTGGGTCAGGTTGTTGTTTTAGGTTCAGTGGCATTGAGCAGCGTGCGACCGATGAAATCCTGATCGCCGGTGACACCGGGCAGGGTGAAGAAGTACCCGCCGCCGACCGGCTTGAGGTATTCCTCCAGCGGCTCGCCGTTGAGCCGGGTTTGCACGGTGATGAAGCCTTTTTCCAGATCGGCCTGGTAGCAGATGAACAGCAGACCCATGTCCAACTGGCCGTTCTTGTTCACACCGTTGGAGTAGTTGAAGGGGCGGCGCAGTATCAAGTTGGCCTGGGTCGCGGCGGTGCGCGGGTTGGCCAGGCGGATGTGGGCGTCGAGTTTGGTCAACTTGCCTTGCGGGTCCTTGGCGTAGTCTGGAACCTCGGTTTCGTGACTGCCACCGATGGGCGCGCCGCTGCTTTTGACCCGGCCGAGAATGCTCTCCTGTTCCTGCAATGGCGTGCGGTCCCAGCGTTCGACGAAGTTGCGGATGATGCGCACAGCCTGATAGCTGCCACCCGTTGCCCATGACGGTTCGTCACTGCCGGGCTGGACCCAGACAATGCGGTCCATGGCGCTGCCATCGTTGGAGTCGGGGTTGGCCGAGCCATCGCGAAAACCGAGGAAATTACGTGCACTCTGTGCCGGCACACCGGGTTTGGCCGGGGCCTGGGGCGGCACGCTGCCTTCCTGTTTCCAGCGCACCAGCAGCAAGTCCGGAAGGTTCTTCACGATGTCGCGCAGGGCGTGGATGTTGGTGTCGGCGGTGTTGGCACAGAACTGCAAGCTCAGGTCGCCGTGGCAGCAATCGGCTTCCAGCGCGTCGTTGGGGAAACCGACCATGCGCATCAGGCGTTTGGGTTTGACGTGGGCCAGGCCGAAGCGCTCGTCAAACAGTGATTCACCCACCGACACGGTGATGGTGAGGTTGTCCGGGGTGACCACCGGCCCAAGAATCCCCGAATCCACCGGTGGCAGTTTCGGGTCGACCTGGGGCACCGGACCGCCCTTCATCAGGAACGCGATGCGTTCGTTGAGCGTGCGGAACAACCGCTGCAGATCCTCACGGTCGCTGGCCAACACATCGAACGCCACCAACATGCCGGACGCCGGGCGCGGGGTAACGATGCCGCTCTGGTGCTTGCCATGGAAATCGTGGCGGTCTTCGGTGCGGTCGCTGCTGGGGGCTTCGGTCACCTGCGCGGGGCTGGCGGCCATGGCCGGGCAGCTCAGCGCTGTACCGGCCAGCGCGGCGGCGCCCATGCCCATCAAGACGCGGCGACGTTGGAGGTTCAATGGCTCTGAATCGTTCATCTGAAGTCGTCTTCTGCTTACAGGCCGGAGAGGCCGAGGGCGGGGTCGATGTCATCGAGTGCTGTTGCCAGTGCCTTGGCCTTGTCGGCGATTTGCTTGCGCTGTTCGGCACTGACACTGTCGTAACTGGCGTAGCCGTCGCCCCGCTTGAGGGCGTCGAGCTGCGCTGCGAATGCATTGAGGGCCGTGTCGATTTTCGGCAGCAGGTCGGCGGCGGACTTGGTCAGCAGCGGACGCAGCAATTCGACGACCTTTCGCGCGGCCTCGAGGTTGCCGGCGAATCCGTACAGGTCGGTGTGGCTGTAGCGTTCTTCCTCTCCGCTGCTCGCACGCACGTCAGCGAGAGTGTTGAGGTTGCGCACCACGATGCTCACCAATTGCTCCGGTGGCAGCGATTGGGCCAGCAGCTGCTGCTTGAGGGCGGTGACATCCGCCAGCAGGCGCTGGGCGACTGGCGCCAGACCGTCCAGGTTGCGTTGCTGGAACAGCGCGTATTCAAGGCGATGGAAACCGGTGAATGCCGGATCCTGTTCGCGTTTTTCGAAGTAGTCGGCGCGGGCGTTGATGGCGTTGTCCAGCTCCGCCAGGCGTTGCGCGGCCGGGGCGATGCGCTGATACGCGGCCCTTGCCTGGGCATAAAGGGCCTGGGCCTGGCTCAGGTCGCCGGTTTCAATGGCGTGATCCAGTGCGCTGACCGCTTTGATCAGCGCCGAGCTTTGGCTGCTCAAGTACACGCGAAACTCCGACAACGCCCCCACGAAGGCCACCATGGACGGCCTGGCTTTGGCCGCGGCATCCGAGGCCGCCGTCGGCGTCACGTGCAACGTCCCGCGCGGGTTGCTCAACAGGCCGCAGGTAATCGCGTAGTCGCCGGGCAACAGGTTCGCGTTGATCACCTGGCTCAGGCCGGGGGCAATGTTTTCCCGTTCTTCGATCACCAGCACGCCATCGAGAATTTCCCATTCAACGGCTCGCTCGGACCGGTTGACGATGCGGAAGCTGGCGTGGCCGGCGGGCACGGTCAGGGCATTGGGTTCGCAGCTATGGGATTGAATGGTCACGAGCACTTCATCGTGGTTGGCCTGGCGCTTGGCTGCGGCCATTTGCGAGGCGTAGTAGAACAGGCCGCCGGCGGCGATCATCACGATCACCGAACCGGCAACCGCCCAGCGCAAGGCGCGGGGAGGAGAAGCCTGGGTGGGGGCTGGGTTTGGCATGGTTGCCCTTACTGATTGGAAACTGAAGAAGGCTGTTCGCTCACCCTGTGGGAGCGAGCTTGCTCGCGATCAATGCACAGGCACCGCTGGGCATCGGGTTTCACGCGTTATCGTTAACGACCATCGCGAGCAGGCTCGCTCCTGCAGGGGGCAGGTGTTGGCAGAAAGAACATCACCAACGCCACCAGCAGATAAATCAGATAAGCCCCGAGGGTGCTGACCGTCGGTGCATCCTGGTAACCGAACATCCCGGCCAGCACCGAACCCAGCGGGCCATCCATCGGCAGGATGGCGCTGATGTCGAAGAGCACGGTTTGCAGGTGATTCCACACACCGGCTTCATGCAGCGCCTGGACCGAGTTGGCGAGAATCCCGGCGGCCACCACGAGGATGAACAGGCCCGTCCAGCGAAAGAACGCGCCGAGGTTCAGGCGCATGCTGCCGGTGTAGATCAGCCAGCCGATGACAATCGCCAGGATCAGGCCGAGCAGGGCGCCAATCGGTGCCGCCGGGCCTTCGCTTTGCTGGAACACGGCGAGCAGGAAAAACACCGTTTCCAGGCCTTCCCGGGCCACGGCAAAAAACACCATGGCGATCAGCGCGGTCACCTGATGCCTGGAGCCGGTCAACGCCTGATCCAGAGACGCCTGCAACGAGTGCTTGATCGAACGCGACACCTTGCGCATCCAGAACACCATGGAACTCAGGATCCCTACGGCCACCAGGCCGACCACGCCTTCGAACAGTTCCTGCTGTTTTTGCGGAAACTCAGCGCTGACCAGTTCCAGGCCACCGCCGACCAGCAAGGCGAGGGCGGCGGCGAGAAACACACCGATCCACACGGCGGGCATCCACTGACCGCGACCGGTCTGTTTGAGGTAGCTGGCGATGATGCCGACGATCAACGCGGCCTCGATGCCTTCGCGCAGCATGATCAGAAAGGGGACAAGCATTCGGCACCGTGTGAGGAATAGATAGGGTGCTAAGTTGTAACATAATGACACTCATTCCCAAATGGCATCGATTGACATTTACCTGAACCTAAGCTGAACAACCCTGAAGATTGCCCAAGCCCGCTCCCACAGGGTTCTGCGCTAATATGCCCACCACTCAAAACAACCACACGGCCCACCTCGCTCAATGTCGGAAAAAGACACCATTTCCATTCAACTGGTGCGTGAAGCGCTGTTGCAGAGCTGCGCGCCGGGCGCGGCGACCGATGAGGTGTTGAGCAAGGTCGGTATTGATCCGTCGCTGCTGCAAAGCAATGTCGCCCGGGTGCCGGCCAGTGCTTATGCGCGGCTCTGGCGCTTGCTGGCCCGGCGTGGGGATGACGAATTTTTCGGCATGGACCCGCGCAAGCTCAAATCCGGCAGCCTGGCGTTTCTCTGCCGCTGCGCCATGGTCCAGCCGAGCCTGTCTGCTGGGTTGACCAGCGGGCTGGACTTCCTGTCATTGATGCTCGAACGCATGCCCGCCGAACTGGTGCGCCAGCAAAGCCTCGCGGAAATCGTCCTGTCGGAAGACGACCAGGCGCCGCGCCGCGCCTTTACCTATTTCACTTACTGGATGATCGTGCACGGCGTCGCCTGCTGGTTGGCCGGGCGACGTATCCCGATCCTGGCCATCGAGTTGCGTTGCCCGAAGCCGGATTTCTGCGATGACTATCAGGTGATGTTTTCCGAGAACCTGCGCTTCGACAGGCCGCGTACGCGGATGATTTTCTCCGCCGATTGCCTGGATTTGCCGATCAAGCGCACAGCGCAGGAGCTTCAGCGATTCCTGGGCCAGGCGCCGGCCAACATTCTGGTGAAATACCGTGATCCAGAGAGCCTGGCCAGCCGCATCAAGCACGATCTGCGCTTGCTTCCCGCCGAGCAATGGCCGGAAACCGAGGCGCTGGCGCAGCGGTTGTGCATGTCGGCGTCGACCTTGCGCCGCCGGTTGGCGGAGGAGGGGCAGACCTATCAAGGGCTCAAGGACAGCGTGCGCAAGGAACTGGCGATTGTCTGGCTGGCCGAGCCGAGCATCAGCTTTGCCGACATCGCGACAAGGTTGGGGTTTGCCGATGCCAGCTCGTTCTACAAGGCGTTTCGCAAGTGGTCCGGCTCCAATCCGGGGCATTACCGTAGTTTGATCCTCAACGAAGCGACCTGATCCGAGTGTTTGTGGTGGGCGTGCTGACGCCATCGCTGGCAAGCCAGCCCTAACAATGATCCGTGGTGTTCAAAAAACCTGTGGGAGCTGGCTTGCCAGCGATGAGGCCCTCAAAGGCGCCACATCACTTGAAACCTTGGCCAAACCAGTCAAGCAACTTGATAACTTTGACCATTGCCCGCCACTCCGCGCGGAGCGAGTATTTCTCTGTTGGATAAGGTTCCCCCAACCTAATAAAAACATAGAGGGATTCTGGCAATGCGCGATTACTTGTCTGCCGTTTCACAGTTCAACTATCAGCACACCGTCGACGCCGCACTCAAGGGTGATCTGACAGCCCTCAACGCCTGCGTCGAATGTTGCGACCGGCATGCCTTGCCCGGGCGCATTGCGCTGTTCTGGGAAGGACGCGATGGCAGCAGCGCCACGTACACCTTCAGCGACCTGCAAGACAAGGCCGCGCGTTTTGCCAACTTCCTCTTGAGCCAGGGTGTGCGCAAGGGCGACAAAGTCGCCGGCCTGCTGCCGCGCAACATCGAATTATTGATCACCGTGTTCGCCGCCTGGCGCATCGGTGCGGTGTACCAGCCGCTGTTCACCGCCTTCGGGCCCAAGGCCATCGAGCACCGCCTTGGCTGCTCCGGCGCCAAAGTTGTGGTCACCGACGCGGTCAATCGCTCCAAACTCGCCGAAGTGGCTGATTGCCCGACCATCGTCACCGTTGGCGGCGCCAAGGGGCAGGGCATCGTCCGTGGCGATTACAGCTTCTGGGCCGAACTGGCCAATTACTCTTCTGATTGTGAACCGGTGATGTTGACCGGCGAAGACCCGTTCCTGCTGATGTTCACCTCGGGCACCACCGGCCCGTCGAAAGCGCTGTCGGTGCCGCTCAAGGCCATCGTCGCCTTCCAGTGCTACACCCGTGACGCCGTGGATCTGCGCCCCGAAGACGCGTTCTGGAACGTCGCCGATCCGGGTTGGGCCTATGGCATCTATTTCGGCGTGACAGGTCCCATGGCCATGGGGCACCCGATCACCTTCTACGATGGCCCGTTCACCCTCGAAAGTACCTGCCGGGTCATCAACAAATACGGGATCACCAACCTCACTGGTTCGCCGACGGCCTACCGCCTGCTGATTGCCGGCGGCGATGAGTTCGCCAAGTCGATCAAGGGCAAGCTGCGCATCGTCAGCAGCGCCGGCGAGCCGCTTAACCCGGAAGTGATCCGCTGGTTCGCCGATAACCTCGGTGTGGTCATCCACGACCACTACGGCCAGACCGAACTGGGCATGGTGCTGTGCAACCACCACGGCCTGGAGCACTCGATTCACATGGGCGCCGCCGGTTTTGCCTCGCCCGGACACCGTATCGTGGTGCTGGACGATGAATACAAGGAACTGGGCGTCGGCCAGCCGGGCATCCTGGCCATCGACCGGACCCAATCGCCGATGTGCTGGTTTGCCGGCTACGAAGGCGCACCGACCAAGGCCTTCGTCGGCAACTACTACCTGAGCGGCGATACGGTCGAGTGGAACCCGGACGGCAGCATCAGCTTCGTCGGCCGCAGCGACGATGTGATCACCACCTCGGGCTATCGCGTCGGCCCGTTCGACGTCGAAAGCGCCTTGATCGAACACCCGGCGGTGATCGAAGCGGCGGTGGTCGGCAAGCCCGACCCGGAACGCACCGAGCTGGTCAAAGCCTTCGTGGTGATCTGCTCGCAGTACCGTGCCACGCCGGAGCTGGCCGAAGAGCTGCGCCAGCATGTGCGCAAGCGTCTGGCGGCGCATTCCTATCCCCGTGAAATCGAATTTGTCAGCGAGTTGCCGAAAACCCCAAGCGGCAAATTGCAGCGCTTCATCTTGCGCAACCAGGAAATCGCCAAGGCTCAAGAGGCCGCGGCGAAGAACGTTTCAGCTTGAATCCAAGGAAACAATGATGCAGATCGCAAACAAGGTTTTTCTCGTCACCGGCGGTGCTTCCGGCCTGGGTGCGGCCACCGCTGAAATGCTGGTCGGTGCCGGCGCCAAGGTCATGCTGGTGGACATGAACGCCGAAGCTGTCGCGGCCCAGGCCCAGCGTCTTGGCGCACAAAGCGTCGTCGCCGATATCAGCAACGAAGCCGATGCGCAGGCGGCGGTGCAGGCCACGGTCAAGGCCTTTGGCGGCCTCAACGGGCTGGTCAACTGCGCCGGCATCGTGCGCGGTGAGAAGATCCTCGGCAAGAACGGTCCGCACGCCCTGGCCAGCTTCAGCCAGGTGATCAACGTCAACGTGATCGGCAGTTTCAACATGCTGCGCCTGGCGTCGGCGGCCATTGCCGAAACCGAAGCGGACGCCGGGGGTGAGCGCGGCGTGATCATCAACACCGCGTCGGCGGCGGCCTATGACGGCCAGATCGGCCAGGCGGCCTATGCGGCCTCCAAAGGCGCAATCGTCAGCCTGACCCTGCCTGCCGCCCGCGAGTTGGCACGTTTCGGCATCCGTGTAATGACCATCGCCCCGGGCATTTTCGAAACCCCGATGATGGCTGGCATGACCCCGGAAGTCCGCGATTCCCTGGCCGCTGGCGTACCGTTCCCGCCACGCTTGGGCAAACCGGCCGAATACGCATCCCTGGTGCGCCATATCATTGAAAACAGCATGCTCAATGGCGAGGTGATCCGTCTCGACGGTGCCCTGCGCATGGCCGCGAAATAAGGAGGATTTGTCATGACTATTGCCAACGATCCAATCGTTATCGTCAGTGCCGTTCGTACCCCCATGGGCGGTTTCCAGGGCGACCTGAAAAGCCTGACCGCGCCGCAACTCGGTGCTGCGGCGATCAAGGCCGCCGTCGAGCGCGCTGGTGTTGCGCCAGACGCCGTCGATGAAGTGCTGTTCGGTTGCGTGCTGCCCGCAGGCCTCGGCCAGGCGCCAGCACGTCAGGCTGCACTGGGTGCAGGGCTGGACAAGTCGACCCGCTGCACCACGGTGAACAAAATGTGTGGCTCCGGCATGGAAACCACCATTCTGGCCCACGACATGCTGCTGGCCGGCAGCGCCGACGTGGTCATTGCCGGCGGTATGGAAAGCATGTCCAACGCGCCGTACCTGCTGGACCGCGCTCGCGCCGGTTATCGCATGGGCCACGGCCGCGTTCTGGACTCGATGTTCCTCGACGGTCTGGAAGACGCCTACGACAAGGGTCGCCTGATGGGCACCTTCGCCGAAGACTGCGCCGAAACCCACCATTTCAGTCGTGAAGCCCAGGACGCGTTCGCCATCGCCTCGACCACCCGCGCCCAGCAGGCGATCAAGGACGGCAGCTTCAAGGACGAGATCGTGCCGCTGACCGTGACCGTCGGCAAAGAGCAGGTGACCATCACCAATGACGAACAGCCGCCAAAAGCCAAGCTGGACAAGATTTCTTCGCTCAAGCCTGCGTTCCGCGATGGCGGCAGCGTGACGGCGGCCAACTCCAGCTCGATCTCCGACGGTGCGGCGGCGCTGGTGCTGATGCGCCGCTCCGAAGCCGACAAGCGCGGTTTGAAGCCGCTGGCGGTGATTCACGGCCACTCGGCCTTTGCCGATACCCCGGGCCTGTTCCCGGTGGCGCCGATTGGTGCGATCCAGAAGCTGATGAAGAAAACCGGCTGGTCGCTCAATGACGTGGACCTGGTGGAAGTCAACGAAGCCTTCGCCGTGGTTGCCATGGCGGCCATGACCCAACTGGAAATCCCCCACGAGAAGCTCAACGTCCACGGCGGCGCCTGCGCCCTGGGCCACCCGATCGGCGCATCCGGCGCACGGATCCTCGTGACCCTGCTGTCGGCGTTGCGCCAGAAGGGCCTGAAGCGTGGCGTGGCGGCGATCTGCATCGGTGGCGGTGAAGCGACGGCGATGGCTGTGGAGTGCCTGGTCTAAGGCAGTCCTCCATCCCTGTGGGAGCGGGCTTGCCCGCGATGAGGCCCAATAAGCCGACCTATTTGTTTGCTGATACACCGCCATCGCGGGCAAGCCCGCTCCCACAGGTACCGTGTTTGATTTCGGTTAATGCGCAAAATTTTAAGGACTGGTCATGATCCCCAATGACGAACAACTGCAAATCAGCGACGCGGCCCGGCAGTTTGCCCAGGAACGGCTGAAACCGTTTGCCGCCGAATGGGACCGTGAACACCGCTTCCCCAAGGACGCCATCGGCGAGATGGCCGAGCTGGGCTTCTTCGGCATGCTGGTGCCGGAGCAGTGGGGCGGTTGCGACACCGGTTACCTGGCCTACGCCATGGCCCTGGAAGAAATCGCCGCCGGCGACGGCGCCTGCTCGACCATCATGAGCGTGCACAACTCCGTGGGCTGCGTGCCGATCCTCAACTACGGCAACGACGACCAGAAAGAACGCTTCCTCAAGCCCCTGGCCAGCGGTGCGATGCTCGGTGCGTTCGCCCTGACCGAGCCGCAGGCCGGTTCCGACGCCAGCGGCCTGAAAACCCGCGCGCGGCTCGAAGGCGACCACTACGTGCTCAACGGCAGCAAGCAGTTCATCACCTCCGGGCAGAACGCCGGGGTGGTGATCGTGTTTGCAGTGACCGATCCGAGCGCCGGCAAGCGTGGCATCACCGCGCTGATCGTGCCCACTGATTCACCGGGCTACAGCGTCGCGCGGGTCGAGGACAAGCTCGGTCAGCATGCCTCCGACACCTGCCAGATCCTTTTCGAAAACGTGAAAGTGCCGGTGGCCAACCGCCTGGGCGAAGAGGGTGAGGGCTACAAGATCGCCCTGGCCAACCTCGAAGGCGGTCGCGTCGGCATCGCCTCGCAATCGGTGGGCATGGCCCGTGCCGCGTTCGAAGCAGCCCGCGACTATGCTCGCGAGCGCGAGAGCTTCGGCAAACCGATCATCGAGCATCAGGCGGTCGCGTTCCGTCTGGCGGACATGGCGACCCAGATCGCCGTCGCCCGGCAGATGGTGCACTACGCCGCGGCGCTGCGTGATAGCGGCAAGCCGGCGCTGGTCGAAGCCTCGATGGCCAAGCTGTTCGCCTCGGAAATGGCCGAGAAGGTCTGCTCCTCGGCGTTGCAAACCCTGGGCGGTTACGGTTATCTCAACGACTTCCCGGTGGAGCGGATCTACCGCGACGTGCGGGTTTGCCAGATTTACGAAGGCACCAGCGACATTCAGCGCATGGTCATTTCGCGCAACCTATAAAAAGGAAACCTTTACGTGAACTACGAAACGATTTTGCTGGAAATCCACGACCGCGTCGGTCTGATCACTCTGAACCGTCCGCAGGCGCTGAACGCGCTGAATGCGCAGATCGTCAGCGAAGTGAACCACGCCCTCGATGGCCTGGAGAAAGACCCGAACATCGGTTGCATCGTGTTGACCGGCTCGAAAAAGGCGTTCGCCGCCGGTGCCGATATCAAGGAAATGGCCGAGCTGACCTACCCGCAGATCTACATCGACGACCTGTTCAGCGACAGCGACCGGGTGGCCAACCGCCGCAAGCCGATCATCGCCGCGGTCAACGGTTTTGCCCTGGGCGGCGGCTGTGAGCTGGCGCTGATGTGCGACTTCATCCTGGCCGGCGATAACGCCAAGTTCGGTCAGCCGGAAATCAACCTCGGCGTGCTGCCGGGCATGGGCGGTACTCAGCGCCTGACCCGCGCCGTGGGCAAGGCCAAGGCCATGGAAATGTGCCTCAGCGGCCGTCTGATCGGCGCCGAGGAAGCGGAGCGTTGCGGTATCGTCGCGCGCATCGTGCCGAGCGATGAGTTGCTGGACGAAGCGTTGAAAGTCGCGGCGCTGATCGCGAAGAAATCCCTGCCGATCGCCATGATGGTCAAGGAAAGCGTCAACCGCGCCTTCGAAGTGAGCCTGTCTGAAGGCGTGCGTTTCGAGCGCCGGGTGTTCCATGCGGCATTCGCAACCCAGGATCAGAAGGAAGGCATGGCGGCCTTCATTGCCAAGCGCGAGGCGGATTTCACCAACAAGTGATGCCAGGCCCCTGTAGGAGCTGCCGCAGGCTGCGATCTTTTGATCTCGTTTTTCAAATCAAAATCAAAAGATCGCAGCCTGCGGCAGCTCCTACAT
>NZ_JABFMP010000018.1 GCF_013359595.1 Pseudomonas sp. C1C7 | reverse complement strand
GATGGTCAGGGCGAATTGGGGTTGATTGGCGGGTGCGAACATTCCGTGTTCCTCGTGTTGAGCCACGTGCACCCGTTGCTTGAACAAGGCATTGGGGACGCGAAAATAAGGGGGACCACGAGGCTAAATCGCCCGATGGGTACCTAATCCCTTCTCAAGGAACGTGCCAGAAAAATTGAGGGTCAATGAAACCGGGGGTATGAGGTGGTTTTATTCGACGTTTGAAACAATTAGAAGCTCAATCACCCCAAAAAGTGCGCAAGAAGTTGCGCAGTACTGTGCAACTTCTTGCGCACTTCTCTGTAAGGACCGAAATTAAAAGCCTGCAGAAATGTACCCACAGGGTTATCCACATTTAAGTGCGCAACTTCTTGCGCATAATGGCTCTAGAGCATTACGTCTGCGGCGATGCAGATTGACCCTTTTTACCTGCCGTACACGGAACGCGTCCCTCCCCTCCATTCGCCTCCCATTGATCCCCGGCGATCACGAACGATCCAACCCTGCCACCTCACCTGCCTTTCCTGCATTCCCGTCACCCACAATCCGCACTTTCGTGCCGGCCGGCACTTTCGAAAAAAACTCTTCGATATCGTGGTTGTACATACGAAAGCAGCCATGACTGGTGCGCGTACCGATGCCGAACTTTTTATTCGAACCGTGAATGAGGTACGTCGATTGTCCTAAACGGATTTTGTACGGTCCGAGTGGATTGTCTGGCCCAGGAGGTACGCGACTCGGCAGCGGATCACCTTCCGCCGCGTGTTCCGCGCGAATGGAAGGCGTCGGGAACCACGATGGGTTGGCGACTTTCTCGGTGATGCGGGTCGTACCCAGGGGCGATGACCAGCCTTCTCGACCGATTCCCACTGGATAGGTGTAAACGGTTCGAGTGCCTGCGGGAAAGTAGTAAAGGCGAAGTCCGGTCAGGTCGATGACCACACCTTCTCTCGCGCCGTCAGGCAATTTGAACTCAGTGGGTATCTGGAGGGTTGTTCCGACTTTGGGCAGCCAGGCATCTACGCCAGGATTGGCATCCAGCATCTCTTGATAGCCAAGGTTGTAGCGCTCAGCCAGGTCAGCGAACGTGTCCTCGTAGCGTGCAATAACAAACTGCCTCACACCTACCTTTGAACTTCCATCAGTGGGCAGTTCGTAACGGGCCGCCATACTTGGCTGGAATACTGAACTGGCAATCACGAGGGTCGCTAACCAGAACTTCTCGCTTGCTGAAAGTGCGCGTCCATTCATTGGGAAAATCTGTACCGCTTTTATCATCAGGTAAACCTTGGCGAGCCTGCTCATTACGTGAGGAAAGGATGCTCGACGATCGAAACCCATAAGACAAACGCGTATTACTTATGCATCCAGTTGAAAAACGAATTGATCAGCTTCCGAAACAATCGCCGCCGATCAGCCCGCCCCTGTTCGATTGGCTACCGAGCCTGGAGGGCTCTGCGGCGATCAAGTCGGGAGAGGTTGCGCGCAAGGCCTTTGACACCGGTCTTGAGTGGGTTATCGCGATCATTGTCAATGGCTTGGCGTTCACCATTTGCATCGCGATTGTCTTCACCCGCAGCATCGTCCTGCCGATGCAGTCCCTGCTGAAGGTCAACCAGAAAATTGCCGAGGGGGAATTTGCGCAGCGCTGTGGAAGTGTCAGGCGCCGATGAGCTGACGGAGTTGCAACAGTCCGCCGCGACGATGCTGAAAAACCTCAAGGGCACCATCAATCACATTTTCCGAATCTGCTGCGTTGCTGGCTTCGGCGGCTGAGGAAATGAACGCGATCACCGATGAATCGAAATCGGGTACCCCCGAACCTGCAGGAGCGAGCACGCTCGCGATGGACCCAAGGACGCCGCGGGGTTTCAGACCTCCAGCGGTATCTTCAATGTCCATCGCAAGCGTGCTCGCTCCTATTGCTTGCGCAGCTTAGGAAGCGAAACTCAGGGCACGGTCCCCTTGCTCGTCCTTGATGCGGGTTGGCAAGCCCATGACATCCAGTGCTGCCAGGAACGGCTCAGCCGGCAACTCCTCGACGTTGACCATCCGGCTCACGTCCCACTCGCCTCTGGCGACCAGCAAGGCGGCTGCCACCGGTGGCACACCGGCGGTGTAGGAAATGCCCTGGCTTTCGGTTTCGGCGTAGGCTTCTTCGTGGTCGGCCACGTTGTAGATGAATACCTCACGTGGTTGACCATCCTTGATGCCCTTGACCAGGTCACCGATACAGGTCTTGCCGACGTAACCAGGCGCCAGAGAGGACGGATCAGGAAGGACCGCCTTGACCACTTTCAACGGAACCACTTCCAGACCTTCAGCGGTCTTGACCGGTTGCTCCGAAAGCAGGCCGAGGTTCTTGAGCACGGTAAATACATTGATGTAGTGCTCGCCGAAGCTCATCCAGAAACGCACGTTCGGCACGTCGAGGTTCTTGGACAGCGAGTGCACTTCGTCATGGCCGGTCAGGTACAGGTTCTGCGAACCTACAACCGGCAAGTCGTCGGTGCGCTTGACTTCGAACATCGTATTACTGTGCCACTGGCTGTTTTGCCAGCTCCACACTTGCCCGGTGAACTCGCGAAAGTTGATTTCGGGATCGAAGTTGGTAGCGAAGTACTTACCGTGGGAACCCGCATTGACGTCGAGAATGTCGATCGAATCAATGCTGTCGAAATACTGTTGTTTGGCCAATGCGGCATAGGCGTTCACGACACCCGGGTCAAAGCCCACACCGAGAATGGCTGTAATGTTCTTCTGTTGGCATTCTTCGAGGTGCTTCCACTCGTAGTTGCCATACCAGGGTGGAGTCTCGCAGATCTTGCCCGGCTCTTCGTGAATGGCGGTGTCCAGATAGGCCGCACCGGTATCGATACAGGCGCGCAGCACCGACATGTTGACGAAGGCGGAGCCGACGTTGATGACAATCTGCGATTCGGTTTCGCGAATCAGTGCCTTGGTCGCCTCGACGTCCAGTGCATCGAGTGCAAAGGCCTTGATTTCAGCAGGCTGTTTGAGGCTGCCTTTAGCCTTGACGCTGTCGATGATGGCCTGGCATTTGGAGATGTTGCGCGACGCGATAGCAATCCGACCGAGTTCGTCGTTGTGCTGCGCGCACTTGTGGGCCACCACCTTGGCGACACCTCCTGCACCAATGATAAGAACATTCTTCTTCAATTTCTTTTTCTCTCCTTTTCTACCAGCTTACGAAAGGCTGGACATGTAATCGTTGTAATCGAACTCACGAACCACCTCGACGGTACCGTCGAGTTGTTTCACTACAATGGACGGCATTTTAAGGCCGTTGAACCAGTTCTTCTTGACCATGGTGTAACCCGCGGCGTCGACGAAAGACAGACGGTCACCGATGGCCAGCGGCTTGTCGAACTGATACTCACCGAAAATATCGCCCGCCAGACAGGATTTGCCGCACACCATGTAAGTGTGTTCGCCTTCGCTCGGCGCCAGCTTGGCATTGAGGCGATAGATCAGCAGATCGAGCATGTGCGCTTCGATCGAGCTGTCCACGACCGCCAGGTGCTTGCCGTTGTAAAGGGTGTCGAGCACGGTGACTTCCAACGACGCACTCTGCGTGATGGCGGCTTCACCCGGCTCCAGGTAAACCTGCACACCGTACTTCTCGGAGAACGCCTTGAGACGCGCGCAGAACTCATCCACCGCGTAGTCTTCACCGGTGAAATGGATGCCGCCGCCGAGGCTGACCCACTCGACCTGGTGAAGCAGATGGCCGAATCGCTCTTCGATCGTGCACAGCATCTTGTCGAACAGGCCGAAATCACCGTTCTCGCAGTTGTTGTGAAACATGAAACCGGAAATCTGCTGGATGACCTGCTCGATCTTCTCCGGGTCCCATTCACCCAGGCGGCTGAATGGACGCGCAGGATCGGCCAACAGATAGTCCGAGCTGCTCACCTGCGGATTGACACGCAGACCGCGCACCTTGCCTGCGGAAGCCTCGGCGTAGCGCTGCAACTGACCGATGGAGTTAAAGATGATCTTGTCGCAGTTCTCGAGCATCTCCTCGATCTCTTCGTCGGCCCAGGCCACGCTGTAGGCGTGGGTCTCGCCAGCGAACTTCTGTCGACCCAGCTTGAGCTCGTAAAGCGATGACGAGGTGGTGCCATCCATGTACTGCTGCATCAGATCGAACACCGACCATGTGGCAAAACACTTGAGCGCCAGCAACGCCTTTGCACCCGATTTTTCGCGTACATAGGCAATTTTCTGCATATTGCTCAGCAGCTTTTGCTTGTCGATGAGGTAGTACGGTGTCTGGATCATTTCAGCCTCCGATCAGGCCAGCCAAAAAAAGGAGCGGTATTGTGCCTTCACTCCCCCCACACCGAAAGCGTTTTACCCACTGCGATTGGCTGCGTTTACCGGCATACCCCGCTGCGTAGGCTCCTGGAAGTGGTTATGGATGATGTAACCACTGGTCAGATCGAACGCATTTGTCGACGAAATCAGCAAATGTCGAGCCTTTTAAGAGCGGGATTGCCCCGAACCTGTAGGAGCGAGCTTGCTCGCGATGCACCCGAGAACGCCGCGGGGCATCAGGCCTCCAGCGTCATCGTTGACGTCCATCGCGAGCGTGCTCGCTCCTACAGGGAATGCGTCGTGGCAAAAATCCTGGCGACTGAAGTGCTCAATCCGGCGGATCGACATTTTTCAACGGCCGATTCACCAACAACTGCCCAATAACCACCAACTGCTGAATCGACAACGCCACCGACAACTCCGGAAACACCCCCGACATCGCCGGCGGCACCCTTGCTGGCGCCAACCGTAGCCTTGCATGAGAGCTACGCCAGCGTACTGCAACGATTCAATCAGATCGGCACCTTGCACGACCGCGTGGGCAACCGTTACTGGCAGCCCGACGCCGAAGTGCAGGACGAATCCGTAGCGGGTATGCCGGCGATCGGTCGTGGTGCCTGGGTACGTGTGGAAGGTTCCGAGGCTGACATCAACCCGGATACCAGCACCACGCGCGCCGATTATGACGTGCACGCCCGCAAGTTCGAGGCGGGCTTGGATGTTCCGGTTTACCAGAGCGAAGCCGGCACCCTGGTGGTGGGCCCGACTGCGCATTACGGCAAGGCCGATTCCAGCGTTTCGTCCCTGTACGGTGATGGTTCCATTGATGTGACGGGCTATGGGTTCGGCGCTACAGCCACCTGGTACGGCAACGACGGCACCTACGTGGATGGACAGGCGACAGCCACGCGTTACGACAGTGACCTTCGCTCTTCTCAGCTGGGCCGCAAGCTCGTGGAAGGCAACCGTGGCCATGGTGTGGCTGCCAGCATCGAAGTGGGCCATCGGCTGCCCCTTGATGACGTCTGGTCGCTCACGCCTCAGGCTCAGCTTTCCTGGTCGCGGGTACGGTTCGACGGATTCAATGATGAGTACGGTGCCGAAATCTCCCAGGACGATGGCAACAGCCTGGTCTCCCGCCTCGGTGTAATGCTGGATCGCGAGACCCGTTGGAAGGCGAACGATGGCACCACCAGCGGTTCACGGCTGTATGGCATCACTAACCTCTACTACGACTTCGAGAACGGTACATCCACCAATATCTCGGACCTGCACGTCAGGAGTGAGGAACAGGCATTGTGGGCAGGACTGGGTGTCGGTGCCTCCCGGAGCTGGGACAACAATCAATCCACACTGTTTGGCGAGTTACTGGGTCGCACCAGCGTGCAGGATTTCGGCGACAGCCATTCGGTTGGCGCCAAGGTCGGTGTGCGGGTGATGTGGTAATTCCACCTTGATCCAGGGCCCTGCGCCTCGGGCAAAGGTGACATAAAGGTTCGCTATGGCGTTTGGCGGGTTCGACGAGCCGGGTTGTATGCAAACGCACTCAACCCGACTCTGCGAGTGACCGCATCGGGTCGACCGCCGCCGGTCACGCTCCAGAATCATCAGTTTTTTCGGTGATGGATCGGACCGGTTAACGACAAGATTTTTTTAAACAAAGACCGAAAAGGGGACAGATTTATTTTCAGATGCAGCGTGATATACCCAAAATGAATTTCCCCTTTCTTCCCAATACCCGTCACCCACTGCTAGCGCGCCTCTAATCGACCAAATAGGTTACGGCGGGATGGCCAATATGCCCACACATCTCCCCGCCCAAGCTCTCGGATGCGACTACGTCAATTCAAAAACAAACCTATCCGCTTTTTCGCCTAACAAAAAAGACGCCCATCAAGGGCGCCTTTCTCTTTTACTGCTCAACTCCAATCGCCAACCGCTCCTTCACACACAACCCGGCGGATCGACGTTGTCCAACGCCCGATTCACCAACAGTTCCCCAATAACCGCCAACTGCTGAATCGACAGCGCCAAACTGCGCGGCGAGCCTTCTAGCTGGCACGCCAGATCCGTAGTCAAGACATTCAGCGAAGCAAGCGTTTCGCAGGCGTGACATAGCAGGGTCTCTGTATCGACGTTGGGGACGATCGTAAAAACGTGGCAGATGGGATCGGCGTGGTTCGGATTGCGCAGGCGTTTACTGATAACGCGATGACTGGCTTTGGAAAGCTCGTCGAGATGAGAGGTATCGGGCGTATCCGATGTTTCAGGCGGGTCGGGTGTGATCTTTTTCATTCTTTTCGTTCCTAGAATTAACCAAAGGAACTGCCAGCATCACTTCCACATGATGGGTGGCAGCTGTGCGCAGGTGTGGAAGACCGGGGATCTAGGAACCCGGCGCACCCGAAAGTGCCCCGCGCACAGCCGCCATAATTTAACAGCAGACATGAAAAAAGCGCCTGCTTAAATTCAGGTAGCGCCTGTGCGCCTAGATCTTGTGAAGGGCTTCCACACCCTTGTCGCTGAATTTGCAGCGACCGGGCGAGGTTATCGGAGCGGTGTAAGCGGAACAATATGGGCGTTTCCGACGCGAGTTGAGGGATATTTCCTACAACCAGGCATTGCGATAAACAGCTGTAAGCTGCATTAAGACCACCGTATGAAGTCAGGTCTCGGGGTCGGATTCATCCCCACTTGAGCTTTCCCCCACTACAAGCCTCTCCAAACACCATTCTGTCATCCCTGATAAACTGCGGCCCTTCGCATTCCAGATTCAGATTCCCCCATGTCTCAGCAAACAGCCCCACTCTCTCGCCGCTTCTCCGTCGCCCCCATGATGGATTGGACCGACCGTCACTGCCGTTTCTTCCTGCGCCTGCTGTCGAAGAACGCCCTGCTCTACACCGAGATGGTCACCACCGGCGCTCTCCTCAACGGCGATCACGATCGTTTCCTGCGTCACGACGAAGCCGAGCACCCGCTGGCGTTGCAGTTGGGCGGCAGTGTTCCGCTGGATCTGGCGGCTTGTGCGCGTATGGCGCAGGAGCATGGTTACGATGAGGTGAATCTGAATGTCGGCTGCCCGAGCGATCGGGTGCAGAACAACATGATTGGCGCCGTGCTGATGGGGCATCCGCAGTTGGTGGCCGATTGTGTGAAGGCGATGCGCGATGCGGTGTCGATTCCGGTGACGGTCAAGCATCGCATCGGGATCAACGGGCGGGACAGTTACGAAGAGCTGTGTGATTTTGTCGGTACGGTTCGCGAGGCTGGTTGCACGAGTTTTACCGTGCATGCGCGGATTGCGATTCTCGAAGGCCTGTCGCCGAAGGAGAACCGCGAGATTCCGCCCCTGCGTTATGACGTGGCGGCGCGGTTGAAGGCGGATTTTCCGGACCTGGAGATCATTCTCAACGGCGGGATCAAGACGCTGGAGGCCTGCCACGAGCATCTGCAGACCTTTGACGGTGTGATGCTGGGGCGCGAGGCGTATCACAACCCTTATGTAATGGCTGAGGTGGATCAGCAACTGTTCGGCAGTACCGCGCCGGTGATCAGCCGCGCCGAGGCGCTGGCGCAGATGCGTCCTTATATCGCTGCGCATCTGGATGCGGGTGGTGCGATGCATCACATCACGCGGCATATGCTGGGGCTGGGCACCGGTTTCCCCGGTGCGCGCAAGTTTCGCCAGTTATTGTCGGTGGATATTCACAAGACCAAGGAGCCGCTGGCGTTGCTGGATCAGGCGGCGGGGTTGCTCGAGGGGCGCTGATTCCCCCGGCAGAACGGATCAGGCGGCAGCGGCCGCCGTCCAGTTAACCCAACCGAAGATCCAGGTGGCCAGGATCAACAAGCCGAACGCGATCCGGTACCACGCAAACACCGCGTAGCTGTGGTTGGCGATGAACTTGAGCAGGCCGCGCACGGCGATCATGGCGAAGAAGAACGCGGTCACGAATCCCGTGGCGAACACCGCCAGGTCGCCGGCCTGGAACAGATCCCGATACTTGTAGCCCGAATACACCGCGGCGCCGACCATGGTGGGCATCGCCAGGAAGAACGAGTATTCGGTGGCCGCCTTGCGAGACAGGCCGAACAGCAGGCCGCCGATGATGGTGGACCCGGAGCGGGACGTGCCGGGAATCATCGCCAGGCATTGTGCGAAACCTACCTTCAGTGCGTCAGACCAACGCATGTCGTCGACATGGTCGATGTGCACCACATGCTCACGCCTTTCGGCCCACAACATCACGATGCCGCCCACCACCAGCGCGACCGCGACGGTGATCGGGTTGAACAGGTATTGATGAATCTTGTCCGCGAACAACACCCCCAGCACCACCGCGGGCAGAAAGCCGATCAGCAGGTTGAGGGTGAAGCGTTGCGCGTTGCGTTCGGTGGGCAGGCCTTTGGCGATATCGAAGATCTTGCGACGGAACTCCCACACCACCGCCAGGATGGCACCCAACTGAATAATGATGTTGAACGCCATGGCGCGTTCGCCGCCGAACTCCAGCAAGTCCGCGACGATAATCTGGTGCCCGGTACTGGAGATGGGCAGAAACTCGGTCAGGCCTTCTACAGCGCCTAATATCAACACCTTTATAAGGGTCCAGAAATCCATTAATCCTCCCTCGGGCCACCTTTGACGGGGTGGCCTGCTTTCAGGTATTGAGCAACTAAGATGAAAGAAGTCGGCCGCATGCAGCGATCGACCGATTTCAGCGGCGCAGAATATGTCCTGATAAACAGACCACTCAAGGCTTGTTAACAAACGTCCGGGTATTGGATTTTGCAAATACGGAATTAACAGGTAGAAAGCGCTGCATCGCAGAACAAATGTGACCGGATTCACAATCACCCGGAAATTATCGGAAGAGGCCATTTGCCATGAACTGGAGACCGAAGGCAAAACAGTGGCAAAAGGACATAAATCGCGCTATTCCGTCATAACAAAATAGTGGCACAATTGCATATTGCCAGCATCTAACGAGGATATTTCACTAGTTCAGCCCACCGAGAAAATCAACTAAAACCTTGAAAAGCTTAGTTATTGTTAAAAAACTCGCGATCCACGTCTGATTTCCGCGTGAATGTTACCAATTGTCAGTCACAGATCAGAACCGGTGCTTTAACATCCCGATGACAGCACCTTTTCGAGTTAAAGCACTATGCTTACAGGGAACTTGGCGACTACTAGAATTCAGCACCGCAAGGACAGCGAACCGGGTGTTCTCACCCTGGGTCGTACTCGCGGCGTGGCTGAACATTTTAGTGCATTAGTCGCAAGGCACGTTCACGCCGATATAACGCTTGAGGCAAGTTCATACACTCATTCGTATAACGGTAATGATTGCCAGGGTTCATATCGCGCCATCTTCGTCATCATCGACAGCCCTCAGGCCATGGAAGAAAACCTTGCGCTGGTGCAAAGCCTTCGCGATGACAACCTGGCCCCTATCATATGCGCGGTCATCACCGGTCGCGGCGCCTTCAACAAGATCAAGTACTATCTTGCCGGTGCCGACTTTTGTATCAAGTTCAATACTCTTTCCGATGAAAGCTTCGAGTTACTTTCCGATTTCTTCAACAGTGAAGAGTGGCAAAGAGACATCAATCTGGTATTGGACCCGACCCGTATTTGCCTGTCGGATAACAGCAAGCGACTCGACATTTCCTTTGCCGAGATGAAGATTCTCGAAGCGTTTGCGCAAAACAGTAATCACATTCTAAGCCACGACGAAATTGCCAGCATCATGGGGCTCAACACCAATTTCTATGATCCCAGGGCGCTGGAAAAATCGATCAGCCGTCTGCGCGGAAAAATCAAGGACGTGTACGGCACGAACGCTATCCAGAGCATTCGTGGCTACGGCTACCGCCTCATGCGAGGGCTGATTTCGACAGCCTGACTCAAGCACAAGCAAGGGCCTGATCAGGGGCCCTTTTCAACTATACGAAGATATAGGCTTCACCCGCTGTTTGCGGTTGTTTATCCAATTCCATGACCGTGTTAACACTAAACCATAACAATAAATGTTTAATATCTAGCCGATCGAGTGGAACCTATCGAGCCTGTTTGGGACCAATACCCTGCCTTTTCGATTAATCCCAAGGGGAGCCCATTGCTCCGCTTGCCGATCCTTTTTTTCGCCAAATTTGGTGTGTACTTCAGGAGAAAGACATGGAAACCAGTACGACTCTCCCCAGGAAATATTTTGTAGTTGTGACTCACAGCACAACTTCGCAACGTGAACTGGAAAGTCTCCTGTCCAGTTCGCGATTCAATTCATTTAGTACATCCCAGGCGCAAATGTTCATTGAGGATGCGGCACCCACCTCTTCGGCGCCGGTGCTGATGGAATTCACCTACCCGCGCATGGCCAGGAAGAACATCCCGCACACTATCGAACATGACACGCAGAAAATCCTCGCGACACTGGAAGCCGAATGGAATGCCGCGCAATCCGGTAATCCCTTTGCCAGCCTGCCGGCAAAATCGCAGGAACCGCGAAAAACGGAAGGCGAAGCACCTTATAGCGAAGTCTGGCAACTCGATGACGATCAAAGCGTATTGATCAAGGACAATATCGAGATCAGCCTCACCGGTCTGGAAGCCGCACTGGTCAGAAAAATGCTGCACCACGAAGAGCGGGTCGTCAGTCGCGACGAACTGATTCTGAGCATTGGCCGGGAACCGGAACAGTACCGCGGCCTGGAAATGTGCCTGAGTCGCCTGCAGGACAAGTTCAAAAGTGCCAGTAATGGCGAACGCCTGTTTCGTGCCGTGCGCAATCGCGGTTATTGCCTGATTCAGGAAGTGGTGGCGGAAAACCGTTCGGCCTGATCTCGCCAGACAAACAAAACATGCAAACATCAATAGTGCGATCAAAACAACAAAAAGAGCACTTTGTTTGCCTCCCTCCTTATTTATTCTCCTGCCTCCAGCTCCCCTACAATACCCAATACCTTCCGATTATTTCATCTTCTGCTGATTGACGTTTTCTAACGGCCGATCACGCCCACCTATTAAAGTTCGAACACCCTCTTCCTGTTAGAACTCGTCAGACACCCATTCCGGCAATAACTTAATCTATTGACTGACGACAGTTCGCCTATCGACGTTGTTAGCCTCAGGACACTAGCTTCAATAACAACAATAAGCCTGCTTAAACAACTCGGTTTCGGCTGTCGAACCTGAACGGACGTCTTTTGGGGATATCGCATGGATCTTAGTTTACGAATCAATCGAAATAACGGCCTCAAGGGACTTACCTTTTGGGGTCAATGGGCGCTGGCGCAAACCTTCGTCGTTTCGTTGTTATTCATACTTGCCGATCAGCACACCGGATCGGTCGAGTTTTACTACCGTATGTGCGCGGTTCTGACGGTATTGGCCTCGGTCCCGGCTTATACGTTCAGCGGCGTGTATCGCAAACGGGACAACTATGTGACCGGTCTCGGGCGCCTGCTCATGGGTTGGTCCATGACCATGGGCGGCCTGGCCTGCGTGGCGTTTGTCTGCAAGGCCGATGCGTTGTTCTCCCGGGAAGTAATCCTGAGTTGGGCGGTGTACGGTTTCCTCGGCCAGGCGTTCCTTTATGCGCCGCTGCATGCGTTTTCGAAGTACTACCAGCGCTCCCGCAAGAGCGAGCACAAGACCCTGATCGTCGGCACTGGAGAGCTGGCGTTGGGGCTGGCAAGCAAGTTGAACGAACATGAAAACCTGCCGCTGGTAGGTCTGGTCAGCGACGGCGCCCTACCCGCCATGGCGCCGGATGCGCCGCGCATCGTCGGCGCCCAGGAGGACTTGCTGGCGCTGATCAAGGAACACGACATCCGTCGTCTGTACATCACCCTGCCACTGTCCGAAGCGGCGAAGATCGAAGCGATGTATGGCGACTTGCTGGATGCCAACGTCGATGTGGTGTGGGTGCCGGATCTGAACAGCCTGACACTGCTCAATCATTCGGTGAAAGTCGTGGACGGTCTGCCGGCGATCTATCTGAACGAAAGCCCGCTGACCAGCCGCCCTACCGCCGCACTGAGCAAGAGCTTGATGGAAAAAAGTGTGGCGCTGCTGGCGGTCATTCTGCTGAGCCCCGTGCTGCTGATCATTGCGCTGGCTGTGAAGCTCAACTCGCCCGGTCCGGTGTTCTTCAAGCAGGACCGCCATGGCTGGAACGGCAAGGTGATTCAGGTCTGGAAGTTCCGCTCGATGCGGGTTCACGATGACAAGGAAGTGAAGCAGGCCAGCCGTAACGACTCGCGCATCACCGCCGTCGGCCGCTTCATCCGCCGCACTTCGCTGGATGAACTGCCGCAATTGTTCAATGTGCTGCAAGGACATATGGCGCTGGTGGGCCCACGTCCGCATGCGGTGGCGCACAACAACTATTACTCCGGGAAGATTCTGGCGTACATGGCGCGGCACCGGATCAAACCGGGGATTACCGGGCTGGCGCAGATCAATGGTTGCCGGGGTGAAACCGATACCCTGGACAAGATGCAGAAGCGGGTCGAGATTGATTTGAAGTACATCAATAACTGGTCGTTGTGGCTGGATCTGAAGATCCTGGTGAAGACGCCGTTTACCTTGTTGTCGAAGGATATTTATTGATGGGTCGGGGTTGATCGGCGCCGAAAAGCAAGGGGACGGAAGTCCCCTTTTTTGTGGGTGGGGTTTGGGGTGACGCCATCGCGGGCAAGCCCGCTCCCACAGGGTTCCGGATTGTTTGGAGATGTTGTGATCGGCACAAAAAACTGTAGGAGCGAGGCTTGCCCGCGAAGGCGTCGGGTCAGTCAACGTGGATGTTGAATGTACCGGCCTCTTCGCGGGCAAGCCTCGCTCCTACGGGATTGGTGTGTTTCTTGGCGTTACTCGGTGATCTTCTCGAAATTGCGATAGAACATATCGTCATCCCGGCTATCAGTCATCGAGTGCAACTGGAAGCTGCGATTGAGCCGTGCCCCACCGTCCCGGGTCAGCGGCGACCAGACCAGGTTGGCGCGGCGCATGGTGGACATGCTCATGATTTCGTCGAACGGAATCGACAGGTAGATGCCCTTGTCGAAACTACCTTCGCCATATTCCGCACCGGTCACCGTGGTGATGGTCGCCCAGGCACCGAAGCGCACGCCGTTGGAGAACTCTCGCGAGATGTCCAGCGTGCCGCCCCAGTCACCCGCCAGATAACGTCCGACACTGACCGCTGCCAGCGTATCGAATGGCAGGTCGGTGTAGCCGGTGATGTGCCCGGTCACAACCGAGTAATCCCGCAACGCGAACCCCTGATCGAAATCGCGCTGGCGCACGTAGTTCAAATCCGCTCCCAGCGACCAGCGCGCACCGGTCGGACGGAACAGCAGCTCGCCACCGACACCGGCGAACATCGACTCCAGATAACCGCCGTAGACCATCCCATACAGGTCCTTGTCCAGTTGCTGGGCGTGGGTGACCTGGAACAGCGGCATGGTGGTTTCGGAGGTCGTCAGGTACTGGCGCAAATCCGTCCGCACCCGCGGCAAGTTGCTGGGCGCGTCGTAGGTGAACTTGTCGAAGTTGTTCGCCAGATTGGCGCTGAGCAAGCCGTTCCACCAGGTGTTGCGCGTGAAGCGATACTCGGCGTCCGCATCGGCCGTGAACTGATAGAGCAAGCCGTCAGGGCCGCCGACGTTCTGCTTGAAACCCAGCCCGACGCCATAACTGAATGGCTGAGGCGCCTGGGTGTAGAGCGTCTTCTCGTTGTGCGGCACCGCCGCATTGATCTCGGTGGTGCGGTGCAGCGATTGCAACGGCTCCTCGTTGTTGATCACTTCGCGGAAGGTCTGGCGCGGCACGCTGGTTTCTTCCAGCGGCAGGTCGTAGCGCTTGTTGACCACGGTGAACCAGTCGATGTCGTCGTTGACGCTGTTGTCCAGAATCCGGCTCGCCCGGCCGACCGCCTTGGCCGAATGGAAATACCGCGACTGCTCGCCGTACACGATCAACTCGGGACCGCGCTGGCTGATGCGCTCCACCTTGTAGCCGGCGTTCTGTTGCAGGCGCTGGGAAACGTTCGCCCAATCCACCTGATCCGCAGGAGTGGAAGGCGCCTTCGCCGGCAGCGGTTCGGCCGGTGGATCGTAGGTTTTCACCGGTGCCTTGCGACTGGCGAAGTTGGTGTGGAAGGTGACGCCGAACATCGCCGTGTTGCCGCGCTCCCAGGCGGCGCTGAGGTCGACCGAATCGGTCAGCTTGAACACCGCACCGAGGTTGATCGGCGAGTCCTGCTTGATCACGTTGTCCTTGGGTTCGTGCTTGTAATCATTGCCTTCGTATTCGAGCTTCAGGCTCAGCCGGTCCCAGGGCGTCTGGTAGCTGACACCGCCAAAGAATGACGGACTGCCACGAAAGTACGACCCGGCGTTGACGTCACCGGTGCCTTCGCTGTCTGGCCGCGTCTCGAAGCGATCATCGAGCGAGGCCAAGGGGTTTTCGAAGTCGCCGCGATTACCCAGATAACCCCATGCGATGCCGGCGCTGAAATCCAGGTTCTCGTAGCGCTTGCTGGCCACGAAATACTCACTGGAGAACAGGCCCGTACCGCCGATGTCTCGGAAGCCCAGCGCCACTTCCGGCGCCCAGTGAGTTTCCTCCCACAGCCGGGCCTTGATATCGACCGCCTTGTCCTTATAGCTCTGGCTGCCGCTCAGCGATTCGGGGCCGTAAGGCCGGTTGGTGATGGCGGTGTAGCGAAACGAACCTTCCAGCCATTCGAACGGCTGCAACGACACGCTGTAACGGCTGTAAGGGTCGGTGCGGTTGGCGTTCAGGCTCAGCTCGCCGGCCGGGGCCATGCGCGCGGTCGGCGTCTGCAACAGGCCGGCGCCACCGAAGTCATTCTGGGTAATACGTGGTTCGCCATGGGCCAGACCACAGGGCAATAACAACACCGCTGCAAAACGTAAATTCAACGAACCACCTCAGCCAGCTGCGTGGCAATGAATTCGGCCAACTGCTGATTCAGTTCAGGAACAGGCGGATCAAGATCATCGGTCTTGACCGGCACCAGAATCTTGCTGCCAGCGGCAGGTATCTGCCCGCTCTCGCGATTCCACGCGGCGATACCGACGCGCCGCGACACGCCATTGGGCTGGATCAGCCACAGGTAGTCGGCGTCGGCATCGTCCAGGATCGCGCAGCCTTGCAGGTATTCGCTGGCTTCCTGCATCGGCTGATAGGCCAGGCGGCACGACTCGGCGACCGCGCCGAGCACTTCAACCTCGTTGACCCGAGGCGGATACGTCAGGCGATCGCCATCGTCCAGGCGCATGTTGCGGGCAAAGCCGACCTCCACCGCGACCGGATCCAGCACCGCGACCTGACGCCCGGTGACGGGCATCTGCGTGACCTGCTCGGCCAATCGCACCGCCAGCGCCGCGCGGCTCGGCCGGTCGAAGAGCAAGGCCATGCGCTGCAAGACGTTCAGGTCGAACAGCACGCCGGCCTTGAGTCGCTCCTGCTCTTCGAGCAACGACTTGCGCTGCAACTCAGCCGCCAGCCAGTAACTTTCGGCATTGGGGATGGCCACGCTGATCACGTCGAGCAAGCGACCGCCGGGCGGCAGATCCACCGGTCCCGGATTGGCCACGTCACCGCTGACGATGACCGCTGCCTGACTCATCCCCGTGATCAACAGCAGGCACGCCGATAACGCCCTCACCCGCTTCAAGGCGCGGTCCTGCGTTCGGGGGTCAGTTGCACGATCTTGACCCGCAGTTGCGAGGTCAGTTGTTGCTCGCTCTGCACAATGAAACCGTCAACGGGATCGACCCAATAACGATTGGTCGCACTCAGACCGATGGCCGGGGCGTCAATCTGCTCATCGACACGTAGCACGGTGTATTCCTTGTTGAGAATTTCGAGGGTTTCCACGGACTTTCGGGAGAAGCGGCTGTTGAGGGTCACGCCGACTTCCTGGCCCTGATACAGGTCGATCCAGCGCTGGCTGGTGTAGCCATCGGGCAATCGATGCAGGCCTTGCTTGAACGGCGAGGCCGTCGCCAAACGGGTGCCGTCCAGGTCGCCGCCCAGGCCCAGGCCGATGCTGCGCACCGCCAGGCCGTCACGCAGGAGCAGTACCTGCTTGCCGGACGCGACCCAGAACTGCAGGTCGCCCCGCTCACGCACCAGCGCCAGCACCCCGGAGCCGGACGGTGTGGTCAGCCTGAGCTGCGGATAACGAACGTCCGCGACCTGCGCCGCCGTCACCTCGATCTCATCCGGCCCCACCAGCGCCGACTGCAGGTTGTTCACCGACGCGACCATCAACGGGTTGCAGCCACACAACGACAAGCCCGCCATCAAGCAGACGCCAACTTTCAACGTTCTCACTGTCTGACCCGGCCTTATTTACTGTTGCTGCTGACTTCACTTGCGTTCTTGGCGGCCGATGCGCCGGTGCCGACGATCGACGCCGATGGCACCAACTGGCTGACGAAGCGGTTCCAGCGCGTCACGTTGGCAGGGCCGACGTAAACCACGTCCTGGGGACGAACCTGAAAGTGTGTGGCCAGGGCCATGGCGGTCGGCGACTCGGCTTCCAGCTGGAAGACCTTGGCCGGCTCCACGTCGAGGTTTTCCACACCGCGGATGACGTACACCGCGTTGCCGTTGGAGGTGGTTTGGCTCAAGCCGCCCACCGAGCCCAGCACGTCGGACAGGTTCATGGTGGCAGTCTTGAAGCTCAGCGCGCGCGGCTGGTTGACCTCGCCCATGACATAAATGCGCTTGTTGTCGTTGTACGGCAGGTACAGCTGATCGCCACCCTTGAGGTAGACGTTCTGCAACTCGGAATCCTGCTGGTTGAGCCCGTCCAGGTCGAGCTTGTACACCCGCCCGTTGCGCGTCAGCAGCAGGCCGGACAAGTCGGCATTGTTGGTATCGATCCCGGCGGAACCGAGGGCTTCGACCACGCTCAGCGGGTTGGTGGAAATCGCCTGCGGACCGGCCTTCTCGACCGCGCCGGAGACCACGACTTTCTGGCTGGCGAAACGCAGCACCGCGACATCCACCTGCGGCTCGGCAATGAAGGCCGACAGCCGTTGCTCGATGTCCGCGCGCAATTGCTGGATGGTTCTGCCCGCGGCCTGGACTTCCTTGATGTACGGGTAGAACAGCGTGCCGTCGGAACGCACCAGGCGGCCGTTGGCGTCGATCTGCTGTTGCGCACCGGACGGGGCCGTCAGCTCCGGGTGGTCCCACACCGTGATGTACAGCACATCGTTGCGACCGATACGGTACTCGACAGGATCGGTCAACAGTTCCGCCGGCACCGTCTCACGCTTGAACGTGGCGCGGTCCATGGAAATCAGCTTGGGGGTGATCGGGATGAGCTCCACGCGGCTGCTTTCGCTGGCGCCCTGACGCGTGATATCGCTGGTGCTCAGGTACTGACCGGGGGAAAACATGCAACCTTGTAAAGCGAAACTTGCCAACGTCAAAAGATAAACACTGCGATTCATAATGGCACTACGCTATTCAAGGGCAACTCTAAAAACAAAGTCACCCGACTTGCGTCGGGCGACCTTGTACTACACGTGCGGTTTCTGCTTAGTTGTGCGTGCCGGTTGTACCCGTAGTACCTGTGGTACCGGTTGTACCGCCGTTGGCACTGCCACCACTGTTGGACGCCGCTATCGCACTTGCCACCATTGCAGTACTGGCCGCCGTGGCTTGAGACGCCGCCACATTGCCCAATACATTAGTGGCAGCCGTTAACGGCGCCTCCACCGCGGATGCCCAGTTGCTCAACATCGACAACAGGGCAATTGCCATCACTTTCTTCATATCAACTCCTTTCCAACATTCAACCGCACAACTACCCGGAAGTCCGTTGGAGGTGAGAGACCAAGTCGCAAACATTGCGAACAGGGCCATTGTTCATTCACAGTTTTACGCGACTGATAAATGTCGAATGGCGAGGTTTATATCTACGGACTTGCAAGTGGCAATTCCAGTCTATTTTCCCGACGATATCTAACATCCTGACCGGAAATAACATTTCATCGAAATGACGGTTAACGGTCATTAAATTGACATCAACCGAGATAGCCCCGCGGGTTGTTCGATTGCCAGCGCCAGGTGTCGGTCATCATTTGCTGCAAGTTGCGCGTGGCTTTCCAGCCCAGCTCTTCGGCTGCCTTGGACGGGTCGGCCCAGCTCTCGGCGATATCGCCCGAGCGGCGCGGCATCACCCGATAAGGCACCGGCCGCCCGCACGCCTGTTCGAAGGCCCGCAGCACCTGCATCACGCTGTAGCCATCGCCGGTGCCGAGGTTCCAGGTGTGGATGCCGGTGCGCCCGCTGATGGACTGCAAGGCCTTGAGGTGGCCGTCCGCCAGGTCCACCACGTGGATGTAATCGCGCACGCCGGTGCCGTCGACCGTGGGGTAGTCGTCGCCGAAAATCGACAATTCCTGCAGACTGCCGACCGCGACCTGGCTGATATAGGGCACCAGGTTGTTGGGAATGCCATTGGGGTCTTCGCCCATCCGGCCGCTGTCGTGGGCGCCGATCGGGTTGAAGTAGCGCAGCAGCGCGATGCTCCAGCGCGGCTCGGACCGGGACAGGTCACGCAGCACGTTTTCGACGATCAGCTTGGACTGGCCGTAGGGGTTGGTCGGGATGCCGGTGGGGAAGTCCTCGCGGATCGGCATCTTGTCGGGCTCGCCGTACACCGTGGCCGAGGAACTGAACACCAGGCGGAACACACCGGCAGCGGCCATCGCCTGGCACAGCGTGATGCTGCCGCCCACGTTGGTTTCGTAATACTCCAGCGGCTTGCGCACGCTCTCGCCGACCGCCTTGAGCCCGGCAAAGTGCAGCACCGCATCGATGGCGTGCTCCTGGAAAATCCGGTCCAGCAGCGCCCTGTCGCAAACATCGCCGTGAATCATCAACGCACTTCTGCCACAAATGGCTTCCACGGCATGCAGCGCGGCGTCGGAACTATTGCAAAGATTATCCAGTACAACGACTTCATAACCTGCTTCAAGCAATGCAAGTGTGGTATGCGAACCGATATAGCCGGTGCCACCGGTTACCAGAATCTTCATAGCGCGGTCCATAGTGGGGAAAGTGCCAAGTAGTGTGTCAAGCCCCCTTTATTGAATGTGCGAACCAGGCCTCACAAACAAGGGCGGCAACAACCGAAAACAAATTTAGTTCAACGACTGGCAATAATTATTTTTGCAGGCCAAACTGTATTGCCGGTTACTTATTAGCACTCGAACGCAAACACCACTATCAACAGATACCGACTAAAAATAACTAACAACTATCAAACCGACATCTCATAACATTACCCTGTTTCTCCTGCATTGCCATTTGCCATCAACTAGCCGCGTCGGGTATTAAAGTAAGCCTTCAATAATCATTGAAACTTGCAATCACTCGTTATTGCGCACACTTGGCTGTGTGCCGTGACACCCCCAGGATATTTTTATGATTCGTAAATGTTTGTTCCCCGCTGCCGGCTATGGCACTCGTTTCCTGCCGGCAACCAAAGCCATGCCCAAGGAAATGCTGCCGATCGTCAACAAGCCGCTCATCGAGTACGCCGTCGAAGAAGCACGGGACGCGGGCCTGGAGCACATGGCGATCGTCACCGGACGGGGCAAGCGTGCGCTGGAAGACCATTTCGACATCAGCTACGAGCTTGAGCACCAGATCCGCGGAACCGAGAAGGAGAAGTTCCTCGCCGGCACCCGCGAGCTGATCGACACCTGCACCTTCTCCTACACCCGCCAGATCGAAATGAAGGGACTGGGCCACGCGATCCTCAGCGGCCGCCCGCTGATCGGTGATGAACCGTTCGCCGTGGTGCTGGCCGATGACCTGTGCCTGAACCTGGAAGGTGATGGTGTACTGGCGCAAATGATCCAGCTCTACAAGAAATTCCGCTGCTCGATCGTGGCCATTCAGGAAGTGCCGCGGGACCAGACGCACAAGTACGGGGTGATCGCCGGCGAGCAGATCTCCGAGGGCATCTACCGGGTCAACAGCATGGTGGAAAAACCAAGCCCGCAGGATGCGCCGTCCAACCTGGCGATCATCGGCCGTTACATCCTGACGCCGGACATTTTTGATCTGATCACCGACACCCAGCCGGGCAAGGGCGGGGAAATCCAGATCACCGACGCCCTGATGAAGCAGGCGCAGAACGGTTGCGTGCTGGCCTACAAGTTCAAGGGCCTGCGCTTCGACTGCGGCGGCGCCGAGGGTTACCTCGAAGCGACCAACTTCTGCTACGAGAACCTGTACCTCAAGGGCCGCTAAGCGACCCGGGATTGCATCCACGCCCACTCTTCATTCAGGCAGGCCACTATGAACATTGCACAACATTCGGCAGACATTGAACTGGAGGTGGGCAACCTCGGGGTGATGAGCTGGCTCTCACAGCACCAGCCGCTGCCCAGCGCCAACGAACCCTGGCTGGGCACTCACCTGCTGGTGGAACGGATCGGCGTATTCCCCTCTTCCGGCGACATCCGCCGGGCGACACCCGATCCCTATCCCCTGCTCGCCCACCTGAAAAGGATCTACGGCGAACAGGCACTGGAAATCTGCGACCGCGACGGGTTGAAAGTGATCTTCAGCGATTGGCGATTCCGGGTCCGCCTGTGCTGCAACGAACCGGCGATCATCATCAATGTGGAAACACGGTGCGACATGCAGTCGATGCCGGTGAGGACGGCGCAGCTGTTGAGTCAGTTGGAGCAATTCGAAGCCACAACCCGGTAACCCTGCAGGAGCGAGGCTTGCCCGCGAAGAGGCCCGCACATCCAGCATCGATGGAGCCAGACACACCGCCTTCGCGAGCAAGCCCGCTCCCACAGTTTCGATCGCGGTGATACCCAAATCCTGCATCCACAGCAGATCCCCTGTGGGAGCGGGCTTGCCCGCGAAGAGGCCCGCACATCCAGCATCGATGGAGCCAGACACACCGCCTTCGCGAGCAAGCCCGCTCCCACAGTTTTTGTGATGCGCCCGCCTACAACGCAGGGCCGCAGCCTTCCTGCGATGAACCGCTGGTGATCATCCGATACAGATAATCAGCAATCACCCGCCCTCCCGTCTCCGGGATCGGGTGGATGTTGTCGGGGCCGATCATGGGGGTTGGGCCGCTGCGGGCGTAGCGTTTGGGGTCGGTGCCGAAGGCGCATTGCAGGTTGGCGTATCCCAGATGCTCGGCGCGGGCCCAGGGCTGCAGGACTTGCGCGTAGGCCGACATCGGGTAGGCGCTGGAACGGGTGGTGTCCTGGCGCAGGATCAGGTTGATGCTCGCCGCCGGCTGAATCTCGCGCACCATCCGCACCAGCCCCTGGATGTTCTGCAGATACTGCTCGGGCTTGACCCCAAACCCCTGGTCATTACCACCAAGCATGATCAGGTAAACATCCGCGGGAATCTTCGAGACCACCGCTTTCCACTGCGCCTGCCAGCGACCATCGTTGTGATAGAAATCAGCCGACGCCGCCCCGGACGCCGCCAGCTTGGACACCCGAACGCCACCCTGGTCATTGCTCAACCACAGACCAAACAGCGTCGGCGTCCCCTTCACCACTTCCAGCCTGAACGCCCAATCCCGTGATGCTGACAAGCCAGGCAACTGCACTTCCTGAACCCCGCTGCCGCCGAGCGTGAACGACTGCCAAGGCTGCGACGGCGACCAGCGATAACGCACCTCACTGGCAGTCCCATCTCCCAGATACAGCAACTTCGCAGCAGACACGGCCGTATCGATGCCCTTGCCCGAACCGGCATCCACCTCCAGCCATGCACCCGGCCGCCCCGTCACAGTCCGGCTGTCAGGACTCGCCTGCCCCAGCCCCGACACCTGCCAATCACCACCAAAGTACTTTTCGCTACTACGCGTGTACTTGAAGTGCGAACCACCCAGCGCCGCACCATGGTTGAAACCCACATACCCAGGCCCGGCGAAACCCGCCTCACCCGCCAGCCGCTGGACCAACCGGTTCAGATAAAAATCCTGTCCCGCGCTGTAGCTGTCCCCGATCACCGAGATGGCCAGCACCTTCCCCGCCTTGCCCTCGCGCCACTGGGCAAAGCGCTCACGAGCATCACCCACCTCGACCACTGAAGCCGCAACCGGTTGCGCACCATCGACTGTCAACATGAATCAGCGAACCTGCGGCACGGCAACCACGGTTTCCCGAGGCTTTTTGTTCGCAGCGCGCTCGCCCAGAAACAGCACGGAAGTGAAGTTGAACCGACTGAACACCATCGACAGCACCACCGGCCCCAGCAAGCCACACATCAGCCCGCCAAACACCAGCACGCTCTCATCCTTCACGCCCAGACGCCCCAGCACGAACCGCGACGTGGCGGCGAACAGCACATGGAACAGGAAGATTGCGTAGGAATAGCCGCCCAGCCAGGTCAACCACTTCGAGCGCACGTCACTCGACAGCAGCGCAATGCAGGACACGCAACCCACCGTCAGGCCAATCAGGCTGCGGCGATCGACGATCAACTCGCGATCCACCGCCGCCACGTACAACAGCACCAGCGCAATCAGGGCGAACACCAACGGCCCCACCACCTTGAACGATTGCTTCAACACGACAACTTTTTCCTGGCCAATCATCCCGGCCACGAAAAACGGCAGCAGGTACAACGCGCCATTGATACCGAACGCATCCACCGTGAACGGCGGCAGCAGAAACAGCACCGCAGCAAAGGCAAACAACAGATACAGCCGCGTCATCCCACGCAGCAATCCACGCCACTCCAGCAGGCCGACGAACATGAAGATGATGAACACCGCCTGCAGGAACCAGAAGTGATTGATCGGCACGTAGAACGACAGCAGCGCCTCCATCACACCGACATCCTTGTTCACACCGGGGCCGACCGCCTGCAACACGGAAAACGGCACACCCACGCAAAGCAGCGGAACCAGCAGCCGCCGGACCTTACCGGCAAAAAAGCTCGGGAAGTGATTGCCCCTGATTTTGTAGATGGAATAGATGTAGCCCGAAATGAAGGTGAACAGCGGCATGCGCACGTACACCATGGAATCGGCGATCACCCGGAACGGCGAACCCAGGTCGATTTTCAAGCCGCCGCCCAGCGGGCCGATCACGTGATAGAGCACCAGCAGCAGGCACGCCAGGCCGCGCAGGGTTTCGATCTCCAGTGACTTTTTATTGCTCGACATAACGTAGCCTCAACTCATGTTTCCAGGTTCGGAACTCTCGATTCAACCAACACCGGTTTTCGCGCTCGCAGCATCAGCCCAAGCCCGACGAACAGCACCGGCACCACCATGGAAAAGTGCCGGGCGAAGGAACCGAAGTCCGGCTCGAACAACCCTTGAACCAGCAGGAAGGACAACGGAATCGCGATCAGCTCCTTGGCCTTGGTCTGGATCGGCACGCCCTTGTACTCGGACGAGGTGATCACCTTGAACAGCAGCAAGGCGGTCATGATCATCAACGACACGAAGATCACCTGGCCGGGACCGGACAGCATGATCAGCTCCACCGGGAACGACAGGCGGAAGAAGATCACCATCGAGTCGATCGCCTGGGAAACGAAGTCACCACCGCTGATCCAGGACACGATCAACGACTTCGAGCCCTCCTCCCCCGCCGTGCGCAACTCGTTGTTGCTGGCGCGAATCGACGACACCGAGTAACCGAGTGCCAGCTGAATCGCCGTGGCGATGGCCAGGTAGAACAGGAACAGCATCAGGAAAAAGGTCGTGCGCGAAACGTACTTCTTCATCACGCAAACCCCGACCCAGGCCATGGAAAACAGAATCCAGTAAGGCCGAATCAGCACGCCATAGATCAGCGCGGAGACGAAGAACCCGACACGGTATTGCCTGGAATAGGAAGTCAGCAGGATCGACAGCACCGCCACCGACACGATGATTTCCTTGGTCAGGTTTTCCAGGAAGAACGAACGGACCACGCCCCACAGGCACAGGGTAAAAAATATCGTCAGCGGCATGCGCCGGAAGATGAAGACCGGAATCGTCGTCAGCAGGAAATTGCAGAACATGCCGTAGGCCCAGGCATTGGTCAGATTGATCCCGGTGGGCCGCAGGAGAAATGCCGAACACTCGTAGGACGATCGATCCGGCGAGAAGGGATTCCAGAAGTTGCAGTTGTCAGCCCGGGCATAGGACGACCACAACGTCATGGCGTCCGGTCCCGGGTCCCGGGAGATCAGCAGCGGCATGGCCACCGACAGGAACAGGCCGCTGAACAGGATCAGGAACGACAGCGACGAATCGAGTTTCTGCCCGCGAAACTCGATGCAGGGCAATTTCAATCCCATGCCAAGGCACCTTTTCCTCGCGGCGCACGGGTCAGCACGGCGATCACGCCGAGCTGCACGATGATCGCAAAAACGTTGCCCCAGGCCGCGCCATAAATCGAATGGTGCTTGATCAGCAGATAGCTGACCGGCGTCGATACCAGCAGGCAGATGGCTGCACTGGCCACCGACACCCGGCTGTTTTTCGAGGCGATCAAACCACCCCAGACGATGTCGCCGATGGCCCGCAGGGCGAAGGAAACAATCAGCACGCCGAGGATCGCGTTATCCGGACGCGGCACCGTCGCGGCGACGTAATCCAGCACCACGTTGAAGAACAGATAGATCAGCACCGCCACCGCCGCGGACACCATCAGCGAACGCATGACCCACTGATTGACGAACAGTTCGCGGACCGTGAACGCCTGCTGGTCGCGCTGAAAACGCTTGGACAGCACCGGAATGCCCACCACCGCCACCACCGCATAGGACAACGCCTGCAAAGTGTTGGCCGCCGACCAGGCATACACGTATTTACCCAGGCTGGCGTAAGGCTCGATGTCGATGATGAGGAAGCGCTCGACGTACTGACTCAACGCAATCAGGCCGGTGCCCAGATAGAACGGCAAGCCGGCCTTCCACACCGACGTCGCCCCCAGTTCACCCTTGACCCGGCCCTCATGCAGCTTCGCCACGATCAGATAACCCATCACCATCACCACGACGTTGGCCGCGACCCACAGCCACAGCACCGTGTCGATCGCCGACACCCGACCGAGCATCATCCCGCCCACCGCCAGCAACGCCCAGAGGCCGGTCTTGATGAAAAACAGCATCGCGCCCCAGGTGGCTTTCTGCGCGGAGAACACGAAGGAGTTGATCTCGAACGACAGGTGCTCGGTGAGCAGCACCAGCGTCACGCAGAGAATCAGCGCGGTACTGGCCTGCACGTCCTGGAACAGCGAATAGATCGCCACCGTCGCTACCGAAAGCACCAGCCCTACGGCCAGGTACAGCAGCAGCACCTTGTTGACGACCCGCCGCGAACTCAGGCCGACGCTGATCAGGCGGTTGATTTCGGAACTGAAACCAACACTATAGAACTTCGAAGCGATCAGCGACGCGGCCACCACCACGCCGTAAAAACCCAGGGCGTCGTAGCCCAGGTAATGGGTGATGGCCAACACCAGCAGAAACTTCGCACCCAGGGCCCCGCCCCGGAGCAACAGCCGGAATATCATCGAACGATTCCCTTGATGATGTCGTCCATCATCACCGACTTGGCTTCGATCTCGCGGCAGGTGTCGGTCAGGCGTTTGCCGAAACTGGCCAAGGCGTTCGGCGCGTAGACCGTGTTGATGATGGTGTCGACATCGATATCGCCGCCATTGATCACCCAGTCTTCCACGCCCATGTCCTGATAGGCGCCAAAGCCCTTGCGCTCATAGCTGATGTGGTACGCCGGCACGCCCGACAACAAGGATTCGATGGCGCCGTGCAGGCGCACGGAAATGACCAGGTCCGGCTGATGTTTGGCGATGGTCGCCTTCAACGACAGCAGTTCCTCGGTAATGCCCAGCTCGCGATAAAACGCGCCGTCATCGTTGCCACGCACGGCGCTCTGCACCGCGCAAATCACCTTGCTCTTGTTCTTCAGGCGCTGCAGCAGCACCTTCAGATTGGCCACGTAGGCGACCTTCTTCTCTTTGCTCCACTGCGGCGGCTTGCGCAGCACCACGCACACCACCGCCGGCGACGATGCGCAGCGGGTGAACTTGGGTTGCATGAGGATTTTGCTGGCCAGCGACTGCACCGCCAGATCGGGCGCGCGGTAGACGTTTTCACAGGCATCGAACATCGCCGAGGAGCGGTTATCGCGCACGAACACCGCGTCGGCGCTGGCGTAATGCTCGACGATCTTGCTGCTCTCACCGTGGAACGGGCCGATGCTTTGCGGCAGGTAAACCGACGGCACCTTGCTCAGGATCGCGGTTTCCAGCTGCTTGGCGTGTCCCAGTTTCAATTTGATGTGCTCGAAGGCGCTTTTGGAACGCATGTAGCCGCCGCCGACGCCAACGATCAGGTCGGTGGTCTTGAGCAGATCCGCGAGCCCGGCGTAGGACTGGTTGAGGAACACCGCCTGCTTGACCCGCCCCAGCCCCTTGGCCGCCATCACCGGTGCGTCGTAACGCTTGTGGGGCAGATAGCTGAAAGACTCGGGATCGGAGGCCACGACGTTGATCGTGGTGTCTTCGCCAAAGTTGCGTTGCACCAGGGCAATCGCCAGATCCACGAGCAGGCCGTCGCCGGAGTTGGACGCGCTGTAGCCGTGCAAAATCGTTACGTTCATGAGCTGATGTCTACTTAATAAGTTTGAGCGGAATACACGTCATAGGTTTGCCGGATCATCAACGCGGCACTGAAGCGCTCGCGCACGGTCTTGCGGCCTTCGGCGCCAAGGTCCTGCAGACGCGGCTTCTGGATGTCCACCAGCACATCGGCCAGGGCCTGGTGATCGCCGGTCGGGAACACGTAGCCCGTCACCCCGTGGCTGACCAGTTCGGGCAACGAGGTGCAATCGCTGGCGATCACCGGCAGCCCCATGGCCATGCCTTCCAGCGGCACCATGGCGAAACCTTCCCAGCGACTGGGCACGATCAGCGCATCGGCCTTTTGATAAAGCGCATTGACCTCGGTCGGTGTGACCCAGGGCAGGTATTCCACCGAGTCCATCTCGGGCCGTTCGACGGATTCCTCGTTGACCGCACTGCCCACCACCGTCAGTTTCATGTCGCTGCGTTGCACCTTGGCGTACGCCTTGAGCAGCACATCGAAACCTTTCTGGTAGTCGAGACGACCGACAAACAGCAGGTGAATCGGCTTCTGCTCATCGTCCTTCTGCGGATCGTCCCGGTGATGAATGCCGTTGTAGATCAGCTTCATGCGGTGACGATCGATGCCGAACGCGGCGGCCTTGTCCATCTCGTACTGGCTGACGCAAATGATCACGTCGGTGACCTTCTGCAACGCCCGTTCGATCAGCGAATAGACCTTCTGCTTGGCCGGCGAGCTTTCCATCAGGAATGAAAAGGCGTGGGGGCAGTAGACGATTTTCGGCGAGCGCCACGGCCGCAGGACCAGGCACACGCAGCGCCCGATCACCCCGGAAAAGGTGCTGTGCAGATGCACGACCTGGGGTTTTTCCTTGAGGATCACCCGGGTCAGTTGCCAGGCAAAACGCAGCAGCGACAGCACATCGCGGCGGGTCCTGTCGAAGGTCCTGATCTGTTGTTCGTCGATACCGTGCAACTCTTTGCGCTGATCGAACGGGATCAGGTAGATCAGCTCATAGTTGGAGGTATCGCCTTCCGGCGGCGCGGAAATCGTGCGGATAACCGTGGCGACACCACCCTTGATCGTTTCGGCTACGTGCAATATTTTTTTCACAGCCCACCCACTTCCATGCATGTAAAAACAGTCGCTGACACTCAGGATTTGTCCGACGCGTATTCGTAGTTGTAATAACCGTAACCACCGTTGCCGTAGTAACTGGCGGCCCGTTTCTCGACGCCGTTGAACACGGCACCCTTCAACTCGATGCCGTTCTGGGCAAAGCGGCGAATGGTCAACTCGATCTCTTTGGCGGGGTTCACGGCAAAGCGCGTGACGATCAGGCTGATCGCCGCTTCACGGCCGACAATCGCCGCATCGGTCACCGCCAACAGTGGCGGCGTGTCGATGATCACCACGTCGTAGCGCTCGCTGAGTTCGGCCATCAGCTCGCGGAAGTTGGCGTGCATCAACAGCTCCGATGGGTTGGGCGGGACCTGTCCACGGCTGATGAAATGCAGGTTCTCGACTTCGACGGTGTTGATCGCCTGGTCGATGGTGCAACGCTTGACCAGCAGGTCCGACAGGCCATTGGCGATCGGCGTGTTCAGGGTCTTGTGCAGATGGCCCTTGCGCATGTCGGCGTCGATCAGCACCACGCGCTGCCCGCTCTGCGCCATGACGGCGGCGAGGTTGGAGGAGACGAAGGTCTTGCCGACCTGAGGGCTGGGGCCCGAAATCATGATGCGGTTGTTGGTCGAATCCAGCGCCGCGAAGTGCAGGCAGGTGCGCAGGCTTCGGATCGACTCGATGGACAGGTCCGTGGGGTTACGCAGCGCCAGCAGATAGGCCTGGTCGGCCTCCTTTTTCGCGCGGAGCTTCTTGCTGTCTTCTTCCTGTTGCAGCGCGCTGTAGGGAATCGAGGCGTACACCGGCAAGCCCAGTTGCTCGATGGCTTCCGGCCCTTCCAGGCCGCGGCTCAGGGATTTGCGCAGCAGCACCAGCGCTACGCCGACAAACGCGCCGAGGAAGGTGGCGATCAGCACGATCAGCGCCTTGCGCGGTTTGACCGGGTTGGTCAGGTCGACATCCGCGGTGTCGATCAACCGCGCATTGCCCACTGCCCCTGCCCGGACGATGTCCAGTTCCTGGGATTTGTTCAGCAATTGGGTGTAGATCTGCGAGGCCACTTCCACGTCGCGGGTCAGGTTCAACAGTTCCTGCTGGGTCGAAGGCAGGTTCTGGGATTTGCTCTCCAGCGCCTTCTGTTGCTGGGTCAATTCACCGATCTGGGTCATCAGCGCGCGATACGCCGGATGCTGCTTGGTGAATTTGCGATCCAGCTCGGCCTGCTGCATTTTCAGCTCGGAAATCCGCGTGTCCAGGCTGACGATCTGCTCCAACACCGATTGGGTTTCGAGGGAAATGTTCACGGTCTTGCCGCGGGTCTGGTAGCCGTTCAGCGCTTCGCTGGCCTTGGCCAGATCCCGCTTGACCTGCGGCAGCTGGCCTTGCAGGAAGTCCAGGCTCTGCGCCGCTTCGGCGGAGGTGCGCTGCACGTTCTGCTCCACGTACAACGACGAGACTTTATTGAGGATCCGCACGGCTTCGGCCGCGTCGGTGCTGGCCAGGGCCAGGCGAATGATGCCGGACTCCTTGCCCTGCTCGGAAATATCCAGGCCATCCTGATAGTTCTGGATGGTCACGATCCTTGCACTGCGCACCACCTCGAAGCGAGTGCCGGGATTGGCCTGCAGGTGGGTCACCAGACCTTCCACGCCGTCCTGGACAAAAGCCGTGCCGACAACACCTTCGGCCAGCAGGTTGTCGCTGTCATCGAACAGCTGGAAACGCTGCTGCTCGCCGGCGACCAGTGTGAGCTTCTTGCCCAGCAGTTCGTTGGGCAGATTGAGTCGCGCAATGTCCAGCCGCTCACCGCCCCACGCATAGCTGTTCAAGCCAAAACGCGGCGCCGCAACACTTTCGGGTGTCTCGCCGCGGAAACGCCGCGCGAGAAACCCGCCAATTACCGGAAAGGTGTTGGGAGTAACGTCGATGTCCAGGTGCAGGTCATCGACGGTTCGGCCGATCACCGCGCGGGACTTGATGATGCCGATCTCGGTCACCGACGGCGATTGCCCGCCGAGCATGCTGTTGAGGTCGGAAAAACCGAGCATGTCGTTCTTCTTCGGTTCGACCTGAACCAGCGCATTCGCCAGGTACACCGGCGTCGACAGAATCGCATAGGCGACACCGGCCGCCATGAATGCGCCGGTGAATGCGCCGATCAACCATTTCTGATCGATTAAAGTGCCGAATATACCGAGAAGATCAATATTGTCTTGCTCGTTATCGCGGGTGCTGATGACTGACGGTAACTGCATAAGTCTGTTCTTACCATTCACGGGTCTGAAGAATATTGATCAATGTCCGAGGCGCTGCGCCCATGAGCAAACAGCATCTTCAATCAATGCATGGGCATGAATAAATGCTGCTTGTCCTTGACGATAAGGGTCTTGTATTTCTCGTTCGCTCTGCCATTTACCGAGCAGAAACACCTTGCCCCGGGCGTGGGATGCAATCTTCAGTACTTGTTTTACATGCTCTTTTTCCATCACCAGAATCAGGTCTGATTCATTGACGATGTCCGATGTGAGTTGCCGGGCCTTGAACGCCTCGGCGCTGTGCCCGCGGTCTTCCAGGACCTGCCGCGCCGACGGCTCCATGGCTTCGCCGACCCGTGCGGCAAGGCCTGCCGAGGTCACGCTGATCGATGAAGTTGCCAATGCGTTGCGCAGCAACAGTTCTGCCGTAGGACTGCGGCAAATATTGCCCACGCATACGACAAGAATATTTTTGAACAAGGTTACTTTCCTGTGTAATGCTGCCCGTGTAATGCTGATCGGCCACTACGTCGCGCAGGTTTAATGAACCCGCACAACCTTCCTGCACTCAGAAATAGATTCACCCTGCAAGTACAGGTGCATTAAGTACCACAGCCGCGGAAAGTCCCCCAACCAGAATTGCCGGACCAAAAATAACGAGCGTTATCTAACATTTACTACCCGACAAAAATTAACATTCGTGCACTTCAGCGCCTGACAATCATCGAATTTCAAGTAACGGAATAACTAATGACTGATGTCAACTCTCATGAGGAGAACGGACATGAATTCGGTACATTTGAAACGACTTACCCTTTCGACCTTGATGATGCTCGGTGCCGCCAGCCAGGTGCACGCCAACGAGCTGTTTCCAGCATTGGCCGCCAACAAGAACATCGGTGTTCAGGTCAAGATCCAGAGCTTTACCGCCGCCGATGCCGAGGACATCAAGGCGCAGGGTTTCGGCTTCGTGCGCTTTGGCGTCTGGACCAACAGCCTGGGCGGCAAGGCTTATCAAAAACAGGTTAGCGATGCGTTCGCCGCTGCCCGCTCCTCCGGCCTGCCGGTGCTGCTGACCATGCGTTCGACCAAGGCGCTGACCACATCGCCGGGCAATACCAGTGAACTGACTGCCGCCGGGGAAAGCTTCGCAGGTTCCGTGAAGGATCTGGAGCAAACCTATGGATCGCAACTGGTGGCGATCGAGATCTGGAACGAGCCGGACCTGGGCACCTACTGGCCGACCGGCAGTTTCGACACCACCTTCGTGCCCTTCATGAACGCCATGTGCAGTACGCTGCAGCAAAAGCCGCCGTCAGTGCCGGTGGTGGGCTTCGGCTTCGCCCGGCCGCCGACTGCCGGTTCCGCGTCGACGGTGGCGATGAACAAGATCGTCAGTGCCTACCCCGACTGCCTGGATGCGGTTTCCTACCATCCCTACGGCATGACGAGCCCCCAGATCAGCAATGCCCAGGCGTTCATTCAACAGAACTTCCACATTCCCGGCGTGATCAGCGAATGGGGCGTGTCGGCGCTGGCCTCCAACGGCGGCGCAGACGGCCAGGCAGCCAAAATCAGCGCGTTCATCAGCGATGTGAAGAAGCAGAAGATCGGATTGGCCTCGATCTACGAATGGCGGAACACCGACTCGGGCAGTGACGAGCGGGAGAAAAACTTCGGCCTGCTGTTCTCCGACGGTCAACCGAAGCCGGCCAAACTGGCTGCCAAAACCCAGCTGGATCTTGAATGAGGCACAGGCGATAGACGGACCTGGCGGGGTGCTGGCGGTCGGTTGCCTGGAACCTCAGGGCGCTTTCGGTATCTCAATTATCGATATGTTGCCCGCCTTTCAAACAGCCGTTTTCAGGATGTTGCCGCCGGGACCGTCTATACACGTATGCGCCCTTGAGCGGCTGTCGGCGCTCGGGTAATGTCATCAGACCCATAGGACAGAGCACGCTCATGACTTCCAAGCTGGAACAACTCAAGCAATTCACCACCGTGGTTGCCGACACCGGTGACTTCGAAGCAATCGCCCGCGTTAAACCGGTGGATGCCACCACCAACCCTTCCCTCCTGCTCAAGGCCGCGGCCATTCCAGGCTACGCCGACCTGCTCAACCGCTGTGTCAGCGACTGCAAGGGCGATGTGGGCCTGGCCAGCGACCGCTTTGGCGTCGCGGTGGGTCAGGAAATCCTCAAGGTGATTCCGGGTCGCATTTCCACTGAAGTGGATGCGCGCCTGTCGTTCGACACCGATGCAGTGCTCAAGCGTGCGCACCGTCTGATCGAGCTGTATGAAAAAGCCGGCGTCGGCCGCGACCGCGTGCTGATCAAGATAGCCTCCACCTGGGAAGGCATCCGTGCCGCCGAGATCCTGGAAAAGGAAGGCATCCAGACCAACCTGACCCTGCTGTTCTCCTTCGCCCAGGCCGCGGCCTGTGCCGACGCGGGTGTGTTCCTGATTTCGCCGTTCGTGGGCCGCATCTACGACTGGTACAAGAAAGCCACCGGCAACGAATACACCGGCGCGGACGATCCTGGCGTGCAGTCGGTGACCCGCATCTACAACTACTACAAGGCCAACGACTACAAGACCGTGGTGATGGGCGCCAGCTTCCGTAACCTGAGCCAGATCGAGCAACTGGCCGGCTGCGACCGCCTGACCATCAGCCCGGACCTGATCGACAAACTGGCCGCCGACACCGGCAAGCTCGAGCGCAAACTGGCGCCGGGGCATGCGGGTGAAGCACGCCTGAACCTCAACGAGGCGCAGTTCCGCTGGTTGTCCAACGAGGACGCCATGGCGACCGAGAAACTGGCCGAGGGCATTCGCCAGTTCGCCCGGGACCAGGAGAAGCTCGAGGCGCTGCTGCAGGCCAAGCTGTGATCTGAGTCGGTGCAATGCAAAAAGGGCGAACCCTGGTGGGTTCGCCCTTTTTTATGGTGTCTGCTCAGGATCGATGGTGATTGAGCTGCCGCCTTCGCGGGCAAGCCTCGCTCCTACAAGGGATCGTGTGTACCTGTAGGAGCGAGGCTTGCCCGCGAAGCTTTAATGCCGCTCCAGCGCATTCACCAAATCATGGAACGCTTCCCGATTGGAATCGTTAAGGCCCATGAGGATCTTGTGCGCTTCGAGCACCTTGATCCGCACCACTTCTTCGGACTGGTCCTGATCCGGCAGGTCGTCCAGGCATTCCGGGCACGGAATCGGCTTGTTGACGATATTGAACACCTGCTCGAAGCCCATCGACTGCAACAGTCGGGTGATGTCTTCGTGGGTGGTGACGACGGTCGGCAGCAGGCCGACTTTCTGCCTCGACAGGATCGACAGCTTGGCCAGAAGGCCCAGGGTCGTGCTGTCGATGCTGCGGGTTTCGGTCAAATCGATCACGATCGCGTTGAAATTCATCGCGGTGAAGATTTTCTCAATAGTCGCATCCAACGCCGAACACAGGGTCAGGCGAACTTCACCGACGAACTTCAGGACGAAGGTGCCGTCCTGCTCGGCGAACTGGATTCTACCGGTACTCATTGAAGATTCCTGCTCAACACCAACAGGGCGATATCATCCGGCATCTCCCCTAGCGTGGCCAATCCAAAAACCTGCCGCAGGCCATCCAGGCTGCCGCCCGCTGCCTTGACCCGTTGGGGCAACGCAGCTTCTTTCTCTTTGAGTGTGGGTTCTGGCAAAAGGTCCAGAATGCCATCAGACATCAGCGTCAGGCTGAACGTCTCTGGCAGCTCCAGCACGTGGTCTTCGTAGGTGGCTTCGTTGAAGAGGCCCACCGGCAAGCCACGCCCTTCCAGATAACGGACACTGTCGGGTGTGTACAACACAGGCAACGGCAAATGACCACCGATGCTATAGGTCAACAAACCTGTCTCCTCGTCGATGACTCCACCGACCATTGTGACGTGTTTACCCAGCTTACAACTGATCAGGCCCCGGTTGATATGACCAAGAACCTCTGAGGGCTTGAATTCCGGCAAGGTGCCGCTGCGCTTGGACTCGAACAGCAGGCGCGTGGTCATGAACTTCAGCAGCACGGTGACGAAGGCTGAAGAGGCACCATGACCCGATACATCCGCCAGGTAGAACGCGACCCGGCGCTCGTCGACGCGGAAATAGTCGACAAAATCACCCGACAGGTACAGCGACGGGATGATCTGGTGCGCAAACTTGAAATCGTTGATCGCCCAGGGGCTGCCCGGCAGCATGTTCATCTGCACCTGGCGACCGGCGTTCTGGTCTTCCTGGAGCAGGTTCAGGCTGGCGGCGAGCTCGCGGTTGGCCTTTTCCAGCTTCTCGCGGTAGCGCTGGTTTTCCAGCAACAGGCGCGCACGATCCAGGGCCCGGCGCACGGAATGCTCGAGCACGGCCAGATCTTCGAGAGGTTTGATCAGGTAGTCCGCCGCGCCCAGGCGCAGCGCCTCGACCGCGTCGTTCATCACGCCGGCACCCGACACCACGATCACCGGGGTTTGCGGCGACAGTTCGGTAACCTGGCGAATGAGTTCGAGTCCACCCATCTGCGGCATGCGCAGATCGCAGATGACCAAGTCGGGCTTGTCTTGCTCGAATACCTGAAGACCCTGCTGACCATTGCTGGCCTGCAAGACGCTGAAACCACTGTCTTCCAAATAGGCCGCGAGGCTCGCGCGCACTACTTCGTCATCATCGATTATCAGCAGCGTGGCACTGGTTTTTGGCATGTGGGCAAACGGCGCCAGAATTAGGTTGGCGTAGCGGCACGGACGTTGACCCGTTTCACACTACTGGATTCGCTTTCTAGCCTCTCTGCCGCACCGTTTTCGAGCGTTTGCCCTAAAGCCGGTACACCAGAGGTGCCCTTCTAAGGCGCAGACGGTACTCCCATCCGCGAGGCGTTTCAAGCTCACGCCGATGGTCGATTTGAGGTCTGGCGCGTTGAAATCACCGGGAGTTATAAGAACCCTTGCAACCGTAACTTAATTGTAGGAGCGAGCTTGCTCGCGATGGAGGTCCGGCCACCGCGGGCATTCAGATAGCCAGCGTTATCGTTGAAGACCATCGCGAGCAAGCTCGCTCCTACAGTTAGACGCAGACGAATCAGAAGTCGTCTTCGACCTGGCCGTCCTTCACCTTGAATTCGCGGTTCTGCAGGTACGCGTTGCGGATGAAGATGTACTTGTCGCCCGTGATCAGCTTCTCGGAGGACAGCAGGTCGGCGCGGGTATCGACAACGTTCAGGGCGAAGATCGAGTTACGCACCGGCACATCGTTGATGTAGCGGTAAGGGCCTGTGTAGCTGTCGACGTATTTCGAAGGCGCATCACGCAAGGTGCTTGGCCCCAGCAGCGGCAAGACCACATACGGGCCGCTGCCCACGCCCCAGTAACCGAGGGTCTGGCCGAAGTCTTCGTCGCTGCGATGCAGGCCCATCTTGGTGCCGACGTCGAAGAAGCCCAGCAGGCCGAACGTGGTGTTGAAGATCAGACGCGCAGTGTCGACACCGGCCGCCGCTGGCTTGGCCTGGAGGATGTTGTTGGCCAGGTTGGTCACATCGCCGACGTTGCGGAACATGTTGTGGATCCCGTCCTCGAGGAACTGCGGCGTCACGAACTGATAACCCTGCGCCAGGGGCTTGAGTGCGTAGGTGTCGATGACGTCGTTGAATTCGAAGATCGGGCGGTTGACGCTTTCCCAAGGGTCGTCTTCCGAGGCTGCCTGGGCAACGAACGGAACCAGCATGGCGCTGGCGCACACACAGAAAGAGGCTAGAGGATGGGTCCAGCGCATAAAAAACTCCTTGGGGTTGTACTGGCACGGGCGCCTGGCCCGGCAACAAGCTGGCAGTATAAGTCGGAAACACCTGACAGGCATATTGCACGAAGGCTACCCGCAAGGATTGAGGGTAAATGTGAGCGATTCACATCAATGTCACCCAACTGTCACCGCCGCGCTCTAGTCTTCCTGCTATTTCAGGGACGCTCACATGCCACACGCCGATGTCTTGCCGCAAAACGCACCCAACCTGACCGCCGTACTGTTCGGGCTCAGTGGATGTCTGGTGGATTTCGGCGCACACACGCACAAATACGGCAGCCACTCGGCCGAACACCGCGAAGCCACGCCCGGCGCCCTCGACAGCCTGCTCAGCCTGCAGCGCCAGCAAATCCCCTGCGCCTGGCTCGATGAGCTGCCCCCTGCCCTCAGCCAATCCCTGGCCGCGACGTTGCCGGACTGGATCAAACCTTTGCAACACTGCGCAACAATTCAGCCTTGGCCGGCACCGAATGCGTGTTGGCAGGCGCTGATGGCGTTGAACGTCGAACGCCTGGACGGTTGCGTGCTGGTCAGCGGCGAACCGCGCCTGCTGCAATCGGGGCTCAACGCCGGGTTGTGGACCATTGGCCTGGCGTCCTGCGGCTCGCTGTGCGGGCTCTCGCCCGAGCAATGGCAGGCGCTGCCGCCCCAGGAGCGGGATATCAAGCGCGGCAAGGCCACCTTGCATCTGTTCGGCCTTGGCGTGCATTCGGTGATCGATCACCTGGGCGAACTCGACACTTGCCTGGCGGACATCAGCCTGCGCCGGCTCAAGGGCGAAAAGCCCTGACCGCCGCCTCACTCTTATGAAGGCATGCAGGTTGCCCGGGAGTGGATTAATCTTAGGAAAGCCATAGATCTTTGGCCGGCCGCCACGGTCTATGCCAGTGCCTATCGAGAAAAGGAACGACGCCATGCCCGCCCGCGAACTGCAAGAACAGCTCAATGCCCTGCGCGAGCAACTGGAACAGAATCCGCCGCTGTCCGAAGCCGAGCGCGAGAACCTGCACGAACTGATGCAACAGATCGAACTCAAGATCGAGCTCGAAAACCAGACCCATGACACCAGCCTCGCCGATGGCGTGAACCTCGCTGTCGAGCGCTTCGAACTCGAACACCCGACCCTCGCCGGCACCCTGCGCAACATCGCCCAGGCGTTGGGCAATATGGGTATCTGACCGCTAAAAGTGAATCTGCAAGACCTGTAGGACTTGTAGGAGCTGTCGAGTGAAACGAGGCTGCGATCTTTTGATTTTTAAAAGCAGGATCAAAAGATCGCAGCCTCGTTTCACTCGACAGCTCCTACAGGATGCCGGCGTTACTGGCGGACCAGGCGATGGTTCGGCAACTGCACTTCTTCAGTACTGCGATACGGATTGATATCCAGCCCACCGCGGCGCACATAACGCGCATACACCGTCAATTTCTCCGGTTTCAGCAAGCGCTGCAGATCGAGGAAGATCCGCTCCACGCACTGCTCATGGAAGTCCGAATGCTGGCGGAAGCTGACGATGTACTCCAGCAGGCTCGCGTGATCCAGCGCCGAACCACGGTACTCCACCACCACGCTGCCCCAGTCTGGCTGGCTGGTCACCGGACAGTTGGACTTGAGCAAATGGCTGTGCACGCTCTCCTCGACAATCCGCGATGGATCGCAGCGCAACAGCTCCGGACGCGGATGCTCATAGTTGCTGACGCTGATATCCAGATCATCGACGCACACGCCCGGCAAGGCCACGACGCCTTCGGCCTCGACGTCCTTCAGACTGCGCACGCGCACGCCGACCGGCTTGCCGGCAGCCGCCGACAGGTCCTTGACCAGCGTCGCCTCGAGGCTTGCGGTGTCGGCGAACGGCGTCTGGTTCAGGGAGTTGAGGTACAGCTTGAACGACTTGGATTCGATGATGTTCGGCGAGTCGGCCGGAATGCTGAACTCGCCGATCGCCACCACCGGCTTGCCCGATGGCAGCAGCCAGGACAGTTCGAAGCAGTTCCAGAAATCCACGCCCTTGTACGGCAGCGTGTCGGCCGTCAGGCCCAGCTCGGCCCACTTGGCGGTACGCGGGATCGGAAACAGCAGGGACGGCGTGTACGTGGCGATGTATTCGCTGGATTTGCCCAGCGGCGAGTGTTCGGCTGCGGGATGCATGGCGGAAACCTGACTGAAGAATCAGCGGATTCTATCAGCCTTTGCCTCCGCCTTTGAGTGCTTACTGACTGACTGTCAGTTTGCCGACCATGCCCGCCTGGTAATGGCCGGGGATGTTGCAGGCAAATTCCAGGCGGGTGGCCTTGCTGAAGGTCCAGGTCAGCTCGGCGGTCTTGCCCGGTTCCACCAGCACGCTGTTGGGATCGTCGTGCTTCATGCCGTGCCCCATCGATGCGTGATCCATGCCCGCCATGGAGCCGTGATCCATGTCCTTCATGCCCGTCGGCGTCAGCATGCCGCTTTGCTGCATCTTGAGCATTTCCTGCTGGTGGCTGGCGTGCATCGCCGCGTCACCGAGGTTGAACTCGTGCAGCAACTGGCCCTTGTTCACCAGCACGAAACGCACGGTCTCCCCGGCCTTGACCTCGATAGCCTTGGGGGTGAACGACATATCGCCCATCACCACCTCGACACTGCGGGTCGCCTTGGCCGCCGGGGCCGGCTGGCCGAAGTCGTAACTATGGCCGGGCGTGGCCCAAACCTGCGAACTCAAGGCCAGCACACAGGCCGCCAGCAACATGGATTTGCGCAAAAACATGGTCGTATTCCAACTCGATAAGGTTCAGCCTGTGGAAAACTCTAGACTGTCAGCGCTGCCCGTAACCTGACAGCCAGATTACAACTTTGTCAGGTTGGCCCGCACCGTCGCCGGCCGCGGTATAACGCTTTCGTTCCATTTAGCCCGAGTCGCCCATGAAACTGCTGATCGTCGAAGACCAACCGAAAACCGGCCACTACCTGCGCCAGGGCCTGGCCGAAGCCGGTTTCAATACCGAGCTTGTGGCCGACGGCAGCGCTGGCCAGCAATTGGCGCTGAGCGGCGATTACGCGTTGTTGATTCTCGATGTCATGCTGCCGGGTCGCGATGGCTGGCAGATTCTGCAGGCGGTGCGCAGCGCCGGCCTGGATACGCCGGTGCTGTTCCTGACCGCACGGGATGCCGTGGAAGACCGGGTTCACGGCCTGGAACTGGGCGCCGACGATTACCTGGTCAAACCCTTCGCCTTCTCCGAACTGCTGGCCCGGGTGCGCAGCCTGTTGCGCCGTGGCAGCGCGACGCCCCAGGAAATCAGCCTGCAACTGGCCGACCTGCGCCTGGACCTGATCCGCCGCCGCGTGGAGCGCAGCGGCCAGCGCATTGACCTGACCGCCAAGGAATTCGCCCTGCTGGAGATGCTCCTGCGCCGCCAGGGCGAAGTGCTGCCCAAATCGCTGATCGCTTCCCAGGTCTGGGACATGAATTTCGACAGCGACACCAATGTGATCGAAGTGGCGATCCGTCGTTTGCGCCTGAAAATCGACGATGACTTTCCCAACAAACTGATCCACACCGTGCGCGGCATGGGTTATGTGCTCGAAGAGCGCAGCGCCTGATGCCGCGGCTTTCGTTAAGCAGCCGCCTGGCCCTGCTGTTCGCCGCGTGCACCGCCGTGGTGTCGCTGTTCGCCGGGGTGCTGTTCAGCCGCGCCAGCGAGGCGCACTTCATCGAACTGGACCAGCAATTGCTCGAGGGCAAGCTGATCGGCCTGCGCCGGGCGTTGCACGACATTCAATCGAGCGACAGTGAAGTCAGGCTGAACGATGAAATGAGCCGCCAGGCCGACCTGTCGCTGCGCATCAGTGGCAGCGACGGCAAGCGCTGGTACGACAGCTCGGCGAACTTGCCTTCGATGCTGCCGCAAACAACCGGATTGTCGACGATCAACAGCGCGGGCACCGACTACCGTGTGCTCAATGCGCCGCTGTTTCCCGATCAGGCCGGCTCCCCGCAATTGACCCTGCTGCTGGACATCACCCACCACCAGCATTTCCTGCAACGCATGCAGCACCTGATCTGGCTGACGGTCGGCCTGTCGGCCCTGGCCACCGCGCTGCTCGGTGCCTGGGCGGCGCGCAGCGGCTTGCGTCCGCTGCGACGCATCAGCGCCGTCGCCAAGGGCGTGTCGGCACAATCGCTCAACGCCCGCCTGCCCGAAGAAAACATGCCGCCGGAAGTGGCGGAAATGGCCCGCCACTTCAACGCCATGCTAGGGCGCCTCGACGATTCCTTCCAGCGGTTGTCGGCGTTCTCGGCCGACATCGCCCATGAACTGCGCACACCGCTGTCGAACCTGCTGACCCACACCCAGGTCACCCTCACCCGCCCACGCCCCATCGAGGACTATCGCGAAGCGCTGCACAGCAACCTGGAAGAACTGCAATGGATGGCGCAACTGGTCAACGACATGCTCTATCTGGCGAAGGCCGATCACGGCTTGCTCGCGCCCAAGCGTGAAACGCTGGACCTGGCGGAAGAAGTGGATGTGTTGCTGGAGTTCTTTGCGCCTTTGGCCGAGGACGCCCGGGTGACGCTGGGCCGCGAGGGCAGCGCTCGCATCGAGGGTGATCGGGGCATGTTACGTCGGGCGCTTTCCAATCTGCTGGATAACGCGTTGCGCTTTACTCCCGCTGATGGGGAGATTCGCATACGCATCGATGATCGGAGCGAGGGTTTGCGCCTGACGGTGGAGAACAGTGGCGAGGGGATTTGCGAAGCGTTGCTGCCGCGTCTGTTTGATCGCTTCTACCGGGCGGATCCGGCGCGTCATGAGGGCAGCAGTGAGCATGCGGGGTTGGGGTTGGCGATCACCCAGTCCATTGTGCGGGCGCATGGGGGGAGGATTTGGTGTGAATCGAGTGAAGGGTGGACCAGGTTTGTGATCGAGTTGCCAAGGGGGGATTGAGGCCAGCAGGACCGGCCCTTTCGCGGGCAAGCCTCGCTCCTACAGTGTTTTGTGTGAGTGCTGTAGGAGCGAGGCTTGCCCGCGAAGGCGATTTCAGAGATTACGAATACCGCAACGCATGCGCCGGCTCGACCTTCGCCGCCCGCCACGCCGGATAAACCGTGGCCAAAAAGCTCATCACAAACCCCGCCGTACAGATCAAAGCCACATCCCCACCCTGCAACTCGGAAGGCAGATTGCTGACGAAATACACATCGGAACTGAAGATGTGCTGACCGGTAACCCGCTCGACCCAGCCCACCATCTCGCTCACGTTCAACGCCGCAATCACCCCGAGGATGCCGCCAATCAGCGTGCCGACGATCCCGATCACCGTGCCCTGGACCATGAAGATCGCCATGATCTGCCGTGGCGTGGCGCCGATGGTGCGCAGGATCGCGATGTCCGCGCCCTTGTCGTTCACCACCATGATCAGGGTCGCGATGATGTTGAACGCCGCCACTGCCACGATCAGCAGCAACAACAGGCCGATCATGGTCTTTTCCATTTTCATCGCGCTGAACAGGCTGCCCTGGGTGTGGGTCCAGTCGTCAGCCTTGTACGCCTCGCCCAGGCCCGTGGCGATGGTGCTCGACACTTGCGGCGCCGCGTACAGGTCCTTCACCGCCAGGCGCACGCTCTGCACCTGATTCGGCTCCCAGTGCTGCATCTGCGCGGCGTCGGCGACGTTGATCAGTGCCATCGAGCCATCCAGCTCGGCACCGACCTTGAACACGCCGACCACGTTCAAGCGCTGCATGCGCGGGGTGATGCCCCCCGGCGCGGTGCTGACTTCCGGCACGATCAGGGTGATCTTGTCGCCGACGTTGAGGCGGAAGCGGCGCGCGGTGATTTCACCGATCACCACACCGAACTCACCCGGCTTCAAGGCATCCAGACGCCCCTGGACGATGTGTTTGGCAACGATGGACACCTGACCTTCCAGCGCCGGGTCGACACCGCTGACCTGGATCGGCTGCATCGTGCCCTTGTAGGAAAGCATGCCTTCCATTTCGGTGAACGGCACCGCCGCGGTCACTTGCGGGTTCTTCATCGCGGCCGCCGCCACCGGTTGCCAGTCATCGATCGGGTTGACGCCGACGATGGTCGCGTGGGGCACCATGCCGAGGATGCGCGAGCTCATTTCGCGCTGGAAGCCGTTCATCACCGACAACACCACGATCATCGCCAGCACGCCCAGGGCGAGGCCGATCATCGAGGTCATCGATATGAAGGAAACGAAGCGATTGCGGCGCTTGGCGCGGGTATAGCGCGTGCCGATAAAGATCGATAACGGTCTGAACATTCGCTGGGGCACCGTATAGAAACAAAAAGACCCGACGCACTGTTCAGTCACGTCGGGTTTCGACCAGTCAGATAGGCGTCAGGCGACCTTCCTGCAGATGCAGGACGCGGTCCATCTGGCGAGCCAGGTTCATGTCGTGGGTCACGACCAGGAACGCCGTGCGCATCGATGTGCTGAGTTCCAGCATCAATTCCTGGATGCCCTCGGCCGTGTGCAGGTCGAGGTTACCGGTCGGCTCGTCGAGCATCACCAGCCCTGGCTTGTTCACCAGCGCACGGGCGATGGCCACGCGCTGACGTTCGCCACCGGACAATTCAGCCGGCTTGTGCTCCAGGCGATGGCCCAGCCCTACCCGCTCCAGCAACGCGGTCGCACGCTGGCGCGCTTCGGGGATTGCAGTCTTGCCGATCAGCAGCGGCATGCAGACGTTTTCCAGCGCGGTGAACTCGGGCAGCAAGTGGTGGAACTGATAAACGAAGCCCAGCGCGCGGTTACGCAGCAGGCCACGCTTCTTCTCGCTCAGGGCAGACAGTTCTTCACCGTCGAGCCAGACGCTGCCCTTGGTCGGCGTATCGAGGCCGCCGAGCAGGTTGAGCAAGGTACTTTTGCCCGAGCCCGACTTACCGATGATCGCCACACGCTCGCCCGGGTGCAGCTCCAGCTGCAGACCGGCCAGCACCTCCACCGACTCCGGGCCCTCCTCGTAGGATTTGCCCAGGTTGCGGCAACTCAGGATTGCTTTATCACTCATGCGCGACTCACTCATAACGTAGCGCCTCCGCCGGCTGGGTGCGCGCGGCACGCCAGGCTGGATACAGGGTGGCGAGGAAACTCAGGACCAACGCCGCGGAGCAGACCATGACCACGTCCTGGCTCTGCACCTGCGAGGGCAGGTAATCGATGAAGTACACGTCGGCGTTGAGGAACTTGTGCCCGATCAGGCCTTCGAGCGCCGAGATCGCGGCGCTGACATTCAGCGCGGCGAAGATCCCGAGCACCGCGCCGATGGCGGTACCGACCACGCCGATGACCGTGCCCTGGACCATGAAGGTACGCATGATGGTGCCGGGCGTAGCGCCGAGGGTACGCAGGATCGCGATGTCGCTCTTCTTGTCATTGACCACCATCACCAGCGTGGAAATGATGTTGAACGCGGCGACTGCGACGATCAGCAGCAACAGCAGGCCGATCATGGCTTTTTCCATGCGGATCGCCTGATACAGGTTGCCGTGGGTACGGGTCCAGTCGCGGGCGTAGTAATGATCTTCGCCCAGTTCTCGGGCGATGTTCCACGCGGTGCGCGGTGCCTGGAACAGATCGTCGAACTTCAGGCGAATGCCCTGGACCTGATCCGGCTTCCAGCGATGCAGGCGCGCCAGGTCCTGAAGATTGGTGATGCCCAGGTAGCCGTCGATTTCCCCGGCCCCGACATGGAAGATGCCGACCACGGTGAAGCGCTTCATGCGCGGGAACATCCCGGCCGGGGTCACGGTGACTTCCGGCGCGACGAAGGTCAGCTTGTCGCCGATGGCCGCACCGAGCTTGGCCGCCGCCTTGTCACCGATGACGATGCCGAATTCGCCGGGCTTGAGGTCGTCGAGTTTGCCCTGCTGCATGAAGTTATCGATGATTGAAACCTGGCGCTCCAGCGCCGGATCGATGGCGTTGAGCAGGACCTTGGAAACCTTGCCGTTGTTGGTCAGCAAACCCTGCATTTGCGTAAACGGCGCCACGGCCGTGACCTGCGGATTCTGCTTGACCTTGGTCGCCAGACCTTGCCAGTCGCTGATCGGCTCGGTGGACTCGATGGTCGCGTGGGGCACCATGCCCAGTACGCGGGTGCGCATCTCATGATCGAAGCCGTTCATCACCGATAGCACCACGATCATCACGACCACGCCCAGGGCGAGCCCAATCATCGAAGTCAGGGAAATGAATGACACGAAATGGTTGCGACGCTTTGCACGGGTGTAACGCGTGCCGATAAATACGAAGAGAGGTCTGAACATGTCGGGGCTTGTTCGGAGGGAAAAGGAACGTCCTTGTGGCGGGGGTCGATAACCAGCTTTACACTCAGACCACCGCCGCTACCATGGGTTCGCCATGTCGACATTAGATGAAGAAGATCGCCGCGAATACTACCGTATCGAGGACATGATCGCACTGGAAATTCGGCCCCTGTCCGCCGCCGAGGCCACAGGCCAGGAAGTGTTGCAAGATGCTTCCCCACTCTTCAACCTGCTCAGCGAATTGCACCTGAGCGAATTCGAGTCGCAACACCTGTTGCGCCAGATCAGCGAACGCGACCGCAACCTCGCTGCCTTTCTCAAATCCCAGAACAAACGCATCGATCTGCTCAGCCAGGTGATCGCCATCACCGTGCTTGGCCAGATCGGCGAGCCGCAGCCGGTGGTCATTTCCGAGGGCGGCCTCGAGTTCCGGCACCGGACCCCGATTGCGACCGACGCACGCCTGTCGGTCAAGCTGGTGCTGATGCCCCAGGCACTTGGCCTGTTGCTGCGCGCCCGCGTCATCCACTGCGACCGCAAGGGCGAGGGTTACGACGTCGGCACCGAGTTCGAGCACCTGACCGATGCCCAGCGCCAACTGCTCGCCCGTCACATCTTGCAAAAGCAGGCCCAGGAACGACGTCTGGCCCGCGAACAACTCGACTCAGGCATTTAAATTAAGGAAGAACCGTGACCCTCATCTACGGCCATCGCGGCGCCAAGGGCGAAGCACCGGAAAACACCCTGACCAGCTTTCAGGAATGTCTCAAGCACGGCGTACGCCGCTGCGAACTGGACCTGCACCTGTCCATGGATGGCGAGCTGATGGTCATCCACGACCCGACGCTCAAGCGCACCACCGACCGGCGTGGCAAGGTCGTGGAGCACACCGCGGCGGAACTCAAGACCTACGACGCGCGCAAGGGCGGCCCCGGCTGGATCAAGCCCTGCCCGATCCCGACGCTGGAAGAGTTGTTCGAGAAATGCGATTTCGAGCACTGGCAACTGGAGGTCAAGAGCGCTTCACGCACCCGCGCGGCGACCACTGTGCTGGCGATTCGTGAAATGGCGCAACGCCACGGCCTGCTGGACAAGGTGACGATCACCTCGAGTTCCCGGGAAGTGCTCAAAGCCGCGCTGGAGCTGGTGCCGGATGTGTCCCGCGGACTGGTGGCCGAATACGCCTGGCTCGACCCGTTGAAGGTCGCGGCAAGCTATGGCTGCGAGATTCTGGCGCTGAATTGGACCCTGTGCACGCCGGAACGCCTGCAGAAGGCGCAGCGTCAGGGGCTGCATGTGTCAGTGTGGACCGTCAACGAGCCTGCGCTGATGCGCAGACTCGCCGACTTCGGCGTTGACAGCCTGATTACAGACTTTCCCGGTTTGGCCACTGCCACGCTCGAGAATTGCTGAAATCGGTCTCCCCGGCCGGCTCAGGCCACCGGCCGGAGCCGCTCAAAAAAGCCGGTTGAGGCCGTCGTACGCCGCTACCCGATAGGCTTCGGCCATGGTCGGGTAGTTGAACGTGGTGTTGACGAAATACTTCAGGGTGTTGAGCTCGCCCGGCTGGTTCATGATCGCCTGGCCGATGTGCACGATCTCCGAAGCCTGGTAGCCGAAGCAGTGCACGCCCAGCACTTCCAGGGTTTCGCGGTGGAACAGGATCTTCAGCATGCCTTGCGGCTCGCCGGCGATCTGCGCGCGCGCCATGCTTTTGAAGAAGGCCTTGCCCACTTCGTACGGCACCTTGGCCTGGGTCAGTTCCTGCTCGTTCTTGCCGATCGAGCTGATCTCCGGAATGGTGTAGATGCCGGTCGGCACGTCATTCACAAAACGCCAGCTGCCGTTATCGACGATGCTGCCAGCGGCCGAACGGCCCTGGTCGTGGGCGGCACTGGCCAGGCTTGGCCAGCCGATCACGTCGCCCGCGCCGTAGATGTTCTGGATGCCGGTACGGTAGTTTTCGTCGACTTCGATCTGGCCACGGCTGTTGACCTTCACGCCGATGTTTTCCAGACCCAGCTGATCGGTGTTGCCGGTACGGCCGTTGCACCAGAGCAAGGCGTCGGCCTTGATCTTCTTGCCGGACTTGAGGTGCAGGATCACGCCGTTGTCCACGCCTTCGACGCGGTCGTACTCTTCGTTGTGGCGAACGGTGATGTTGTTGTTGCTGAAGTGATAGCTCAGCGCCTGGGAAATTTCCGAGTCGAGGAAGCTCAGCAACTGACCGCGGTTGTCCACCAGTTCGACCAGAACCCCCAGACCGCTGAAGATCGAGGCGTATTCGCAACCGATCACACCGGCGCCGTAGACGATCAGTTTGCGCGGGGTGTGGCCCAGGCTGAGGATGGTGTCGCTATCGTAGATACGCGGGTGGTGGAAATCGATGTCGGCCGGACGGTACGGGCGCGAACCGGTGGCGATGATGATGTGCTTGGCCACCAGCTTCTCGACCACGCCGTTGGCGCAGACCACTTCGATGGTTTGCTCGTCGGCGAAGCTGCCGGTGCCGAAGAACACGTCGACGCGGTTGCGGGCGTAGTAGCCGGTGCGCGAGGCGACTTGTTTGGAGATGACTTTCTCGGCGCTTTTGAGCACGTCCGGGAACGAGAACCAGCGCGGCTCACCAATGGCCCGGAACATCGGGTTGGTGTTGAACTGCATGATCTGCCGGACCGAGTGACGCAGGGCCTTGGACGGGATGGTACCCAGGTGGGTGCAGTTGCCGCCGACCTGGCGACGGCTATCGACCATCGCCACCTTGCGCCCTGCCTTGGCGGCGTTCATTGCCGCGCCTTCTCCCGCCGGACCGGAACCCAGCACCACCACGTCGTAGTTGTAGACAGCCATGCGTACTCCTCAGAACAGGCCGCGGCGCCATCGGCACCTGCGGCTAAATCACGCCAGTCAGTGGCGTGAAGGAACAATTTGGGGCCAATACAGAACCCGGACACAGTCTATAGAAGCGTCAACGCCGCGCACATTAACCCTTGGTCGCGTCGTAGGCTAGTTTTGCCTGCACAACAACGCCAGCCTTCGATGCTCGAATCACCCGAATCACTCGGTTTTGCCGCCGGCGAGGCGCTCGAAAGCGTGACTGGTTCGTGTGACGAAACCTGTATCGGCACGAATCACAAAAAATGCGCCGATACCGTGTTTTTCCGCGTAATCCCAACCGCGCTCGGGGCCGAGAATCAGCAACAGCGTCGACAGGCCATCGGCCAACATCGCTGAAGGATGAATCACCGTAACGGACGCCAGGGTGTGCGAGACCGGCGCACCGGTGCGGGCATCGAAGGTGTGGGAGTAACGCTGGCCGTCCTGATTGAAGTAATTGCGGTAATCGCCGGAGGTGGACAGGCCGTAGCCGTTGATCGTGACAATACGCTCGGCCACCTGTTGATCGTCGCGCGGTTCTTCCAGGGCAATGCGCCACGGCGAGCCGTCGAGCTTTCTGCCTGCGGCCTTGAGTTCGCCGGTGGCTTCAGCCAGGTAATTGTGGATACCCAGCGCTTCGAGCCTGGCTGCCATCTGATCGACCGCGTAGCCGGCGGCGATGCTGTTGAAATCGACTTCGACGGCGGCGTCCTTGCACAACTGCTCACCCTCAATGCGCAGATGGGCATGGCCGACGCGCTGCCGGGTTTCTGCCAGCGCCTGGGCAGTGGGGACTTTTTCTTCGCGCGCCTGGGGACCGAAACCCCAGAGATTGAGCAGCGGCTCCACCGTGAGATCGAACGAGCCGTCGCTCTGCACCGACAGCTGCTCACCGACGCGGACCAGTTCGAGGATTGACGCGGGCATCCGCTGACAACGGTTGGCGGGCAGCTGGTTGAAGCGTTCGATATCGGAGTCGCTGCGATAAGTCGAGAGTTGCCGGTCGACATCGGCCAGGATCTTTTCCACTTCGACCTGAACCAGCGCGGGCTTGGGCAGACCGGCGTGACGCACGTACTTGATCGAATAGGTGCTGCCCATGGTCGGGCCGCCGAAGCTTTCCATGGCGTCGTCGTTGCCGCACGCGGACAACGCGCCCGCAAGCACCAGGAGAATACCCCATCGCCCCATCAACGAATCCCCTCCTGACACCCCACCAAAGCCAGCCATTATGCAATACAACTGTGGGAGCGAGCCTGCTCGCGATGGTCGTCAACGATGACGAGGGATGCCTGACGCCCCGCGGTGTTCTTGAGTGCATCGCGAGCAAGCTCGCACAGTGAATCTCACAAACAAAAACGCCCCGAACAAGTCGGGGCGTTTTCATTCGGCAGCTGAAGCTTAGCGCGGGAACGACGGCGGGTTCACACCAGCCATGTCTTCCATCACGCGAACCACCTGGCAGCTGTAACCGAATTCGTTGTCGTACCAGACGTACAGAACGACGCGGTTATCCTGGGTGATGGTTGCTTCGGCATCCACGACGCCAGCGTGGCGCGAGCCAACGAAGTCGGTGGAAACCACTTCCTGGGAGCTGACGTAGTCGATCTGCTTGTGCAGATCCGAGTGCATGGCCATCTGGCGCAGGTACTCGTTGATTTCGTCGCGGGTGGTGGCCTTTTCCAGGTTCAGGTTCAGGATGGCCATCGACACGTTCGGCGTAGGTACGCGAATCGCGTTGCCGGTCAGCTTGCCCTTGAGCACTGGCAGTGCCTTGGCGGCTGCGGTGGCGGCACCGGTCTCGGTGATTACCATGTTCAGCGGCGCGGCGCGGCCACGACGGCTGCCCTTGTGGAAGTTGTCGATCAGGTTCTGGTCGTTGGTGAACGAGTGAACGGTTTCGACGTGACCGTTGACGATGCCGTACTGGTCGTTGACTGCCTTGAGCACCGGCACGATGGCGTTGGTGGTGCAGGAAGCGGCCGAGATGATCTTGTCGTCAGCGCTGATGTCGCCGTGGTTGATGCCGTGAACGATGTTCTTCAGCGCGCCCTTGCCAGGTGCGGTGAGGATCACGCGGGCAGCGCCCGGGCAGGCCAGGTGTTGGCCCAGGCCGTCGGCGTCACGCCACACACCGGTGTTGTCGACGATCAGAGCGTTTTCGATGCCGTACTGGGTGTAGTCGACTTCGGCCGGGCTCTTGGCGTAGATCACCTGGATCAGGTTGCCGTTGGCGGTGATGGTGTTGTTGGCTTCATCGATGGTGATGGTGCCATCGAACGGACCATGGACCGAGTCGCGGCGCAGCAGGCTGGCACGCTTGACCAGGTCGTTCTCGGAGCCCTTGCGGACAACGATGGCGCGCAGACGCAGGCCGTCGCCACCACCGGTTTTCTCGATCAGGATGCGCGCCAGCAGACGGCCGATACGACCGAAGCCGTAAAGAACAACGTCGGTGCCTTTGCGAGCGGAGGCGTTCTGCTGACCCACGACGTCGGCCAGTTCTTCACGGACGAACTGCTCGGCAGTGCGGCCATTGCCTTCGGTCTTGAATTTGGAGGCCAGCTTGCCCAGATCTACCGAAGCGGCGCCGAGCTTGAGCTCGCTCATCGCCTTGAGCAGCGGGAATGTTTCGTGGACGGACAGTTCGGTGTCGTCGGACTGACGGTGACGAGCAAAGCGGTGAGCTTTGAGAATCGCGATGACTGAACGATTGATCAGGCTGCGGCCATAGATCGAGCTCACCACGTTGTTGTTGCGGTAGAGCTGACCGATAAGCGGAATCATCGCTTCTGCGAGTGCTTCACGGTCGATCCATTCACCAAGACACTGGTCGGGCTTCTGAGTCACGGGAACCTTCCACATGTAGGGGCAGAAAAAAGGGGCTACATTATGCCGCCGAGTGCAACGCGTAGCAATGCGCGCTTGTCGCACAGCCCGTAACATTTTCCCGTTCAAAAAAATCACGCCACGCTGAAACCCAGTAAAACCGGGCCTTTCAGCATCGTCAATTTTTTGGGAACAGCGCAGCGTTGTCCGTAACCATCCGTAACACCCGTTGTTTTTGCCACTACATAATCAACGATTTTCGGCAAAAAACCGCCCGATTTTGTCATTACCACTACATTTCGCCCCACCCGCGTAATAGACACATCAGCAACTGACAGCCGGCATCACAGACCGCTACAATTACCGACTTTGTCGCAACGCTTGGAGCTCAACCTTCCGTGCCCGTTCTGCGTCTACCGCATCTTCCTGCCGCGGCAGGTAAACAGCATTGGGGCAACCTGCCCGGTGCCGCCCTGAGCCTTGCCATCGCCGAGGCCGCCAGCGCTGCGAAGCGCTTTACCCTGCTGCTGACCGCCGATAGCCAGAGTGCCGAACGGCTGGAGCAGGAGCTGGGCTTCTTCGCCCCGGATTTGCCCGTGCTGCATTTCCCCGACTGGGAAACCCTGCCCTACGATCTGTTCTCGCCGCACCAGGACATCATTTCCCAGCGCATCGCCAGCCTGTATCGCCTGCCGGAACTGGCCCACGGCGTGCTGGTGGTGCCGATCACCACCGCCCTGCACCGCCTGGCGCCGACCAAATTCCTGCTCGGCAGCAGCCTGGTGCTGGATGTCGGGCAGAAGCTCGACGTGGAACAGATGCGCACCCGGCTTGAAGCCACCGGTTACCGTTATGTCGATACCGTGTACGAGCACGGCGAATTCACGGTCCGTGGATCGCTGATCGACCTGTTCCCGATGGGCAGCAAACTGCCTTATCGCATCGACCTGTTCGACGACGAAATCGAGACCCTGCGCACCTTCGATCCGGAAAACCAGCGTTCCATCGACAAGGTCGATTCGGTCAAGCTGCTGCCGGCCAAGGAATTCCCGCTGCAGAAAGAAGCCGTGACCCGCTTCAAGGCGCGGTTCCGCGAGCGCTTCGACGTCGACTTCCGGCGCTGCCCGATCTTCCAGGACTTGAGCAGCGGGATTACCCCCGCCGGCATCGAGTACTACCTGCCGCTGTTCTTCGAGGAAACCTCGACCCTGTTCGATTACCTGCCCCAGGACACCCAGGTGTTCTCGTTGCCGGGCATCGAGCAGGCGGCGGAAAACTTCTGGAACGACGTGCGCAATCGCTACGAAGAACGGCGCGTCGATCCATCCCGCCCTTTATTGCCGCCCGCCGAGCTGTTCCTGCCGGTAGAAGACTGCTTTGCGCGTCTCAAGAGCTGGCCGCGAGTGGTGGCCAGCCAGCAGGACGTGGAAACCGGCGGTGGCCGCGAGCGCTTCCCAGCACGGGAACTGCCGAACCTGGCCATCGAAGCCAAGGCCACCCAGCCACTGGCGGCGCTGTCGGAATTCCTCGACCAGTTCCCCGGACGCGTCCTGTTCACCGCCGAGTCCGCGGGCCGGCGCGAAGTATTGCTGGAATTGCTCGAGCGCCTGAAACTGCGACCGAAGACCGTCGACAGCTGGCCGGACTTTGTCGCCGGCAAGGATCGCCTGGCGATCACCATCGCACCGCTGGATGAAGGTTTGCTGCTGGACGACCCGGCCCTGGCGCTGGTCGCCGAGAGCCCGTTGTTCGGCCAGCGCGTGATGCAGCGCCGTCGCCGCGAAAAACGCGCCGACGCCAACAACGACGCCGTGATCAAGAACCTCACCGAGCTGCGCGAAAACGCGCCGGTGGTGCATATCGATCACGGCGTTGGTCGTTACCTGGGCCTGGCGACGCTGGAAATCGACAATCAGACCGCCGAGTTCCTCGCCCTGGAATACGCCGAGGGCGCCAAGCTCTACGTGCCGGTGGCCAACCTGCACCTGATCGCGCGTTACACCGGCAGCGACGACGCACTGGCGCCGTTGCATCGCCTGGGCTCCGAGACCTGGCAGAAAGCCAAGCGCAAGGCCGCCGAACAGGTGCGCGACGTGGCCGCCGAACTGCTGGACATCTATGCCCGCCGCGCGGCGCGCGAAGGCTATGCCTTCACCGACCCGAAAGCCGATTACGCCACCTTCAGCGCCGGCTTCCCGTTCGAGGAAACCCCCGACCAGCAAACCGCTATCGAAGCCGTGCGCGAAGACATGCTCGCGCCGAAACCGATGGACCGGCTGGTCTGCGGCGACGTCGGCTTCGGCAAGACCGAAGTGGCGATGCGTGCGGCGTTCATCGCCGTCCACGGCGGCCGGCAAGTGGCGATTCTGGTGCCCACCACCCTGCTCGCCCAGCAGCACTACAACAGCTTCCGCGATCGCTTCGCCGACTGGCCGGTGACCGTCGAAGTGATGAGCCGCTTCAAGTCGGCCAAGGAAGTGAATGCCGCCGTGGCCGATCTGGCCGAAGGCAAGATCGACATCGTCATCGGCACCCACAAGCTGCTGCAGGAGGATGTGAAAATCAAAAACCTGGGGCTGGTGATCATCGACGAAGAACACCGCTTCGGTGTGCGTCAGAAAGAACAGCTCAAGGCCCTGCGCAGCGAAGTCGACATCCTGACCCTGACCGCCACGCCGATTCCGCGCACGCTGAACATGGCGGTCTCGGGCATGCGTGACCTGTCGATCATCGCCACGCCGCCGGCCCGTCGCCTGTCCGTGCGTACCTTCGTCATGGAACAGAACAAGAGCACGGTCAAGGAAGCCCTGCTGCGTGAATTGCTGCGTGGTGGCCAGGTCTACTACCTGCACAACGACGTGAAGACCATCGAGAAGTGCGCCGCCGACCTCGCCGAACTGGTGCCGGAAGCGCGGATCGGCATCGGCCACGGGCAGATGCGCGAGCGCGAACTCGAACAGGTGATGAGCGACTTCTACCACAAGCGCTTCAACGTGCTGATCGCCTCGACCATCATCGAGACCGGCATCGACGTGCCGAGCGCCAACACCATCATCATCGAGCGCGCCGACAAGTTCGGCCTGGCGCAGCTGCACCAGCTGCGCGGCCGGGTCGGACGCAGTCACCACCAGGCCTACGCCTACCTGCTGACGCCGCCGCGCCAGCAAATCACCCCGGACGCGGAAAAGCGCCTGGAGGCGATCGCCAATACCCAGGACCTCGGCGCCGGCTTCGTGCTCGCCACCAACGACCTGGAAATCCGCGGCGCCGGCGAGTTGCTCGGCGACGGCCAGAGCGGACAGATCCAGGCCGTCGGCTTCACCCTGTACATGGAAATGCTCGAGCGCGCCGTGAAGGCCATCCGCAAGGGCGAGCAACCGAATCTCGACCAGCCGCTGGGCGGCGGTCCGGAAGTCAACCTGCGTGTTCCGGCGCTGATTCCCGAGGACTACCTGCCGGACGTGCACGCCCGCCTGATTCTCTACAAGCGCATCGCTTCGGCCACCGACGAGGAAGGCCTCAAGGACCTGCAAGTGGAGATGATCGACCGTTTCGGCCTGCTGCCGGAACCGACCAAGAACCTGATGCGCATCACCGCCCTGAAATTGCAGGCCGAAGTGCTGGGCATCAAGAAAGTCGACGGTGGTCCGCAGGGCGGTCGTGTCGAGTTCGCGGCGCAGACGCCGGTCGACCCGCTGACGCTGATCAAACTGATCCAGAGCCAGCCAAAACGCTACAAATTCGAAGGCGCCACGATCTTCAAGTTCATGGTTCCGATGGAGCGCCCGGAAGAGCGCTTTAATACGTTAGAGGCGCTGTTCGAGCGCCTCATCCCGAAAACTGCTTGAAGGACGCCGCATGCGCCTGTTTCGCTCGTTGACTGTATTGATGGCATTGGCCGCTCCTTCGGTATTCGCCGATGACCTGTATCAGGTTGAAATGATTCTGGTGCGGCAGAATGCCGTGCCGGCGATCGTCAGCCGCGCCGCGCCTGAAGACTGGGATGCCGGCGCGCAACACCTCAACCCCGACAGCCTGCGCACCCCGAGCCTGAACGGCGAGGTGGAAAAGCTCACCGCCAGCAATGAATACACGGTGTTGCTGCACAAGGCCTGGCAACAGAACCTTGGCGAACAAGCCAGCAAGGTGGCGATCAGCGACGGCAAGGAACAATTCGGCCAATTCCCGATCGAGGGCACATTGAGCATCAAACAGGGCCGCTTCACCGACGTCGAAGCCGATTTCTGGGTCAACCAGATCGACAACGACGGCCTGGTCACCGCCAGCGAGCGCCTGAAGACCGACAGCCATACCAAAAACGGGCAGCTGAACTTCCTCGACGCCGGTCATCTGGGCCTGCTGATCAAGATCACCTCGCTGACCGCCCCTGCACCTCGGCCAGTCCCCGAAGAAATTCCGGACTGATTGAGCCCCCTATGTCCGCGACCCTGAGCAAACCCCTGGCACCCTCCTGGGTCAGCCGATTCAAGGAACAGAGCCTGGAGCGCGGCCGACGCTACGCGCTGGAAAACCGCGTCAGGATCGTCGAAGCCGGCGACGCCACCATCGTCGCCGCATGCGAAGGCTCTGGCGGTAACGTTTACCGTCAGACCATTCGCCTGCGAGAGTCGGCCAAAGGCACGTTGCTGATGATCGACGCCACCTGCTCCTGCCCCGTCCACAGCAACTGCAAACATTGCGCGGCGGTCCTGCTGCAAGTGCAGGAAACCCTCAATTACCCGGCGGCCGCCAAGGACGCCGAGCTGCTGGAAAAGCTTCAGGCCGTCCTCGAAAACCGCAGCCCGAAAGCGCCGCCGCAAGTGCTGGTGGACAACGTGCAGCCGGTGCCGCGCCTGTGGCTGGCAAGCATCGAGTTCAGCGCCTTCGAACCACGCAACGGGCGGATGCAGCGTTACATCCAGCACCGCGCGGCGCTGTCCTTCAGTTATCTGGACGAATACGTCTCCGGGCAGAAAAACTCCGACATCCTGATTCGTCAGGAGACACAGACGCTACGGATAAAACGTCACCCGGAAGTGGAACAGTCCTACAGGGAACAACTGCGCATTCTCGGTTTCAGGATCGCCACCCGGCAGAGCAAGGCTTTGCCTGAGAGCGCTGGCGAACTGTACGAGATGGTCAACGACAGCGCCTGGCTGACCTTCACCCTCAACGAACTGCCGAAGCTGCGCACCCAGGGCTGGGAGCTGCAGATCAACGAGGACTTCGGTTTCGACCTGACGGCGGTGGACGACTGGTACGCCACGGTCGAGCAGGCGCCGGAGCGCGACTGGTTCGACCTGGAACTGGGCATCATCGTCAACGGCGAGCGCCTGAGCCTGCTGCCGATCCTGTTGAACCTGATGCGCTCGCACACAGAGATCCTCAACCCGGAGCGCCTGGCCCGTCGTCGCGATGACGAGCTGATCCTGGTGAACATCCCCAATCGCCCGAACTCCGAGCATGGTCCCCTGCAGGTCGCCCTGCCCTTCGGCCGCTTGAAACCGGTGCTGGCGACCCTCGGTGAGTTCTATCTGCAAGAGCCCGGCGAAACCACGTTGCGCCTGAGCCGGGCCGACGCCACGCGCCTGAATTCGCTGGAAGACCTGCCACTGCTTTGGGAAGGCGGCGATCAGATCCGCACCTTTGCCCAGCGCCTGCGGGACATCAAGGACTATACCGCCAGCGTGCCGGAAGGCTTGAACGCGACCTTGCGCCCGTATCAGCTGGAAGGCCTGAGCTGGATGCAGTCGCTGCGTCAGCTGGAGGTCGGCGGGATCCTCGCCGACGACATGGGCTTGGGCAAAACCCTGCAAACCCTCGCGCATGTGCTCAGCGAGAAGAACGCCGGACGCCTCGATCGCCCATGCATGGTGGTGATGCCCACCAGCCTGATCCCCAACTGGCTCGACGAGGCCGCGCACTTCACCCCGCAACTCAAAGTGCTGGCGCTGTACGGTGCCAGTCGCAAGAAGCATTTCGACAACCTTGCCGATTACGACCTGATCCTGACCACCTACGCGCTGTTGCCCAAGGATGTCGAAGCCCTGGCCAGGCAACCGCTGCACGTGCTGGTGCTGGACGAAGCGCAGTACATCAAGAACCCCGGCAGCAAGGCCGCGCAGGCCGCTCGCGAGCTGAATGCACGCCAGCGCCTGTGCCTGAGTGGCACGCCGCTGGAAAATCACCTGGGTGAGCTGTGGTCGCTGTTTCACTTCCTGCTGCCGGGCTGGCTTGGGGATGTGAAGAGCTTCAATCGCGATTACCGGGTGCCGATTGAAAAGCGCACCAGCGAAGTCAGACTTCAGCACCTCAACGGTCGGATCAAACCGTTTCTGTTGCGTCGGACCAAGGAACAGGTCGCCACCGAGCTGCCGCCGAAAACCGAAATCATTCACTGGGTCGAGCTCAACGAAGCCCAGCGCGATGTGTACGAAACCATGCGCCTGGCGATGGACAAGAAGGTGCGCGATGAAATCACCCGCAAGGGTGTGGCCCGCAGCCAAATCATCATCCTCGAGGCGCTGCTGAAACTACGCCAGGTGTGCTGTGACCTGCGCCTGGTCAACGATGCCGCCCTGCCCGCCCGCGGCAGCACTTCGGGCAAGCTCGACAGCCTGATGGAAATGCTTGAGGAGTTGTTTGAAGAAGGACGGCGCATCCTGCTGTTCTCGCAGTTCACCTCGATGCTGACCTTGATTGAGGACGAGCTGAACAAACGCGGCGTGGCCTACGCCCTGCTGACCGGGCAGACCCGCGACCGGCGTACGCCGGTGAAGGATTTCCAGAGCGGCAAGCGTCAGATCTTTCTGATCAGCCTGAAGGCCGGCGGTGTTGGCCTGAACCTGACCGAAGCCGACACCGTGATCCATTACGACCCGTGGTGGAACCCGGCAACCGAACACCAGGCCACCGACCGCGCCTATCGCATCGGCCAGGAAAAACCGGTGTTCGTCTACAAGCTGATTGCCCGCGGTACGGTGGAAGAGAAGATTCAGCTACTGCAAAAAGAAAAATCCGACCTGGCGGCCGGTGTTCTGGACGGCCGTCAGGCCGGGGACTGGAAGCTGCAGAGCGATGATATCGAGGCGCTGTTTGCGCCGTTGCCGGATAAGCTCGAAAAGCGCTGAGGCTGGTGGGGCTCGATAGATTGCTTTCGCGGGCAAGCTTCGCTCCTACAGGTTTTGCGTCGATCATGATGTTTGTGATCCACATCAAACCTGTAGGAGCGAGGCTTGCCCGCGAAGAATCCAACTCGGTCATGAGCCAACTCAGCCCTTGAGCACCCGCGCATAAACCGTCATGGCAGCCAGTCCCTAGTCGATCAATTGAGCTTCTTTGAGCGAACCGATGGCGGCCAGCCAGCGAGGATCCTGACGGTAGTCGGTGCAGGCATGCGCCTGACCGCGCATCCGCGCGATGCGCGCCGACGGCTTGACCTTCAGGCGTTGCGCGGCGCTCAGCGCCAGCTCGGCGGCAGCGCGATCGTTGCACACCAGGCCCATGTCGCAGCCAGCTGTCAGCGCCGCCTCGATGCGGCTGGCGGCATCGCCCACCACATGCGCGCCGGCCATGGACAGGTCGTCACTGAAAATTACCCCGTCAAATTGCAGCTCGCCACGCAGGATGTCCTGTAGCCAGCGACGGGAGAAGCCGGCGGGTTGCGCATCGACCTGTGGATAAATCACGTGGGCCGGCATGACGGCAGCCAATTGTTCGCTCAGTCTGGCGAACGGCACCAGATCCTTGGCGCGGATCTCGTCGAGACTGCGCTCGTCATTCGGGATCGCCACGTGGGAATCGGCCTCGGCCCAGCCGTGACCCGGGAAATGCTTGCCGGTTGCGGCCATGCCGGCGCTGTTCATGCCACGAATGAAGGCGCCAGCCAGCAGCGCGGCGCGCTCCGGATCGCCTTCGAACGAGCGGGTACCGACCACGGCACTGCGCTGGTGATCCAGGTCCAGCACCGGGGCGAAGCTCAGGTCCAGGCCGACGGCCAGGACTTCGGTGGCCATGATCCATCCGCATTGCTCGGCCAGATACTCGGCGTTCGGGTTGTCGGCAATGGCACGCATGGCCGGCAGGCGCACGAAGCCCTGGCGCAGGCGTTGAACCCGCCCGCCTTCCTGATCCACCGCCAGCAGCAGATCAGGGCGAATGGCGCGAATCGCCGCGCTCAACTCGCGAACCTGGCGCGGATGCTCGATGTTGCGGGCAAAAATGATCAGGCCGCCCACTTCGGGCTGGCGCAACAATTGGCGATCTTCGGCCGTCAGCCAGGTACCGGCGACGTCCACCATCAACGAGCCTTGCAGGCCAGCAGTCATAGAGATTCCTTGATAACGAAAAATCCGCCTCGCACGGATTCGCCGCCGTGGGCAGTGCCCGGCAGGTCGGCGATATCAGTGGGAAGCGGATTCAGAACGAGAGTCGGCATGGGCGGCTAGCTTAACGGATGTCAGCTGCCGCGCCCACCCGTGCAGGGTCAAACCTTGGCGGCGACCTGTGTCGATTTGCTACGTGGACGCAATTGCGCCGCGGCCATGGCGGCGTCGGTGACGCCCGTCTCGGCGCGCATGCCGGCGGCGAGGAACGGCACCATCAGGCGCATGACCTGCTCGATGGAGGTGTTCACGCCGAAGTCGGTTTCGGCAATGGCACGCAATGCCTTGATACCCGACATGCTGAACGCCGCGGCGCCGAGCATGAAATGCACGCGCCAAAACAGCTCGATCGGCGGAATGCGTGGCGCGGCCTCGTTGACCAGCATCATGTAGCGGCGGAAAACCTTGCCGTACATGTCTTCCAGATAACGACGCAAATGCCCCTGGCTCTGGCTGAAGGCCAGACCGAGCAAACGCATGAAGATAGAAAGATCGTTACCGCTGCGGGGCTGCACCACCAGCGCCTGTTCGACCAGGATTTCCAGCAGTTCTTCGAGGGAAGGCTTGATTTCAGGTTTGGCCTGGCGCCGCTCCAGCTCTTTATCGAGGCTGATGCAGAATGGCCCGAGAAAACGCGAAAAGACCGCTTGAATCAGCGCCTTTTTCGATCCGAAGTGATAGTTCACCGCAGCCAGGTTGACACCGGCCTTGCTGGTGATCAGACGCAATGAGGTTTCGGCGAAACCTTTTTCCGCGAACAACTGCTCGGCGGCATCGAGAATGCGTTCAACGGTTTCCGACTGGGCCATGGCTACTCCGCCTGACAAACACTTGTTTGAAACATACGTTTCAAGCTATGTCTTGTCAAGTCTGGCAGTTCGTTTTGGGAATGGTCGGTCAGACATTTAACCATACAACCGCAAAGCTTCCATCCACCGGCTTGTCGACCGTCCGGCAGTCTGGAGAAAAAGGGGCATTGCCAAGACCGCTTCACTGTATATAATCCCAGTCACTGTATAAAAAAACAGAGCGATCAATATGCTAAAGCTGACGCCACGCCAAGCCGAGATTCTGGCTTTCATCAAACGCTGCCTGGAAGACAACGGCTACCCTCCGACCCGCGCGGAAATCGCTCAGGAACTGGGTTTCAAATCGCCAAACGCTGCTGAAGAACACCTCAAGGCGCTGGCGCGCAAGGGCGCCATCGAAATGACCCCGGGCGCGTCCCGCGGCATCCGTATCCCTGGCCTCGAAGCCAAGGCCGACGACTCCACCCTGCCCATCATCGGACGCGTAGCCGCTGGCGCACCGATCCTGGCCCAGCAGCACGTCGAAGAGTCCTGCAACATCAATCCTTCCTTCTTTCATCCCCGCGCCGACTACCTGTTGCGAGTGCACGGCATGAGCATGAAGGACGTGGGCATTTTCGACGGTGACCTGCTGGCCGTGCACACCACTCGCGAGGCTCGTAACGGGCAGATCGTGGTGGCGCGCATTGGCGATGAAGTGACCGTCAAGCGCTTCAAGCGTGACGGCAGCAAAGTCTGGCTGATCGCCGAGAACCCGGAATTCGCCCCAATCGAAGTGAACCTCAAGGATCAGGATCTGGTGATCGAAGGTTTGAGTGTCGGCGTCATTCGCCGCTAACGGAGGCTTTATGCATTTCCCGCACACATCACCACAGCAAGCCCAACTGCCGTTGCTGTTCGAGGCATTCCTGGCCCAGCCTCTGGCGCCGATCCTGGAGGAAGTGGTCGAGTCGCCCTGGAGCGCCGAACCCGAGGTCTTCAGTGAGCTGTCTCTACGTGGTGCGGCCGGGAACTGCCTGAACCTGCTGGCCCCGATCCTCAGGGAGCTGAGCCAGGACCAGGACGCACGCTGGCTGACCCTGATCGCCCCGCCCGCCAGCGTGACCCAGGCGTGGCTTCGGGACGCCGGCCTCAATCGCGAGCGCATCCTGCTGCTGCAACCGAGCGGCACCCAGAGCGCCCAGCAACTGACCTGCGAAGCCTTGCGACTGGGCCGCAGTCACACTGTCGTCAGCTGGCTCAACCCGCTGAGCACCAGCGCGCGCCAACAACTGATCAGCGCCGCCCGGACCGGGGACGCACAAAGCCTGAACATTCGATTGGGTTAACGTCGCGCCTGAAACGGCGCAGGGCTTCTCCTGGGGCAGAGAAGCCGATCTGTGGCGGTATTGGCAGAAACCGACGGGCGGGATCAGTGAAGGACCCGCGGCCCCTCTTCCTTGTCCAATTCCCCTTCAACCAGGCGCCCGGCCATCTGCACACCAACGCTCAGCATCGCTTTGGCGACTTCGACATGCTGGCCTTGCAGGAACGCCTTGGCATCCTCCGAGAAATCCAAAGTAACCAGAGAACCCTCGTCCTCGGCCCTGCGCAGCTCGATTCGGCCGTCTGGTAACTCGACAATTTCTAAAAAGGACGTTGGCATAAAGGTGTGTTCTCCAGGAAAGGCGGGGATTATATAGCCATCAATCGGGCTTCGCTCGGGATCTTGACCAGCTGCCATCACGAAGAGAAATTTCCGACAACTCTCTTCCCTCGAATGGCAGCCTTGGCGTGCCGCCCGTCAAAGACCCCTGGCCTTCAACATTCGTTCAAGCCTTCTCGAAAACGCAGCGCCAGGCTCTTGAGGTTCTGGCGCCAGCTCTCCAGTTCTTCACGGCTCAACTCATCGGGCGTCTCTTCTTCGTCCAGGTTCACCGCCTGAATCAAAGGCTGCGTGACGTCGCCCTTGGGCTTGTGTGGCGCACGAGGCGGCTGAAACAACGCCGAGTGGGCGGCCAGCAGCCTGGCCAGCCAGGTTTCCGGATTGTTGGCCAGCTCGATCATCTCGGCCAATTCAGGAATGGCGATGGTTTCCAGCACCTCCCGAGTCAGCAGCGCTTCCGCGCGCTGGGAATTGGCCTGCGGCAGGCGATAGAACCCGGCGATTTCATGGCACAAACCCAACAGGGCGCCATACAGGTGAAACAACGCCGATTCGCGACCTGCCTGGATCAGCGCCAGGGAATTCATCGACCGCGCCTCTTCAGCCTTGGCAAGCGCTTCCAGTGAAAGGCCGGCGAAATAAATCTTCTGGTTGGTACGGGTATAGAGTTCGTGGGCCATGACGGCAGCCTCCACAACGATATGATGCATCACGCAGGTCGAACAGTGTCGTGGATCAACCAAGTCCACCGCAAGCGCAAAAAAAGGCCGCATGGTGACATGCGGCCTTTTCGGTTCAGCTCAGATCAAGACTTCGCGGCAGGACGCTTGTCTTCAACGGTCCACTTGCCACCGTCGTAATACGCTTTCCAGCCGGTCGGCTTGCCGTCGACTTCGGTCTGCACGTATTGCTCCTTGGTCTTGCGGCTGTAGCGGATGACCGCAGGCAGGCCGTCCGGATCCTTCTTCGGTGCTTCACACAGGAAGTGGTACTTCGGATCGATCTCGTCCTTGTGCGGGATGATCTCGGACACCAGCGGCGCACGGGTCTCGCGGTTTTTCGGGAACTGGCTGGCCGCCAGGAACAGACCGGACGCACCGTCGCGCAGGATGTAGGTGTCGTTGACCTTTTCGCATTTCAGCTCAGGCATCTTCACCGGGTCCATCTTCGGCGGCGCCGCGTCACCACTCTTGAGCAGCTTGCGGGTGTTCTTGCAGGTCGGGTTGGTGCAACCGAAGAACTTGCCGAAACGACCGGTCTTGAGCTGCATCTCGCTGCCACACTTGTCGCACTCCAGGCTCGGGCCTTCATAGCCCTTGATGCGATAAGCGCCCTCTTCGATTTCGTAGCCAGCGCAATCCGGGTTGTTGCCGCAGATGTGCAGTTTGCGCTTCTCGTCGAGCAGGTAGGCATCCATCGCGGTGCTGCAGATCGGGCAACGGTGTTTGCCACGCAACACCAGCGATTCCGACTCACCTTCGTCGTCCGCGGCGATCTCGTCGCCCGGCACCAGGTTGACGGTGGCCTTGCAGCGCTCTTTCGGCGGCAGGCTGTAGCCCGAGCAGCCAAGGAACACGCCGGTCGACGCCGTACGGATCTGCATCGGACGACCGCAGGTAGTGCACGGAATATCGGTCATGACCGGCTGGTTGGCGCGCATGCCGTTGTCCGGGCTCTCGGCTACTTCGAGCTTCTTCTTGAAGTCGCCGTAGAACTCGTCGAGCACGTTCTTCCAGTCGCGCTCGCCCTGAGCCACATCATCGAGATGCTCTTCCATGCCGGCGGTGAAGCCGTAGTCCATCAGGTTGGAGAAGCTCTCGGCCAGACGCTCGGTGACGATGTCGCCCATCTTTTCCGAGTAGAAACGACGGTTGTGCAGCGCCACGTAACCGCGGTCCTGGATGGTGGAAATGATCGCCGCGTAGGTCGAAGGACGACCGATACCGCGCTTTTCCATTTCCTTGACCAGACTGGCTTCGGAGTAACGCGCCGGCGGCTTGGTGAAGTGCTGGGTCGGATCAAGCTGGATCAGCTTCATCGCATCGCCCTGGGCCATGTCTGGCAGCACGTCATCATCGCCCGGCTTGGCAATTTGCGGCATCACGCGGGTGTAGCCGTCGAACTTGAGGATACGGCCCTTGGCACGCAACTCGAAGTCGCCGGCAGCGACGGTGACCGTGGTCGACAGGTATTGCGCAGGCAGCATCTGGCAAGCGAGGAACTGGCGCCAGATCAGCTCGTAGAGACGCTCGGCATCGCGCTCCATGCCCGACAGCTTGGCCGGCGTGATGTTGGCGTCGGACGGACGAATCGCTTCGTGAGCCTCTTGTGCGCCTTCCTTGCTGCTGTAGACGTTCGGGGAATCCGGCAGGTACTTCTTGCCAAACTCGCCTTCAATATAAGTACGCGCCATCGCCACGGCATCGGCCGAGAGGTTGGTGGAGTCGGTACGCATATAGGTGATGTAGCCGGCTTCGTACAGACGCTGGGCCATCATCATGGTTTTCTTCACACCGAAGCCCAGGCGGTTGCTCGCGGCCTGTTGCAGGGTGGAAGTAATGAACGGTGCCGACGGCTTGCTGCTGGTCGGCTTGTCTTCACGCTTGACGATGCTGTAGCTGGACGCCTTGAGCTTTTCCAGCGCGGCCATCGCCTGGGCTTCGTTCAGCGGCCTGAAGGCCTCGCCTTTCTCGCGAGCGACTTCGAAACGCACGGAGGCGCCTTTGGCGGTGCCGAGGTCGGCGTGGACTTCCCAGTACTCTTCCGGGATGAACGCGCGGATTTCACGCTCACGCTCGACCACCAGCTTCACCGCAACCGACTGCACGCGACCGGCGGACAGACCGCGAGCGATCTTGGCCCACAGCAGCGGCGAAACCATGTAACCCACTACGCGGTCGAGGAAACGACGCGCCTGCTGGGCGTTGACGCGGTCGATGTCCAGCTCGCCGGGCTCGGAGAAGGCTTCCTGGATGGCTTTCTTGGTGATTTCGTTGAACACCACGCGCTTGTAGCGGCTGTCATCACCACCGATGGCTTCGCGCAGGTGCCAGGCAATGGCTTCCCCCTCGCGATCCAAGTCGGTTGCGAGATAGATGGTGTCAGCATCCTTGGCGAGCCGGCGCAGCTCTTCGATGACCTTTTCCTTGCCTGGAAGGATCTCGTACTTGGCTTTCCAGCCGTGATCGGGATCGACCCCCATGCGAGCGACCAGCTGCTTGCGTGCCTTTTCTTTCGGCGACAGCGCCGGCGCTTCGCCCGCAACGGCCTTGCCACGCTTGGCGGCAGGCTCCTTGGTGGCACTCGCCGAACCACTGGTGGGCAGGTCTCGGATATGGCCGATACTCGACTTCACCACGTATTGGTTGCCCAGATACTTGTTGATGGTCTTGGCCTTAGCCGGGGATTCCACAATGACCAGCGATTTGCCCATGGATCAGAAAATTCCTGAATTCTAGAAGTGAAAGGCGGTTGGCGCCTGACGCGGCACCGCTATATATAGTGGCTACAAGGTGAGGTCAAGCGCAGGGTTTTGCGCGCACTCAGCTCATGGCTTGTTAAAAAGACTCTCTTCGGCCTGCACCAAAGCAAAGCGTGGCACCTGCTCGCCGTCAACTTCGACCGACTCCAGGAACATGCTCAAGGGACGTACCCAAAAGCCGTAATCGCCATACAGGGCTTGGTAGAAGACCACTTCTTCCTCGGTCTCCGAATGCCGCGCGACACTGAATACGCGGTACTGCGGACCTTTGTAATGTTGGTAGAGCCCTGGTTGTATCGGCATGCTTCGGCCCTCACTCAAATTTTTTCAAAATAAAAACAAATTAAACCCGGAAAAACAAAAACCGGGGCACTTGGCCCCGGCTTCCGTCAACGATTCGCTTAAACGCGTTCGAAGACGGTGGTGATGCCTTGGCCGAGACCAATGCACATGGTGGATACCCCGAAGGTACCGCCATTTTGCTTCATCACGTTCAGCAAAGTGCCGGAGATACGGGCACCGGAGCAACCGAACGGGTGACCCAGGGCGATCGCGCCGCCGTGCAGGTTAACCTTCTCGTTCATCTTGTCGAGCACTTTCAGGTCTTTCAGCACTGGCAGGGCCTGTGCGGCGAAAGCTTCGTTGAGCTCGAAGAAGTCGATATCGTTGATACCAAGGCCTGCGCGCTTCAGTGCTTTTTGTGTAGCCGGTACTGGACCATAGCCCATGATCGCCGGATCCACACCTGCCACTGCCATCGAACGGATCACCGCCATCGGCTGGATCCCCAGGTCCTGTGCACGCTGCGCCGACATCACGATCATGCACGAAGCACCATCGGTGATCTGCGACGAAGTACCGGCAGTCACGGTACCACCTTTCGGGTTGAACGCCGGCTTCAGCGTCGCCAGGCTTTCCAGGGTGGTTTCCGGACGAATGGTTTCGTCGTAGTCGAACAGTTTCAGGAAGCCGTTCTCGTCATAGCCCTGCATCGGGATGATTTCGTCCTTGAACTTGCCTTCCACGGTCGCCTTGTGGGCGAGCTGGTGGGAGCGCAGACCAAAGGCGTCCTGCTGTTCGCGGGTAATGCCGTGCATTTTGCCGAGCATTTCCGCGGTCAGGCCCATCATGCCCGAAGCTTTTGCCGCGTACAGCGACATGTGCGGGTTCGGATCGACACCGTGCATCATGCTCACGTGGCCCATATGCTCGACGCCACCAACGACGAAAACGTCACCGTTGCCGGTCATGATCGCCTGCGCAGCGGTGTGCAGCGCGCTCATGGACGAACCACACAGGCGGCTGACGGTCTGGGCGGCCGAGGTGTGCGGGATCTGGGTCATCAGCGACGCCATGCGCGCAATGTTCCAGCCCTGCTCCAGGGTCTGGTTCACGCAGCCCCAGATCACGTCCTCGACTTCGTTCGGGTCGATCCTGGTGTTGCGTTCCAGCACTTTGCTGATCAGGTGCGCCGACATGTCTTCGGCACGGGTGTTGCGGTGCATGCCGCCCTTGGAGCGGCCCATCGGAGTACGACCGAAGTCGACAATCACGACGTCTCTAGGATTCAAGCTCATAAGTTCACTCTCACTCTAGTTGGGGGCGCTTAACCGAAGAAGCTCTGGCCGTTCTTGGCCATTTCGCGCAGCTTCGCGGTCGGGTGGTACAGCGCGCCCAAATCAGCGTACTGGTCAGCCAGGGCGACGAACTCGGCAACACCGATCGAATCGATGTAGCGCAGCGCACCGCCACGGAATGGAGGGAAACCAATACCGTAGACCAGACCCATGTCGGCTTCGGCGGCGGTTTCAACGATGCCGTCTTCCAGGCAGCGTACGGTTTCCAGGCACAGCGGGATCATCATCCAGTTGATGATGTCTTCGTCAGTGACTTCACGCTGCTCGAAGACAACTGGCTTGAGCACTTCAAGTACCGACGGATCGACGACCTTCTTCTGCTTGCCCTTCTTGTCGGCCTCGTAGGCGTAGAAACCCTTGCCGTTCTTCTGACCGAGACGATTGGCTTCGTACAGCGCGTCTACAGCCGAACGAGTGTCGTCTTTCATGCGGTCCGGGAAACCTTCAGCCATGACGTCGCGACCGTGGTGGCCGGTGTCGATGCCGACCACATCCATCAAGTAGGCCGGGCCCATCGGCCAGCCGAATTTTTCCATGACCTTGTCGATGCGCACGAAGTCGACACCGGCGCTGACCAGCTTGGCGAAACCGCCGAAGTACGGGAACAGGACGCGGTTGACCAGGAAGCCCGGGCAGTCGTTGACCACGATCGGGTTCTTGCCCATTTTCTTGGCGTAGGCAACGGTGGTGGCAACGGCCAGCTCGCTGGACTTCTCGCCACGGATCACTTCCACCAGCGGCATCATGTGTACCGGGTTGAAGAAGTGCATGCCGACGAAGTTTTCCGGATGCTTGAGGGCCTTGGCCAGCAGGCTGATGGAAATGGTGGAGGTGTTGGAAGCGAGGATGGTGCCTTCCTTGACCTGGGATTCGACTTCGGCCAGGACGGCTTGCTTGACCTTCGGGTTCTCGACGACCGCTTCAACCACCAGGTCCACGTGACCGAAATCACCGTAGGACAGGGTCGGGCGAATGCCGTTGAGCACTTCAGCCATTTTCGCGGCGGTCATGCGGCCTTTTTCGACACGGCCAACCAGCAGTTTGGCGGCTTCGGCCAGACCCTGCTCGATACCGTGCTCGTTGATGTCCTTCATCAGGATCGGCGTGCCTTTGGAAGCCGACTGATAGGCGATACCGCCACCCATGATGCCGGCGCCCAATACGGCGGCCTGCTTCACGTCCTTGGCGATTTCGTCATAGGCCTTGGCCTTTTTCTTCAGTTCCTGATCGTTCAGGAACAGACCGATCAGGCTTTGCGCAGCCGGGGTCTTGGCCAGTTTGACGAAACCGGCGGCTTCGACTTCCAGAGCCTTTTCACGACCGAAGTTCGCGGCTTTCTGGATGGTCTTGATCGCTTCGACCGGCGCCGGGTAGTTAGGACCCGCCTGACCGGCCACGAACCCTTTGGCGGTTTCGAAAGCCATCATTTGCTCGATGGCGTTGAGCTTGAGCTTTTCCAGCTTCGGCTGGCGCTTGGCCTTGTAATCGAACTCGCCGGAAATGGCGCGCTTGATCAGTTCCAGCGCAGCTTCCTGCAGCTTCTCAGGGGCAACCACGGCATCGACGGCGCCGACTTTCAGCGCGTCTTCGGCACGGTTTTCCTTGCCGGCGGCAATCCATTCGATGGCGTTGTCGACACCGATCAGGCGTGGCATGCGCACGGTACCGCCGAAGCCCGGGTAGATGCCCAGCTTGACTTCCGGCAGGCCGATCTTGGCGCTGGTGGACATGACGCGGTAGTCCGCGGCCAGGCACATTTCCAGACCGCCACCCAGCGCGATGCCATTGATCGCGGCAACGGTCGGAACGTTGAGGTCTTCGAAATCGCTGAAAATCCTGTTGGCTTCGAGGTTGCCAGCAACAAGCTCTGCATCCGGCAGCTTGAAGTTGTCGACAAATTCGGTGATGTCGGCGCCGACGATGAACACGTCCTTGCCACTGCTGACGATCACGCCCTTGATCGAAGCATCTGCCTTGATGGCGTCCACGGCCTGACGCAGTTCGTTCAGGGTTAGACGGTTGAACTTGTTGACGGACTCACCCTTGAGGTCGAACTTCAGTTCGACGATGCCACTTTCAAGAGCCTTAACCGTGATGGCTTTACCTTCGTAAATCATCAACTGATCTCCACGATATGGAAGCTGAACAGTACACGTCGGAAGCAGGCGAAGGGCTGGCAGGGACGTCAATCGTCGATGCTACGCCAATCCACCCGGCACACCCGCCAACGCGATAGTCGGGATTCTGTAGGAGCGATTTTAAATACAAACGCTCAATTCATACGCCCGTTTGATTTGGGTACGCCACCTTCACGGAGTTTCCGCCAATTGTCAATCGCCCAAAATGCGGGGTGAAACGCGACTTTGCGGTCATTTCTGTAGGACAACGACCTAAAACATGCGTTTGCATGTAGGGACATTCATAGGATCAATCATTAGAAAAGTCGCCCTAATTCGCGGCAGCCTTTGTTTAACAAGCTACGCTGGCGAAACCTCAAGGGAATTTGTACGCCGCTGGCGAATGCCGGACGCGAGATGAAACAAAATTAATTTACCGGCCTGCCTGGCCATCCCGCCCGATGATGTTGTCGGGCTTTTTATTTTTTGCTTTCTGTAGAAGCGAGCTTGCTCGCTCCTACAGGGTCCTGCTACGCCAATGCCTTGAGGGTGGCATCGATGTGCTGCAGAACTTCGGCCTCGCCCTTCTCGCCCCAATACAGGGCGATCATCTGCTTGTCGGCCTCGACCTTGAAGACATTGCCCGGCAACTTTTCGAAATGATCTAGCAGCGCGCGATCCTCGCACGGCTCCTGCCATTGATTCACCCACAGACCCGGTGATTTTTGCCAGAAACTCCAACAGGCCGGCTGGGTGCCGCGCCTTGGTCGGTGGTACTGCGCACACGGATTTGGCGGCTCCTGACTGAGCCAGTGCGGCCACTCCTGAGGGGCCAGTTGCATGGCCAGGCCGATGCGTCGCGCCTCCATGCGCAGGGCCATGCGACCACTCTGCTGGCGCGATGGGCGCAACCATGCCAGGGGGCTGAGCACCACCAGCAGGATTGACACCACTATCCAGACCGTCATATCTGTACTCCCGATTTTGAATGAGCGGATTGAGTCACTTTGGAACCAATGCGCTTGAAACCAGCCATACTTACCAATATTGCGTTTCTCAGGAGGAGCACCTCATGCCCTACGAGCATATTCTGGTCGCTGTAGATCTCACCGAAGAGTGCGACCCTGTCATCCACCGCGCTCGCGAACTGTCGGTGAGCAACGGCGCGAAATTGTCCATGGTCCACATCGTCGAGCCAATGGCCATGGCCTTTGGTGGTGACGTGCCGATGGACCTGTCACAACTGCAACAGCAGCAGTTCGATCAGGCCAAGGAGCGCCTCGATCGCCTGATCGTGAAGTACCCGGAGCTCTCCCGGGAAAACTGTCACCTGACCTACGGCCAGCCGCGCCAGGAGATTCACCACCTGGCCAAGGAACAGAACTGCGACATGATCGTAGTGGGGAGTCATGGTCGACATGGCCTGGCATTGCTGCTGGGCTCTACCGCCAATGACGTCCTGCACGGTGCGCCTTGCGATGTGCTGGCGGTGCGCCTGCAAAGCAAAAACTGACCTCGCTCCTGCAGATACAGGGATCGAGACAGATGTGAAAAAGCCCGGCGCTCTTTAAAGAACGCCGGGCTTTTTCATGGCCGGTTCAATCACTCATCCAGTTCGGCCCAGCGCTCGACCATCACGTCGAGCTCAGCCTGCAACTGCGCCAGCTGGGCGATCACCGCAGCCGTTTCGGTCGACGGACGCAGGTAGAAACCGGCATCCGCCATCTGTGCTTCAACGGCAGCGATTTGCTGCTCCATGTCGTCGATCTGTCCTGGCAACGCTTCCAGCTCGCGCTGCAACTTGTAGCTGAGCTTCTTCTTCGCCGCAGCCGGTGCTTCGACGACTGCCGCAACCGGAGCCGGCTCGGCCTTGACGATCGCGGAGTTCAGGTCAGCCTTGCCGGACTTGCTTTCCGTCACGCCCAGCAGACGCGGCGAACCGCCCTGACGCAGCCAGTCCTGGTAACCGCCGACGTACTCGCGAATCTTGCCTTCGCCTTCGAACACCAGGGTGCTGGTCACCACGTTATCGAGGAATGCCCGGTCGTGGCTGACCATCAGCACGGTGCCGCTGAAGGTCAGCAGGACCTCTTCCAGCAGTTCCAGGGTTTCGACGTCGAGGTCGTTGGTCGGTTCGTCGAGGACCAGCAGGTTCGCCGGCTTGCTGAACAGCTTGGCCAGCAACAGACGGGCACGCTCGCCACCGGACAGCGCCTTGACCGGCGTGCGCGCACGCTGCGGGCTGAACAGGAAGTCGCCGAGGTAGCTCAGCACGTGGCGGCTCTGGCCGTCGATATCGATGAAGTCGCGACCTTCGGCGACGTTGTCGATCACGGTTTTTTCCAGATCCAGCTGGTGACGCAACTGGTCGAAGTAGGCCACGTCGATCTTGGTGCCCTCTTCCACCGTGCCGCTGGTGGGCTGCAAGCCGCTGAGCATCAGTTTGAGCAGCGTGGTCTTGCCGGTACCGTTGGCGCCGAGCAGACCGATACGGTCGCCGCGCTGCAGGACCATGGAGAAATCCTTGATCAGGAACGGACCGTCCGGATGCGCGAAGCTCACGTTGTCCAGCACCATCACCTGCTTGCCGGATTTTTCCGCCGTGTCCAACTGAATGTTGGCCTTGCCGGTGCGCTCACGGCGCTCGCTGCGCTCGATGCGCAGGGCCTTGAGGGCGCGAACGCGGCCTTCGTTACGGGTACGCCGGGCCTTGATGCCCTGGCGAATCCACACTTCTTCCTGGGCCAGGCGCTTGTCGAACAGCGCGTTGGCGGTGGCCTCGGCGGCAAGTTCCGCTTCTTTATGCACCAGGAAGCTGGCGTAGTCGCCGCTCCAGTCGATCAGCCCGCCGCGATCCAGTTCCAGGATGCGGGTGGCAAGGTTTTGCAGGAAGGAGCGGTCGTGGGTGATGAACAGCACGGCGCCCTGGAAATCCTTCAGCGCTTCTTCGAGCCAGGCGATGGCGCCGATATCCAGGTGGTTGGTCGGTTCGTCGAGCAGCAGCAGATCCGGCTCGGACACCAGGGCCTGGGCCAGCAGCACGCGACGACGCCAGCCGCCGGACAGTTCGGCGAGGGTCTTGTCGGCCGGCAGTTGCAGGCGGCTGAGGGTGCTGTCGACCAGGGTCTGCAAACGCCAGCCGTCACGGGCTTCGAGGTCGTGCTGGACGTGCATCAGCTTTTCCAGATCGGCATCAGTGACGATGTTCTGGCTCAGGTGGTGATATTCGGCCAGCAGCGCACCGACACCGTCCAGGCCCGCAGCCACGACGTCGAACACCGTCCGCTCGTCGGCTACCGGCAATTCTTGCGGCAATTCGCCGATCTTGAGCCCGGGCATGCGCCAGACGGCGCCGTCATCGGGCTTCTGGTCGCCCTTGACGAGCTTCATCATGCTGGACTTGCCAGTGCCGTTGCGGCCGATGATGCACACCCGCTCACCACGGGCGATCTGCCAGGACACCTTGTCCAACAACGGCATAGCGCCGAAAGCAAGGGACACATCGCTGAATTTGAGCAGGGTCATGAGCTTCTCCAAAAACCGGGCGCGCATTCTACCTGAATCGAGGCTTCAGAAGGCCGGCAATTTCACTCTCGAAGCACTCTGCAGTACAAATGTTGCGAACTGATGCAGACAGGTCCGCAAACCTTTCACCGGCTGCTGGCAAAAGGCTAAGCTACGGATAATTCAGTGTCGGCATCGTCGACACTTGTCATGGTTTTTCTGTCCGGACGTCTCATGCGCAGTCGCCTTTTCAATCTTTTGTCGTGTTTTTTACTTTCTGCCGCTGCCGTTCAATCCGCCCAGGCGGTGGACCTGTCCACCCAACGCCAGTATTACGATGAAGCCAAACGCGCCCTGGCCAAGGGCGACACCGGCCCCTATTTCCGTTACAGCCAGGCCCTGGCCGACTATCCGCTGGAACCTTACCTGGCCTATGACGAGCTGACCGCACGCCTGAAAACCGCGAGCAATGCCGAAATCGAAAAATTCCTCGCCGAACACGGCGACCTGCCCCAGGCCAACTGGATGAAGCTGCGCTGGTTGCGCTGGCTGGCGGATCGCGGCGACTGGGCGACCTTCGTCAAGTACTACGACCCGAAGATGAACTTCACTGAACTGGACTGTCTGAACGCGCAGTACCAGATCAGCCACAACCTCAAGGCCGAAGGTTACGCCAACGCCAACAAGCTCTGGCTGACCGGCAAGTCCCAGCCCGCAGCCTGCGATGCGCTATTCGGCATGTGGGCCGCCGAAGGCCAGTTGACCGAACAGAAACGCTGGGAACGCACCAAGCTTGCAGCCCAGACGCGCAACTACCCGCTGGCCACCAGCCTGGTCAACGGCCTGACCACCCTCGCCCCTCGCGGTCGCCTGCTGATCGATGTGGCACAGAACCCCGAACTGCTCAATCAGCCGTCACGCTTCACGCCGGCGGATGAGGCGATGTCGGACGTGGTCAGCCTTGGCCTGCGCCGTCTCGCCCGACAGGACCCGGACCGGGCCATGAACCTGCTGGACGGTTACGCCAGCAGCATGCACTTCTCCCGCGATGAAAAAGTGGCGATCGCCCGGGAAATCGGCCTGACCCTCGCGCGCCGTTTCGACAGCCGCGCGCTGGACATGATGACCAAGTATGACCCGGAACTGCGCGACAACACGGTGTCCGAATGGCGCATGCGCCTGCTCCTGCGCCTGGCTCGCTGGGATGATGCCTATCAGCTGACCCGCCGATTGCCTCAGGACCTGGCCACCACCAATCGCTGGCGCTACTGGCAGGCCCGCAGCCTGGAACTGGCACAGCCGCAGAATCCGGAAGCGCAAACCCTGTACAAGAGCCTCGCTCGTGAACGCGACTTCTACGGTTTCCTCGCCGCCGACCGTTCGCAATCGCCTTATTCGCTACTCAACAAGCCACTGGTGCTGAGCCAGGCCACCATCAACAAGGTGCGCAACACGCCCGGCATTCGTCGCGCCCTGGAATTCCATGCCCGCGGGCAGATCGTCGACGGTCGTCGCGAGTGGTACCACGTCAGCCGCCACTTCAGCCGTGACGAAATGGTCGCCCAGGCGAAGCTGGCCTACGACCTCAAGTGGTATTTCCCGGCCATTCGCACCATCAGCCAGGCCCAGTACTGGGACGATCTGGACATCCGTTTCCCGATGGCCCACCGCAACACCCTGGTGCGTGAAGCGAAGAACCGCGGCCTGCATTCGAGCTGGGTGTTCGCCATCACCCGTCAGGAAAGTGCCTTCATGGACGACGCCCGTTCCGGCGTCGGTGCCTCCGGCCTGATGCAGCTGATGCCCGCGACCGCCAAGGAAACCTCGCGCAAATTCAGCATTCCCTATGCTTCGCCGCAGCAGCTGTTCGATCCGGACAAGAACATCCAGCTCGGCGCCGCTTACCTGAGCCAGGTCCACAGCCAGTTCAACGGCAACCGCGTCCTCGCCTCCGCCGCCTACAACGCCGGCCCCGGCCGTGTTCGTCAGTGGCTGCGCGGCGCGGACCACCTGAGTTTCGATGTGTGGGTGGAAAGCATTCCGTTCGACGAAACCCGTCAGTATGTGCAGAACGTGCTGTCGTATTCGGTGATCTACGGGCAAAAACTCAATTCGCCGCAGCCGCTGGTGGATTGGCATGAGCGGTATTTTGATGATCAGTAATTCGTGAATGCACTACCCGTGCAGGAGCTGCCGAAGGCTGCGATCTTTTGATCTTGAAAGATCGCAGCCTCGTTTCACTCGACAACTCCTACACAGCTCCTACACAGTTTTTACGGGTAAAGATCGAATTCGCTCTTGCCATCACTGAACTGCAACGCCGCCAACCGCGCATACAGCGCATTACTGGCAATCAACTCCTGATGCGTCCCCACCGCCACCAGCTTCCCTTGATCCATGACCGCAATGCGATCGGCATTCTTGACGGTCGCCAGTCGATGGGCGATGACCAGGGTCGTGCGGTTTTTCATGAGGCTAGGTAGCGCCTGCTGGATCAGGTGTTCGCTCTGGGCATCGAGGGCGCTGGTGGCTTCGTCGAGCAGCAGAATCGGCGCATCCACCAGCAGCGCCCGGGCGATGGCCAGGCGCTGGCGCTGACCGCCAGACAAACCTAGCCCACCATCCCCCAGATGCGTCTGATAGCCGTTGGGCATCGCCTGGATGAAGTCATGGGCGTAGGCGATTTTTGCTGCTTCCTGAACCTCTCTCAAAGTCGCCGTCGGCTTGCCGTAGCGGATATTGTCTTCAATGCTGCCGAAAAACAGCGCCGGGGTTTGCGAGACCAGGGCGAAGCAGCGACGCAGGTCCAGTGGTTCGAGCTGTGTCAGTGGCACGCCATCGAGCAGAAGGCGCCCTTCGGCGGGGTCGTAGAAACGCAGCAACAAGTCATACACCGTCGACTTGCCCGCACCGGACGGCCCGACCAGCGCCAGGGTTTCACCGGCCCTGACCGTCAGATTCAAGCCATCGACCGCGTAGCTTTCCGGACGTGACGGGTAGGAAAAGCGCACGTCCTGCAGTTGCAAATTGCCCTGCACCCGCGCAGGCAGCTTCACCAGGTCGCTAGCCGGTGGCACGATGATGTTTTCCGAACGCAGCAATTCCGCGATTCTTTCCGCGGCCCCTGCCGCACGCTGCAATTCGCCGATCACCTCGCTCAAGGTGCCGAACGCACTGCCCACGATCAGGCTGTAGAAAACAAACGCCGCCAGTTCGCCCGCGGAAATCCGCCCGGCAATCACGTCCATGCCGCCCACCCAGAGCATCACGCCCACGGCGCCCAGCACCAGCAGAATCACCAGGGTGATCAGCCAGGCACGTTGAAAAATACGTTTGCGCGCGGTGTTGAACGCCTCTTCCACGGTCGCGGCAAACCGTTGCTCGTCCTGCGCCTGATGGTTGTAGGCCTGCACGGTCTTGATCTGGCCGAGGGTTTCCGAGACGTAGCTGCCGATATCGGCGATGCGGTCCTGGCTCAGGCGCGACAGATTGCGCACTCGGCGGCCGAAGATCAGGATCGGCGCGATGACCAGGGGCAAGGCGACAACCACGATGCTGGTGAGCTTGGGGTTGGTGACAAACAACAGAACGATCCCGCCAATGACCATCAGCAGGTTGCGCAGGAACATCGACAGCGAAGAGCCGATCACCGATTGCAGCAGTGTGGTGTCGGCGGTCAGGCGTGACTGGATTTCCGAGCTGCGGTTGTTTTCGTAGAACCCGGGGTGCAGGTAAATCAGATGGTTGAACACCCGCTGGCGGATGTCGGCGACGCAGCGCTCGCCGATCCACGACACCAGGTAAAACCGCGCGAAGGTGCCCACCGCCAGGCCCATCACCAGCAGCATGAACAGACCGATGGACTGATTGAGCAAGTGTGGCGACTGGGTCATGAAACCCTGATCCACCAGCAAGCGAATGCCCTGCCCCATGGACAGGGTGATGCCCGCCGTGACGATCAAGGCGAACAAGGCGCCCAGCGCGTGCCAGCGATACGGCGCGATGAAGCGACTGGCGAGGCGAAGGGCGCGGCGGTGGCGAACTGAAAGCATCGGCATCATCCAACAGGAACAATTGACAGGTTCACCCTGCACTACTCAACGGAGCGGAACTCGGTGAATCACAATGAGTCAGGTTAATTATGACCGGCAATACCAGACCCTAGTCGTTATCGATCTAAAGTCCGGGTAGCAACGTCGAGTTATTTCTGGTGGACTGGTGTTGCCGTCATGAATGGATCGCAGGGAGTTGTCACAGCCCGGTCACCTGACGGATTTACATTAGGCACACAACCTGAAGAGGAGACAGGCCATGTCCTTGCAAAAAAGCAGCGATGACAAGATTCAAGTGATCCGCACGCAGCCACACCAGTCTCTGGGTTGCTCGATTATCGATAAGGACGGGCGCGAAGTACCGATCACTGAAGACATGATCCAGAAAGCATGCCGCGATCTGGACAAGCGATTGGTCAAGCCTGCCGAACAAAAGTGATATAGCCACCGTCTTCTGAACCCGGCCCTTGTTGGCCGGGTTTTTTATTGCCCGGAGTTTGATCGGCCCTGGTGCACTCGACAGCTCCTACAGAGTGAATGGGTTCAGCCAGTTAGATGGCGGTTGCGCCGAGGGCCGCTACGATCTGCCGCAATGCCGCGCTCTCGCCTTCGATCCGCACCTTCAACCCATCGATTTCCCGCCGCGACGGGTAGTTCTTGCGCAAGGCATCGAACGCTGCACGCTGCTGGCTGACGCTGCCGACCAGGCTGCGGCGGAAATCCGCGTCGTCACGGCGCGGGTCGTAGACGCCACGGCACAGCATCGCCAGCGCCCAGGCCGGGTCGGTTTCGGCGTCCAGGGCCACTTGTGACAGCCAGGGTGCAGGCAGCAAGTCGCTCAGGCTGACTTGAGCCGGCTGGCCGAGAAAATCGCAGTACGCCTGATAGATCTGCGCCGTGCCCCGCTGCTTGCCGTCGAGGCTGTAGCCGGCAATATGCGGCGTCGCCAGCACACAGAGATCGGCCAGCGCCGCGTCGACTTCCGGCTCGCCTTCCCAGACATCCAGCACTGCTTGCAGGTCTTCCCGGTCCAGCAGCACATCACGCAACGCCGCGTTGTTGACCACCGGACCGCGGCTGGCATTGATCAGCCAGGTACCGGGTTTGAGTCGATTCAGCTGCTTCTTGTCGAACAAATGCCAGGTCGACTGCGGGCCTTTTTTGGTCAGCGGCGTGTGCAGACTGATCACGTCGCATTGCTCGATGATCTGCTCCAGGCTGACGTAATCGCCCCCTTCGGCGGCTTGCCGTGGCGGATCGCAGACCAGGGTTTTCCAGCCCAGGCCCTGCAGGACCTTGACCAGACGCCCCCCGACCTGCCCGGCCCCGATGACGCCGTAGGTGCGTTGAGTCAGGTCGACGCCTTCGATTTCGGCCAGGGTCAGCAGGCTGCCGAGCACATAGTCGACCACGCCCCGGGCATTGCAGCCCGGCGCGCTGGACCAGGCGATGCCGGCCTGGGCGAAGTAATCCAGATCCAGGTGATCGGTGCCGATGGTGCAGGTGCCGACGAAGCGAACCTTGCTGCCCTCGAGCAGTGCGCGGTTGACGTTGGTCACCGAGCGCACCAGCAGCACATCGGCCTGTTCGACGGTGGCGCGGTCGATGGAGCGCCCCGGCACCCGGCGGATTTCGCCGAAACCTTCGAAGAAGGCGTCGAGCAGGGGGATATTTTCGTCGGCAACAATCAGCATGGCAGGCTCCTTTGGCGGATCGGCAGTGTAGGCGCAGAGCACGCCCGACGCCTAGCGCATTGATCCCCTGGAGCTGCCGAAGGCTGCGATCTTTTGACTTTGTTTTTAAAGCAAGATCAAAAGTTCGCAGCCTTCGGCAGCTCCTACAGGGAATCGGGTGAAGTTGCAGGTTTACAAATCCCCAACACAGTCTTTTCCTGACCATTGCGTCAAGGCGTAGAATGCGCCGCCTCGCGCATCAAAACCCTGGACGCTTTGCCTGTGAATTCCGTAACTGACACCACCGCTCAACTTCGTACGACCCCGGTTCGCGTCGAACTCAAGGGCCTGCTCGGGCTGGCCGTGCCGATCATGGTCGCGCAGCTGGCCACGACGGCCATGGGCTTTGTCGACGCGGTCATGGCAGGGCGTGTCAGCCCGCGGGACCTGGCCTCGGTGGCCCTGGGCAACTCGATCTGGATTCCGGTCTACCTGTTGATGTCCGGCGTGCTGCTGGCCACTACCCCGAAAGTCGCCCAGCGCTTTGGCGCCGCGCAGTTCGAGCAGATCGCTCCGCTGGTGCGCCAGGCGCTGTGGCTGGCGCTCTGTGTCGGGTTGATCGGCAGCGGTCTGCTGCTCAACGCCGAACCGATCCTGCACTGGATGAAAGTCGATCCGCAGTTGATCGAGCCGAGCATGGGCTACCTGCACGGCATCGCCTTCGGTTTTCCCGGCATTGCCTTCTATTACGTGCTGCGCTGCTACAGCGACGGCATGGGTCGCACCCGCCCGAGCATGGTCATCGGCCTGTGCGGTCTGCTGCTGAACATCCCGCTCAACTATGCGCTGATCTATGGCCATTTCGGCTTGCCCGCCCTGGGCGGCGTCGGTTGCGGTTGGGCCAGCGGCATCGTGATGTGGTTCATGGCCCTGAGCATGGCCGGCTGGACCTTCTGGGCGCCCTTCTATGCCCGCACCCGGGTACTGGCGCGTTTTGATCGTCCGCAATGGGCCGTGATCAAGCGTTTGGTGAGCATCGGCCTGCCGATCGGCATCGCCGTGTTCGCCGAGTCCAGCATCTTCGCGGTCATCGCTCTGTTGATCGGCAGCCTCGGCCCGACGGTGGTCGCCGGGCACCAGATCGCCCTGAACATCAGCTCGCTGCTGTTCATGATCCCGTATTCCCTGGGGATGGCGGTGACGGTGCGGGTCGGTCAGGCGTTGGGCGCCGGCAATCCCTATCAGGCGCGTTTTGCGGCCAAGGTCGGGCTGGGCGCGGCACTGGTGTTCGCGGCGTTCTCCGCCAGCCTGATCATGCTGCTGCGCGAGCCGATCGCTTCGATCTACACCCCTGACAGGGCGGTGATCCAGATCGCTTCGATGCTGATCGTGTATGCCGCGCTGTATCAGTTTTCCGATGCCATCCAGGTGATCTGTGCCGGTGCATTGCGCGGTTACCAGGACACCCGGGTGACGATGATCCTGACGCTGTTCGCCTACTGGGGCATTGGTTTGCCGGTGGGTTATGTGCTGGGGTTGACCGACTTGTTCGGCCCGGCCAGCGGCCCGAGCGGGCTGTGGGAAGGTTTGATCGCCGGCTTGAGCTGCGCGGCGCTGATGCTGTCGATCCGCCTGACACGCAGTGCGCGCAAGCGGATTCGCAGCGGCCATTCGGCGGGCTGAGCCCTCAAGCCGTACACAACCTGTAGCAGCTGGCGAAGCCAGCTGCTACATGGATTATCGTCAATTGGACTTCTTGCGAATCCAGTACAGATAGGTACCGGCGTCTTCGTGCTGCGCCACCAGTTCGTGGTCGAGAAACACGCAGAACTTGGGGATATCGCGGCGGGTCGACGGGTCGGTGGCGATCACCTTGAGCAGGCCGCCAGGCACCAGGTCACGGATGTGCTGGTGCAGCATCATCACCGGTTCCGGACAGTTGAGGCCGGTGGCGTCGAGGGTGCCGTCAACCGGCGTATCAAGCATTTCACTCATGATTCACTCCTGAAACTGGCCGGCATTGTCGCGCATTGTCGGGGGGCATAACAAATAACCTGACACACGACCATCCTCTGTAGGAGCTGCCGCAGGCTGCGATCTTTTGACTTTGCTTTGATGAAACAAAATCAAGATCAAAAGATCGCAGCCTGCGGCAGCGCCTACAAGGGAGGCGCGTACATTCCCGGGTTTAGCGGGACTTCGGCTTTTTCACGTCCATTCGACGCAAATGGCAGGTGACCTCTTCACGATCGTGGTACAGCTGCTTGCAGCCCACCTCGACCTTGATGCCCCGCGCCTTGAAGCCGTCGGCGATGCGTTCCAGCAGGCGTTTCACCTCGGCATACCGCTGTTTCATCGGCAACTTGAGGTTGACCACCGCTTCGCGGCAATGCCCCTCGCCGATCCACTCCTCCAGCATCGCTGCGTTGCGCGCCGGCTTCTCCACGATGTCGCAGACCATCCAGTCCACCGGTTGCTTGGGCTTGAAGGTGAAGCCGTCGGCCATCAGGTGCTGGACCAGGCCGGTTTCCATCAGGCTCTCAGCCATCGGGCCGTTGTCGATGGCGGTCACCAGCATGCCGCGGTTGACCAGTTGCCAGGTCCAGCCGCCAGGCGCGGCACCGAGGTCGACGCCAGTCATGTCGCTGTGCAGGCGTTCGTCCCACTGATCCCGCGGGATGAAGTGATGCCAGGCTTCTTCCAGCTTCAGCGTCGAACGGCTGGGCGCCTCCCGGGGGAACTTCAGGCGCGGAATGCCCATCGGCCACATCGCCTGATTGTCGGATTCCGCCAGGCCGACGAACACTTCACGGCCGCTCTTGAACGTCAGCAGCAGGCGCGGCTTACTGGCGTCGTCCACCAGCTTGCCGGCACCGACCAGCGCCTTGCGCAGCGGGCCCTCGAACTTCTTGCAGAAGGTCGACAGCTCCTTGCCATCGTTGGTGTCGAGCACTTCCAACCAGAGGCTGCCGCAGGTCGGAAAGTCCGCCAGATGGGCGAGGATCACGCTGATACGGTCGGTTTCCGGCAGTTCGACGAACATGCCTCGAGCCCATTGACGCGGGAAGATCAACTGGTCGAAACGCTGGCCGTGCATCAGGCGCTGGGCGCCGTCCGCTTCGCTGCAGACGAATTCGGCGCAGGCGCTGGCCGGCTTGGCCTTGGCGTAACCGGCCACGTTCAGCCGGGCGGCGATGTCGGAAATCTCCGAGCAGACTTCACCTTCGAAGCCCGGCCGGCAGTGCATAAAGAGGGTATTCATTCTTACTCCTGGGCAGATGGCACATTCGGCCACTGCGCGATGCCCAGACTTGCGCTGGAGCAAAGCCTGTCACGAAAACCGGCGCATGATAGCCGAGTTCGCAGCCCGGGACTTGCCTGATATCCATTGGTTTAGTGGCGCCACACCATCGGACGATGGCTGCCATCGAATCGAACGATCAGCATTGTCGTGGACTCTGAGTATCGTACCCACCGAGATGCCACACAGATCATCCGGTGGTTCGCCTTACGCACCAAACAGGGCTAGGTTTAATGCTCTGCCCGTTCCCTCAGTCCGTAGCCGTGCGGATGCAAAGGAGTGATCGCAATGCCGTCCCTCGATAGCCTGAACACCCTCAAAACCCTGCAAGTCGACGACAAGACCTACCACTATTTCAGCCTGCCGGATGCCGCCAAAAGCCTGGGCGATCTGGAGCAGTTGCCGATGTCGTTGAAAGTGCTGCTGGAAAACCTGTTGCGCTGGGAAGACGCAAAAACCGTCACCGGCGCCGACCTCAAGGCGATTGCCGCCTGGCTCAAGGAGCGCCGCTCCGACCGCGAGATCCAGTACCGCCCGGCGCGGGTCCTGATGCAGGACTTCACCGGTGTACCCGCCGTGGTCGACCTTGCCGCCATGCGCGCGGCGATGGCCCAGGCCGGCGGCGATCCGCAGCGAATCAACCCGCTGTCGCCGGTGGATCTGGTGATCGACCACTCGGTCATGGTCGACAAGTTCGCCAGCAGCAGCGCCTTCGAACAGAACGTCGACATCGAAATGCAGCGCAATGGCGAGCGTTATGCGTTCCTGCGCTGGGGCCAGAGCGCTTTCGATAATTTCAGCGTGGTGCCGCCGGGCACCGGGATCTGCCATCAGGTGAACCTGGAATACCTGGGCAAGACCGTCTGGACCAAGGACGAGGACGGACGCACCTATGCCTTCCCGGACACCCTGGTGGGCACCGACTCGCACACCACCATGATCAATGGCCTCGGCGTGCTTGGCTGGGGCGTCGGTGGTATCGAGGCGGAAGCGGCGATGCTGGGCCAGCCGGTGTCGATGCTGATTCCGGAAGTGATCGGCTTCAAGCTCACCGGCAAGCTCAAGGAAGGCATCACCGCCACCGACCTGGTGCTGACCGTAACCCAGATGCTGCGCAAGAAAGGCGTGGTCGGCAAATTCGTCGAGTTCTATGGCGATGGCCTCGCCGACCTGCCGCTGGCAGACCGTGCGACCATCGCCAACATGGCCCCGGAATACGGCGCCACCTGCGGCTTCTTTCCGGTGGATGAGGTCACCTTGGAATACCTGCGCCTGTCCGGTCGTGCGCTGGAAACCGTGAAACTGGTCGAGGCCTACAGCAAGGCCCAGGGCCTGTGGCGCCTGCCGGGCAAGGAACCGGTGTTCACCGACAGCCTGGCACTGGACATGGCCAGCGTCGAAGCCAGCCTCGCCGGCCCCAAACGTCCACAGGACCGCGTGTCGCTGCCGAATGTCGCGCAGGCGTTCAGCGATTTCCTCGGCGTAGCCCTCAAACCCACCAGCAAAGAGGAAGGTCGCCTGGAAAGCGAGGGCGGTGGCGGCGTGGCGGTGGGCAACGCGGACATGGCCGGGGAAGCAGACTATGAATTCGAAGGCCAGACCCACCGTCTGAAAAACGGCGCGGTGGTGATTGCCGCGATCACCTCCTGCACCAACACCTCCAACCCGAGCGTGATGATGGCGGCCGGTCTGGTGGCGAAAAAGGCTGTGGAAAAAGGCCTGCGGCGCAAGCCCTGGGTGAAAAGCTCGCTGGCGCCCGGCTCCAAAGTGGTCACCGACTACTATAAGGCGGCCGGTCTGACGCAATACCTGGACGAGCTGGGTTTCGACCTGGTCGGTTATGGCTGCACCACCTGCATCGGCAACTCCGGGCCCTTGCCGGAACCGATCGAGAAAGCCATCCAGCAAGCCGACCTGACCGTGGCCTCGGTACTGTCGGGCAACCGCAACTTCGAAGGCCGGGTCCACCCGCTGGTGAAAACCAACTGGCTGGCCTCGCCGCCGCTGGTGGTCGCCTACGCCCTGGCCGGCACCGTGCGTATCGACCTCAGCCGCGAGCCCTTGGGCGAAGACAGGAACGGCCAACTGGTTTATCTGCGCGACATCTGGCCGAGCAGCCAGGAAATCGCCGACGCCGTGGAACGGGTCAACACTTCGATGTTTCACAAGGAATACGCCGAGGTGTTCGCCGGTGACGCCCAGTGGCAGGCCATCGAAGTGCCGAAAGCGGCCACCTATGTCTGGCAGGACGACTCGACCTACATCCAGCATCCGCCGTTCTTCGACGGCATCGGCGGCCCGCCGCCGGTGGTCAAGGATGTGAAGGCGGCGCGGGTGCTGGCATTGCTGGGCGACTCGGTGACCACCGACCACATCTCGCCGGCCGGCAATATCAAGGCCGACAGCCCGGCGGGACGCTACCTGCGGGAGAAAGGCGTGGAACCGCGGGACTTCAACTCCTACGGCTCGCGACGCGGCAACCATGAAGTGATGATGCGCGGCACCTTCGCCAACATCCGCATTCGCAATGAAATGCTCGGCGGCGAGGAAGGCGGCAACACCCTGTACATCCCGACCGGGGAAAAGCTGGCGATCTACGACGCGGCCATGCGCTATCAGGCGGCAGGCACGCCGCTGGTGGTTATCGCCGGCCAGGAATACGGCACCGGATCGAGCCGCGACTGGGCGGCCAAGGGCACCAATCTGCTGGGGGTCAAGGCGGTCATCGCCGAAAGCTTCGAGCGGATTCACCGCTCCAACCTGGTGGGCATGGGCGTGCTGCCATTGCAGTTCAAGCTGGATCAGAACCGCAAGAGCCTGAACCTTCGCGGCACCGAGACGGTGGATATCCTCGGCCTGACAGGCGTCGAGCTGACGCCGCGAATGAACCTGACCCTGGTGATCACCCGTGAAAACGGCATTCAGGAAAAGGTCGATGTGCTGTGCCGGATCGATACGCTCAATGAAGTGGAATACTTCAAGTCCGGCGGGATCCTGCATTATGTGTTGCGACAGCTGATCGCTTCGTAGCGTTGCCGCTGACAAAAACACCGCCTTCGGGCGGTGTTTTTCTGGACGCAATTTCATGACTGACACAAAGCTGATGTGGGAGCGGGCTGCAGCACGCTGTAGATTTCACACCATTCAAGGATTTCACATGCTCGCTCTGCCATGGACCTGCCTGGCCCTCCTCTCCCTCGGTTACGGCATGGCTCTCGCCTACGGCCATCTTGGCGGATTCGCCGCCCTCTCCGTCGTGTTGCTGCTGATCGCCGGCTTCGCCGTCCGCCAACAGAGACTCGCCCTGGTTCGCTACCTCGGCCACGGCCTGTTCGTCGTCCTGGCTTTGGCCCTGGCGATCCACTGGCTGCCCGGTTTCTACAACGGCCGGGTCATCGACCCGCAACGCTTCACCAATGATGCCGTGCCGTTTTCCATGTACCTGAACCTGGACAAGCCCCTGATCGGCTTCTGGCTGTTGCTGGCCTGCCCATGGATCATGCGCCGACGCTCGCTGCCAATGATCGCGTATGCCACCGTTCTGTCGATGGCGCTCAGCGCGGTGCTGGCCTTGGGCGGTGCCCTGTTGCTGGGGGTCATCGGCTGGGCGCCGAAATGGCCCGAACACGCCTGGTTGTGGCTGCTCAATAACCTGCTGCTGGTGACCCTGGTCGAAGAGGCACTGTTTCGCGGATACCTCCAGGGCGGCCTGACTCGATGCTTCGAACGTCTGCCCCACGGAGCGAATCTGGCCCTGCTGCTGGCGTCGATTCTGTTCGGCCTGGCACACGCGGGGGCCGGCTGGCAATGGGTGCTGCTGGCCAGCCTGGCCGGTATTGGCTATGGCCTGGCCTACCGTTTCGGCGGGCTGGCGGCGGCCATTGCCACCCACTTCGGCTTGAACCTGCTGCACTTCGGGCTGTTCACCTATCCGATGCTCGCCGGCTGACGCAAGGGTCATTTTGCGACGCATCACTTAATTTCGGAAAAAACTCTCAACAAATCGCAACCGTGGCCGATACATCCCGTGAAAGCCTTGCGGACTAAAAAAGCCATGCGTAACAACCAGCCAATTACACAACGCGAACGGACCTTCCCGGCTCAGCAACGGTTGATTTCCACCACCGATGCCAAGGGCGTGATCACCTACTGCAACGACGACTTCGTCGAGATCAGCGGGTTCTCGCGCGAGGAGCTGATCCGCGCACCGCACAACCTGGTGCGTCACCCTGACGTTCCGGCCGCGGTGTTCGCACACATGTGGGCGACCCTCAAGCAAGGCTTGCCATGGATGGGCATTGTCAAGAATCGCTGCAAGAGCGGTGATCACTACTGGGTCAACGCCTATGTGACGCCGGTCTTTGAAGGCAATCAGGTGGTCGGTTACGAGTCGGTGCGGGTCAAGCCCACCGCCGAACAGATCAGCCGCGCCGAAGCGCTTTACCAACGCATCAACCAGGGCAAGCCGGCCGTTCCCTCCACCGATAAATGGTTGCCGGTGCTGCAGGACTGGCTGCCGTTCATTCTGGTCAGCCAGCTGAGCTTCATGATCGGTGCCTCGCTCAATTCCCAGTGGGGCTTTGCCCTGGCTGCCGGTCTTTCGGTGCCGCTGGGTCTGATGGGCCTGAGCTGGCAGCAGCGTGGCATCAAGCGCCTGTTGCGCCTGGCCGAGCAGACCACTTCCGATCCGCTGATCGCGCAGATGTACACCGACAGCCGTGGCGCCCAGGCGCGTCTGGAGATGTCGATCCTCAGCCAGGAAGCCCGTCTGAAAACCTGCCTGACCCGTCTGCAGGACACAGCCGAGCACCTGACCGAGCAAGCGAAACAGTCCGATGCTCTGGCGCACAACAGCTCCTCGGGGCTGGAACGCCAGCGCGTGGAAACCGAGCAGGTGGCGACCGCTGTGAATCAGATGGCCGCGACCACTCAGGAAGTCGCCAGCCACGTGCAGCGCACCGCCGACGCGACCCAGGAAGCCAATCGCCTGACCGGCCGTGGCCGCGATATCGCCGGGGAAACCCGCGAAGCCATCGAGCGTCTGTCGGTGGTGGTCGGGGAAACCGGCCAGACCGTGACTCAGCTGGCTCGGGACAGCGATGAGATCGGCGGCGTAGTCGATGTGATCAAGGGCATTGCCGACCAGACCAACCTGCTGGCGCTGAACGCGGCCATCGAAGCGGCCCGTGCCGGTGAGATGGGTCGTGGTTTCGCGGTGGTCGCCGATGAAGTGCGCCAGCTGGCGCAGCGCACCAGCGAATCCACCGGGCAGATCCATGCCCTGATCGCCAAGCTGCAACAGACCGCCGGCACCGCAGTGCAAACCATGGAGGCCGGGCATCGCCAGGCCGAGGAAGGTGTGGCGCGGGTACTGGAAGCGGATCAGGCGCTGGTGGGGATCAGCGAAGCGGTGGCCAACATCACCGACATGACCACCCAGATCGCCGCGGCGACCGAAGAGCAAAGCGCCGTGGCCGAGGAAATCAGCCGCAACATCAGCAACATTTCCGAACTGGCCGACCAGACTTCGGAACAGGCGCAGAACTCGGCGTTGTTGAGCGAGGAACTGACCAAGACGGCGAATACCCAGTATTCGTTGGTGGAGCGGTTTAACCGCTGATTGTTGGTGGCTCGAACAAAACCCGGACAGCGAAAGCTTCCGGGTTTTTTATTATTGGGCTCAAAGATGTGTTGCCAGCACCGGCCTCTTCGCGGGCAAGCCCGCTCCCACAGTGGATCGGGATGCAGGTGATTCTGTGATCGACACAAAACATCGTGGGAGCGGGCTTGCCCGCGAAGAGGCCCGCCCTGACAACGCAAACCTCACCGCAGAAACGCAGCCACCCGCTCCGCCGCCGCAGCCAAATGCTGCTCATGACTGAACCCCGAAGCCTTCAACGGCTTCAAATCATGATCCCCCGCTACCAGCCAAAACACCTCGATCGCCGGTGACAGTTCATACCCCGCCACCGCCTCGCGATTGCCCAAGGCATCGCGCTCACCCTGCACGATCAACGTGCGCGTCTTCAACCCGGCCAGATGCTCGACCCTCGGCTTCTCCGGCTTGCCCACGGCATAGAACGGATACCCCAGGCACACCAGCGCATCCACACCCAGCTCATCGGCCAGCAGACTGGCCATCCGCCCGCCCATGGATTTGCCGCCGATGGCCAGCGTCCCGGTGACATGGCGTCGCACCTGGGGATACACCTCGCGCCAGCATTCGAGCAGTTTCGGCGCCGGATTCGGCGGACGTTTGCCGCCATCGACACGCCGCTGCGCCATGTAGGGAAACTCGAAGCGCAGCACGTTGACCCCAAGCGCCGCGAGGCGTGTGGCCATGTCGTTCATCCAGTCGCTGTCCATGGGCGCGCCGGCACCATGGGCAAGGATCAATGTGGCCGAAGCCGTTGTCGCGGCGGCATTCCACAGCCATCCGTGATCGCGCACGCACTGCGCCCATTGATCCCCGTCAATACCGGCCTTGTGCCGTTTGTCCATGCTTGCCTCGCATTTAGTCTGCCTATAACTCCAGCCGAAGGATGCGCCGCTGGCGCGCTTGGGCTGAACCGTGGATGGGGAACCATGAACACTTCTATCAGTACCGCCTACAACTATAAGGTGGTCCGCCAATTCGCCATTATGACGGTGGTGTGGGGCATCGTCGGCATGGGGCTCGGGGTTTTTCTCGCTGCCCAGTTGGTCTGGCCCGAACTCAACTTCAACTTGCCGTGGACCAGCTTCGGTCGCTTGCGCCCGCTGCATACCAACGCGGTTATCTTCGCCTTCGGCGGCTGCGCGCTGTTCGCCAGCTCGTTCTACTCGGTGCAGCGCACCTGCCAGACACAACTGTTCGCGCCGAAAATTGCCGCGTTCTGCTTCTGGGGCTGGCAACTGGTGATCCTGCTGGCGGCCATCAGCCTGCCGCTGGGCTACACCAGTTCCAAGGAATACGCCGAGCTGGAATGGCCGATCGACATCCTGATCACCATCGTCTGGGTCGCCTACGCGATCGTGTTCTTCGGCACGGTGATGCAGCGCAAGACCAAGCACATCTATGTCGGCAACTGGTTTTTCGGCGGGTTCATCATCACCGTCGCCATCCTGCACATCGTCAACAACCTTGAGTTGCCGGTGAGCTTCACCAAGTCCTACTCGATCTACGCCGGCGCTACAGATGCCATGGTGCAGTGGTGGTACGGCCACAACGCCGTGGGTTTTTTCCTCACTGCGGGCTTTCTGGGGATGATGTATTACTTCGTGCCCAAGCAGGCCGAGCGTCCGGTGTATTCCTATCGCCTGTCGATCGTGCACTTCTGGGCGTTGATCACCCTGTACATCTGGGCCGGCCCCCACCACCTGCACTACACCGCGCTGCCGGACTGGGCGCAGTCGCTGGGCATGGTGATGTCACTGATCCTGCTGGCGCCAAGCTGGGGCGGCATGATCAACGGCATGATGACCCTCTCCGGTGCCTGGCATAAGTTGCGCAGCGACCCGGTCCTGCGCTTCCTCGTGGTGTCGCTCGCGTTCTACGGCATGTCGACCTTCGAAGGCCCGATGATGGCGATCAAGACCGTGAACGCCCTCTCCCACTACACCGACTGGACCATCGGCCACGTACACGCCGGCGCCCTGGGTTGGGTGGCGATGATTTCCATCGGCGCGCTGTACCACATGATCCCGAAAGTCTTCGGTCGCCCTCAGATGCACAGCATCGGCCTGATCAACGCGCACTTCTGGCTCGCCACCATCGGCACCGTGCTGTACATCGCCTCGATGTGGGTCAACGGCATCGCCCAGGGCCTGATGTGGCGTGCGGTGAACGAGGACGGCACGCTGACCTACTCCTTCGTCGAAACCCTGGTGGCCAGCCACCCGGGCTTCATCGTGCGACTGATCGGCGGAGCGGTGTTCCTCAGCGGCATGTTGCTGATGGCTTACAACACCTGGCGCACCGTGCGGGCCTCGCAGCCTGCCGAAGTCGCCGCTGCCGCGCAGATGGCTTGAGGAGCTCGCGATGAAACACGAAACGATTGAAAAGAACGTCGGCCTGCTGATGCTGCTGATGGTGTTCGCCGTGAGCATCGGCGGCCTGACCCAGATCGTCCCGCTGTTCTTCCAGGACGTGACCAACAAGCCGGTGGACGGCATGAAGCCCTACACCGCGCTGCAACTGGAAGGCCGCGACATCTATATCCGCGAAGGCTGCGTGGGCTGCCACTCGCAGATGATCCGCCCGTTCCGCGCCGAAACCGAACGCTACGGCCACTACTCGGTCGCCGGTGAAAGCGTCTGGGATCACCCGTTCCTGTGGGGCTCGAAACGTACCGGTCCCGATCTGGCCCGGGTCGGCGCGCGCTACTCGGATGACTGGCACCGCGCGCATTTGTACAACCCGCGCAACGTGGTGCCGGAATCGAAGATGCCGGCCTACCCATGGCTGGTAGCCAACGCGCTGGACAGCAGCCACACCGAAACCAAGCTGCGCGCCATGCGCACCCTGGGCGTGCCTTACACCAACGAGGACATTGCGGGCGCAACCGAGTCGCTCAAGGGCAAGACCGAAATGGACGCACTGGTCGCCTATCTGCAAGTGCTCGGCACTGCCATCAAGAGCAAGAGGTGATTCATGGTCATTGAAATGAGCACTGGAATGATCCGTGGCCTGGGCACCGTGGTGGTGTTCGTGGCCTTCGTCGGCCTGACCCTGTGGGTGTTCAACGCCAAGCGCAGTCCGGAGTTCGCCGAAGCGCGCCTGCTGCCGTTCGCCGACGAACCGCAACCCGACACGACCCAAGCATCCGCAACAAGGAGTACCCGGCCATGACCACCTTCTGGAGTACGTGGATCTGCGTACTGACCATCGGCAGCCTGATCGGCCTGACCTGGCTGCTGATCGGCACCCGCCGGGGCGAGACCAAGGGCAGCGTCGACCAGACCATGGGCCACAGCTTCGACGGCATCGAGGAATACGACAACCCGCTGCCGCAGTGGTGGTTCATGCTGTTCGCCGGCACCCTGGTGTTTGCCGTCGGCTACCTGATCCTCTATCCGGGCCTGGGCAACTGGAAAGGCATCCTGCCCGGCTACGAGAACGGCTGGACCGGCGCGCACGAGTGGGAAAAGGAGATGGACAAGGCCGACGCCAAGTTCGGACCGATCTTCGCCAAATTCGCCGCGATGCCATTGGAAGATGTCGCGCAGGATCCGCAGGCACTGAAGATGGGCGCACGCCTGTTCGCCTCCAACTGCTCGGTGTGCCACGGCTCGGACGCCAAGGGTGCTTTCGGCTTCCCCAACCTGACCGACAACGACTGGCGCTGGGGCGGCGACGCGCAGACCATCAGGACCACCATCATGGGCGGTCGCATGGCGGCGATGCCGGCCTGGGGTGAAATCCTAGGCGAGGCTGGCGTGAAAAACGTCGCCGCTTACGTGCGCCACGAACTGGCGGGCCTGCCGCTGCCGGCCGACGACACCGCCGACCTGCAAGCCGGCCAACAGGTGTTCAGCACCACCTGCACCGCCTGCCACGGCGCCACCGGCCAGGGCACCGAAGCCATGGGCGCGCCGAACCTGACGCATCCAGCCGGTTTTATTTACGGTTCGAGCCTGGCACAGCTGCAGCAGACCATCCGCCATGGTCGCCAGGGCCACATGCCGGCCCAGAGCGAACTGCTCGGCAACGACAAAGTGCAATTGCTGGCCGCGTATGTGTACAGCCTGTCCCACGGATTGAATACCGAGCGCCTGCAGGCCGAAGGCAAAAAACAGTAATCGCTGACCGCTCTACTGCCGCATTCTCCCGAATGCGGCAGTTCCCTCCTTCTTTGCGACTCATTGTCGCACCCTTCAATAGACCGCCTTTCGGTTCCCCGGATTCGGGTCTACGCTTTGACCGAAGCGGACTGGCCGATGCCGGTTCCAGGTCGACCCTGAACGATGTGTTCGACGAATCTGCCCGATGACAGGCCGCAAAGGCTGGTAGATACCGGCTGTCGCGACAATTGCCTTCGGTCACCAGATGGTTGCAATTGAACACACCTCGTAACATCCGACCTGACCCCCTCGCCTTTCCAGTCTTGAGTGGCAGTTTGCCCGTGGGCAAATTTGTCCTTACGCGGCGCATGGAAAGGCCGCAGAATCAGCTTTTGAAAGCATTGACCCAGGTCATGGCGCGTTGCAATGACCCCCTGCTTTCTACATACTTGCGCCGATTTTTAATCCTAATAAAACACCCAAACCGTGGAACCTTAGAATGAGCACAGCAATCAGTCCGACTGCTTATAACTATAAGGTAGTCCGCCAGTTCGCCATCATGACGGTGGTCTGGGGGATCCTTGGCATGGGGCTCGGTGTCTTCATCGCCTCTCAACTGGTCTGGCCGGAATTGAACTTCGGTCTGCCCTGGACGAGCTTTGGACGCCTGCGCCCGTTGCACACAAACCTGGTGATTTTCGCCTTCGGTGGTTGTGCACTGTTTGCCACTTCCTATTACGTCGTGCAGCGAACCTGCCAAACGCGACTGATTTCCGACAGCCTCGCGGCCTTCACCTTCTGGGGTTGGCAAGCGGTGATCGTCGGCGCCATCGTTACCTTGCCGCTGGGTTACACCACCACCAAGGAATACGCTGAGCTGGAATGGCCCCTGGCTATTCTGCTGGCCATCGTCTGGGTCACCTACGGTCTGGTGTTCTTCGGCACCATCACCAAGCGCAAGACCAAGCACATCTATGTCGGCAACTGGTTCTACGGCGCGTTCATCGTCGTGACCGCGATGCTGCACATCGTCAACCACATGTCGCTGCCGGTCAGCCTGTTCAAGTCCTACTCCGCCTACTCGGGCGCGACGGATGCGATGATCCAGTGGTGGTACGGCCACAACGCCGTGGGCTTCTTCCTGACCACGGGCTTTCTGGGGATGATGTACTACTTCGTGCCGAAACAGGCCGAGCGTCCGATCTACTCCTATCGCCTGTCGATCGTGCATTTCTGGGCACTGATCACCCTCTACATCTGGGCCGGTCCTCACCACCTGCACTACACCGCTCTGCCGGATTGGGCACAATCGCTGGGCATGGCGATGTCGATCATCCTGCTGGCGCCGAGCTGGGGCGGCATGATCAACGGCATGATGACCCTGTCGGGCGCCTGGCATAAGCTGCGCACCGACCCGATCCTGCGCTTCCTGGTGGTTTCCCTGGCCTTCTACGGCATGTCGACCTTCGAAGGTCCGATGATGGCGATCAAGACCGTGAACTCGCTGTCGCACTACACCGACTGGACCATCGGCCACGTACACGCCGGTGCCTTGGGCTGGGTGGCGATGATCTCCATCGGCGCGGTCTACCACATGATTCCGAAACTGTTCGGTCGTGCGCAGATGCACAGCGTCGGCCTGATCAACGCCCACTTCTGGCTCGCGACCATCGGTACCGTTCTGTACATCGCTTCGATGTGGGTAAACGGCATCACCCAGGGCCTGATGTGGCGTGCAATCAACGATGACGGCACCCTCACCTACTCGTTCGTCGAAGCACTGCAGGCCAGCCACCCGGGCTTCATCGTCCGCGCACTGGGCGGCGCATTCTTCGCCACCGGCATGCTGCTCATGGCCTACAACGTATGGCGCACCGTCCGTGCCTCGAACCCGGCAGAAGCTGAAGCCGCCGAACAGATCGCTGTAGTTGGAGCTCACTGATGAAGCATGAAGCAGTCGAGAAGAACATTGGCCTGCTGGCCTTCTTCATGGTCATCGCCGTCAGCGTCGGCGGCCTGACCCAGATCGTTCCGCTGTTTTTCCAGGACGTGACCAACAAGCCGGTCGAAGGCATGAAGCCTCGCTCCGCCCTTGAACTGGAAGGCCGCGACATCTACATCGCCAACGGTTGTGTCAGCTGCCACTCGCAGATGATCCGTCCGTTCCGTGCCGAAACCGAACGCTACGGCCACTATTCGGTCGCCGGTGAAAGCGTCTGGGATCACCCGTTCCTGTGGGGTTCCAAGCGTACCGGTCCGGACCTGGCCCGTGTCGGCGGTCGTTACTCCGATGACTGGCAGCGTGCGCACCTGTACAACCCGCGCAACGTCGTGCCCGAGTCGAAGATGCCGGCCTACCCGTTCCTCGTGGAAAACAAGCTCGACGGCAAAGACACCGCCAAGAAAATGGAAGTCTTGCGCGCGCTCGGCGTTCCTTACACCGACGAAGACATCGCCGGTGCCAAGGATGCCGTGAAGGGCAAAACCGAAATGGACGCGCTGGTGGCCTATCTGCAAGGCCTGGGCACCATCATCAAAAGCAAACGGTGATCTAAATGGATATCGGGATGATTCGTGGCCTGGGCACCGTCGTCGTGATGGTGGCCTTCGTAGGTCTGGCCCTGTGGGTGTTCAGCCCCAAGCGCAAGTCGGAGTTTGAAGACGCGACCTTGCTGCCTTTCGCGGATGATCCCGAAGCCATCAAGCACGTCGAGCAAGCTTCTAGGAGTAACAAAGAATGACTACATTCTGGAGTCTGTACGTCACAGTCCTCAGTCTCGGTACGATCTTTTCCCTGACCTGGCTGCTGTTGTCGACCCGCAAGGGCCAGCGCAGCGAGGCCACCGAAGAGACGGTTGGGCACTCTTTCGACGGGATCGAGGAGTACGACAACCCGCTACCGAAATGGTGGTTCATGCTGTTCGTGGGCACCATCGTTTTCGCCCTGGGCTACCTGGTGCTGTACCCGGGCCTGGGCAACTGGAAAGGCCTGCTGCCAGGTTACAACTACCTGGATAACGAGAAGCAGACCGCGTTCGCCAACGGCCAGACCGGCTGGACCGGCGTTCACGAGTGGGAAAAGGAAATGGCTCGTTCGGACGCCAAGTTCGGTCCGATCTTCGCCAAGTTCGCCGCCATGCCGATCGAAGAAGTCGCCAAGGACCCGCAAGCCCTGAAGATGGGTGGCCGCCTGTTCGCCTCCAACTGCTCGGTCTGCCACGGTTCCGACGCCAAGGGCGCTTATGGCTTCCCTAACCTGACCGACGCCGACTGGCGCTGGGGCGGCGAGCCGGAAACCATCAAGACCACCATCATGGGCGGTCGCCACGCGGTCATGCCGGCGTGGGCTGACGTGATCGGCGAGCAAGGCGTGGCGGACGTTGCCGCGTTCGTCGTGACCAACCTCGATGGTCGCAAACTGCCGGAAGGCACCAAGGCCGACCCGGCCAACGGCCAGAAGCTGTTCGCCGCCAACTGCGTGGCTTGCCACGGTCCGGAAGGCAAAGGCACCCCGGCCATGGGCGCGCCAAACCTGACTCACCCGGCAGCGTTCATCTACGGTTCGAGTTTCGCTCAACTGCAGCAGACCATCCGTTACGGCCGTCAGGGCCAGATGCCTGCGCAAGAGCAAATGCAGGGCAACGACAAGGTTCACCTGCTGGCCGCTTACGTCTACAGCCTGTCCCATGGCGAGAAAGCTCCGGCGCAAGATGCCCAGTAAGGCAGGCGCCTCGGGCGATTGAACCCAGGCAGCGCTTCACGAAAAATCCGATGCCAGTCTCCTGGCTTCGGATTTTTTTATGCCCGCCCCCTTCTGTAGGAGCGAGCTTGCTCGCGATGGTCGTCAACGATAACGCGGGACACCTGATACCCCGCGGTGTCTGGGCCTCCATCGCGAGCAAGCTCGCTCCTACAGGGGCAGGGTCACGCGCCGGATTCGGGATCGCTCGCAGGCAAGTCAGGGGACGTCTGCCCGGTCTCTTCCCGCTCAATCGCCTGCGGATCATCCTGCACTTCACCAACACCACTATGGGTTCCCGCCTGCGGATGTTCGCTGGACACCCTGTTGGAGACAGCCACATCCGTCATGTCTTCATCGAGCGGCGCCTCATCATCCGGCGCCAGCGGAACCTCGGACTCCCCTCGCCTCGGGTCATGCCCGGTTTCGTTGTCGGTCGTGCGCGTGACTTCCTGCTGCGACATGTTTCCAGGTGCATTCTCGTCAATGTCCATACTGCTTCTCCGTTCGCATGCGCGGGATATCCGCTCTTAAACGTGAGAAACAACACAGCGGCGTGAGTGCCTTGCATTGGACGAATGGTGAGCAGCAGACATAGATTTCGAAATCGAGCGCATCGTGATTAATCATCGCCCATGAGCCTGCCTTGATGTAATCACTGACCACCGAAGCTGTATTCGAGCCCGGCAACTCGTTGGCCGATTGCCCCCTCCCTCGCGCAAAACCGGCCATAATTCACAAGTCAATTGATACAGGTCATTACACGGTCATTGGATTTCCACCAACGTGACCAAAGGTCGCACCCTTGAGCCAGAGCGACAGGCGTATCATTGCGCCACTGCGACACCCCTTTTTGACCGCGGTTGGCACGTACTGACCGAGGCATTTTTCCACTGCCGTGGGATGCAACCGATGAGCAACCAGATTCCGGTACACGACGTTACTCCGCCTGCCAAAAACGCGAATAACAGCGTCGACCTCTACGCCTCCCGGGAAAAGATCTACACCCGCGCCTTCACCGGCCTGTTCCGCAACCTGCGGATGGCAGGCGGTGCCGTGTTGTTCCTGCTGTACTTCGGTACGGTGTGGCTGAACTGGGGCGGGCACCAGGCTGTCTGGTGGAACCTGCCGGAGCGTAAATTCTTCATTTTCGGCGCGACCTTCTGGCCCCAGGATTTCATCCTGCTCTCGGGCATGCTGATCATCGCCGCGTTCGGCCTGTTCTTCATCACCGTGTACGCCGGCCGGGTCTGGTGCGGTTACACCTGTCCGCAGAGCGTCTGGACGTGGATCTTCATGTGGTGCGAAAAGGTCACCGAAGGCGACCGCAACCAGCGCATCAAGCTCGACAAGGCGCCGATGAGCGCCAACAAATTCCTGCGCAAATTCAGCAAGCACGCGATGTGGCTGCTGATCGGTTTCGTGACCGGCATGACCTTCGTCGGCTACTTCTCGCCGATCCGTGAACTGGTTATCGATTTCTTCACCGGCGAGGCTGATGGCTGGTCGTATTTCTGGGTCGGTTTCTTCACCCTCGCCACCTACGGCAACGCCGGCTGGCTGCGTGAGCAGGTGTGCATCTACATGTGCCCGTACGCACGCTTCCAGAGCGTGATGTTCGACAAGGACACCCTGATCGTTTCCTACGACCCGCGTCGCGGTGAAGGCCGTGGTCCGCGCAAGAAAGGGATCGATTACAAGGCCCAGGGCCTGGGCGATTGCATCGACTGCACCATGTGCGTCCAGGTCTGCCCGACCGGCATCGACATCCGCGACGGTCTGCAAATCGAGTGCATCGGCTGCGCGGCCTGCATCGATGCCTGCGACGCGATCATGGACAAAATGGAGTACCCGCGCGGCCTGATCAGCTACACCACCGAACACAACCTGTCCGGGCAGAAAACCCACAAGCTGCGTCCGCGCCTCATCGGCTATGCCGTGGTGCTGCTGGCCATGATCAGCTTGCTGATCACCGCGTTCTTCATGCGCTCGCTGGTGGGCTTCGACGTCAGCAAGGACCGCGTGCTGTACCGTGAGAACGCCGAGGGCCGGATCGAGAACGTCTACAGCCTGAAGATCATGAACAAGGATCAGCGCGACCACACCTATGTGCTAGAAGCTACCGGCTTGCCCGACCTCAGGTTGCAAGGCCGGCGCGAGATCAAGGTGGCGGCCGGCGATATCGTCAGCCAGCCGGCCGAACTGTCCGTGGCCCCGGAACACCTGCCATCGAGCACCAACGAGGTGAAATTCATCCTCAAGGACACCGATGACGCCAGCATTCACGTTGAAGCCAAGAGCCGATTCATCGGCCCACAAAATCGTTGAGAGAAGTGAACATGCCCGCAGCAAACGCCGCAAGCCCGTGGTACAAGCACCTTTGGCCATGGATCATCATCGGGATTCTGGCCTGCTCGGTGACGCTGACCCTGTCGATGGTGACCATCGCGGTCAATCACCCGGACAACCTGGTCAACGACAACTACTACGAGGCCGGCAAAGGCATCAACCGCTCCCTGGACCGCGAACTGCTGGCGCAGACCCTGTTGATGCGCGCCAGCGTCCGCCTGGATGACGTGACCGGAGAAGTCGACCTGCGCCTGAGCGGCAACAGCCAGCCGCAAACCCTGGAGCTGAACCTGATCTCCCCGACCCAGCCGGAGAAGGATCGCAAGATCATCCTGACCCGCAGTGAAACCGAACAGGGCCGCTACCTCGGCCAGTTGAGCGACAAGGTCGAAGGCCGGCGCTTCGTCGAACTGCTCGGCACCCAGGACGACCACACCTGGCGCCTGTTCGAGGAAGAAGCGGTCGATCATGAAAAGGACCTGCTGCTGGGCGACGAGCCGTTGCAGGGGGCGGAAGACCAGAAAAAATAAATGCAAACTCCCGTCCCTGTGTAGGGGGATTGTTCTGGATGATAGATTCGATTTGATGACCACCCCACTCCCCTGCTACCACTGCGCCCTGCCCGTCCCCGCCGGCAGCCGTTTCACTGCGGCGGTCCTTGGGCAAACCCGCGAATTCTGTTGCCCTGGCTGTCAGGCAGTGGCCGAAGCGATTGTGGCCGGCGGGCTGGAAAGCTATTACCAGCATCGCAGCGAAGCCTCGGCCAACCCCGAAGCATTGCCGGTGCAACTGGTCGATGAGCTGGCGCTGTATGACCGCGCCGAAGTGCAGCAACCCTTTGTCCGCCACGAAGGCGAGCTGGCGGAAACCACGCTGCTGATGGAAGGCATCAGTTGCGCCGCCTGTGGCTGGCTGATCGAGAAACACCTGCGCGCGCTGCCGGCGGTGGCCGAGGCGCGACTGAACCTGTCGAACCATCGCCTGCACGTGCGCTGGGCGGACGCGCAACTGCCCCTCAGCCAGGTCCTCAGCGAGCTGCGCCACATCGGCTACGCCGCCCACCCTTACCAGGCCGACCGCGCCAGCGAGCAACTGGCCAGCGAGAACCGCCTGGCCTTGCGTCAACTCGGAGTCGCCGGCCTGCTGTGGTTCCAGGCGATGATGGCGACCATGGCCACCTGGCCGGAATTCAACATCGACCTCAGCCCCGAAATGCATACGATCCTGCGCTGGGTCGCGCTGTTCCTCACCACGCCGATCGTCTTCTACAGCTGCGCACCGTTCTTCAAGGGCGCCATGCGCGACCTGCGCACCCGTCACCTGACCATGGACGTTTCGGTCTCGCTAGCCATTGGCAGCGCCTACATCGCCGGGATCTGGACTTCGATCACCGGCGTCGGCGAACTGTATTTCGACGCGGTGGGCATGTTTGCCCTGTTCCTGCTGGCCGGGCGATACCTCGAGCGTCGCGCGCGGGAGCGCACCGCCGCCGCCACCGCGCAGCTGGTCAATCTGCTGCCGGCCTCCTGCCTGCGCCTGAACCCGGATGGCCAGAGCGAACGCATTCTGCTGAGCGAACTGAAGGTCGGCGATCAGGTGCTGGTCCATCCCGGCGCCGTGCTTCCGGCTGACGGCAGGATCATCGACGGCCAGTCGAGCATCGACGAATCCCTGCTGACCGGCGAATACCTGCCGCAACCTCGCACCCCCGGCGATGCCGTCACCGCCGGCACCCTGAACGTCGAAGGCGCGCTGACCGTGCAAGTCCAGGCGCTCGGCCAGGATACCCGACTCTCGGCCATCGTCCGTCTGCTGGATCGCGCCCAGGCCGAGAAACCACGGCTGGCGGAAATCGCCGACCGCGCCTCGCAGTGGTTCCTGCTGCTGACCCTGATCGCCTCGGCCTGCATCGGCCTGTTGTGGTGGCAGCTGGATTCGGCGCGGGCGTTCTGGATTGTCCTGGCCATGCTGGTCGCCACCTGCCCCTGCGCTTTGTCCCTGGCAACGCCGACCGCCCTTACCGCCGCCACCGGCACCCTGCATAAACTCGGTTTGCTGCTGACTCGCGGCCATGTGCTGGAAGGCATCAACCAGATCGATACGGTGATTTTCGACAAGACCGGCACCCTGACCGAAGGACGACTGGCACTGCGCTCGATCCGCCCCCTCGGCGCCCTCGACAGCGATCAATGCCTGAGCCTGGCCGCCGCGCTGGAAAACCGCTCCGAACACCCCATCGCCCGGGCCTTCGGTCGCGCGCCACTGGCCGCCGAAGAGGTGCACAGCTCCCCCGGCCTGGGCCTTGAAGGACGGGTTGGCGAGCAGCGTCTGCGGATTGGCCAGCCCGGTTTTGTCTGCGCACTCAGCGGCGCCGCCGCACCCTCGATGCCGGATGAAGCCGGGCAATGGCTGCTGCTCGGCGATCAGCAGGGACCGTTGGCCTGGTTTGTCCTCGACGACCGTTTGCGCAGCGATGCCCCGGCCCTGCTGGCCGCCTGCAAGGCCCGCGGCTGGCGCACGGTGCTGCTGTCCGGCGACAGTTCGCCAATGGTCGCCAGTGTCGCGGCGCAACTGGGCATCGACGAAGCCCGGGGCGGCTTGCGCCCGGACGACAAATTGCAGGTTCTGCAGCAACTGCATCAGCAAGGCCGCAAGGTGCTGATGCTTGGCGACGGGGTCAACGATGTACCGGTACTGGCCGCTGCCGATATCAGCGTGGCCATGGGCTCGGCCACCGATCTTGCGAAAACCAGTGCCGACGCGGTGCTGCTGTCCAATCGCCTCGATGCCCTGGTGGAGGCCTTCAGCCTGGCCCGACGCACCCGTCGGGTGATCATCGAGAACCTGCTATGGGCCGGGTTGTACAATGGCCTCATGTTGCCGTTCGCCGCCCTCGGCTGGATCACGCCCGTGTGGGCAGCGGTCGGCATGTCCATCAGTTCGTTGACCGTGGTGCTCAATGCCCTGCGCCTGACTCGCCTGCCGGGTACGCAGGCCGCAGCCACCACGCCAGAAACCCGCCCGCTGCCGGCCTGAGCCGCGCGGGCATGGAGTCCAGATGCCAGCTCTCTACGTGATGATCCCGGCCGCACTGCTGATCGTGGCCATCGCTATCTACATTTTCTTCTGGGCGGTCGACAGCGGTCAGTACGACGACCTCGACGGTCCGGCCCACAGCATCCTGTTCGACGACCAGGACCCCAACCACACCGCAGCCGTCGACGAGGCCAGCGGCCAGCCGGCCAAACCCGACGACAAGGCGCCGCCCCATGCTTGAACTGGCGCCCCTGCTGGTGTCTGCGGTGATTCTCGGTCTGCTCGGTGGCGGTCATTGCCTGGGCATGTGCGGCGGCTTGATGGGCGCGCTGACCCTGGCGATCCCCAAGGAGCAACGCAGTCGCCGCTTTCGCCTGCTGCTGGCCTATAACCTGGGACGCATCCTCAGCTATGCCCTCGCCGGCCTGCTGATCGGCCTGGCCGGCTGGGCGGTGGCCAACAGTCCGGCGGCCATGTTCATGCGCGTGCTCGCCGGGCTGTTGCTGATTGCCATGGGCCTGTACCTGGCCGGCTGGTGGAGCGGCCTGACCCGCATCGAAAGCCTCGGCCGCGGCCTGTGGCGACACATTCAGCCCGTGGCGAACAAGCTGCTGCCGGTGTCGAGCTTCCCCCGCGCGCTGCTGCTGGGCGCGCTCTGGGGCTGGCTGCCGTGCGGCCTTGTCTACAGCACCCTGCTGTGGTCGGCCAGCCAGGGCAATGCGCTGGACAGTGCGCTGCTGATGCTGGCGTTCGGCCTCGGCACCTGGCCAGTGCTGCTCGCCACGGGGCTGGCGGCAGAACGGGTGACGGCGTTGTTGCGCAAACGCAGCGTGCGTATGACAGGCGGTTTGCTGGTGATCCTGTTCGGCATCTGGACCTTGCCGGGGCCGCATCAGCATTGGTTGATGGGGCACTAGAAGCAAAAGATCGCAGCCCTGTAGCAGCCGCCGAAGGCTGCGTCCGAGGACGCAGTCCTCGCAAATTCGAAATGCACGTAATTCCGGAAGATGGCAGACACAGGTTTTGCGACGGCTTCGCCGCCGCACGCAGCCTTCGGCAGCGGCTACAGAACCGCGTTCGCCGTTGACGCAAATCAAGATCCCCAAATGCCCCACCCCCTAGACTGGCCAGCACCGCCAGCCGATTCCGGGGGATGCCCGCATGCTGCTCGACACCATTCGTTGGGATACCGATCTGATCCGCCGTTATGACCTGGCGGGTCCGCGCTACACCTCTTATCCGACCGCGGTGCAATTCAACGCCCAGGTCGGCAGCTTCGACCTGTTCCACGCCCTGCGCGAAAGCCGCAAGGCCTTGCGCCCGCTGTCGCTGTACGTGCACGTGCCGTTCTGCGCGAACATTTGCTACTACTGCGCTTGCAACAAGGTCATCACCAAGGACCGTGGCCGCGCCCTGCCCTACCTGCAGCGCCTGGAACAGGAAATCCAGCTCATCGCCTGCCACCTCGATCCGCAGCAGAAGGTCGAGCAACTGCATTTCGGCGGCGGCACACCGACCTTCCTCAGCCATGACGAACTGCGTCAGCTGATGGCGCACCTGCGCGAGCACTTCAACCTGCTCGACGACGATTCCGGCGACTACGGCATCGAAATCGATCCCCGTGAAGCCGACTGGTCGACCATGGGCCTGCTCCGTGAACTGGGCTTCAACCGCGTGAGCATCGGCGTGCAGGACCTCGACCCTGCAGTGCAGCGCGCGGTCAATCGGCTGCAAACCCTGGAGCAGACTCGCGCGGTGATCGATGCCGCCCGCACCCTGCAATTCCGTTCGATCAACATCGACCTGATCTACGGCCTGCCGAAGCAGACTCCGGACAACTTCGCCCGCACCGTCGAAGAAGTCATCCACCTGCAGCCGGACCGGCTCTCGGTGTTCAACTACGCCCACTTGCCGGAACGCTTCATGCCGCAGCGGCGCATCAACGGCAATGACCTGCCGACGCCTGCGCAGAAACTGGAGATGCTGCAGCGCACCATCGATCAGCTGACCGCGGCCGGCTACCGCTACATCGGCATGGATCACTTCGCCCTGCCTGACGACGAACTGGCGATTGCCCAGGAAGAATCGACCCTGCAACGCAACTTCCAGGGCTACACCACCCACGGCCATTGCGATCTGATCGGGCTTGGCGTGTCGGCGATCAGCCAGATCGGCGATCTGTACTGCCAGAACAGCAGCGACCTGACCCAGTACCAGAGCAGCCTGGCCTCGGCGCAACTGGCCACCAGCCGTGGCCTGTTGTGCGACGCCGACGACCGTCTGCGGCGTGCGGTGATTCAACAGCTGATCTGCCATTTCCACCTGGTATTCGCCGAGATCGAACAGGCCTTCAATATCGATTTCCAGGGCTATTTCGGCGAACTTTGGCCGCAATTGCAGCAAATGGCCAAGGACGGGCTGATCGAACTGGATCGCGAAAGTATCAAGGTGTTGCCCGCCGGGCGTTTGTTGGTGCGTTCGGTGTGCATGGTGTTTGATGCCTATTTGCAGCAACACAGCCAGCAACGCTTTTCCCGGGTGATCTGACGGACTGCGTCAAATCCGCCATGCGCTGGCTTCAACGTCCTGCGCTGAGTTACCCTTACAGCCTATGTGTGTTTTCCCACAAGGATTGAAGAAATGTCCGAGCCAGTAAAACTGCGCACTCATAATCAGGCTCACTGCAAGGACTGCAGCCTGGCCCCGCTGTGCCTGCCACTGTCGCTGAATCTGGAAGACATGGATGCACTGGACGAAATCGTCAAGCGCGGCCGTCCACTGAAGAAAGGCGAGTTTCTGTTCCGCCAGGGTGACACCTTCGATTCTGTTTACGCCGTGCGTTCCGGCGCGTTGAAAACCTTCAACCTGAGCGATGCCGGCGAAGAGCAACTCACCGGTTTCCACCTGCCGAGCGAACTGGTGGGCCTGTCGGGCATGGACACCGAAAAGCATCCGGTGTCGGCACAGGCCCTGGAAACCACCTCGGTGTGTGAAATCCCCTTCGAACGTCTCGACGAACTGGCCCTGCAACTGCCGCAACTGCGCCGTCAGTTGATGCGGGTGATGAGCCGCGAGATTCGCGACGATCAACAGATGATGTTGCTGCTGTCGAAAAAGACCGCCGACGAGCGCATCGCCACCTTTCTGGTCAACCTGTCGGCACGGTTCCGCGCCCGGGGTTTCTCGGCCAACCAGTTCCGCCTGAGCATGTCGCGCAACGAAATCGGCAATTACCTGGGGCTGGCGGTGGAAACTGTGTCGCGGGTGTTCACGCGCTTCCAGCAGAACGAGCTGATCGCCGCCGAAGGCAAGGAAATTCGCATCCTCGACCCCATCCAGCTGTGCGCCTTGGCCGGTGGTTCGGTCGAAGGTTGATCGAGCCGATTTGCGGCTGAGCGAAACGGTTCAGCCGCCGTTATAATGCGCCGTTTTGCAGCCCTGCCAGGACACCACGACGATGGTCTTCGACTCCTTCGACATCAAATCCCTCATCCGCCCCGTGATCGACTTTCCCAAGCCGGGCGTGATCTTTCGCGACATCACCCCACTGTTCCAGTCGCCCACCGCCATGCGCGTGGTGATGGACAGCTTCGCCCATCGTTATGTCGAGGCCGATTTCACCCACATCGGTGCCATGGACGCTCGCGGTTTTCTGATCGGCTCGGTACTGGCCTATCAGCTGAACAAACCGCTGGTGCTGTTCCGCAAGCAGGGCAAGCTGCCAGCCGACGTGCTGGCCGAGGGCTACGCGACCGAATACGGCGAAGCCTTCCTGGAAGTGCACGCCGACAGCCTGTGCGAAGGTGATTCGGTGGTGATGTTCGATGACCTGATCGCCACTGGCGGGACCCTGATCGCGGCGGCGAACCTGATTCGCCGGATGGGTGCGCGGGTGCATGAAGCGGCGGCGATCATTGATCTGCCCGAGCTGGGTGGGTCTCAGCGGCTGGTGGATCTGGGGATTCCGACGTTCTGTCTGACGCAGTTTATGCTGTCCGAGAAGTAAGCGGCGCCTATCAGCAAGTCTTCGCGGGCAAGCCTCGCTCCTACAGGTTTCGATGGTGTATTGAACACCGCCCCACCTGTAGGAGCGAGGCTTGCCCGCGAAGGCGTCAGTCGCATCACCCTGGATTTCAAAGCCCCATCTGCTTGCTGATGATCTCGTTCATCACTTCCCGCGTCCCCCCGCCAATCGACAGTATCCGGTTATCCCGATACAGCCGCTCCACCAGACTCTCGCGCATGTAACCCAGGCCACCGAGGATCTGCACTGCCTCATGGGTGATCCGGTCAGCCGTATCGGTAGCCACGTTCTTGGCCATGGAAATCTCCTTGATCACGCTCTGCCCCACGGCCATTTTCGCCGCCTGCCGATAAGTGAATTCCCTTGAGACCTCCAGCGCCGTGGCCATTTCCGCGAGGCGGTGCTTGATCACCTGGAACTTGCCGATGGGCTTGCCGAACGCCTCACGCTCCCGAGCCCATTTCAGGCTTTCTTCCAGCGCAAGTTGCGCGGTCATGTTGGCCATCAGGGCCAGCGCCAGGCGTTCGCTCTGGAAGTTGCCCATGATGCAGGCGAATCCCATGTTCTCGCCGCCGATCAGATTGCCCACGGGCACCTGGCAATCATCGAAGAACAGTTCGGCGGTGTCCGAAGCCCACCAACCCATCTTTTTCAGCTGCCGGCCCACAGTGAAGCCGGGCGTACCCTTCTCGATCAGCAACAGGCTGATGCCGGCGAAACCGGGTTCGCCGGTGCGCACCGCGACCGTGTAGAAATCGGCGCGTACGCCGCTGGTGATGAAGGTTTTGCTGCCGTTGACCCGGTAGACATCGCCGTCGCGCACGGCGCGGGTCTGCAGGTTGGCCACGTCGGAGCCGCCGCCGGGTTCGGTGACGGCCAGGGCGCTGATTTTCTCGCCGGACAGCACCTGCGGCACCACCCGGTCACGGACTTCGGGCCTGGCCCATTTGAGGATCGGCGGCAGGCCGATGTCCAGCGAGCCGAGCCCGGCCACCAGACCGCCGGAGCCGCAGCGCATCAGTTCTTCGCTGGCGGCGACCTTGGCGAACAGATCGCCTTCATGGCTGCCGCCGAAGCGTTCCGGGTAACCAATGCCCAGAATTCCCGCCGCCCCGGCCTTGAGATAGAGCTCGCGGGGGAAGCTTTCGGCTTCTTCCCACTGGTCGATGCCCGGCAGAATCTCGCGTTCGACGAAACGCCGGACGCTGTCGCGGATCAGTTGGTGACTGGGGTCGAAGTAGTCGGCAAAGGCAGGCATCGGCGAACTCCACGGGAGGGGTTCGCCGACGTTAACCGAGCGCTTGCTTGGTTTTCAACCAATAAGAAGCAAGATCAAAAGATCGCAGCCTTCGGCAGCTCCTGCACGGGTATTGGCGTTTACCTGCAGGAGCTGCCGAAGGCTGCGATCTTTTGCTTTTTTACAGGGAAATAGGCTTACGCCCGGCAAACGAATGCGCCAGGGTCCCGCCATCGACCAGCTCCAGCTCGCCCCCCAGCGGCACGCCGTGGGCGATGCGCGAGGCGATCAGGCCTTTGCTGCTCAGCAGCTGGGCGATGTAGTGCGCCGTGGCTTCGCCTTCGACGGTGGGGTTGGTGGCGAGGATCACTTCGGTGAAGGTCCCCGCTTCCTCGATCCGCGCCATCAATTGCGGGATACCGATGGCTTCCGGCCCCAGGCCATCGAGGGGTGACAGGTGCCCCTTGAGCACGAAGTAGCGACCGCGGAAACCGGTCTGCTCCACCGCATAGACATCCATCGGCCCTTCCACCACGCACAGCAGCGTGTCGTCGCGCCGGGTGTCGGCGCACTGCGGGCACAGGTCGTCTTCTGTCAGCGTGCGGCACAGACGGCAGTGGCCGACCCCTTCCATGGCCTGGCTCATGGCCTGGGCCAGGCGCGCGCCGCCGCTGCGATCACGCTCGAGCAACTGCAACGCCATGCGCTGGGCGGTTTTCTGACCCACGCCCGGCAGCACGCGCAGGGCATCGATCAGTTGGCGAATCAAAGGGCTGAAGCTCATGGGGAAACATCCGACAAAACAACGAGACGCGGTTTATACCCGCGCCTCCGGTTAGCGTCAAATGGCCAGGGCCATCAGCCCTGGGCGACGCGAATCACCAGCTTGCCGAAGTTGCGTCCCTCCAGCAGACCGATGAACGCCTGAGGTGCGTTTTCCAGGCCATCGACCACATCTTCGCGGAATTTCACCTTGCCCGCACGCACCCAGGGCGCCATGGCGCTGCCGAACTCGGACTGACGGTCACCGTAGTCGTCGAACACGATGAAGCCCTGAATACGCACACGCTTGGTCAGCAGCGTGCGCTGCAACTGCGGCAGGCGATCCGGTCCGCTGGGCGCCTCGGTCGCGTTGTAGGAGGAAATCAGGCCGCACAGGGGAATACGCGCCTTGGGATTGAGCAACGGCACCACCGCATCGAACACCTTGCCGCCGACGTTCTCGTAATAGATGTCGATGCCCTGAGGGCAGGCCTTGGCCAGCTGATCGGCAAAGTCCGGGCTCTTGTGGTCGATGCAGGCGTCGAAGCCCAGCTCCTCCACCACGTAGCGGCATTTGTCGGCGCCACCGGCCACGCCCACCGCACGCAGGCCCTTGATCTTCGCCACCTGCCCGACCACCGAGCCCACGGCGCCAGAGGCGGCCGCGACCACCAGGGTTTCGCCGGACTTGGGCTGACCGATGTCCATCAGGCCCATGTAGGCGGTCATGCCGGGCATGCCCAGTACGCCGAGGGCCATGGAGGGGCTCGGCAGGCCCGAAGGGATCGGCATGATGCCGCGGCCATCATTGATGCTGTGGCTTTGCCAGCCCGTGGCGCCCACCACCAGATCACCTTCCTGGAACTTCGGATTGCGCGACTGCTCGACCCGGCTGACCGCGCCGCCGGTCATCACCGCACCGATTTCCACAGGCGCCGCGTAGGACGGCGCATCGCTCATGCGCCCGCGCATGTAGGGGTCCAGGGACAGGTAGAGGGTCTTGAGCAGCACCTCGCCGTCGGCCAGCTCGGGGAGCGCGACCCGCTCCAGGCGAAAGTTCTCCGGCGTCGGCGCGCCAACGGGGCGCGAGGCCAGGACGATGCGTTGGTTGAGGGTCATGGGGTCGGACATGGCAGCGTCTCCTTTGATCGATGGGTTCGGGGGTACAGGAAAGCAGACCTTTGGTTGCGCGATGGCGTTCGATGTTTTTCCGTTGTACCGAGTCGCGTTCTTCGCGGGCAAGCCTCACTCCTACAGGGTTCACCTCGGGCCTGCAGGAGCGAGGCTTGCCCGCGAAGGAAGGCGCCACATGCATTGGCCAAAAACAAAAATGCCAGGCGCAATGCCTGGCATTTTTTGTAGCTCATCCGACGCCCGACGGCGAATCAGAATGGCAGCTTCATGCCCGGTGGCAGTTGCATGCCGGCGGTCATGCTGCCCATTTTCTCCTGGCTGTTGGCTTCGATCTTGCGCACGGCGTCGTTGAAGGCGGCGGCGATGACGGCTTCCAGCATTTCCTTGTCGTCTTCGCTCAGGCCTTCGACCAGGCTCGGGTCGATGCTGATGCTTTTCACGTCATGACGACCGGTCATCACCAGGGTGACCATATCGCCACCGGCGCGGCCGGTGACTTCGGCGTTGGCCAGTTCTTCCTGCATCTTGGCCATTTTTTCCTGCATCTGCTGCGCCTGCTTCATCAGGCCGGCCATGCCACCTTTCATCATGGGAATCACCTCAAAAGTACCGGATTTAAACGTCGCCCGGCGCTATCGGCCGGACGCCTTCAGTTATTAGCCCTGACTGACCAGGGCTTCGACAGGTTCAATAGTATCGTTACGGATCACCGCACCGAACTGCTGCATCATTTGCTGGATGAACGGATCACCGTGGATCGATTTCTCGGCCTCGCGCTGGCGGTCTGCACGCCGGCGCGACGCCGCCTGGGCCGGGGTTTCCTGCTCGGGCTTGATCAGCTCCATGGTCAGCGTCAGGGTACGCCCGTGAAACTGGTTCAGCGCATCGTTCAGACGACGCTGCTGCGTGGCGTTGAACAGCGCGCTGTGGGCCGGGTCCAGGTGCAGCAGCCAGTTGTCGCCATCCACCGCGATCAGCGTGCAGTTGGCGGCGATGCTGCCGGTCATGCCGGAAATCGGCAATTTCGGGAACAGCTCCAGCCATTGCAAGGCCAGACCGGTGGCCGGCGCGGCGGCGGGCTCGGGTTCAGGCTCGGGCGCAGGTTCGGCGGCATGTTCGCTGGCCAGCTCATCGAGGTAGCTGTAGACCGAATCCATGTCCGGCTCGATGTAGTCCTCGTCCAGCGGCGGCTCGTCGTCCAGGTCCATGCCCGGCGTGGCGGCATCGACTTCGGCGACGGTCGGCTCCGGGATCGGCGCGGCGGCCCACTCCGGTGCGTCCGGGACCACGCTGTCAGGCGTCGGCGCCATCACCGGCGGCAACTCGGGTTGCTCGCTGACGGTGTCCAGCAGCGGCTCAACGGCGGGTTGCTGGGCTGCTTCTGGCTCCGGTTCTGGCTCGACCGGATCATTCCACGGCAGGTCAATCACCTCTTCGGCGACCGTCGCTTCGACCACAGGTTCGGGCGCCACCACCGGTGCAACGGGTTCAGGCTCAGGTTTCGGAACAGGCGCTGGAGCCGCCACCGGCGGCGCAGCGACCGGCGCCACTGCCGCAGCGACTACCGGTGCAGCAACCGGCGCGGCAGCCACTGCTTTCGCGGAATCAACTGTGGCCTGGCTGATCCCCACTGGCTTTAGCGCTTGCCTTGGGGCGTCAGCGGCGTCGGCAGGCCGGAAGGCGAGCATCCGTAGCAGCACCATTTCGAAGCCGCCCCGCGGGTCCGGCGCCAGAGGCAGGTCGCGACGGCCGATCAGGCCCATCTGGTAGTAGAACTGCACGTCTTCGGCCGGCAGAGCCTGGGCCAGCGCCAGCACCCGGTCACGATCGCCGTGACCGTTGTCGACGCCTTCAGGCAGGGCCTGGGCGATGGCGACACGGTGCAGCACGTTGAGAATTTCCGAGAGCACGCCGTTCCAGTCCGGGCCTTGTTCGGCCAAATGGCGCACCGCTTCGAGCAGTGCCTTGGCATCGCCTTCGATCAGCGCGTGCAGGACGTCATAGACCTGGCCGTGATCGAGGGTGCCGAGCATCGCCCGCACATCGGCGGCCAGGACCTTGCCTTCACCGAAGGCGATCGCCTGGTCGGTCAGGCTCATGGCATCACGCATCGAACCGTCGGCGGCGCGGCCCAGCAGCCACAGTGCATCGTCTTCGAACGGCACGTTTTCCACGCCCAGCACGTGGGTCAAATGCTCGACCACACGCTCGGGAGTCATGTTTTTCAGGGAGAACTGCAGGCACCGCGACAGAATCGTTGCAGGAAGTTTCTGCGGATCAGTGGTGGCCAGGATGAACTTGACGTAGGGTGGCGGTTCTTCGAGGGTTTTGAGCAGCGCATTGAAGGAATGGCTGGAGAGCATGTGCACTTCGTCGATCAGGTAGACCTTGAAGCGCCCACGGCTCGGGGCGTATTGCACGTTGTCGAGCAGTTCGCGGGTGTCCTCGACCTTGGTGCGGCTCGCGGCGTCGATCTCGATCAGGTCGACGAAGCGGCCCTCATCGATCTCGCGGCACACCGAACACTCGCCGCAAGGCGAGGAAGTGATACCGGTTTCGCAGTTCAGGCATTTGGCGATGATTCGCGCAATGGTGGTCTTGCCGACCCCACGCGTACCGGTGAACAGGTAGGCGTGGTGCAGGCGCTGGCTGTCCAAGGCATTGATCAGAGCCTTGAGCACATGGGTCTGGCCGACCATTTCGCGGAACGAGCGCGGACGCCATTTACGTGCAAGAACCTGATAACTCATCGAAAACCATCGCGGCGATAGAAGCGGAAGCGGCTAATGCTAGCGGAGCAAGGGCAAAATTGCATCCGGTGTACTCGTCTAAACTGGATAAGCTGCATTTCGGGAGCTTTTTATCAAAAATAGCGGAGCGTTTATGCGGCTGGCCATGGGGGCACTGCTGTCGATCAGCCTGAACGTATTCGCTGCCGAGACGCCGCTGCGCTTTGCCGTGTCCGACAGTTGGGCAATGCCGCTGGTGCAACTGGACCATGGCCGACCGACCCAGGGCATCCTGTACGACGTGATGCTCAGCCTCGCGACCCAGGTCGGCGCGCCCGCGGAGTTTCATGTGTTGCCCCGCAGCCGGGTGCAGATTGCCATGGAACACAACGAGATCGATGTTCGCTGCTACGTCGCCCAATCCTGGCTGCCGAACCTGCCCGACAACTATCTCTGGAGCGTCCCGCTCTGGACCCAGCCCGACCTGCTGGTCAGCCGCCCCGTCCCACCCACTGAGGTGATCCCGGCAAGCCTGCCACGCCAGACCATCGGCACCGTGCTCGGCTATAGCTACCCGACCCTGCAACCGCTGTTCGACGCCAATCAGCTGCTACGGGACGACGCCCGCAATCAGGAACTGGTGCTGGAAAAACTCCTGGCCGGCCGCAATCAATACGCCGTCAGTAATCAATGGACGCTGGACTGGTTCAATCAGCGATTGCTGCCGGATAGACAACTGCGCAGCGTGGCGGTGCTGCAGGAGCAAAGCCTGGGCTGCTTCGTGCGCAATGATCCGGATGTGCCGGCGCAACGGATCCTGCGCACGTTGGTGCGGATGAAAATGTCCGGGGAGATTGATGACATCATCAGGTTGTATTTCGGCGCCAAGCCGTAGCACCTTGTGGGTTTCAGACAACCTGATCCATCTGCCGCCACTGCGATGGCGCGACAAACCCCGCCACCCAGTCCGGCACTGCCGAAGGCGGCATCGGCTGGGCGATGAAGTAACCCTGGGCCACTTCGCAGCCCAATCGCAGCAGCAATTCACCGTGCTCGGCACTTTCCAGCCCTTCGGCAATCACCTGCCGGCCGAACGCCCGGGCCAGGCCGATCACCGCGGTGGTCAGGGCAAGGTCGTCGCGGTCATGCAGGATGTCGCGCACGAAGGACTTGTCGATCTTGATGGCCTGGGTCGGCAGGCGTTTGAGGTAGCTCAGGGACGAGTATCCCGTGCCGAAATCCCCCAGCGAAAACTGCACCCCCAGCGCCTGACAGGCCCGCAGGCAATCGCTGACGTGCTGGATGTTCTCGATGGCGACCGCCTCGACGATTTCCAGATCCAGCCGCTGCGGGTCGACGTCGGCGTGTCGCGCCAGCACGGTTTTCAGGCGTTCGACAAAGTCCGTGCGCTGAAAATGCCGCGCCGCGATGTTCACGCTCACCGGCCAGTCATGCCCGGCCTGCTGCCATTGATCCAGCTGCGTCAGCACCCGGTTCATCACCCAATCGCCGATCTCGACGATCAGGTCGGTCTCCTCGACCAGCGGCAGAAACTCCCGGGCAGGCACCGTGCCCTTTTGCGGATGGTCCCAACGCAGCAGCGCCTCGAACCCCACGACTTCGCCGCTGCGCATATTGATCTTGGGCTGAAAGTGCAGATGCAACTCGTCGCCTGCCAATGCCTGGCGCACCTGCTCCACGGTCTGGTAGGTGGCCTTGACCTCCTGATCCCGGGACACATCGAACAAATGAAAGCGCTTGCGACCGCTCTGCTTGGCCACGTACATCGCCTGATCGGCGTGGCGCAGCAGGGTTTCGGCGTCTTCATTGTCGTGAGGGAACAAAGTGACGCCGATGCTGGCGAACACATGCATTTCCTTGCCGGCCAGTGAGTAAGGCATCGATATCGCTTCCAGCACCCGATCCAGCGCGGCGTGCAGTTCCGGCAGATCCCGCACATGACGCAGCACCAGCACGAACTCGTCACCGGCCAGCCGCGCTACCACGTCTTCGCCGCGCAGGATGCCACGCAATCGTTTGGCTACCTCCACCAACAAGAGATCGCCCGTGGCATGCCCATAGCCATCATTGACCGCCTTGAAGCCGTCAAGATCAAGCATGCACACCGCCAATGGAGTGCCTTTGACCCTGGAGAACTCCAAAGCCTGGTCCAGCAGATCCGAGAGGAATGCGCGGTTGGGCAAGCCGGTCAGCACGTCGTGCCCTACCCGCCATTGCAGGGTGTGGAGCAGCTCGCGCTTTTCGCTGATATCGAAACGGATCGACAGATAACGCTCGACACGCCCCGTGGCCTTGTCGAGCACGGGCACCACGGTGCTCTCTACCCAATACAGGCTGCCGTCTTTCGCGCGGTTGCAGATTTCACCCTTCCAGACATTGCCTGAAGCGATGGTGCGCCACATGCCGGAGAAAAACTCAGCCGAGTGCGTGCCGGAATTGAGCAGACGATGGTTTTGCCCAAGCAGCTCTTCGCGGCTGTAGCCGGAGACTGCACAGAATTGATCATTGACGTGGGTAATCCGGCCGGTGGGATCGGTCTCGGAAAAAATCGCGGCGGCATCCACGGCCCTGCGGTACTTCTCATCCATGAGTCAGACTCGCTGTCGCTGACATTGGCGGTGCAAGCCTGTGAGGCAGCAGGCTGCCCAGAGACTCTCGAAACGCGGTTAAGCGAACGCCATGTTGGCTTCTATTTGTTTTTCGAACTTCCGGGAACAGGCCATTAACTACCTATTTGGGGCGGCGATTCTACGAGATGCGTCACATTTTGCAAGAAAAGGCGAAAACGGCTCTCAGCCGCAGATGCAGGGAAATCTCGTTAAGCTCTTGATTCGGAATGGAATTGAAGGTCGTTTCGATGCGTGAAGCGCAGACGACAAAACACCGCTATGGACGAGAGCCATGGCAGCAAAATCGAAGTATTCGGGGGAAAAAAGATGCGAGAGAGCACTCGCGAAGTCGTTAAGGTGGCAACCCCACCAGCCACACCCCGGCACACAATGTCACCGCTGCGGCTGCTCCCTTCCAGGCCTGACCGGGTTCACGGCTGATCGTTGCGGGGGGACCGATGGGGTCACCATAACGATGCTCACCTGACGGCGAGCCGCGCCATTGTACCTATCTGAGACGAAGTTACAACCGTTGGCGCGGATTAAAAAACATGAGGTGCTTCAAGGACATGCAGAACCAAAAAGATCGCAGCCTGCGGCAGGTCCTACATTGGAACGCATTTCCCTGCAGGAGTTGCCGAAGGCTGCGATCTTTTGACGTCAGACCGTAATGCCGTGATTTTTCAGAAACTCGACGAACGCCTCTTCATCCAACACCTTCAACCCCAACTCATTGGCCTTGGTCAACTTGGACCCCGCCCCCGGCCCCGCCACCACGCAATGGGTCTTGGCCGACACGGAACCCGCCACCTTGGCACCCAGACTCTCCAGCTTGTCCTTGGCCACATCGCGGCTCATCAACTCCAGCGAGCCGGTCAGCACCCAGGTCTGGCCGGTCAGCGGCAAGCCTTCCACCACTTTCTTTTCGCTCTGCCAGTGCATGCCGAAATCAGCCAGTTGCTTTTCCGCCTCGACCGCCTGGAGGCGATTTTCCTCGAGGGCGAAAAACTCGCGAACCGAGTTGGCCTGCTTCTCCGGCAAGGTCCGGCGCATGTCCAGCCAGTCGGCGTCGACCACCGCTTGCAGCGAACCGAACTTGTCGGCGAGTTTCTGTGCCCCGCCCGGTCCGACCGAAGGAATGTGCAGCTTGTCGAGAAAACCGCCCAGGGTGGTGCTGGCGGCAAACTCCGCGCCCAGCTCGCCCTGATCCTGGATTTGCATGCCGTGCTTGAGCAGATCGGCGATCACCTGCTGGTTGTGCGAATCCTCGAAGAAACTGTGGATCTCGTGAGCGACTTCCAGCCCGACATCCGGCAGGTAGGTCAACACTTGCGGCAGGGCTTTCTGCACCCGCTCCAGCGAACCCAGTGAACGCGCCAGCACCTTGGCCGTTTCCTCACCGACATCGGGAATGCCGAGGGCGTAGATGAAGCGCGCCAGTCCCGGCCTCTTGCTGTCTTCGATGGCGCTCAGAAGGTTGCGGCTCGACAGCTCGGCGAAACCTTCCAGATCCACCACCTGTTCGAAGGTGAGGGCGTACAGGTCGGCCGGCGAACTCACAAGGCCTTCATCCACCAGTTGCTCGACGCTCTTCTCGCCCAGGCCTTCGATATCCATCGCCCGGCGGGAAACGAAGTGAATGATCGCCTGCTTGAGCTGCGCGCCACAGGCCAGGCGACCGACGCAGCGATACACCGCGCCCTCGCTGACTGTCTCACGGCCCTTGCTGCGCTTGATCAGTTGCGTGCGTTCGACATGGGAGCCGCACACCGGGCACTTTTCCGGGATGTGCACGGGCCGGGCATCGTCCGGGCGCCGCTCGGTGACCACTTGCACCACCTGTGGAATCACGTCTCCCGCGCGGCGAATGATCACCGTGTCGCCGATCATCAGGCCCAGGCGCGCCACTTCATCCATGTTGTGCAAGGTGGCATTGGCCACGGTGACACCTGCGACCTTGACCGGCTTGAGGCGCGCCACCGGCGTGACGGCGCCGGTACGTCCGACCTGGAACTCCACATCGAGCAGCTCGGTGAGCTCTTCCATGGCCGGGAATTTGTGGGCGATGGCCCAGCGCGGTTCCCGGGCGCGGAAACCCAGCTCGCGCTGCGAGGCGATGCTGTTGACCTTGAACACCACGCCGTCGATTTCATAGGGCAGCGCGTTGCGGCGCTCACCGATATCGCGGTAGTAGTCCAGGCATTCATCGATTCCGTTCGCCCGTTTCAGCTCGTGGCTGATCGGCATGCCCCAGGCCTTGAGCTGTTGCAGGTTGCCGATGTGCGTATCGGCGATGTCTGCGGACACCTGGCCGATGCCGTAGCAGCAGAACTCCAGCGGGCGGTTGGCGGTGATCTTCGAATCCAGTTGGCGCAAGCTGCCCGCCGCCGCGTTGCGCGGGTTGGCGAAGGTCTTGCCGCCGACTTCCAGTTGGGTGGCGTTGAGCCGCTCGAAACCGGCCTTGGACATGAACACTTCACCGCGCACTTCCAGGGTCGCCGGCCAGCCGGTGCCGTGCAGTTTGAGCGGGATGTTGCGCACGGTGCGCACGTTGACGCTGATGTCTTCGCCGGTGGTGCCGTCGCCGCGGGTCGCGCCGCGCACCAGCAGGCCGTCCTGATACAACAGACTGACCGCCAGGCCATCGAGCTTCGGCTCGCAGCTGTATTGCACCGCCGCGCCACCACCGAACAGATCACCGGCCGGCAGATCCAGGCCTTCGGTGACCCGGCGATCGAATTCGCGCATGTCGGTTTCTTCGAAGGCGTTGCCCAGGCTGAGCATCGGTACTTCGTGTCGCACCTGAGTGAAGGCCGACAACGCCGCGCTGCCCACTCGCTGGGTCGGCGAGTCGCTGGTGATCAGTTCCGGATGCTCGGCTTCGAGGGCCTTGAGCTCCTTGAACAACCGATCGTACTCGGCGTCCGGGATGCTCGGCTCGTCCAGCACGTGATAGCGATAGTTGTGCAGGTCCAGCTCGGCACGCAGCTCTAGAATGCGGTCTTTGGCGGCAGTCATGGGTGGTCTCTCATAAAGCAAAAGAGCAGCCGTGGCTGCTCAATCTGTTGATGCGGTAAAAACATTGCAGGAGCAGAGCTTGCTCGCGATGGCGTCATTGAAATCGCTATCGCGAGCAAGCTCGGCTCCTACAGGTACAGGTCGCGTGGCGCGATCCTGATCAACGTTTCTGGGTCAGGGCGCGGCGTTCGAATTCGACGATGCGCTGACGGTAATGTTCGATGGTCTGGGCGGTCAGTACGCTGCGCTGGTCATCCTTCAGTTCGCCGTTCAGTTCCTGGGACAGTTTGCGCGCCGCGGCCACCATCACGTCGAAAGCCTGTTTCGGATGACGCGGGCCTGGCAGACCGAGGAAGAAGCTCACCGCCGGGGTACTGAAGTGGTCGATGTCATCCAGGTCGAACACGCCTGGCTTGACCGCGTTGGCCATGGAGAACCAGACCTCGCCGTTGCCCGCCATGCTTTCGTGGCGGTGGAAGATGTCCATTTCGCCGAAACGCAGACCGCTTTCCAGAATGTTCTGCAACAGCGCCGGGCCCTTGAAGCCGGCGGCGTCGCGGCAGATCACGCTGATCACCAGCACTTCTTCAGCCTGGGGTTGTTCCTTGTCGCTGGCCGATGGCGAAGCCTTGGTCTCTTCAATGTAATCGTCGTCGCGGCTGCTGAAGCTCGGGCCACCATCCAGATCGAGGTTGAGGTTCAGGTCGCCCTGGGATGGCTCGCCGCCACGCTTGCCACGCTTGGAACCCGATTCGCGGGGTTCGCGAGGCTCGCGGGCCGGCATGCTCACCGACGGCAGATCCTGCTCGTCCAGCTGCGGCTCTTTATGGTTGTCCAGTACGCGGGACGGGCCCAACAGCTCGGCGCTGGTGTCCTCGTCCGGCAGGTTGGACAGGTTTCGGTCAAGACGGAATTTCAGTTTTCCCTTGCCGCCGCGCATACGGCGCCAGCCATCGAAAAGAATACCGGCAATGACAATGATGCCGATGACGATCAGCCACTCGCGCAGACCGATTTCCATGTAATCCCGTGCCTCTATAAAAAATGCTGAAAAATAAGGGGTTTACAATCTGCAAACCGCTTTAAAACGTGGCGCCAACTCTATGTTCTGACAGGCGTTTTGCCCACGTATACGAAAAATTGACATTAAACTAGCACGACCAAAGGCAACTTTACACCGTCGGTCGAAATCGCTGCGCAATTTGTGTCGATTTGCCATCTTCATTAATCAGCTCTTACGTTTAATGAACTGCGCAGCTCAAGCTACAAGCCGCAAGTTTCAAGCTGCAAGCAGAACCCTCTTGCAGCTTGCAGCTTATCGCTCGAAGCTGCCGTCATGCATCCACCATCGCCATCGCCTCCTCGACATCCACCGCCACAAGACGCGAACAGCCCGGCTCGTGCATCGTCACCCCCATCAGTTGATCGGCCATTTCCATGGCGATCTTGTTGTGGGTGATATAGATGAACTGCACCGTCTGCGACATCTCTTTCACCAGACGCGCGTAGCGTCCAACGTTAGCGTCATCCAGTGGCGCGTCAACCTCGTCGAGCATGCAGAACGGCGCCGGATTCAACTTGAAGATCGCAAAAACCAGGGCCAATGCAGTCAGGGCTTTCTCGCCACCGGAGAGCAAATGGATGGTGCTGTTCTTCTTTCCGGGCGGCTGCGCCATGATCGTCACCCCTGTATCGAGTAGATCTTCGCCCGTCAGTTCCAAATACGCGCGTCCGCCACCGAAAACTTTTGGAAAAAGCGCCTGTAATCCGCCATTGATCTGATCAAAGGTATCTTTGAAACGGTTGCGCGTTTCCTTGTCGATCTTGCGAATGACGTTTTCCAGGGTTTCGAGCGCTTCCACCAGATCGTCGTTCTGCGCATCCAGATAACGTTTACGCTCGGATTGTTGCTGGTATTCGTCGATGGCCGCGAGGTTGATCGCACCCAGGCGCGCAATACGCGCGGCGATGCGCTCAAGTTCTTCCTCGGCAGCCTTTTCGCTGGCTTCGGCAGTCAGGGTGGCGAGCACGCCGTGCAGGTCGTAACCGTCTTCGAGCAACTGATCCTGCAGGGCCTTGCGTCGCACGGTCAGCGCCTGCCAGTCCATGCGCTGCTGCTCCAGCTGACCGCGAATAAGCTGCGATTGCTGCTCGGCCTGGCTGCGGCGCTTCTCGGCGTCGCGCAGTTCGCGGTCGGCATCTTCCATGGCGATCTGCGCGGTCTTGAGTTCCTCGTCGACAGTCATGCGCTTGTCGAGCAACTCTTCAAGCTTCAGACGCAACTCTTCCAGCGGCGCCTCGCCCTCCTCCAGATTCAAACTCAGCTGTTCACGCTTTTCGGTCAGGCGCTCGGACTGCATTTCCAGTCGTTCCAGGGCCTGACGCGTGGAATCGTGCTGTGCCTTGAGCGAACCCAGGCGCACCGCCAGTTGATGGGCGTGATCCTTGTGCTGGCGAGCCTCCTGGCGTACCCGGTCCAGACGTTCGCGCAGGCTGTCGCGCTGGGCCAGCAGCAATTCGCGCTGCTCGGTGTCCAGCGCCATGCTGTCGAGGGCGTCCTGCAAGTGAATACGCGCTTCGCCGATCTGTTCGTGCTCCAGCTCACGCTGCTCGCCCAGTTCGGCGATCTCTTCATCGAGACGGGTGCGGCGCAGGTTCAACTGTTCGGCCTTGGCCTTGCCGGCCGACAACTGGGCCTTCAATTCGCCTTGCTGACGGGCTTCATCCTGCAGCAGTCGACGCAGGTGTTCGCGACCGTTTTCCTGCTGACGCTGTTGCGCCCGAAGATTCTGCAGCTGGGTTTCCAGCGTCTCGACGGTGGCCTCGCGCTCTTCGCGCTCAAGGCTCAATTGCTGGATCTCCTGACCACGGGCCAGTACGCCGCTTTCCGCTTCGCTGGCGCGACGCACCCGCAGGAAATGCCGGCCGACCCAATAACCATCGCGGCTGATCAGGCTTTGCCCGGAGGCCAGCTGGCCACGCAGGGCCAGGGCCTGCTCAAGGTTTTCCACCGGTTTGACCTGCCCCAGCCAAGGCGACAGATCGATCTGCGCCTCGACCTTGTCCAGCAAGCTGCCCGGCACGCGTACACCGTCGCTGGAAGGGCTGAGCAAACGCAAATCGCCCTGGGCGAACCCGGACAGATCGAAATCGTTGAAATCATCCACCAGCACCGCTTGCAGGTCGGCGCCGAGTACGGTTTCCACCGCCAGTTCCCAACCCGCCTCGACCTTCAGGCCTTCAGCCAGTCGCGGGCGATCCGCCAGATGTTGCTCGCGCAACCATTCGGCGGTGCCAGTGCCTGGGTCGAGTGCGGCCTGCTGCAAGGCTTCCAGCGAAGCCAGTCGACCATTGAGCCGTTGCAGATCGCCCTGGGCCTGTTGCTGCGCCGACAGTGCCTGCTGCAATTGCTGGCGCAGTTGCTCGAGGCGCTCGACCTGGGCCTCTTCGCTGGCCTGCAGATCTTCGAGGGTCGCTTCACTGGTTTCCAGCTGCTCGCTGAGTTCCATGATCGCCGCGTCTTCCGGGTCCGCCGAAAGCAGCTCGCGCTCTTCGCCCAGACGCTTCTGACGATCGGCCAGACGCTCCAGGCTGGTTTCCAGCTGCTGGATGCGCGACTGCTGGACTTCCGCCTGACGGCGCGGCTCGGCGGCGGTCAGGTTGAACGCGTCCCACTGCTCCTGCCAGCCGTGCATGGTGGTTTCGGATTCTTCCAGCGCGGCGGCGGCCTCTTCGGCGGCGGCGCTGGTGACTTCCTGCTCGGGGGTGAGCATGTCCAGCTCTTCGCCGAGGGTCAGCAGCAAGGTGCGGTCGTGGCCCAGGTGCGACTCGGTTTCCAGGCGTGCGCGCTCGGCTTCCTTCAAGTCGTCCTGCAACTGGCGCAAACGCTGCTGCCCGTGCTGGATGCTCTGCTCGACCCGGGCGATGTCGCCGCCGACCGAATAGAAGCGCCCCTGCACCAGATTGAAGCGTTCGGACAGATCATGGTGCCCGTCGCGCAGGCGTTCGATGCTGGCGTCGGCGTTGCGCTGCTCGGCCACCAAGGCTTCGAAGCTGATTTCCTGGGTGCCGATGATCGCTTCACGCTGGCCGACCTGATCGTTCAGGTCCTGCCAGCGCAGGGCCGAGAGTTGCGCCTTGAGCTGGCGCTCCTCGCCCTTGTATTCCTGATACTTCTTCGCCGCCTCGGCCTGACGGTGCAGGCGTTCGAGCTGGCGTTCGAGTTCTTCGCGCAGGTCGGTCAGACGCTCGAGGTTTTCGTGGGTGCGGCGGATACGGTTTTCGGTCTCGCGCCGGCGCTCCTTGTATTTGGAGATGCCCGCGGCTTCTTCGATGAAGTTGCGCAGGTCTTCAGGCTTGGACTCGATCAGCTTGGAGATCATGCCCTGCTCGATGATCGAGTAGCTGCGCGGGCCCAGGCCGGTGCCGAGGAAGATATCGGTGATGTCGCGGCGACGGCACTTGGTGCCGTTGAGGTAATAGGTCGTCTGGCTGTCGCGGGTGACTTTGCGGCGAATGGAAATTTCCGCGTAGGCGGCGTATTCACCCAGCAATGTGCCGTCGGAGTTGTCGAACACCAGCTCGATGCTCGCCTGGCTGACCGGCTTGCGGCTGGTGGAGCCGTTGAAGATGACGTCGGTCATCGATTCGCCACGCAGGTTCTTCGCCGAACTTTCGCCCATTACCCAGCGAACGGCGTCGATGATGTTCGACTTGCCGCAACCATTGGGGCCGACAACCGCCGCCATGTTACTGGGGAAGTTCACCGTGGTCGGATCGACGAAGGATTTGAATCCCGCCAGCTTGATGCACTTGAGCCGCACGCTTATGCATCCGTCAGGGCAGAGATCACCAGCTCGCAACTGCGCTGGCCATAGGCCGTCAGTACTTCGCGGATCTGTACGAAATCACGGGCGATGACGGCGGCGAGCAGGCGTTCGAACAGCTCCAGGTACTCGCTCATCGAGGCCTTGCGCTGGTCGAGGGCCAGGAAATACGCACGGCTCATGGCCGGCTGCAGGTTTTCGACGGTTTCCTGCAGATAGGGATTGTCGGCAAACGGATAGGTGGCGCGCATCACGCTGAAACTTTCGTCGACGAAGGTGTGAATGTCCTGACGCTCGAAGCTGGCGGTCAGCCGCTGCTGGATCTGCACGAATGGCGCAAGGTCGGCCTGGACTTTCCAGCCGGTGGCCACGGCGTTGGCCAGCAGGATGTACATCTCGCTCATCAACGCGCACAGGCTTCTGACCTTGTGCGCGGTGAGTTCGGTCACGTGGGCGCCACGGCGCGGCAGGATCGCGATCAGGTGACGACGTTCGAGAATCAGCAACGCCTCGCGAACAGAACCACGGCTGACGTCGAGCGCCTGCGTGACCTTCTGCTCCTGGATGCGCTCCCCGGGCTTCATTTCACCGCGAATGATGCGTTCGGCGAGGTGGTGAGCGATTTGCTCGGCGAGGCTGTCCGGCGCCTTGAACGTCATGGTTGTCCTTCAAACTCTTCGATTTGCACAAGCGGCGCAGTGTAGCGCAATTGATGCTGGATGGCGGAGTGCCTGCCCGGTGGTTTTTGGCACGTTTCAAGCAAAAAGCAGCCTGTCCCGTGTAGGTCAATACTGTAGGAAACCCGTTGTTGATCGAGAAAATGATTTTTCCTGACCTTTAAGTCAGAAAATCATTGACCGAAAAGTCAGACCTGCTAAATTCGGTCACATCGGTTAACAACAATAATGAGTCTGCGAGGCCATCCGTGATCCAGTTTTTACTCAACCAGGAACTCCGTAGCGAGCACGCCCTGGACCCGAATCTGACTGTGCTCAACTATCTGCGCGACCACGTGGGCAAACCCGGCACCAAGGAAGGTTGCGCCAGCGGTGACTGCGGCGCGTGCACCGTGGTGGTCGGCGAATTGCAGACGGATGACAGCGGTCGCGAACACATTCGCTATCGCAGCCTCAATTCCTGCCTGACCTTTGTTTCGTCGCTGCACGGCAAACAGTTGATCAGCGTTGAAGACCTCAAGCACAAGGGCGAACTGCATAGCGTGCAAAAGGCCATGGTCGAGTGCCATGGTTCGCAGTGCGGTTTCTGCACCCCTGGCTTTGTGATGTCGCTGTTCGCCCTGCAGAAAAACAGCGACCAGCCAGACCACCACAAGGCCCACGAAGCACTCGCCGGCAACCTGTGCCGCTGCACCGGCTACCGGCCGATCCTGGAGGCCGCCGAGCAATCCTGCTGTGGCAAGCAGCCGGATCAGTTCGATGCCCGCGAAGCCGAAACCATTGCCCGCCTCAAGGCCATCGCACCCACCGACATCGGCGAACTCAACAGTGGCGACAAACGCTGCCTGGTGCCGCTGACCGTGGCCGATCTCGCAGACCTCTATGACGCTTACCCACAGGCCCGCCTGCTGGCCGGCGGCACTGACCTGGCGCTGGAAGTGACCCAGTTCCACCGCACCTTGCCGGTGATGATCTACGTCGGCAACGTCGCCGAAATGAAGCGCATCGAACACTTCGACGATCGCCTGGAAATCGGCGCGGCCACCGCCCTCTCCGACTGCTACGAGGCCCTCAAGGCCGAGTACCCGGACTTCGGCGAATTGCTGCAACGCTTCGCCTCCCTGCAGATCCGCAACCAGGGCACCCTGGGCGGCAACATCGGCAACGCCTCGCCCATCGGTGACTCGCCGCCCCTGCTGATTGCTCTGGGCGCGCAGATCGTCCTGTGCAAGGGCGACATCCGTCGCACCCTGCTGCTGGAGGATTACTTCATCGATTACCGCGTCACCGCGCGTCAGGAAAGCGAGTTCATCGAAAAGATCATCGTGCCCCGCGCCAGTGCCGAGCGGTTCTTCCGCGCCTACAAGGTTTCCAAGCGCCTGGACGATGACATTTCCGCGGTCTGCGCCGCGTTCAACCTGCGCGTGGAGAACGGCGTCATCACCGATGCCCGCGTAGCGTTCGGCGGCATGGCGGCGATCCCGAAACGCGCCAATGCCTGCGAAACCGTGCTGCGCGACGCGCCGTTCAACAGCGCCACCCTGGAGCGTGCCTGCGCCGCCCTGGCCGAAGACTTCACGCCGCTCTCGGACTTCCGCGCCAGCAAGGAATACCGCCTGCTCAGCGCGCAGAACCTGCTGCGCAAATACTTCATCGAACTGCAAACGCCTCACATCGAGACCCGGGTGACCGCTTATGTCTAACCATCACGCCGTAGAGAAGACCCAGGCCGAGCTGGCTGAGCTGTTCGCCAAGGACCTGACCACCGGTGTCGGCCGCAGCGTCAAGCACGACAGCGCCGCCAAGCATGTGTCCGGTGAAGCGCAGTACATCGACGATCGCCTGGAATTCCCCAATCAGTTGCACGTGTATGCGCGCCTGTCGGACCGCGCCCACGCGAAAATCATCAGCATCGACACCGCGCCCTGCTATGCCTTCGAGGGCGTGCGCATTGCCATCACCCACGAGGACGTGCCGGGCCTGAAGGACATCGGCCCGCTGCTTCCGGGCGATCCGCTGCTGGCCATCGACACCGTGCAATTCGTCGGTCAGCCGGTGGTCGCCGTTGCGGCAAAGGATCTGGAAACCGCGCGCAAGGCAGCGATGGCCGCGATCATCGAATACGAGGACCTTGAGCCGGTGCTGGACGTGGTCGAAGCCCTGCGCAAACGCCATTTCGTGCTCGAAAGCCATACCCACCAGCGCGGCGACTCGGCAGGTGCGCTGGCCACGGCCGAACACCGCATCCAGGGCACGCTGCACATCGGCGGTCAGGAACACTTTTACCTGGAAACCCAGATCTCCTCGGTAATGCCTACCGAAGATGGCGGCATGATCGTCTACTGCTCCACGCAGAACCCCACCGAAGTGCAGAAGCTGGTGGCCGAAGTGCTGGACGTGTCGATGAACAAGATCGTCGTCGACATGCGCCGCATGGGCGGCGGTTTCGGCGGCAAGGAAACCCAAGCCGCGAGCCCGGCCTGCCTGTGCGCGGTGATTGCGCACCTGACCGGCCAGCCGACCAAGATGCGCCTGCCACGGGTCGAAGACATGCTGATGACCGGCAAGCGTCACCCGTTCTATGTCGAGTACGACGTCGGCTTCGACAGCACCGGTCGCCTGCACGGCATCGCCCTGGAACTGGCCGGTAACTGCGGCTGCTCGCCGGACCTGTCGGCGTCGATCGTCGACCGCGCGATGTTCCACTCGGACAACTCGTACTACCTGGGCGACGCCACCATCAACGGCCATCGCTGCAAGACCAACACCGCCTCGAACACCGCCTACCGTGGTTTCGGCGGCCCGCAAGGCATGGTCGCCATCGAGGAAGTGATGGACGCCATCGCCCGCCACCTGGCCCTCGATCCGCTGGCGGTGCGCAAGGCCAACTACTACGGCAAGACCGAGCGCAACGTCACTCATTACTACCAGACCGTCGAGCACAACATGCTCGAGGAAATGACCGCCGAGCTTGAAGAAAGCAGCCAGTACGCCGAGCGCCGCGAAGCGATCCGCCGCTACAACGCCAACAGCCCGATCCTGAAAAAAGGCCTGGCGCTGACCCCGGTGAAGTTCGGCATTTCCTTCACCGCCAGCTTCCTCAACCAGGCCGGCGCCCTGGTGCACGTCTACACCGACGGCAGCATCCACCTGAACCACGGCGGCACCGAGATGGGCCAGGGCCTGAACACCAAGGTCGCGCAGGTGGTGGCCGAAGTGTTCCAGGTGGAAATGGACCGCGTGCAGATCACCGCGACCAACACCGACAAGGTCCCCAACACCTCGCCGACCGCAGCCTCCAGTGGTGCCGACCTCAACGGCAAGGCGGCGCAGAACGCGGCGGAAATCATCAAGAAACGCCTGGTGGAATTCGCCGCGCGGCAATACAAGGTCAGCGAAGAAGACGTGGTGTTCCACAACGGCCACGTGCGGGTTCGCGATCACATCCTGACGTTCGAAGCGCTGATTCAGCAGGCCTATTTCGCCCAGGTCTCGCTGTCGAGCACCGGCTTCTACAAGACCCCGAAAATCTACTACGACCGCAGTCAGGCCCGGGGGCGTCCGTTCTACTACTTTGCCTTCGGCGCGGCGTGCTGCGAAGTGCTGGTCGACACCCTGACCGGCGAATACAAGATGCTGCGCACCGACATCCTCCACGACGTCGGCGCCTCGCTGAACCCGGCCATCGATATCGGCCAGGTCGAGGGCGGCTTCATCCAGGGCATGGGCTGGCTGACCATGGAAGAGCTGGTGTGGAACAACAAGGGCAAGCTGATGACCAACGGCCCGGCCAGCTACAAGATCCCGGCCGTGGCGGACATGCCGCTGGACCTGCGCGTGAAGCTGGTGGAAAACCGCAAGAACCCCGAAGACACCGTGTTCCACTCCAAGGCCGTGGGCGAACCGCCGTTCATGCTCGGCATCGCGGCGTGGTGCGCGATCAAGGATGCGGTGGCGAGCCTGGGTGACTACAAGCATCAGCCGAAGATCGACGCGCCGGCGACGCCGGAGCGGGTGTTGTGGGGGTGTGAGCAGATGCGGCAGTTGAAGGCGGTGAAGCCTGTAGATGCTGAAGCCGAGTTGGCTCCGCTCTGAGACCGCGAAGAGCCCCGAACTGACAACCACGATGTCGAGGTGAACATGTACAACTGGATCGACGCCCTCGCCGACCTGCAAAACCGCGGTGAACCCTGCGTGTTGGTGACCATCATCGAAGAACTCGGCTCGACCCCGCGCAATGCCGGTTCGAAGATGGTCATCAGTGCCCGGCAGACCTTCGACACCATCGGTGGCGGGCACCTGGAATACAAGGCCATGCAGATCGCCCGCGAGATGCTCGCCAGCGGCAAGCAGGACACCCACCTGGAGCGCTTCAGCCTCGGCGCCAGCCTGGGCCAGTGCTGCGGTGGCGCCACGGTGCTGCTGTTCGAACCGATGGGCCAGGTCCAGGCGCAGATCGCCGTGTTCGGCGCCGGTCACGTCGGCCGCGCCCTGGTGCCGCTGCTGGCCAGCCTGCCCTGCCGGGTGCGCTGGATCGATTCGCGCGAAGACGAGTTCCCCGAACAGATCCCCCACGGTGTGCGCAAGATCGTCAGCGAAGAACCGGTGGAGGAAATCGACGACCTGCCCGCCGGCAGCTACTGCATCGTCATGACCCACAACCACCAGCTCGACCTGGAACTGACCGCCGCGATCCTCAAGCGCAACGACTTCGCCTACTTCGGCCTGATCGGCTCGAAGACCAAGCGGGTGAAGTTCGAACATCGCCTGCGCGACCGCGGTTTCGACAGCGGCGTGGTGCAACGCATGCGCTGCCCGATGGGCATTGGTGAAGTCAAAGGCAAATTGCCTGTGGAAATCGCCATCTCCATCGCCGGCGAAATCATCGCCACCTACAACGCGAATTTCGGCCAGCAAACCTCCAGCGCCGAACCGATTGCCAAGTTGCTGCCGGCCTCGCGCCGCAGCCAGGCGACTCAATTGCAAGCCACGAATTTGAAAGCCTCAAATTGATAAGCCTCATAAACAGAGAACGATCATGCCCTTGACTCGCAAAGCCTACCGCGCCGCCATTTTGCACAGCATCGCCGACCCCGCCGACGTGGGCATCGAAGCCTCCTACGAGTATTTCGAGGACGGCCTGCTGGTGGTCGATAACGGCAAAATCAGCGCCCTCGGCCACGCCAGCGAATTGCTGCCATCGCTGGCCGCGGACATCGAGATCACTCACTATCAGGACTCGCTGATCACCCCGGGCTTCATCGACACCCACATCCACCTGCCGCAGACCGGCATGGTCGGGGCCTACGGCGAGCAGCTGCTGGACTGGCTCAACACCTACACCTTCCCCTGCGAAAGCCAGTTCGCCGACAAGGCCCATGCCGACGAAGTCGCCGACATCTTCATCAAGGAGTTGCTGCGCAACGGCACCACCACCGCGCTGGTGTTCGGCAGCGTGCACCCGCAATCGGTGAACTCGTTCTTCGAGGCCGCCGAGCAGCTGGATCTGCGCATGATCGCCGGCAAGGTGATGATGGACCGCAACGCGCCGGACTACCTGACCGACACCGCCGAATCCAGCTACCTGGAAAGCAAGGCGCTGATCGAACGCTGGCACGGCAAGGGCCGCCTGCACTACGCGGTCACTCCGCGTTTCGCCCCGACCAGCACCCCGGAACAACTGACCCTCGCCGGCCAGCTGCTCACCGAATACCCCGATCTGTACATGCAGACCCACATTAGCGAGAACCTCAAGGAAATCGAGTGGGTCAAGGAATTGTTCCCGGAGCGCAAGGGCTACCTGGACGTCTACGATCACTACCAGCTGCTGGGCGAGCGCTCGGTGTTCGCCCACGGCGTGCACCTGTGCGACGAAGAGTGCGCGCGCCTGGCGGAAACCGGCTCGGCGATCTCGTTCTGCCCGACCTCGAACTTCTTCCTCGGCAGCGGCCTGTTCAACCTGCCGATGGCCGAGAAGCACAAGCTGAATGTCGGCCTGGGCACGGACGTCGGCGGCGGCACCAGCTTCTCGCTGCTGCAGACCCTCAACGAGGCGTACAAGGTCATGCAACTGCAGGGCGCGCGCCTGAGCCCGTTCAAGTCGCTGTACCTGGCCACCCTCGGCGGCGCCCGCTCGTTGCGCCTGGAAGACAAGATCGGCAACCTGCAACCGGGCACCGACGCCGACTTCCTGGTGCTGGACTACAACGCCACGCCGCTGCTGGGCTATCGCCTGAAACAGGCGAACAACATTGCCGAGACCTTGTTCGTTTTGATGACCCTGGGGGATGACCGCACGGTGCTGCAGACCTATGCGGCGGGGAATCTGGTGCATCAGCGCTAGGTTTTTCAGGCAAAAAAATCCCCCGTATCGTGAGATTCCGGGGGATTTTTATTGCCTGTCAGGCCGCCTTCGCGGTCTCGGATCAGATCTTGGCCGGCGACCGCCCAGGCTTCTTGGTCTGCAACAAATGCGAGAAAACCGCATGCAAATCATCCGACGCACTTTCCTCGTCGAGGTTGAGTTTGCTGTCGATGTGATCCATGTGATGCATCATCAGGTCCACCGCCAGCTCACCGTTGCGTGCTTCGATCGCATCGATCAGTTGGGTGTGCTCGTCGTAGGAGCAGTGGGAACGGTTGCCGCTTTCATATTGGGCAATGATCAGCGAGGTCTGGGACACTAGGCTGCGCTGGAAGCTGATCAACGGCGCGTTTTTCGCCGCTTCCGCCAGTTTCAGGTGGAATTCCCCCGACAGACGGATGCCGGCGCCGCGATCGCCACGGGAGAAGCTGTCGCGTTCGTCGTTGACCATCTGCCGCAATTCGGCGATCTGCTCGGCGGTGGCGTGCTGTACAGCCAGCTCAGTGATCGCCCGCTCCACCAGACGCCGAGCCATGAACACCTGTCGCGCCTCTTCCACACTCGGGCTTGCCACCACGGCGCCACGGTTGGGCCGCAGCAGCACCACGCTTTCATGGGCCAGGCGCGACAGCGCGCGGCGGATGATGGTGCGGCTGACCCCGAAAATCTCCCCCAGCGCTTCTTCGCTCAACTTTGTGCCGGGCGCCAGACGCTGTTCGAGGATGGCCTCGAAGATATGCGCGTAGACAATATCGTCCTGGGTACCGCTGCGCCCGGCTTTGCCTGCGCGCGGTTGTTTCTTGAGGGGCTGCAACTGTTCGTTCATGGGCACTCGAGTCGGGAGAACTGCGGCGAATTGACGGTGACTGTAATACGGCACAGTGGGTCGCTGGCAAGTATCGCGTAAAAAGTACCGCGATTGTACACAATGGTTAGTGGCGACACGACTGTATGGCTGTTTGTCGCTGCTGCTGTATGGCAATGCCTGCTTACATTTGAGTTTAGGCTTAAACCCTGTGGGAGCGAGCCTGCTCGCGATGGTCGTCAACGAAAACGCCGGGTGTCTGACGCCCCGCGGTGTCTGTGACGCCATCGCGAGCAGGCTCGCTCCCACACAGCGCCACCGATACTTTCACGAGAAACAGGACCACCGCCGTCATGAACGACGCCACGCATACGCAATTGCGCCCACTGGCCGATACCTCTCCATCGGCCATCGTCGCCGGTTTCATCGCGATGATGACCGGCTACACCAGTTCCCTGGTCCTGATGTTCCAGGCCGGACAGGCGGCGGGGCTGACCAGCGGGCAGATTTCGTCGTGGATCTGGGCGATTTCCATCGGCATGGCGGTGTGTTCGATCGGTCTGTCGTTGCGCTATCGCACGCCGATCACCATCGCCTGGTCGACCCCCGGCGCGGCGCTGCTGATCACCAGCCTGGGCGGCGTCAGTTATGGCGAAGCGATTGGCGCCTATATAACCTGCGCGATCCTGGTGACCATCTGCGGCCTGACCGGCAGCTTCGAACGCCTGGTGAAAAAGATCCCCGCCTCCCTGGCCGCCGCGCTGCTGGCCGGGATCCTGTTCAAGATCGGCAGCGAAATCTTCGTCGCCGCCCAGCACCGTACCGCGCTGGTGCTGGGCATGTTCTTCACCTATCTGGTGGTCAAGCGCCTGTCGCCGCGCTATGCGGTGTTGGGCGCGCTGTTGATCGGCACCGCGCTGTCGGGGCTCATGGGGCTGCTGGACTTCAGCGCCTTCCGCCTGGAAGTGGCCACGCCCGTCTGGACCACCCCGCACTTCTCCCTCGCCGCGACCATCAGCATCGGCATCCCGCTGTTCGTCGTCGCCATGACCTCACAAAACATGCCCGGCATCGCCGTACTGCGCGCCGACGGCTATCACGTACCCGCCTCGCCACTGATCACCACCACCGGCATCGCCTCGCTGCTGCTGGCGCCCTTCGGCTCCCACGGCATCAACCTGGCCGCCATCAGCGCGGCGATCTGCACCGGCCCGCATGCCCATGAAGATCGCAACAAGCGCTACACGGCAGCGGTCTGGTGCGGGATTTTCTACGGCATCGCCGGGGTGTTCGGGGCGACCCTGGCAGCCCTGTTCGCCGCCCTGCCCAAGGAACTGGTGCTGTCGATCGCCGCCCTGGCGCTGTTCGGCTCGATCATCAACGGCCTGAGCATCGCCATGAGCGAGGTGAAGGAACGTGAAGCGGCGCTGATCACCTTCATGGTCACGGCGTCGGGACTGACGCTGTTCTCCATCGGTTCGGCGTTCTGGGGAATTGTCGCGGGCGTCGTGACCTTGATGATCCTCAACTGGCGCAAGACTTAAACCTTCTCACCATCCCTGTAGCAGCTGGCGAAGCCTGCGTCCGGCTGCGCAGCAGTCGCAAACCCTGAA
>NZ_JABFMP010000017.1:87598-134655 GCF_013359595.1 Pseudomonas sp. C1C7 | reverse complement strand
CTCCTCTCGATGTGTGCGGCTTCGCCGCACGGCGCTACGCGCCTCACCCCCGGATGAACGCCTCCACTCAGCCTGCCGAAGGGGCGGGTGGATCAAAATCAAAAGCAAAAGCGGTTTCGTGTAGGAGCTGCCGAAGGCAGCGATCTTTTGATCTTGTTTTTAAAAATCAAAAGATCGCAGCCTCGTTTCACTCGACAGCTCCTGCACGGGGGTTGTGAATGCCGGGTGGATCAGGTGGCCACCCGAGCCCCCGCCAGGCTGCCGCTCAGTTCATACGCCGCCAGTTCCGCCTGGTGCGCCGCCAGCAACTCCGGCAGGGATCCGCGCAGGTATTCGACCCAGGTTTTGATCTTTGCATCCAGGTACTGCCGGGACGGGTAGATGGCGTAGAGGTTCAGTTCCTGGGAGCGGTAGTTGGGCATCATGCGAACCAGCGAGCCGTTGCGCAGGCCTTCGATGGCGGCGTACAGCGGCAGGACGCCGACGCCCATGCCACTGGTGATTGCGGTTTTCATGGCGTCGGCGGAGTTCACCAGGAAAGGGGAGCTGTTGATGGTGACCATTTCCTGGCCGTCCGGGCCGTCGAAGGCCCATTTTTCCAGGGGAATGACCGGGCTGACCAGACGCAGGCAGGAGTGGTTGAGCAGGTCGGCGGGTTTTTGCGCGCAGCCGTTGGCTTTGACGTAGGCCGGGGAGGCGCAAACGATGCTGTAGGTGATGCCCAGGCGTTGGGAGACGAAACCCGAGTCCGGCAGTTCGCTGGCGAGGACGATGGACACGTCATAGCCCTCGTCGAGCAGGTCCGGGACGCGGTTGGCCAGGGTCAGGTCGAAGGTCACGTCCGGGTGGGTCTTGCGGTAGCGGGCGATGGCGTCGATGACGAAGTGCTGGCCGATACCGGTCATGGTGTGCACTTTCAGTTGTCCGGCCGGGCGGGCGTGGGCGTCGCTGGCTTCGGCTTCGGCCTCTTCGACGTAGGCCAGGATCTGTTCGCAGCGCAGCAGGTAGCGCTTGCCGGCTTCGGTCAGGGCGATGCGTCGGGTGGTGCGGTTGAGCAGGCGGGTTTGCAGGTGGGCTTCCAGGTTGGAGACCGCGCGCGAGACGTTGGCGGTGGTGGTGTCCAGTTGCACGGCGGCGGCGGTGAAACTGCCGGCCTCGGCCACGTAACTGAAGGCGCGCATGTTTTGCAATGTGTCCATGGGGTGCTCTCGGGTTCGATGGCAAATTGTGACACGAAGTTTCAGGGGCTGAGACCCCCGACTTAGGGATTATCTCGTTAACGGTAACAAAGAATCACAGGAATCCCAGCTTATCGCCTGAAACGGCTCCCCATAGAATTTCGCCCATCTCTGTAGAAACTGCCGAAGGCTGCGATCTTTTGATTTTCAAGATCAAGATCAAAAGATCGCAGCCTTCGGCAGCTCCTACACGGGCCATCTATCAGCCTCAGGAATCTTCAGCAGTGCCGCGTCGCATCAGCAGAGCGCTCGAGTCGCTCAGTGTTTTGGCTTTAACCCTGGCAATCAGCGGCTGCATCGGAACCGGAGGTATTGCCCCGCAGGGCAAGGCGCTGGAGGCCAATTCACTGGCCACCGACGAAGCCATCCAGAGCGCCGCTCAGGATGCGCACTGGCCCACCGCCCAATGGTGGCAGGCCTATGGCGACCCGCAACTGAATCGCTGGATCGACCTTGCCGTACAAGGCAGCCCGACCATGGCCATGGCCGCGGCGCGGGTGCGTCAGGCCAAGTCGATGGCCGGTTTCGCCGAGTCCGCCGAATCGCTGCAGATCAATGGCGAGTCCACCCTCAAGCGGCACAACTGGCCCACCGACCCGTTCTACGGCCCGGGCGATCTGGCCAACACCACCACCTGGGACAACAACGCCGCGCTGGGTTTCAGCTACGCCCTCGACCTGTGGGGCCGCGAGAGTAACAACACCGAGCGTGCGGTGGACATCGCCCACATGACCGTCGCCGAAGCGCGTCAGGCCCAGCTCGAATTGCAGAACAACATCGTGCGGGTCTACATCGAGCTGTCGTTGCATTACGCGCAGCGGGACATCGTCGAAGCGACCCTGCATCAGCAACAGCAGATTCTCGATCTGGCGCAAAAGCGTCTGAACGGCGGCATAGGCACTCACTTCGAAGTCAGCCAGGCGCAGACGCCGCTGCCGGAAACCCATCGGCAAATCGATGCGCTGGACGAAGAGATCGCCCTGAGCCGCAACCAACTGGCCGCACTGGCGGGCAAGGGGCCGGGCGAGGGCGCGCAGTTGCAGCGTCCGACGCTGAAGCTTGGCGCCGCGCTGAAATTACCCTCGGCGTTGCCCGCGCAACTGCTCGGCCAGCGTCCGGACGTGGTCGCCAGTCGCTGGCAAGTGGCTGCGCAGGCCCGGGGTATCGATGTGGCCCACGCCGGTTTCTACCCCAACGTCGATCTGGTCGGCAGCCTGGGCTACATGGCCACCGGTGGCGGGGCGCTGGAGTTCCTGACCGGCAAGAAACTCAACTACAGCGTGGGCCCGGCGATTTCCCTGCCGATTTTCGACGGCGGCCGTCTGCGCGCCGAACTGGGTGAGGCTTCGGCGGGGTACGACATGGCGGTGGCCAGGTACAACCAGACTCTGGTCAATGCACTGAAGAACATCTCCGATCAGTTGATCCGCCGCGAATCGATGGACAAGCAGCAGTCCTTCGCTGCCGAGTCGGTGGCCACGGCGCAGAAGACCTACGACATCGCGATGATCGCCTATCAGCGTGGGCTCACCGATTACCTCAACGTGCTCAATGCGCAGACGTTGTTGTTCAAACAGCAGCAGGTCCAGCAGCAGGTGCAGGCGGCGCGGTTGAGCGCCCATGCGGAGTTGGTGACGGCGCTGGGTGGTGGGTTGGGGGCGGGGAGTGATGTGCCGCAGGAGAGCGAGACCGTTGCGCCTAAAACTCCGCGCCTATTGCAGAGCCTCGTCAATTGAACACAAACCCAGTTGTTCTGTGCCATGACTGATATTTACTGAGCAGGTTCCCATGACCCCCATGCCCGCCCCTCTGCGCTGGCTCCACTCCCTCGAATGGCGCCGGGGTTTCTTTGACTGGGCACGCAGCGACGGCGTGACCTGGGTCTACATCTTCAAGGTGCTGATCGCCGCGTTCCTCACGCTCTGGCTCGCCATGCGCCTGGAGCTGCCGCAGCCGCGCACGGCGATGATCACTGTGTTCATTGTCATGCAGCCGCAATCCGGCCAGGTGTTCGCCAAGAGCTTCTATCGCTTCCTCGGCACCCTGGCAGGGTCCGCGGTGATGGTGGCGCTGATGGCCCTGTTCGCGCAGAACACCGAGCTGTTCCTCGGCGCGCTGGCGATCTGGGTCGGTGTCTGCTCGGCGGGCGCGGCGCGCAGTCGCAACTTCCGCGCCTACGGTTTTGTGCTGGCCGGTTATACGGCGGCGATGGTGGGATTGCCGGCCCTGGCCCATCCCGACGGCGCGTTCATGATGGCGGTATGGCGGGTGCTGGAAATCTCCCTGGGGATTCTCTGCTCGACCCTGGTCAGCGCCGCGATCCTGCCGCAAACCTCCAGTGCCGCCATGCGCAATGCCTTGTACCAGCGCTTCGGCGTATTCGCCCTGTTCGTCACCGATGGCCTGCGCGGGCGCAGCAAGCAGGAGGCATTCGAAGCCGGCAACGTACGCTTCATCGCCGAGGCGGTGGGCCTGGAAAGCCTGCGCAGCGTCACCGTGTTCGAAGACCCGCACATGCGTCGGCGCAACGGTCGACTCAGTCGGCTGAACAGTGAGTTCATGGGCATCAGCACCCGTTTCAACGCCCTGCATCAGTTGCTCGAACGTTTGCGCGGCAGTTGCAGCGAGCAGGCGGCCGCGGCGATCAAACCGGGGCTGCAGGACCTGGCCGAAGTGCTCGACGGCTTCAGCGGTCGCGCCCTGACCAACGCCGATGCGGCGCGTCTGGTCACCGCCTTGACCGCCTACAAGGAAGGCTTGCCGGCGCGGGTGCGCAGCCTGCGCGCAACCTTCCAGGCGAGCCAGCCGAGCGACGCCGAATTGCTGGATTTCCACACCGCCTACGAACTGCTCTATCGCTTCGTCGACGACTTGCACAGTTATGCACAGACCCACGCTTCCCTGGCCGATCACAGCCACGAGCGCGAGCACTGGGACGAGCCTTTCACTCCGCAGACCAACTGGCTGGCGGCCGCCGCTTCGGGCATTCGCGCCTCGTTCATTCTGCTGGTGCTGGGCAGTTATTGGGTGGCCACCGCGTGGCCGAGCGGGGCGACCATGACCCTGGTGGCCGCTGCCACCGTTGGCCTGTCCGCCGCCACGCCGAACCCGAAACGCATGGCCTTCCAGATGGCCTGCGGCACCTTCCTCGGGGCGCTGATCGGTTTTGCCGAGATGTTTTTCATCTTCCCGCACATCGATGGTTTCCCCTTGCTGTGCGTGATGCTGGCGCCGGTGTTCGTGCTCGGCGCGTTCCTCGCCTCACGGCCGCAATACGCCGGGGTCGGGGTGGGCTTGCTGATCTTCTTCAGCATCGGTTCGGTGCCGGATAACCTGACCATCTACAACCCCTACACCTTTATCAACGACTACATCGCCATGGTGATCGGCATGCTGGTGTGCGCGGCGGCGGGGGCGATCATCCTGCCGCCCAACAGCCGCTGGTTGTGGCGCCGGCTGGAGCAGGATCTGCGCGGCCAGGTGGTGTACGCCATCAGCGGCAAGCTCAAGGGCCTGGCATCGAGTTTTGAAAGCCGCACCCGCGACCTTGTCCACCAGGCCTATGGCTTCGCGGCGGGGCAGCCGCAGGTGCAGCGCAATCTGCTGCGCTGGATGTTCGTGGTGCTCGAAGTCGGTCACGCGATCATCGAGTTGCGCAAGGAACAGGCGACGTTGCCAGTACACCCGGCCTATGCCGAAACCCAGCCGTGGCGCCAGTCGATCCGCGTGATGGGCCGCGCGCTGGTGCGACTGTTTTTGCAACCGGGGCAGAGCAATCTGGAGCGTGCACTGGTGGCGGTCGATCATGCGATCAGTCGCGTGCAGGCCACCGACGAGCCCTTCGCCCCGCACTTCGACACCTCGGCGTTACGCCGGGTGAAAAGCTACCTGCACTTCATCCGCACTTCGCTGCTGGACCCGCAATCGCCACTGTCGCAATACGCCCGGGCGACCCAGCCCCAAGGACTCGAACATGCCCCGTGAAATCGCCTTCCACGGCGTGTACATGCCGACCATGACCCTGATGTTTCTGATTGCCGCGGCACTGGCCTGGGGGCTGGACCGGTTTTTTTCAGGCCTGGATCTGTACCGCTACTTCTGGCACCCGGCGCTGCTGCGCCTGAGTCTGTTTACCTGTCTGTTCGGCGCCATGGCGCTGACTGTCTACCCTTGAGAACGCCCTGATGAAAAAGCTTTTCAGCCTGCTTGCGACCCTGCTGGTACTGGCCCTGGCGATATGGATCGGCCGGACCCTGTGGGTGCATTACATGGAGACGCCGTGGACCCGCGACGGACGCGTGCGCGCCGACATCATCAACGTGGCTGCCGATGTCACCGGCGAAGTGGTGAACGTGCCGGTGCGTGACAACCAGCTGGTGAAGAAGGGCGATCTGCTGATGCAGATCGACCCCGAGCACTATCGCCTGGCGGTCAAGCAGGCGCAGTCGCTGGTGGCGTCGCGCAAGGCGACCTGGGAGATGCGCAAGGTCAACGCCCATCGCCGCGCGGACCTGGACAACCTGGTTATCTCCAAGGAAAACCGCGACGACGCCAGCAACATCGCCGACTCGGCGCTGGCCGACTATCAACAGGCCCAGGCGCAACTGGAAGCGGCCGAGCTCAATCTCAAACGCACCGAAGTTCGGGCGGCGGTGGACGGATACGTGACCAACCTGAACGTCCATCGTGGCGACTATGCGCGCATCGGCGAAGCGAAAATGGCCGTGGTCGACATGAATTCGTTCTGGGTCTACGGCTTCTTCGAAGAAACCAAGCTGCCCCACGTGCGGGTCGGTGACAAGGCCGATATGCAGCTGATGAGCGGCGAGGTGCTCAAGGGCCATGTGGAGAGTATTTCCCGGGGCATCTACGACCGCGACAACCCGGAAAGCCGCGAGCTGATCGCCGACGTCAACCCGACCTTCAACTGGGTGCGCCTGGCACAGCGAGTGCCGGTGCGGATCCACATCGATGAAGTGCCGGAAGGGGTGCTGCTGGCGGCGGGGATTACCTGCACGGTGGTGGTCAAGCAGGGTGATGGTGCATAACCGGCAGACCGGGTCGCCCCAATCGCGGGCAAGCCCGCTCCCACAGTGATCGTCGGTGAACCGGGATTTTTTATTCACCACGAAACCTGTGGGAGCGGGCTTGCCCGCGATTGGGGCGACTCAGTCTCAAAGCTGCCCGCGCAAGCCGAACCGCTTCATCAACGTCGACTCCAGCAACCCCTTGGGCAACAGGGTCGCCAGCAGCGGCAACGCCCGGCTGCCATTGCCCAGGCGAATCAGGCGCGGCGGCTTGCTCTGCTGCACGGCCTTGAGCAGCCCGGCGGCGAATTCACTGGCGGGCGTCGGCTTGTCCTGGGACGCCCTGGCCCGCGCACGAATGCCTTCGCGCAGCGGGAACCATGGCGATTGTTCGCTGATCAGTTGCTCGGCTTCATGACCGGCGTTCTTGGCAAAACTGGAAGCGATGGCGCCGGGCTGCACTTCCATGACCCGCACGCCGAACGGCGCCAGTTCCATGCGCAAGGCATCGCTCAAGGCATGCACGGCGGCCTTGGACGCGCAGTAGGCGCCAGCGAACGGGGTGACCAGCACGCCGGATACGCTACCGACGTTGACCACGATGCCCTTGGCCCGGCGCAGTACCGGGAAGAGGGCGCGGGTCACGCCGACGATGGCGAACACATTGGTTTCGAACTGGCGCTGCATAGCCGGCACACCGCCATCGAGCAACGGACCCATGGCGCCGTAACCTGCGTTGTTGATCAACACATCGAGGCCGCCATGTTGCTGGTTGATCCGCTCGCTCAGTTGCTCGAGCGCCTGGCCATCGTTGACGTCCAGTTGCACGGCGTTGAAGCCGGCAGCAGCCAACATCGCTACATCTTCAGGCTTGCGGGCGGTGGCCCAGACTTTGTAGCCGGCGACCTTGAACGCATCGGCCAGGGCGCGGCCGATGCCGCTGGAACAACCGGTAATCAACGCAACGGGCATGGCGCGGTCCTTGTGCAATCAGTTGGGAAAAGGGGTCAGTCGGAGAAGCTGCCTTGCAAACGCTCGGCGCGAAACTCCAGGGTTTCCGGGCGATAGCCGGGGCGTAGTGGCGGCAGCGGCAGGCAGTCGTCCCAGCTATCGCCGGCCTGTAATTCGCCGGGGCCACGGTAGCGTGGGGCGGTGTATTGGTTATCGGCGAGGTTGACGGTGTCACCCGGCGCGTAGGCCGCCACCCGCCAGCGCAACTCGGTCAGGGGCACGTCGTTGCCGTTTTTCATGGTGAGTTTCAGCGGACGGTCGGCGGGGCACTGTTGCGGTGCGTAGCTGATGCGCAGCTCCAGGCGTTGCAGTTGCTTGAGTTCGCGGTGATCCATCCAGACCACCCAGGTGGCGACCAGGCCCAGGCCGATGGCGGCCGCCAGTGAAACCGGCAGGGCCTTGGCCGGATAGCGCAGCAACAGGATCACCCAGGTGATGACCAGCAGGATGCCGATGAGCATGACGCAAAACCTCGGGAGCAGAGGAGAGCATCCTACCTAAGGGTGGGTGAGGTTGGCGATGGGAAGGGCAAAGTCAAAAGATCGCAGCCTTCGCCAGCTCCTGCAGGGAAATGCATTCCAATGTAGGAGCTGGCGAAGGCTGCGATCTTTTGCTTTTTAAAAAAGCCCCTGACCAACCCACCGCGGATAGGGAACGCGGCAGGCCGGTCAGGGGCTCAAGGTCTTGCCGGAACCTACTGCGCGATCGTCTTCACCGACACACCGCGCTCAATCGGCGTCGAGCGCCCGTAGATATCTTCGAACCGCTCGATATCGTCCTCGCCCAGGTAGCTGCCCGATTGCACTTCGATGATTTCCAGCGGGATCTTGCCCGGGTTGCGCAGGCGGTGAACCGAGGCGATCGGGATGTAGGTCGACTGGTTTTCGGTCAGCAGGAACACGTTTTCATCGCAAGTCACTTCGGCGGTGCCGCTGACGACGATCCAGTGCTCGGCGCGGTGGTGGTGCATCTGCAGCGACAGACACGCGCCCGGCTTGACCGAGATGTGCTTGACCTGGAAGCGACCGCCCATGTCCACCGAGTCGTAGGAACCCCACGGACGATAGACTTCGCAGTGGTTCTGGGTTTCGCTGCGGCCCTGTTCGTTGAGGGTGTTGACCAGCTGCTTCACGCCTTGGACCTTGTCCTTGTGCGCGATCATCATGGCGTCCTTGGTTTCGACCACCACGATGTTTTCCAGGCCGATCACCGACACCAGCTTGCCGTTGCCGTGGATCATGCAGTTCTTGCTGTCCTGCACCACCACATCGCCCTTGGTGACGTTGCCGTTGGCGTCCTTCTCGTTGACTTCCCACAGTGACGACCAGCAGCCGACATCGCTCCAGCCGGCGGTCAGCGGGACCACGCAGGCGCGCTGGGTCTTTTCCATCACCGAGTAGTCGATGGAGTTGTCCGGGCAGCAGGCGAAGGTGGCTTCGTCGAAGCTCACGGTGTCCATGTCCTGCTCGCTGCGTTCCAGGGTCAGCAGGCAGTTGTCGTAGATGTCCGGATCGTGCTTTTTCAGCTCTTCCAGGAATCGGCTGGCGCGGAACAGGAACATGCCGCTGTTCCAGAAATAACCGCCGGACTGGACGAACTCGGTGGCGCGCTTCACGTCGGGTTTTTCGACGAAGTGCGACACGCGGCTGACGCCTTCGGGCAGCAGCGAATCGTTGGTCGACTTGATGTAGCCGTAGCCGGTTTCCGGTTTGGTGGCTGGTACGCCGAACAGCACCATTTCGCCGTTTTCGGCGGCGACGGTGGCCAGGGCCAGGGCGCGTTGCAGGGCTTTCTGATCGTCCAGCACGTGGTCGGCCGGCAGCACCAGCATCAACTCGTCGCGACCTTCATTGACCAGCATCATCGCGGTCAGCGCCACGGCCGGCGCGGTGTTGCGCCCGAACGGTTCCATCAGGATGCGCTGGGTTTCCAGTTTGCGGGCGGCCAGCTGCTCGTTGACGATGAAGCGGTGGTCCTTGTTGCAGACCACGATCGGCGCGTCCATGCCTTCGAACACCAGGCGCTCCAGGGTCTGCTGGAACAGGGTGTGCTCGCCGGTCAGGGCCAGGAACTGTTTCGGGAATTGCTTGCGCGAAAGCGGCCAGAGACGGGAACCGCTACCACCTGACAAAATCACCGGAATCATGTTGTTACTCCTTAAAAGCAGTTGGGAGCTACAAGCTGCAAGAGGCAAGTCAGAGCCGTTCTGTGCATAGCTTGTAGCTTGTAGCTTGTGGTTCGAAGCTCGCGCTTCAGCGCGTGGACACCGGGCGTTTCACCCAGACAGGCGACAGGCTGCTGCCGCTGCCGGTGACGTACAGCACGGCGGCTTCACCGCGTTCCAGGGCGACCGGTTTCACGTCGCCGACTTTCGTTGCGCCATCGTATAGCGCCAGGCTGACTTTCACCGGGTTGATTTCACGTTCGCCACGGCCCTTGGCCGCGACGTTCGGCACCACGTCGGTCTTGCCGTCTGCGGTTTTCAGGGTCAGCGCCTTGTCGCTGAGGTTCTGTACGCGTACCAGGGATTTCTGTTTGTTCTTGAACGGCGGCTCTTCGATCAGTTGCGGCGCGCCGCTGGCGTTGTTGACCAGGGTGTAATAGTGATCGCTGGCCAGTTTCACCGGCAGGTTCTGGCTGCCGACCTTGGCGCTGTAGTCGCCGCCGGGCATGAAGCTGAAGTCACTGCTCGACAATGGCGCGACATCGCTCAGGTTGGTGCTGCCCACGGTGGCGCTGACCTCGCTGTTGCTGGCGTTGTAGATGCGCACGAAGGACGAGCCCTTCGGCGCGGTCGGGCCGTACAGCGCCGCGTCGCCACCGGCGAAGGCCTGCATCGAGAGCACACTCATACCAGCAACCAGTGCAAAGGTCTTGGCGAGACGACGAGGAGTAGTCTTGAAAGTCATGGAAGTACCTCTCTCTTTCAGTTTTGCGCCCGGTCGGGCGTCTCGGATTTAGTGTTTACAGCTACGTTCTGTTGGCGCGCGCCGGCTTGTTTGAGCTCTGCGACCCACTGCGGGTCGGCGTCGCCGATTTCGTTGTTCACAGGCAGATATCGTTCAGGGAACTCCCAGATCAGCACCTGGGGCGGGCTGTTCTTGAAAGCGTCGCTTTTCAGGTAACTGAGCATCGGCAGGATCGGGCCGTGGCCGTCTTCGGCGTAATTGACCACGTCGCTGCGCAGGGCTTGCTTGAGCGCGCCCACAAAATTCCAGCTGGGGTTGGCGCTGTAGCTGGTGCCGACCAGTGCGACGGGCACTTCGGTGTTGGCGAACAGCGCGTCGTCGCCGGCAGGCTGACCTTCAGCCGCCACGGTGTTGCGCTTCTGCAGGGGTTCCTGCGCCGGCATCATGTTTTCGAACAGCGGGTCCAGCGGCAGGAACAGGCGCAGGTCGCCCTTGTGCGTGACCTTCTCGGCAGGTTCAGTGACGAAGTCCTGCGGTTCGCCGCTCAGCGGGTATTTGTCGGCGATGGTCCTGGCCAGGCGGTTGGCGGCAATCTCGGCGCCTTCCGGAGTCCAGTGGGTGTCGGTGCGCAGGAACACCTGCTTGCCGTTCTGCTTGGCCGTTTGCAGCGGGCCGAGCAGGTCAGGCGCCGGAATGCGGTCGGCGGCCAGGCGCTTGTGGAAGTCCTGGTAGAGGTTGGCGTGAATGCTCGCCGGTTTCACCTCGCCCAGATGCTCCGGGTACAGGCGCACCTTGGCCGGCACCACCGCCATCACAAGCTGAATACCCTTGGCCTTGAGAGTCTGGCGCACGCCTTCGACCAGTGCGTAGTTGCCTTGCAGGTTCAGCTCTTCGTTGACGCTGGGGTGGAATTCCTCATCGCTGTACAACCACTGGTCGCGACCGAGCACCACGCCCGGACGACCTTCGTTGAACAGTTTGAAATCCAGCGCCGCCCAGAGGTTGGTGCCCAGGCGCTTGATCGGGAATTCGTCGTCGTAGTGGGTCTCCACCGCCTTGGTCCAGCGGCCGTTGAGCACCGTCGCATCAGCATTGGTGCTGAAGCCCAGGAAGCTGCGAACCGACCACAGGCCCAGGGCCAGCAGGGTCACCAGGAACAGGGCGATGTAGAAGATGCGTAATGAGCGGGTCATGGTCAGATCCCTCAGAACTGGAAGTAAAGGAACGGCGAGAAGCTTTGCGCCGAGAGTTTGAGAATCGAGGCGATGAACAGCAGCAGTACCAGGGCGCGCATCACGTAGCGCGACCAGTCGGCACTCCAGTAGGCCGGTTGCACCTGGGCTTCGACGCCGACGGTGTAGCCAGGCTGGTGGATGCTGGCCGGGTTATCCCCAGGCACGGCCTTGATGGTGCCGGTGGTCGCGGCAGCCGGGCCGTCGGCATCGACGTTCACTTCAGGCTTGGTCTTGACCGGTGGCTGGTTGCTGTAGAAATCGCGCAGGCCGAAGAACGCCAGGGTCACGTAGGCCACGATCAGGGTCGCCACTTGCAGACCGGTCAGGTTGGCCTGATTGAGTTCCGACAGGTTCCAGTCGCCGAAGCTGAACATCGCGCCGTACATGCGGCCGGCGACGTGCAGGTTCTCGGCACGGAAGATCACCCAGCCCATCACCACCAGCAGGAAGGTCAGCACCCAGCGGATCGGGTTGAAGCTGCGCGGCGAGGTGTTCAGGCCGATGGCCTTTTCAATCGCCAGCCACATGCCGTGCCACGCACCCCAGACGATGTAGGTGATGTTCGCGCCGTGCCACAGACCACCGAGCAGCATGGTCAGGAACAGGTTGCGATAGGTCGTCAGCGTGCCTTTGCGGTTGCCGCCCAGGGTGATGTACAGGTAGTCGCGCAGCCAGGTCGACAGGCTGATGTGCCAGCGGCGCCAGAACTCGGTGATCGACTGGCTGACGTAGGGCTGCTTGAAGTTTTCCATGAAGCGAAAACCCATCATCAAGCCCAGGCCGATGGCCATGTCGCTGTAGCCGGAGAAGTCGAAGTACAGCTGCGCGGTGTAGGCCAGGGCGCCGAGCCAGGCATCGCCCGTGGTCGGGTTCTGCAGGGCGAAGCAATGGTCGGCGACCACCGCGAGGGTGTCGGCGATGAAGACTTTCTTGATGAAGCCCTGCATGAACCGCGTGCAGCCCTCGGAGAACTTGTCGAGGGTGTGGGTGCGGTTGTTGAACTGATCGGCCAGGTCGCGAAAACGCAGGACGGGGCCGGCGATCAGGTGCGGGAAGATCGCCACGAACGCCGCGAAGTCGATCAGGTTGCGGGTCGCCGGAGTGTCGCCACGGTAGACGTCGATGATGTAGCTGATGGACTCGAAGATGTAGAACGAGATACCGATCGGCAGCAGCACGTGGGTCAGGATGAACGGCTCCAGGCCCACCGAGGTCATCATCGCGTTGATGCTGTCGACGCCGAAGTTGGCGTATTTGAAGTAGCCCAGGATGCACAGGTCGACGGCCACGCCGAGCAACAGCCAGCGCTGCGCGGGTTTGGTCCTGACCCCGGCGGCACCGACTTTCAGGCCGATCCAGTAGTTCCACACGGTGACGGCGGCGAACAGCGCCAGAAAGTCCACACGCCACCAGGCGTAGAACACGTAGCTGGCGATCAGCAGCAGCAGATTGCGATAGCGTTGCCCGCTCAGGTAGTACAAGCCGAGAAAGATCGGCAAGAACAGAAACAGGAACACGTTGGATGAGAAAACCATCCCGATCTCTCCTTGTTTAACCAACAGTCAAGGGCTCACGGCCCCCCCAAACCCCCCACTGAAAACCGGGGGGATAACTCATATCTCACAGCTGACAATTGACTCTGTGGGAGCGGGCTTGCCCGCGATAGCGGTGGGTCAATCGACATCAATGTTGAATGTCTGATTGCAATCGCGGGCAAGCCCGCTCCCACAGGGATTTGTGTCTGCCTTCAAGAACCTTTATTGCCTTTTTCATTGGCCGGGTCATAGACCCTGGTCAGGTCACCCCCCAGGCGGAAGGTCTTGAACGGTTGCATGGAGTGCTTCTTCTCCAGCACATCCGCCGAGCAGCTGTAGAGGCTGCAGAACGGTTCGAGCCAGGCGAATTTCATGTCCTCTTTCAAGTCGGTCATGTCCTGTTTCTTGCCGTTCTTCTGCTCGAATTCATCCGGGTCTTTCACACCCGCGAGCACACGGTCACCCAGGCGTTTCAGGGCGCCGTTGTTTTCCTGGCGCAGGTCCACACCGTTGACCTGGGCGAAGCTGGCGATCATGGCCAGCGGCGGCAGGGCGTAGTTGTGGTAGGCGAGGGCGCGTTGCTGGCGCTTGAGTTCGTTGGGCAAGTAACCCTGGGCGTCGATCTGGTTGGCGCCGACCTTGAACTCCTTCACCGCCCAGTCGAACAGGTCGCGACGGTCGGTGGCGATGGACGTTGCCATCACCGACCAGGCGGCCCAGTACGAGTGGTTGTTGGTCTTGTCCAATGGCAGGTTGTCCCAGTCGCTGACCACCTGATCGGCCATCTTGCTGAACCAGGCTTCGATCAACTGCACCTGCTGCTGATGGTTGGCCAGCGGATGGGAGTCGGAGAACTTCAGGCGAAGGTACGACGACGCCATGCTGCCCAGGGCCCATTTGCGCATCGACTTGCCGGTGTGGTTGAAGTCCTTGGACATCAACGCATCGGCCTGGGCCCAGGCGGTCAGCCAGTTGAGCGTGCATTCCAGTTGTTCGGGGCGACCGTCACGCATGAACTGCATCACCCGCTTGGCGGTGCCGCGCTCGACCTTGGTGATGTCGGCGGTGCTGTCGCGGAAGGCTTTTTCCGATTGCACGTTCAGGGTCGCGCGGGCCTTGTCCGAGCCCTCGTACTTGCTGCGAAATTGCAGCGATCCGGTGTACGGCGTCGGCATTGCCTCGCAGCCTTCGCCGCCGTCGCCGGTCTTGACCTTCTCGATCGGCGCGAAGTAGCCCTGTGGCGGACGCAAGGGCGCCGCCGCCTGGGTCGCGCCGGCGAACATCGCCAGCCCCAGGAATGAAGAGCACAGCAGTGTCGGTGCCAACAGATTCGCAAGTTTCGGATTTCGCATGGCAGACCTCATTGCCCGACTGAAGCAGTGCGCTGCTCGGCGCCGGGGAATACGTTGCGTTTGCAGATTTTCGCTTCGACCTTCTGTGGCGCGGCGCCCGCTTCCGGACCCTGGACTTCGACGGCCAGCAGATTCTGCGAGGCCCAGTCTTCGTCGGTGCGCAATTCGAAGGCGAAACGCCCATCGGTTTCGGAGGTTTCCGGTTTCTCGATCTTGATGTCCTCGTGGCGCCCATTCATGTACCAGAGGGTGGCTTGCAGGGTTTTCACCGAGGTGTCGGCGAAGCGGATGTCGACCTGGTGACTGCTGTTCTGCAGGTTCAGGTTTTTGCTGTTGACCATCAGTTCGTTCTTGCCCGGTTTCAGGGTGGTGCTGCCGGACATCTGTGCATCCTTGCCTTCGCAACCGTTGTCCAGCAGCGCCATCATCTGGCGGTAGATGGTTTCCTGGTCCAGGCGGTAGAGCGGCGAGAATTCCCAAATGAGAATCTTCGGCGGGTTCTTCTGGAACTCGTCGCTGCCCAGGTACTGCAGCATCGAACCTTCCAGGCCGCCGCCGGGGAACGCCACGTTGAGAATGTCGGCGCCGATGGCCTCTTCGAGGAAGCCGGCGAAGTTGTAGTTCTTGCCACTGTGGGAGGTGCCGACGAGGGTGATCTGCGGGTTGCCGGAATCGCCGAACAGATCGCCGTCGCCTGCCTCGCCCTTGGGCTCGGTGGTGAACTGATCCATGTACTGGATCGCGTAGCTGGTGCCACAGAGTTGACCGGCCATGTTGTGCAATGTTCCGGTCTTGCCCATGCGACCCGACTTGTGGGTCTCGAATTCGCGCTTGGGAATGTCGGCGAACTCAGGCAGTTGCTTGACCTTCTCGGCGACGATCTTCGCCGTGCGCTGGGCGCCATACGGGGTCCAGTGCTGGTCGCCACGGAAGTAGAAATCGTGGGCGGGCAGGGTGTCCGGCAGTTGTTCGTTGGTGAGCGGCGAGAGGTCCGGCACCACGTAGCCCATTGCGGCGAAACGGCCGAGCATGGTCTTGTAGTTGCGCAGGGCCTTGTCGAAATCGAAGCTGGCTTTCTCCGCCGGGTTCAGCTTGTTGCGGTTCACCAGGCCACGGGTCGGCTGGTAGACGACCACCAGTTCCACGCCCTTGCTCTTGAACGCATCGTGCAGCTGCTTCATGCGCTTGTAGCCGGCAGGGGTGGTGTCGAATTCGGTGCGCAAGTCTTCCTGGGTCCGGAACAGCCAGTCGCCCTGGGCCTGGACCAGCGTGGTGAAGTTCTGCTGGTAGCGGGTGGTGTAGTTCTTCGCATCGTGGGCGGCCGGGCACAGGCTGCAGCAGGGTTCTGCCGAGAACTTCGGTGCTTGCACTTCATCTGCGCGAGCACCGGTGCTGGCGGCGAGAATGCCGGCGGTCAGGGCCGACAGACTGAGTAATTTGATCAGGTGTGGGTGCATAAAATTATCCTCAGTCCCGCATTTCGGTCTGGCGTTCGACAGGGTCGATCAGCACGGCTTTCTGCTGGCGCACCAGCAGGTCGAGAATTTCATCCTGGCGCTCGCCGAGAATCCCGCTGAAGCTGATGCCACTGGATTTGGTCGGTGCGAGCATGGACACGCGATACAGCTCCACGCTCAGAGGCGAGTCGATGGACAGCGGGCCGCTGCCGTTGGCCGCCAGTTCGCCGCCGACCACGATCAGCGAGACCTGGGCGTCGAAGGGGTCGAGCTTGATGTCACGGTCGGTGTCGGTCAGGTCCTTGATGTGCCCGTAGACACCGGTCAGGCCGTTGGCCATGGCGACGTTTTCATACAGGCGGATGTTCACGCTGTTACGAATGCGGATGCCGTGGCGGCGATTGCTCAGCACCTTGTTGCCCCACAGCAGGTTGTCGGCACTCTCGTAGAGGGTGATGCCGTCGGTGTGGTTCTGATAGACCTCGTTGTGGGCGATCAGGTTGTTGACGCTGTTACGGTCGATCACGATGCCCGACAGCTTGTTGTCGTAGGTGCGGTTGTTGAAGATGAAGCTGTCGTTGACCTCGCGGGAGATGATGATCCCGTGCTTCTTCTTCGTACCAAACACCGTGTTCTCGGCAATGATCAGACCGTGGGAACGGTCGTGGGGGTCGATGCCGTAGACGATGTTGTCCTTGTAGGTGTTGCCCTTGACCACAAAGCCTGTGGTCTCGTAGCAGTAGAAGCCGTACCACATGTCCGAGAACTCGGAGCCGACGATCCAGCCGGTCGGTTCAGGGCGCTTGAGCACCTTGGCCATGTTCGGCGTGTACTGGGAAATACTCACGCCGTAGGACTTACTGTTGGCGTAGCCGAAGCTGGCCATCTTGCTGTTGGCGATATAGGTCTCGGTGCCACCCCAGGCCAGCAGGAACGGACGGAATTCCTTGGGCGAACGGAAGGTGGCAGGAGCGTTTTCCTTCTCGCGCCAGCCGGTGATTCTGGTGTCACGCACGAACAGCTGGCCGTCGTTGACCAGGAACGAGCCGGCCTCCTGGGACAGGCGCAGTTCCTGGGTCTGCTTGTCGATTTCGAGGATGCCGTGGCGACCGACCACGATCGGCAATTTGGCCAGGAACACCCCCGGCGAGGTTTCGCTGAAGTACTGCTTGGGCAGCTTCTTCGCCAGGTCCTTGAGGTTCATGTAGCCGTCGTCGACGAAGATCGCCTGGGGGATGCCGTGCTGACGCACCACCCACTCGGCCATCTTGTTGTCGCCGCCGATGAAGTCCTTCAGGGCGTCTTCCTGCATCATCCGGCGCACGCTGATCTTGCCGGCCTTGCTGCGCACCACTTTGGCGGCGATGGCCTCGGCGGTGTAGCCCGAGAGGTCCGGCAGTTTCGGCGTCGCCATTTCCAGCGGCGCGGTGTCGGCGCTGCTGACGGTGTAGGTCTTGGCCTGTTGCAGTTCCTTGGCCATGGTCACTGGTTTACTGGGTTGAGAGGCCGGCTCCACATTGGCGAAGGCACTCATGCTGGCCAGCAGCATCGCGCCGGCCAACAGGCTGATCGAGCCTTTGAAGGCTTGATGATTCATCTGGGAGACTCCCTTCGCAATGTGCATCAGAAGCGCCAGATCACGTCGATGAACGCGCGGTGCATGTACGAATCGACTTCTTTGCCGTAGGCATCACCCGGCTTGAACACGCCGCCACGGAAACGCACCAGCGCCGAAGGCTCGTCCACCGCCTGGCTCAGCGAAGCCGGCAACAGGCCCTGCTTGAAGTACTTGGTGACCACCAGGTCCATTTCCTGACCCATGTCCTTTTCACCGTCGTTGAGCGGCAGCGACGTGCTGGATAGCACGGCGCCGGTCACGTCGTCGGTGTTGTTCTGCACTGCGTCGATACCGTTGCTGCCCACCGGCTTGTTGCCGTCGACACGCCAGAACTTGTGGTAGATCAGGCTGGCGTCGTACTGGTCGTTGAGCATCCACGAACCGAACAGGGTGGCGGTTTGCAGGTTGTTCATTTCGCCACGGAAGGCCTCGCCGAAACGGTGAACCCGCGAGCGGGTACCGGTGAAGTTCGAGCGGTTGCTTTCCAGGCCGTTCTGTTCGTAATCGGCGCTGGCACGGGCGTAGGCCGCACCCACTTGCCATTGCGGATCCAGACGCAGGCGCACGCCCAGGTCGGTGGCCCAGCCGTCGACGTCGCCGCTGCGCTTGGCTTGCGCGGGAGCGGTGCCATCGGCGTTCAGCGGGTTGACCGTGTCGCGGTCGCCGCTCATGCCGGTGATGCTGCCCCAGTAGTTGAGCTGGTTGGTGTTGCGCCAGTTGTAGGCGTCGCTGTCGGCGGTGAGGCCCAGCCAGCTGATGTCGCCGTTCTGTTTCTTGTCCAGGGTGTCGGCCGGTTCGCCCGGTGTCGGGTAGTCGAGCTTGCCGTCATCGTGGGTGTGATGGCCGCGGATGCCGACCCAGTTGCCCGGGGTCCACTGGTACGCGGCATCGGCGTAGGCGTGCAGGCGGTCCTTGTCTTGGGGCGACAGTTCCTTGAGGTCGGTGCGGTACTCGCTGAAGCGTTCGGCGATACCGGCGTTGGCGCGCAGCAGGGTGGTGTCGAAGGTCCAGTTCAGGGCTTCGATGTTGGTGTCGCGCCATTGGCCGTCGTCGTTGCGCAGGCGCTGGCGACCGAACTTGAGGATCTCGCCCGGGTAAGGCGTGAAGCCGCTGTAGCCGACCCAGAACTCGCGCATCGCCAGGTAGTTTTTCTTGGCCTTGCGATCGCCGTCGTCGGTGGTCTCGGTGCCGTCGGCCTGTTGCAGGGTGTCGGTCTCGATGATGTCGGTGGAGGTCACCGCCTGACCCATGGCGTAGGCGCTCCACGCGCCGCTTTCGCCATAGACCCAGGGACGCAGGTCCAGGCCCACGCCATTGACGTCGCCGCCGCCCTGGGTGCCCAGGTCACGGTCGTCTTCGGACTGGCCGGTGATTTTCACGTCCAGGCCGAAGTTCTTCGGCTCTTCAGTCATCGCCGCCAGTGTCGGGCAGGACCACAACACGGCGAATGTCAGGCCGATACCGGCTTGTACGAATGGATTCAACTTCATAGGGATTCCTCGCCGTCCTCTTCTTGCAGGGCGTGCAGTTGCAACGTGTTCTGACTCAAGGCGCCGCGGCTGGCCTGTTCCTGTTTCAACAGGCGCTGGGCCTCGGCAAGTTGCGCGGGCGGCAACTGGGCTTCGATGGTTTGCGCAAGTTCGGTGGCCTGCGGGGTGTTCTGGGCCTTGGCCAACTGGCTGAAGACGTAAGCGTTGAGCGGGTCGGGTTTGGTGCCCTTGCCTTGGGAAAACAGTTGGGCGATGGCGAAGTCGGCGCTGTTCTGGCCGTTGCGCGCAGCGGTCAGCAGATGGTCGAGGGCCTTCTGCGGATAGACCTTGCCCAGGTAACCGCGGCGATAGATCTGGCCGAGGTAGTAATCGGCGGCGACTTCACGGCCGACGGCTTTCTGGAAGTGTTCCTCGGCGACCTTGGCGTCGGCCGGGACCATTTTCCCTTCGTAGTACAGCTTGCCCAGCAGCAGTTCGGCGCGGGGCTGGTCGGCGGCGCGGCCGTTGTCCAGGTACTTCATCATCTGGTCGACGTCCCCCAGTTCCGGGAAGTCGTAGATCAGTTGCGCGAGGGTCACCCACGAGGCCGGGTAGCCCGGTGCGATCGGTTCGAGCAGCGACTGCGCGGTTTTCTCGTCGGTCTTGCCCAGGGTCGGATCGGCCAGCACGCGAGCGACGCTGTCCACGCGCTGAGCGGAGACGGTGCCGCGGCTGTGGGCCGCCTGCATTTGCTTGATCAACTCGGCCTGCTGTTCCGGCTGGGCCTTTTTCTGATAGACCGTGGCCAGTTCGACGTAGCAGATGTCGGTGGTGTTGATCGCTGCCTTGCAGATCTTTTCCACGTCATCCAGATGCTGGTCGTAGGTGCCCTGGGTGCGATACAGCAGCACTTGCGCCAGGCCCGCTTCCGGCTTGCCTTCGGCGCGCCACTGGCTGATCTGCTGCTGCGCATTCACGTTGGGAAAGCTGTGCGGGTATTGCAGGTACAGCATCGCCAGCGGAATCAGGGTGTTGCCTTCACCGGCGGCCGAGGCCTTTTTCAACAGGCCTTCGGCTTCGTGCTGTTCGGCTTCGGTGGAGCCGGGCTTGGCCACCAGCAGGCGACCCAGGCGTGCCTGGGCGCGGGGCGAGACGCTGGCCGCGGCGCGGTAAGTGGCCTCGGCCTGCTTCATCTGCGCCGGGTCGCGGCTGTCCACCTGGATATCGGCCAGACCGACCTGGGCTTCGCTGTAGCCCAGGTCCGCCAGCTGCTGATAGTTCGCCGCGGCGGTGGCGGTGTCGCCACGCTTGAGGGCTTCGTTGGCCAGGCGCTGGTCGGGCAGGCCGGCGCAGCCGGCCAGAGACACTGCCAGCGCCAGCGAGCACACCATATGACCCCTGTGGGAGCTGGCTTGCCAGCGATCAGCCGGGGTCGCGCTCGACCGGCTCGGTATTTCAGAAGGATTGAGGTGTCCCAATCGCTGGCAAGCCAGCTCCCACAGGGTATGTGGTGTTCTGAAGATGGATGGAATGGTCACAGGCATGTCCTCCGGTTACAGACCAGCAGCCATGGCTTTGTCGATCAGCCAGTTCAGGTTCGGGCCACGGTCGCTGTTCACTTCCACCGGGCGGCCGGCGAGGGTGCTGTCCAGGGCTTCGTCAGGCTGGATCAGTACGCGAATGTCGGAGGACAGGTCGGCGCTTTTCAGGCTGGTGCTGCTGACGATCTTGCCGGTGCGGGTCTTGTCTTCACCGGCGATCTGGAAGCGCACGGCGGTGCCTGGCAGCACGTCGCCGAACTGACGGTAGGAGAAGCGCGCCTCGACATTGGCTTCGGTGTTGCGTGGCACCAGTTGGAAGATCACGTCGCCCTTGCTGGCGTACTGACCGTTCGCGACCAGTTGCTGGCCCACGGTGCAATCGCACGGCGAAGTCAGGGTGCCGGTCATTTGCTTGCCGAACAGTTCCTCGACCTTGGCCGGCGCCAGTTGATCGCCTTCCAGGTGGCCCTTGAGCACGTCGAGCATGCTGGTGCTGAAGGTCGCCAGCGGTGCGCCCTTGGCCGCCACGCCGTCGGCTTTCACCAGGCTCTGCACGGTGCCGTCGCGCGGCATGGTGATGTTGATGCCCGGCACGCTGACCAGACCGGCCTGGGCGTGGCTGACGAAGTACATGCCGTACACCGATTTGAAAATGAAACCGAACGCCGCCACGCCGACAACGAAAACCCCCAGGCTGAAAGTCACGGCTTTCAGGCGCCCGAACGCGCTCATGCCATGGCCGCCGTCCTTGTTCTTGCGCGCCTTGGTGAAGTTGTCGCGCTGCAGGGTCGCGAGCATTTCGCCGATGCTGACGAGATCGCCGGCCAGGTGTGAAGTGATCAGGTGGCGCAGGGTCGAGATGTCCTGCGGCTCCAGGTTCTGGAACTGGCAACCGGCGCGACCGGTCTGGCGATCGTAGGAACGCACCTGCAATTCGACGTCCATGGCCAGGCCGAGGTTGTCGATGACAAATTGCAGGCGGGCCTTGTACACGTCGCCAGCCTTGAGCGGCAGCTGACCGGCGTTGAAGGCCAGGCCACCGGCGGACAGATCGATCACTCGTGCTTCGACCGGCGTACGGTCTGGGCCGAAAAACCGCAGCTTGGCCGGGATTTTGACCCGGGCGTGCTGGCGCTGGGCTTCGGATTCGTGCACTACGTTGGCGTTGACGGCGGTATTCATAAGGGGCGTTTTCCTAGTTAATTCAGGCGAGTTCGGTCAGACCATCATCAGCAGCACGGCGACGAAAATGCTGCCGGCGGAGAAGGTCATGGTCCGAGACGACCAGGTGTTGAACCAACGTTGAAAGCTGGCGAGATCACGGGACAGAGAGGTGGGCTGGCGAGTCCAGGACTGTTGGTCGAGGCGGAAGAACACGTAGATCTTCACCAGCGCGCCAACGATCTGGTTGTAATAGAGAATCGCCGGGTAAGCCGGCCCGATCCGGTGGCCGGAGCAGGACAGCAACAGGGTCAGAATCAGACGGGTGATGCCGATCCACAGCAGGTACACCAGGATGAACGCGGTGCCGTACTTGAAGCTGGCGAGCAGTGCCACGGTCAGGCCCAGAAGCGACGTCCACATCGACACGCGCTGATCGAACAGCACAACGGAAGTGAACGCACCCAGGCGCCGGATCCCCAGGCCCAGGGCACGGGAGTTCTGACGCAGGTTGTTGCCGTACCAGCGGAACATCAGCTTGCGGCTGGCCTTGACGAAGCTCTTCTCCGGCGGGTGCTCGACGGTGTTGATCGCGGCATCCGGCACGTAGAAGGTGTCGTAGCCCAGGCGCATCAGGCTGAACCAGCTGGACTTGTCGTCACCGGTCAGGAACTTGAAGCGGCCCAGGCGCCAGTGTTGCAGCGAGTCGCTTTCCACATCGGCGATGAATTCCGGGTTGGTCACCACGGTCGCGCGGAACACCGACATCCGCCCGGTCATGGTCAGCACGCGCTTGGACAGGGCCATCGAGCACATGTTGATGTGACGCTGGGCGAATCGCAGCTTGTGCCATTCGCTCATGATGTAGCCGCCGCGCACTTCGCAGAATTCGTTGGTGGTCAGGCCACCGACGTTGCCGAACATCTGGAACCACGGCACGGTCTTGCGCACCACGCCTTCGCCGAGCACGGTGTCGCCATCGATCACCGCCACCACGGCGCGGTCGTCCGGCAGGTGGCGGGAGATGGCGCGGAAACCGTAGGCCAGGCCGTCGCGCTTGCCGGTGCCGGGAATGCGCACGAAGTCGAGCTTGACCCGGGCAGGCGGGTTCATCCGCTTCCACAGGCTCTTGACCAGAAGCTCATCGGACATTTCCACGATGGAGCAGACCACGGTGGTCGGCAGCTCGCAGTCGATGGCTTCGCGAATCACCGAGCTGTAGACCTGCGCGGTGGTCAGCGCATCGATCCGGAAACTGGTGACCATCAGAAATACGTGGGACGGGTCCGCCGCCTTGCCCAGCTTGCGCACTTTGCGCCGCAGGTGCGGGTAGACCACGTACAGAAACAGCATGCCGCGCACAAAGTGCGTGGCCCCCATCGAGTAGCGCCAGATGCCGACGATACCGATCAGGAAAATGAAGTCCTTCGACTCGGGGTCGAACGTGGACACAGGCAGCGCAACGGCGATGCCCATCAACAGACTTAGATAAAACAGCCAACCGGCGGCCTGGAGCAGGCCGTGCTTTAGCCTGAGCATAATCGGAATCCTAAAGTCAGTTGCCTGAAGGCAGCTGTTAGCTTCAAGCCGCAAGCTGCAAGTGAAGAGCGGCTTACTTGCAGCTTGAAGCTTGAAGCTTGAAGCTGCCTTACCAGCAGATGCCTTCAGCGCGGCTTTGCGCGCTGGTGGCCTGAGACATGAAGCCCACCAGGTCGATCACTTGCTTGCCGTGCGGAACGTCCTGCACCAGGGCGCGGAACTTCTCGTCGCGGTTGCCCAGGATGATCACGTCGGAGCTGTTGATCACGTCGTCGAAGTCGGAGTTGAGCAAGGACGAGACGTGAGGGATCTTCGACTCGATGTAGTCCTTGTTCGCGCCGTGGACACGGGCGTATTCGACGTTGCTGTCGTAGATGCGCAGGTCGTAGCCCTTGCCGATCAGCATTTCGGCCAGGTCCACCAGCGGACTTTCACGCAGGTCATCGGTGCCGGCCTTGAAGCTCAGGCCCAGCAAGGCGACTTTGCGCTTGTTGTGGTTGGACACGATGTCGAAGGCGTTCTGCACCTGGGATTCGTTGCTGCGCATCAGCGAGTTGAGCAGCGGTGCTTCCACGTCCAGGGAGCTGGCGCGGTAGGTCAGGGCGCGCACGTCTTTGGGCAGGCAGGAGCCACCGAAGGCGAAGCCCGGACGCATGTAGTACTGGGACAGGTTCAGGGTCTTGTCCTGGCAGACCACGTCCATCACTTCACGACCGTCGACGCCGACGGCCTTGGCGATGTTGCCGATCTCGTTGGCGAAGGTCACCTTGGCGGCGTGCCAGACGTTGCAGGTGTACTTGATCATCTCGGCGACGGCGATGTCCTTGCGGATGATCGGGGCGTCGAGTTCTTCGTAAAGCGATTGCAGGACGTCGCCCGAGGCCTTGTCGAACTCGCCGATGACGGTCATTGGCGGCTGGTCGTAGTCGGCGATGGCGGTGCTTTCGCGCAGGAACTCAGGGTTCACGGCCACGCCGAAATCGACGCCGGCCTTCTTGCCGGAGCAGTCTTCCAGGATCGGGATGACCACGTTGGCCACGGTGCCCGGCAACACGGTGCTGCGCACCACGATGGTATGGCGGGTGGATTTTTCACGCAGGACAAAACCGATCTCGCGGCACACGGCCTCGATGTAGTTCAGTTCCAGGTCGCCGTTCTTCTTGCTCGGCGTACCGACGCAGATCATCGACAGGTCGGTGTCGCGGATCGCTTCGGAGAAATTGGTGGTGCCACGCAGGCGACCTGTCTGGATACCCTGTGCCAGAAGTTCGCCCAGGCCCGGTTCAACGATCGGCGATTTGCCGGCATTGATCATATCGATCTTGTCTTTGGCAACATCAACGCCAACGACGTCATGACCCCGTGCAGACAGGCAACCGGCACACACTGCGCCAACGTAACCCAAACCAAATATGCTGATGCGCATCGCAATTACCTCTCTATTATCAAGCCTGTAATAACTTCAGCCATTAGATGGCTATAGTTCATCGTTTTCAGCGTTTTAAATGCACTCGAAAGTGCGGCGCACAGGCGCAACAATGCCGTGTGGTGGCATGTAAGTTACGAGTGTCTAAATAAGTGCACTCAAGGTGTGCGTCGTCAGGGCTTATTGTTGTGGCGTGCCCTGTAGTGCAGCCAATCCTCTATTCGGAAGATATTCGTGCAACCTTTCTGTGCCATTGATGTCAGGCGAAAGCCATGAAAATCAAGTATTTGGGTGCTCTGCTGAGCACGCTATAGATGCGCTGCCCAAGCTCTGTTGGAAATAGCCATAGAGGGGTCTTCGCTGTCCGTTCAATATTGCCCAAATCAGGGATAAGTCTGTGGAAGTTACAGGGATAACTTCGCTACATGGATCTCTGTTCTGCGTAAGTTATTTCTCACAATCTCGAAGAAATTCGTTACCGGTGGTTCGAGCAGTGCATTCGGACATAGTTCCGATCCGGTCATCGTGATTTCTGAAATTTCTTGAAATATTGAGAAAGATGGCACTGCTTTCATATTGATAGCACTTGCCGTTTCGCCCTTTATATATAGGCGGATAATCGCAGGGGATAGTTTTTTGCCAGTACCGATAAAAATTTTCAGTGCCACTACTGAAAAAAATGATCGAAGTCGAATGAAACTAAAGTTAGAAAATTGACTGGTGTGTTTTTGGCGCCATAAAAATGGCGAATCGAGCGGGGAGCATAGGGGGTATCAGCAGAGCGGCGCAGAGTGGATTTCCACTGCTGCGCCGACTTTTACGGATCACTCGGGAGCGTGATCGCGCAGGAAAACCAGATTGTCCGGTTTGGATTGCTCGGCGCAGAAGCGATAGCCCTGGACGTCGAACTGTTTGAGGGCATCGGGATTATTGATCCGTTCCTCGATGACGAAGCGGCTCATCAGGCCCCGGGCCTTCTTGGCGTAGAAGCTGATGATCTTGTACTGGCCGTTCTTCAGGTCCTTGAACTCGGTATTGATGATGCGCGCGTTCAGGGCGCTGCGTTTGACCGCCGAGAAGTACTCGTTGGAGGCCAGGTTCAGCAACACATCGTCACCCTGATCGGCCAGGGCTTCGTTCAGCCATTCGCTGATTCGCGAGCCCCAGAAGGCGTACAGGTCCTTGCCGCGGGCGTTGGCCAGTTTGGTGCCCATTTCCAAGCGATAAGGCTGCATCAGGTCCAGCGGGCGCAGCAGGCCGTAGAGGCCGGAGAGCATGCGCAGATGCTGCTGGGCGTAATCGAAATCGGCTTCGCTGAAGGTTTGCGCGTTCAGCCCGGTGTACACATCGCCCTTGAACGCCAGCAACGCCTGTTTGGCGTTTTCCGGGGTGAATGCCGGGGTCCAGCTGCCGAAGCGTGCGGCGTTGAGCCCGCCGATCTTGTCGGAGACGTGCATCAACTCGCTGATCTGCGCCGGCGTCAGGTCACGCAGTTGCAGGATCAGCTCCTGGGAATGGTCCAGGTATTGCGGCTGGGTAAAGCGCTGGGTCGCCGGCGGTGTTTCGTAATCGAGGGTCTTGGCGGGTGAAATCACCATCAGCATGAAGTCGTCTCCTTTAAACGTGGGGGCGATTCTAGGGGGTTGTCGGTGTTGACTCCAGCTATCGGTGTGATAGGTGATCGGTGGTGTCATGGGACAAGATCGCAGCCTCGCTTCGCTCGACAGCTCCTACAGGTTCGAGTTGGCTTGGGAAGGCGGGACATTTGCAGGAGCTGTCGAGCGAAGCGAGGCTGCGATCTTTTGATCTTCCCGCGATATAGTGCCGCGCGGGTTTTGTTATGGAGACATCCCATTGCGTATCGCTTTTCTGTTCACGGCCTGGCTTCTGAGCCTGGGCGCCATGGCGGCGCCGGGTGAGGTGGCGACGCTCGATCGCGGCACCTGGCCGGAAAAACTCACTAATCCGACGCTGTTCGACGTGGCCTCGCGCGCCGAAATCCTCATGTTCGCCCGCGGACTGCTGGCCAGCGAAGCCCTGGATGAGCCCGCACTGGCCCAGCGCCTGGGCCTGCGCACGGTCAACATGGAATCGGTCAACCGCGTACGCGAACGGCTGTGGCAACGCCTGCTGACCAGCTTCAATTTCGCCCAGCAGAGCTGCGATCAGGATGCGTCCTTCTGTTTCCTGGTAGAGGACATGCCGACCCTGCGTGAGCAGGCCGGCAAATTCCAGATCGGCGAAGACAGTTACTACATCAAGTGGGCCGAACCCAGCCGCCTGTTCCACGCCCAATACCTGGACGAACAGCTGCGCAAGGCCGCGCTGTTCCCGCAGACCACCAGCGAAGTCGATCAATTCGGCGACTACGAACGCAATGGCGACGGCATGCACGACCGCCTGTTCCTGCTGACCTTCGACAGCGCCGCCAATGCCGCACCCGACAACACCGACTGGGTGGCCGATTACCTGCGCAAGGCGAACATGAGCGGCACTTTCTTCGTCCTTGGCAAGGACGTCCAGGCGCGTCTGGCGCAAGGGTCGGTGGCCAATCTGCAATCAACGTTTTCGACCCAGTGCGTCGGCGTGCAAGGCTGGGAATTCCGCTCCCACAGCCATTGGCAGGACTGGCAGGACTCGGTCCGGCGCAGCGTCGATCTGGTCAAGGGCAAGCTGCCGGAAAACTACGTCCCGTTGTTCCGTCCACCCGATGGCCAGCGCCGCGCGGACGCCGAGCCATTCTTCAAGTCCCAGGGCCTGCAGGTGGCCCTGTGGGACATCGACGCGCAGGACGGCGCCGGCAAACTCAAGGGCCCGCAGAGCGCGCAACGGGTGCTGACCCTGATGCTGCTATGGCGTCACGGCGTGATCAATTTCAATGTGAAGCAGGACGGGGTGAAAACCGCGTTGCCCTGGCTGCTGACGCAAACATCGCAGAGCGGGATCGGTTGGGAGGATTGCCAGGACGGATTTGCGCAGTCCCTGTAGCAGCCGGACGCAGGCTTCGCCAGCGGCTACAGGGGGCGCGTTTTGATTCAGAAGGGCAAAAGCCCGTAAACATTGGGTTCGGGGCGATTTTGGGAGGGATTTTGCAGCAGGTTGACTTCCGACTGTAAACGGATGATGGCAGTCCGCCAAGGGCTTTTCGTCACTCTGCAAAATAAACTTCAAAAAAGCGTCAAAGTGCTTTTTTCTGTCATGTGTTTTGGAGTATTACGAAGACAGACAGCCGAAACCTGCAGCACAGGTGGCGTCTTCCAAGACCCTACTCGTGTGCAGTTCACTTGAGTCCCCGCAGGTGAATTCGGCAGTCACTTCGAGGCGCATAACCGCCAAGGTATTGCGTCGAATGGCTCCCACAAAGGTGACCGAGTATGGATGATCACGGACGTAGCTCTTCTTCCAACCAGCCAATCCTTTATGTACTCGATACCAACGTATTGATTCACGATCCAAACGCGCTGCTCAATTTCGAAGAACACCACGTCGCCATCCCCATGACCGTGCTTGAGGAACTCGACAAGCTCAAGAGCGGGCATCACAGCGTTGCCGCCGAATGCCGCCAGGCCATCCGGCTGATCGACAAGACCCTGGGCGACGCCACGCCCGAGGATGTGGAACAGGGTGTGCCGATCCAGCGGGGCAAGGGTGGCCCGAAAGGCTTGCTGTCAATTCTGATGAGCAAGCAGGCGGAGCCGAATATCCTCCTGCCCGAACATCTGAACGACAACAAAATCATCAACCAGCTGATCGATCTGCAGGCGCGTCACCTGAAGAAGTCGGTGGTGCTGGTCACCAAAGACATCAACATGCGCCTCAAGGCCCGCGCCTGCGGGATTGAGGCCGAGGACTACAGCACTGACCAACTGGTAGACGACGTTTCGTTGCTGCCCAATGGTTATCACGATATCAAGGGCTCGTTCTGGGACCTGGTGAGCAAGGTCGAAACCCGTCAGGGTCATGGCCGCACCTGGCATCAGGTGAATCTGATCGACAACCTGCCGGCGGTGCATATCAACGAGTTCATCATCGACGAGCAGGGCTTCGTCGGCTGGGTCAAGGAAATCGACGGCGACCAACTGCTGATCCTGGACCTGCATCAGGAACCGCTGCTGCATCAGGAAGCCTGGGGCCTGAAACCCCGTGACATCTATCAGAGCCTGGCGCTGTTCGCCTTGCTCGATCCGGACATCCATCTGGTCAATCTGTCCGGGGCCGCCGGCTCCGGTAAAACCATCCTGGCCCTGGCCGCTGCGATCGAGCAGACCATGGTCAGCAAGCGTTATCGCCGTATCATCGCCACCCGCAGCGTGCAGGGCCTGGATCAGGAGATCGGTTTTCTGCCCGGCACCGAAGCGGAAAAAATGGAGCCTTGGCTGGGCGCCATCACTGACAACCTCGAAGCCTTGCACATGGATGACGAAAGCACCCATGGCAGCGTCGAGTACATCCTCGAGCGCGTCCCGCTGCAGTTCAAATCCCTCAATTACATTCGAGGCCGCAGCTTCCAGCAGAGCCTGATCCTGATCGACGAATGCCAGAACCTCACGCCGCACCAGATGAAAACCATCATCACCCGTGCCGGCGCCGGTTCCAAAGTGGTGTGCCTGGGCAACCTGGCACAGATCGACACCCCTTACCTGTCCGCGACCAGCTCCGGGCTTACCTACCTGACCGAACGCTTCAAGGACTTCCCGAACGGCGTGCACATCACCCTGCAAGGGGTGCCTCGCTCAATTCTGGCCGAATACGCCGAATCGCATCTCTAAGCTGCAAGCTGCAAGCTGCAAGCTGCAAGCTGCAAGCTGCAAGCTGCAAGCGGTACGAGTGATTTTCACTTGCCGCTTGAAGCTTGCAGCTTTCGGCTGCTTAAATGCTTGCTTCCATATTCACAGCTCAACAGCGCTTTTCACTTGCCGCTTGTAGCTTGCCGCTTGCAGCTGCCTCAAGGAGGCCCCGTGCTAACTCATCTCGATTCCCAAGGTCGCGCCAACATGGTCGACGTCACCGACAAAGACGTGACGTTCCGTGAGGCGACGGCCCAAGCGCTGGTGCGCATGCTGCCCGAAACCCTGCAGATGATCGTCAGCGGCGGTCACCCCAAGGGTGATGTGTTTGCCGTCGCGCGCATCGCCGGCATCCAGGCGGCGAAGAAAACCAGCGATCTGATTCCGCTGTGCCACCCGCTGATGCTGACCGGGGTCAAGGTCGAACTCGGTGCCGAGGGCGACGACAGCGTCCGCATCGTCGCGCGCTGCAAGCTGTCCGGGCAGACCGGGGTGGAGATGGAAGCCCTGACCGCCGCCAGCGTCGCGGCCCTGACCATCTATGACATGTGCAAGGCGGTGGATCGTGGCATGACCATCGAAAGCGTCAAGCTGCTGGAAAAGCTCGGCGGCAAGAGCGGTCACTTCCAGGCGGAGCAGCCATGAACGTCACCGTGAAGTTTTTCGCCCGTTATCGTGAAGCCCTGGGCATGGATTCGCTTGAGGTCCAGGGCCCGTTCGCCACGGTCGACGACGTGCGTGCGTTGCTGGCCCAGCGTGAAGGCGCCGAGGTGTTGAGCGAGCAGAACCTGATGTGTGCGCGCAACGAAGACCTGTGCCAGCTCGATGAGCCGGTGGCCGACGGCGATGAAGTGGCGTTTTTTCCGACCGTGACCGGGGGCTGAAACCATGGCGATCCGTGTCCAGCCCGAGCCGTTCGATCCAGGGGTTGAGGTGAACGCCATGCACGCCGCCAACGTTGGCGTGGGGGCGGTGGTGAGTTTTGTCGGTTATGTGCGCGACTTCAATGACGGGCTCGATGTGGCCGGGATGTTCCTTGAACACTATCCGGGCATGACCGAAAAAGCCCTCGGCAAGATCGTCACCGAGGCCGAGCAGCGCTGGCCGTTGCTCAAGCTCGAAGTGCTGCACCGCATCGGCGCGCTGGAGCCCGGCGAGCCGATCGTCTTCGTCGGCGCCGCCAGCGCCCATCGCCAGGCCGCCTTCGATGCCTGCGCCTTTGTCATGGACTACCTGAAAACCCGCGCGCCGTTCTGGAAAAAAGAGAACACCCCCGAAGGCCCGCGCTGGGTCGAAGGGCGCGACAGCGATCATGCGGCGGCGGATCGCTGGAAGCAGTAAGGCCTGTATCGCTCTCAAGTACGCCATCGCGGGCAAGCCCGCTCCCACAGGTTCAATGGTTTACACATATTCCGTGTGCGACACGGACACTGTGGGAGCGGGCTTGCCCGCGATGGCTTCAGACGAAACACAAAAAATCCTGCTGACTCACCTCCCGACCATTGGTCGGGTCCAACCCCGTTTGCCTCATTGACGGTTTGTACCTAAAAGTCCAATATGGATTTATAAGTACAAAAAAGGCTGTCCACCGCTATCGCTTTTTCTTCTGTCTTGCAAAACCAACAACAACCCGCGAGAGAACGAATATGAAGAAGTTCCCCCTCATCACCGGTCTGGCCCTGAGCCTGTTGGCGTGCTCCAGTCTGTATGCCGCCGAGAAAACCCTGCGTATCGGTATCGAGGCCGCTTATCCACCGTTTGCTTCCAAGACCGACAAGGGCGAAATCGTCGGTTTCGACTACGACATCGGCAACGCCCTGTGCGCCGAGATGAAGGTCAAGTGCGTGTGGGTCGAAGGTGAGTTCGACGGCCTGATTCCTTCGTTGAAAGTGAAGAAGATCGACATGGCCCTGTCGTCCATGACCATCAACGACGACCGCAAGAAATCGGTGGATTTCACCCACAAGTACTACTTCACGTCCTCGCGCCTGGTGATGAAAGAAGGCGCGGTGGTGGATGACCAGTACGCCAGCCTCAAGGGCAAGACCGTCGGCGTGCAGCGTGCGACCACCACCGACCGCTACGCCACCGAGGTGTTCGAGCCCAAGGGCATCATCGTCAAGCGTTATGGCAACAACGAAGAGATCTACATGGACCTGGCGGCCGGTCGCCTGGACGCGGTCTTCGCCGACACCATCCCGCTCAACGACTTCCTGTCGATGCCGCGCGGCAAGGGTTACGCGTTTGTCGGGCCTGAGCTCAAGGATCCGAAGTACGTGGGCGAGGGCGCCGGGATTGCCGTGCGCAAGGGTAATGCCGAACTGGTCAGCCAGTTGAACACGGCCATCGATGGCATTCGCGCGAATGGCGAGTACCAGAAGATTTCCGATAAGTACTTCAAGTCCGATATCTACGGCGATTGATAGCCAGTCTTCGCGGGCAAGCCTCGCTCCTGCAGGATTTCGCGTGACCTGCAGGAGCGAGGCTTGCCCGCGAAGGCGTCAGACCAGGCAACGCAAATTCCAGGGTTTAACCCTTCAACTCCTTCAAATGCTTATAAACCGTCGCCCGCCCCATGTTCAGCACATTGGCCACATAGTTCGACGAGCTTTTGCCTTTGAACGCCCCTTCGGCATGCAGGGCCAGCACCAGTTCGCGTTTGTGATCGCGGGTCAGCAGGTTCAGGCTCAGCTGGCGTTCGCGCAGCCAGGCGTGGAGGAAGGTGTTGATCCGTTCCTGCCAGTCATCGCGAAACAGCGCGTCCGGTTGCGGGATCAGTTTGGTCGGTGACAGGAACAGGTCCAGCGCGGCCTTGGCATTCTCGAACAGCGAAATATTCAGATTGATGCACAACACGCCCAGCGGATGACCTTCGCTGTCGCGCAGCACGGTGCTGACGCTGCGAATGTTCTGACCATCCCAATTGAGCTTTTCGTACGGCCCGATGTTTCGTTCGTCGACATCTTCGCTGAGCATGTCTTCCAGCGCCGAATCGTCGCCGACCACCCGCTTGGACAGGTTGTTGGCGATGTAGTCGACCTTCTGCGTGCGCAGGTCGTGCAGCACCACCTCGGCGTGGGGGAAGAACAGGGTGGCGATGGCATCGGCGATCGCCCGGAAGTTATCCAGGGCGGCGTCGTTCAAGGCCGGGTCTTTTTCGGGTGCGTTCATGCAGGGGGCTCCGGGCAGCATCAGCGCCCCGTGGAACGGGGCTCTGAAAGTGTGCCGCAATCGTGTCGGCGCGTCACGCGAGGCTGGCTCAGGTGGAGGTAGCGATCAGCCCAGGCGAGCGGGGGAGAGCATCTCGGCGTTCAGGCCGAAGCGGGTCAGTTGCTCGGGCAGCGCCGCGCCGCGAACCAGGGCGGCGCTGGCCTGGCCCATGGCCGGCGAGGTCTGGATGCCGTAGCCGCCTTGCGCCGCGACCCAGAACAGGCCAGGCACCTGCGGATCGAAACCGGACAGCAGATCGCCATCGCTGACGAAGCTGCGCAAGCCGGCCCAGGTGCGGGTCGGACGGCGGATGGTCAGGGTGGTGGATTCTTCGATCTGGTAGATGCCCATGGCGATGTCCAGCTCTTCAGGCTGTACGTCGTGGGGCTCGACCGGGTCGGCGTTGGCCGGCGAGCCGAGGAACATGCCGGCGTCCGGTTTCATATAGAAGGACTCGTCGAGGCTGACCAGCATTGGCCAATGGTGGATGTCCACGCCCTCGGGGCCGGCGAAGATGAAGGCCGCGCGACGCTTGGGTTGCAGGCCCAGCGGGCGAGCGCCGGCCAGTTCGCCGATCTTGTCGGCCCAGGCGCCGGCGGCGTTGATGATGATCTTCGCGCTGAAGGTGCCGGTGGAGGTCTGCACCTGCCACAGCCCCAGGGCGTCGCGGCTCAGGCCTTGCACTTCGCAGTCGGTATGGACTTCGCCCTGATTGCGACGGATGCCGCGCAGATAGCCCTGGTGCAGGGCATCGGTGTCGATGTCGCTGGCGGTCGGGTCATACAGCGCGCCGTGGACTTTCTCGCGGCGCAGGATCGGCACCCGCTCGCAGGCCTCGTCGGCGCTGAGCAGCTGCATCTCGGGCACCGTGGACTTGGCGCTCTGGTATTGGCTGTTCAGCTCGGCGGGATCACCGGTGAAATCCACAGTCATCTCGCCGCGCGGGGTCAGCAGCGGGTGTTCGCAGAAACCGCTGGGCGGGGCGTCGAAGAAATCACGGCTGGCCAGGGTCAGGGCGCGTACCTGGGGTGTGCCATAGGCTGCGGTGAACAACGCCGCCGAGCGCCCGGTGGAGTGATAGGCCGGGTGCGACTCGCGCTCGAGCACAATCACGCGCCCGTGCTGCGACAGCCAGAAACCGGTGGAAGCGCCGGCAATCCCGCCGCCGATGATGATGAAGTCTGCCTGGCTCATAGATAACTCCAGTGTGAGTGCAAAGCCGAAGATGTAAAAAAATCCTGTGGGAGCGGGCTTGCCCGAATCAGTTAAACCGCTGCAGGACCTGTAGCAGCTGGCGAAGCCTGCGTTCGGCTGCTACATGGAACGCGTTTTTCCTTAGTTGACCGGCAAGCCGGCTCCCACAGAGTTATGTGTCAGGCCTGCAGGCGATAGATGGCATTCGCCAACGCAATATCTTCCAGCCCCAAACCAATGGAACGGAAGAACACATGCCGGTCATACGCCGGGCGCTGCACTTTTTCGCTGAGCAGATCCGGCAGGTCGCCGAGGATCGCGCTCTTGTTCCAGCCATGCTGTTCGCCGGCGATCAGCATTTCCCCGGCCGAGCCCGGGGTGGTCACGCGGTAGTCGCAGAACACCTGCATGTCCTGGAGGCTCTGCGGCGGTACTTCGTGGGCGCGCGGGGCGTTGGTGCTGATGGAAGTAATCAGCGCTGGTTTGCTCAAGGTGGACGGGTCGATCACAGGGCCCGCCGACGAGGTGCACAGCATGATCACATCCGCATCGGCCATCGCCACTTCACGGCTGTCGACGATGTTCAGTCGCGGGTCGAGGCTTCTGATCTGCGCCTGCTCCTCGGCGCTGCTCTCGCTCAGGCCCGGCGAGTAAATGCTGATGCTCTGCCAGTCACGCAGACCCTTCACGTAATGCACATGGGCCTGGGCCACCTTGCCACTGCCGATGATCGCCAGACGCGAGGCCTTCAGCGGCGCCAGGGCATCGATGGCCACGGCGGTGGTCGCGGCGGTGCGTGCAGTGGTCAGCTCACCGGCATCGCACAGCAGCAGCGGCTGACCGGTCTGCATCGACATCAGCAAGGTCCAGGCCGTCACCAGCGGCTCCTGTTCGCGAACGATGTAGGGCGAAGTCTTGACCCCGTACACGCCATCTTCCGCCAGCACGCCCAGGTAGTTGATGAAATCGCCGGCCCCTTGTGGAAACTCCACCAGTTGCTGAGCCGGCTGCACCGCTTGCCCGGTAGCGAGGTCGCGGAACAGTTTGCGCAGGATCTGCGGTACGTCGACCTGGGCCAGCAACTCGCGGGCCTGAGGTTGGGTGATCACGTAGGGGGTGCTGGACATGGTCGACTCCGGAGGCGATTTATAAACTAATTTGTCCATTATGGACTTTTAGTCCTGATGAGCAATATCCGGGCGAAAAAAAAGCGCAGTCCGTTTCCGGCTGCGCCTCTTTCCCGCAACTCATCCGTCAGTGACGTTTGCGCTCAACCGCCCGCAACAGATGGGTCGGCGGCATTTCGCAGCTGATCTTCTTGCCCAGCATCTCTTCGATGGCCGGTAGCTGGTAGGAGTCGTCTTCGCCGGCAAAGCTGATGGACACGCCGTCGGCGCCTGCACGACCGGTCCGGCCGATACGGTGCACGTAGTCGTCCGGCACTTCCGGCAGGGTGAAGTTGATCACGTGGCTGATGCCGTCGATGTGGATCCCGCGACCGGCCACGTCGGTGGCCACCAGCACGCGGATCTTGCCTTCGCGGAAACCTTCCAGGGTCTTGATGCGCTTGTGCTGCGGCACGTCGCCCGACAGTTGCGCGGCGTTGATGCCGTCGCGCACAAGGCGTTCCTCGATGCGTCGCACTTCATCCTTGCGGTTGGCGAACACGATCACCCGCTCCCAGCCGTTGTCGTTGACCAGGTTGTAGAGCAGTTTGTATTTGTCGGCGCCGGCCACCGCATAGATGTGCTGTTCGACGTTGTCGCTGGCCACGTTGGTGGCTTCGATTTCGACGATGGCAGGATCGGTGGTCCACTGCTTGGCCAGGTTCATCACGTCGTCGGTGAAGGTCGCGGAGAACAGCAGCGTCTGGCGTTCGGACTTGGGCGGTGTCTGGCGAATGATCTGGCGCACTTGCGGGATGAAGCCCATGTCGAGCATGCGGTCGGCTTCGTCCAGCACCATCACTTCGACCATGTCCAGGTGCACGTCGCCGCGCTGGTTGAAGTCCAGCAGGCGGCCGGGGGTGGCCACGAGGATGTCGCAGTGACGGGCTTCGAGGTGCTTGAGTTGCTTGTCGAAGTCCATGCCGCCGACGAACGTCATGACGTTCAGGCCGGTGTACTTGGTCAGGTCCGCGGCGTCCTTGGCGATCTGCACCACCAGTTCGCGGGTCGGCGCGATGATCAGCGCCCGTGGCTCGCCCATGTAGCGCTCTTTCGGCGGCGGGGTCTGCAGCAGTTGGGTGATGATCGAAATCAGGAACGCGGCGGTCTTGCCGGTGCCGGTCTGGGCGCGGCCGATGGCGTCCTTGCCGGCGAGGGTGAAGCCCAGCACCTGTGCCTGGATCGGCGTGCAATAAGGAAAGCCCAGGTCCTGGATGGCGTGCATCAGTTCCGGGGAGAGTTTGAAGTCGTGGAAGCGGGTCTTGCCTTCCTGGGGCTCGACGACGAAGTCTTCGAGTTTCCACGGGATCACCGGGGCCTTGGGCTTCGGTTCGCGGCGGGGTTTGGCGGGTTTGGGCGTTTCGCTGCGTGGCTGCTCGGGCGCCGGATTGGCTGAGGGCGTACGCTTTGGCTCAGGTCGCGGTTCGTCTTTCGGTGCCGCTGTGGGAGCGGTCCGGCCAGGCTGATTACCGTCGGTGCGGTGGCTGGGCTGGTGAGACGGAGCGCTGGGGGCTGGCGCGAGTTGTTCGGTCTCGCTTTTACCGAACATTTTCTTGAGTGCTTTGAGCACGGTCATCTCATCAATTGGTTAAGGAATGTACGCCGGCCAGTGTAATGCAAGAAACGGGCGCGGCGTAGTGGGATGGATCAAAGGGCGCTTTTAAACACAAAAACGCCGGTAAAACGTTTAGCGCAAACGTTCAGCAAGCCACACACCGATGTCGCGAATTTCCTCGGGTAACACTTCGTGGGCCATTGGGTACTCCTGCCATGTCACGGTGACACCATGGGACTTCAAATACTCGTAAGCGGTGCGCCCCATCGAGTTTTGCACCACGTCGTCGTACTGACCGTGCAGCGACAGCACCGGAATGCGCTGCTGGCTGGCGGACAGTTCCAGCTCATCGCTGAAGGTCGGGGCATAGGTGGAGAGGGCAAGTACGCCACCGAGCGGACCCTGCCATTTCAGGAACGCGGTGTGTAATACCACCGCGCCGCCCTGGGAAAAACCTGCCAGGAAAATCCGCGAGGCGTCTATTCCGCTGGCTCGCTGTTGTTCGATCAGTTCGATTATGCGATCGGCGGAGGCTTCCAGCTGATCGCGGTCGATCGCTCGCGCCGGGCTCATGGCCAAAATGTCGTACCAGCTCGGCATCTCGTAACCGCCGTTGATGGTCACGGCGCGGGTCGGTGCCTGGGGCAGCACGAAGCGGGTGGTGGTCAGGCTTTCCTGCAGGGCTTCGGCCACCGGCAGGAAGTCGTAGCGATCGGCGCCCAGGCCGTGCAGCCAGATGACGCAGGCGTCTTCTGTCTTGGCGGGGTGAAGAATCAAGGGCTCGGACATGTCTGCTCCAATTGTGTGCGTGCGCTCTCATTAAGTGCGGGGCTTGAGGGCGCGTCTGGTTGATCAGTTACGAAGATGTCGCAAGGTTACAAGTTTTGCTATTGACCTGTCGCTTTCCCGCTTAATTGGTCGGTGTGGTACGGGCCTTGCTATAGGGGAGCTGGTACGAAGATCCCACATCTGGCGGTAACACTATCAGGCCATTTCTGGCGGTGGGATAGCAAAGAATCCGGTGATGGATGTTCGCCACAGGCCGCTACGGGCTTCGCGAACGTGAAAGGGCTACAGCCCGTTCGGCCGATTGGTGAGAAGTGAGTTGTCCATTATGTGGATTTTCTCCTACTAGACTCATAGCTACGGTCTCTGGTCGCTTGACCCCACAACAAGCCAACTCGGGTCAACAACGCCTCAAAAGGGTGCGGCAGGACTCACGCTCCGACACAACAAGAGCAAAACTGGAGGTTTGAATGAAGATGTTGAAATCCACCCTGGCCATCGTGACTGCTGCAACAGTTCTCGGTGTCAGCGGGTTCGCTCAGGCGGGTGCAACCCTGGATGCAGTGCAGAAGAAGGGTTTCGTGCAGTGTGGCGTCAGCGATGGTCTGCCGGGCTTCTCGGTTCCGGACTCCACCGGCAAGATCGTCGGTATCGACGCTGACTACTGCCGCGCCGTGGCCGCTGCCGTGTTCGGCGATGCGACCAAGGTCAAGTTCAGCCAGTTGAACGCCAAAGAGCGTTTCACCGCCCTGCAGTCGGGCGAAATCGACATCCTGTCCCGTAACACCACCATGACCAGCTCCCGTGACGCGGGCATGGGTCTGAAATTCCCTGGCTTCATCACTTACTACGACGGCATCGGCTTCCTGGCCAACAACAAGCTGGGCGTGAAGAGTGCCAAGGAACTGGATGGCGCGACCATCTGCATCCAGGCCGGTACCACCACCGAACTGAACGTTTCCGACTACTTCCGCGCCAACGGCCTGAAGTACACCCCGATCACTTTCGACACCTCCGATGAAAGCGCCAAGTCGCTGGAATCCGGTCGTTGCGACGTGCTGACCTCCGACAAGTCCCAGCTGTTCGCCCAGCGCAGCAAGCTGGCCGCGCCGAAGGACTACGTGGTGCTGCCGGAAACCATTTCCAAGGAGCCACTGGGCCCGGTCGTGCGTAACGGCGACGACGAGTGGCTGGCCATCGTGCGCTGGGTTGGCTACGCCATGCTCAACGCTGAAGAAGCCGGCGTGACGTCCCAGAACGTCGAAGCTGAAGCCAAGTCCACCAAGAACCCGGACGTCGCTCGTCTGCTGGGTGCCGACGGTGAATACGGCAAAGACCTGAAAGTGAAGAAAGACTGGGTTGTGCAGATCGTCAAGCAGGTCGGCAACTACGGTGAAGTGTTCGAGAAAAACCTCGGCAAGAGCACTCCGCTGGAAATCGACCGCGGCCTGAACGCGCTGTGGAACGCTGGCGGCATCCAATACGCACCACCAGTGCGCTGATGGTTCTATCACCCGGCAGGCCAACTGCCGGGTGATGTTCTGTTCCATTATTACCGGGGCACTTCATGCAAAATTCAATCGGCGCACCAAAGCAGAGACTCAGTCTCAGCGATCCTAAAGTGCGTGCGTGGCTCTTCCAGATCATCACCATTGTCGCGGTGGTCTCGATGGGCTGGTACCTGTTCGACAACACCCAGACCAACCTTCAGCACCGGGGCATCACCTCCGGTTTCGACTTTCTGGAGCGCAGTGCCGGCTTCGGCATCGCTCAACACCTGATCGACTACACCGAAGCGGACAGCTATGCCCGGGTGTTCGTCATCGGCCTGCTCAACACCTTGCTGGTGAGCTTCATCGGCGTGATTCTGGCGACCATCCTGGGCTTCATCATCGGCGTGGCCCGTCTTTCGAAGAACTGGATCATCGCCAAGCTGGCGACCGTCTATGTGGAGGTTTTCCGTAACATCCCGCCGCTGCTGCAGATCCTGTTCTGGTATTTCGCGGTGTTCCTGACCATGCCGGGGCCGCGCAACAGCCACAACTTCGGCGACACCTTCTTCGTCAGCTCCCGTGGCCTGAACATGCCGGCCGCGCTGATGGCCGACGGTTTCTGGCCGTTCGTGGCCAGCATCGTGGTGGCCATCGTCGCCATCGTGCTGATGAGCCGCTGGGCCAACAAGCGTTTCGAGGAAACCGGCGAGCCGTTCCACAAGTTCTGGGTCGGCCTGGCCATGTTCCTGGTGATCCCTGCGTTGTGCGCGCTGATCTTCGGCTCGCCCGTGCATTGGGAAATGCCGGTGCTCAAGGGCTTCAACTTCGTCGGTGGCTGGGTCCTGATCCCGGAACTGCTGGCACTGACCCTGGCGCTGACCGTGTACACCGCGGCATTCATCGCCGAGATCGTGCGCTCGGGCATCAAGTCCGTCAGCCACGGCCAGACCGAAGCGGCGCACTCCCTGGGCCTGCGCAACGGTCCGACCCTGCGCAAGGTGATCATCCCGCAAGCCCTGCGCGTGATCATTCCGCCGTTGACCAGCCAGTACCTGAACCTGGTGAAAAACTCCTCCCTGGCCGCCGGTATCGGTTATCCGGAAATGGTGTCGCTGTTCGCCGGTACCGTGCTGAACCAGACCGGGCAGGCGATCGAGGTGATTGCGATCACCATGAGCGTGTACCTGGCAATCAGTATCAGCATTTCCCTGCTGATGAACTGGTACAACAAGCGCATTGCGCTGATCGAGCGGTAAGGAAAAGCGCATGAGCACTCATACTTTCAAACCTGACATGCCGCCACCGAGCAGTAGCATCGGTGTGGTGGCGTGGATCCGCGCGAACATGTTCTCCAGCTGGCTCAACACCCTGCTGACCCTGTTCGCGTTCTACCTGATCTACCTGGTGGTTCCGCCGATCATCCAGTGGGCGATCCTCGACGCCAACTGGGTCGGCACCACCCGCGCCGACTGCACCAAGGAAGGCGCCTGCTGGGTGTTCATCCAGCAGCGTTTCGGCCAGTTCATGTACGGCTACTACCCGCCGGAACTGCGCTGGCGCGTGGACCTGACCGTGTGGCTGGCGGTCCTCGGTGCGGCACCGCTGTTCATCTCGCGCTTCCCGCGCAAAGCGGTGTACGGCCTGTGCTTCCTGGTGCTGTACCCGATCATCGCCTGGTGCCTGTTGCATGGCGGCGTCTTCGGCCTGCCGCAAGTGGCGACCAGCCAGTGGGGCGGCCTGATGCTGACCCTGGTGATCGCCACCGTCGGTATTGCCGGTGCGTTGCCGCTGGGGATCGTCCTGGCGCTGGGCCGTCGTTCGAACATGCCGGCGATTCGTGTGGTCTGCGTGACCTTCATCGAATTCTGGCGCGGCGTGCCGTTGATCACGGTGCTGTTCATGTCCTCGGTGATGCTGCCGCTGTTCCTGCCTGAAGGCATGAACTTCGACAAGCTGCTGCGGGCACTGATCGGCGTGATCATGTTCCAGTCGGCCTACGTGGCCGAGGTGGTGCGCGGCGGTCTGCAGGCGATTCCGAAAGGGCAGTACGAAGCGGCCGCGGCGATGGGCCTGGGTTACTGGCGCAGCATGGGCCTGGTGATCCTGCCGCAAGCCCTGAAGCTGGTGATCCCGGGCATCGTCAACACCTTCATCGCGCTGTTCAAGGACACGAGCCTGGTGATCATCATCGGCCTGTTCGACCTGCTCAACAGCGTCAAGCAAGCCGCCGCCGACCCGAAATGGCTGGGCATGGCCACCGAAGGCTACGTGTTCGCCGCCCTGGTGTTCTGGATTTTCTGTTTTGGCATGTCGCGCTATTCCATGCATCTGGAACGCAAGCTCGACACAGGCCACAAGCGCTAAGTCGCTACCTAATTTAGGAAGTTTTCCGATGAGCGAAGCAATCAAGAAGCCTGTGGGCCCTGAAGGCATTATTCAGATGCAGGGCGTGAACAAGTGGTACGGCCAGTTCCACGTGTTGAAAGACATCAACCTGAACGTCAAGCAGGGCGAGCGTATCGTGCTGTGCGGTCCGTCGGGTTCGGGCAAGTCCACCACCATCCGCTGCCTCAACCGTCTGGAAGAGCACCAGCAGGGCCGCATCGTGGTCGATGGCGTGGAGCTGACCAACGACCTCAAGCAGATCGAAGCGATCCGCCGTGAAGTCGGCATGGTGTTCCAGCACTTCAACCTGTTCCCGCACCTGACCATTCTGCAGAACTGCACCCTGGCGCCGATGTGGGTGCGCAAGATGCCCAAGCGCAAGGCCGAAGAAATCGCCATGCATTACCTGGAACGCGTACGCATTCCGGAGCAGGCGCACAAGTACCCGGGGCAACTGTCCGGCGGTCAGCAGCAGCGTGTAGCGATTGCCCGTGCGCTGTGCATGAAACCGAAAATCATGCTGTTCGACGAACCGACGTCGGCACTCGACCCTGAGATGGTGAAAGAGGTGCTGGACACCATGATCGGCCTGGCCGAAGACGGCATGACCATGCTCTGCGTGACCCACGAAATGGGCTTCGCCCGCACCGTGGCCAACCGCGTGATCTTCATGGACAAGGGCGAAATCGTCGAACAGGCCGCGCCGAACGACTTCTTCGACAACCCGCAGAACGATCGCACCAAGTTGTTCCTGAGCCAGATCCTGCATTGATCGGCACTGGGTAACGAAACTGGTAACGAAATAAACCCGGACCTGGTCCGGGTTTATTTTTGGGCGCGATTTACCGTCGCATGCAAACGTGTAGGGATAGCGTCAGGATGTGGTGAGGGTTTCGTGCTCTTTGTGCACGATGCTTTTCGAACCCCGCAAATCCGCACCTTCAGCCAGGGATTTCGCATCGACCAGTAAGTGCGGATACCGATCGAGCAGGCGCATCAGCAATACCAACGTCTTCGGCGCTAGCACCTCGCCGCGTTCGTAACGGGAAAAAGCGTTGTGCCCGCCTCCGGAGAGCAGAAGTACGGCTTCCCTTTGCGACAAATTCAGCTTGCGACGGATCTGCTTCATTTCGTTGCCGATCATCCGTCTGGCGGCAAGGACCAATTCATCACATGCGTCTGAATATCGCTCTGCGGAATCCGGATCGTGTATGACTTCCCCGCAGGCTTGGCATTCCCAGCCAGACAAGTCATCCAGCCGACGCTCCATGCCTTTGACGATCATGGTTTCACCACGACCTTCGAAATGCGTCATTCCGTCACGTCTGCCACAACTGAGGCATTGCTTTGTTTTCATGATTTTCTCTCCTTGAAAGAGATCACCGGAGGTTCACCGTTTGTGCAGCAGGTCACCTTGATGTAGATCTCCAAACCGCACGAATGAGTGTGATAGACGTCCTGCCAGACTCTGTGATCGTCATAGGTGGTCATCGATTTGTACAACATGTCGCGTTCCAGTTCGAAGACAGCTTCCTGCATTTCCGTGATGCTGAAACCGAGATCCCTGGCGTTTTCCCTCGCCGTCCTGGTAAACGCTTTTGCCCCCAAACGCCGCACATCCGCCTTTATCAACGCGAGGTTGTAATGAGGTGTTTTCTTTTCCATAAGAAACCAAACCCTGTCCCTGAAATTACCCTTAAAGGGTAATTTTGACTAATCGAAAATCCCGCTCTTTTCCCTCCCTCTGACCGTAGGCAGTTGCCGTCCTACTCGTAGCTGATTACCCTGTAGGAAAATTCATCCTATGATTGGATGAAAGGGCGAATTCCATGTCAGACATTTCTCCACTAGTAAAACGATCCTTGGTTGACCAGGCCCTGGATCAGTTGCGTCAGCGCATCAATCAGGGCGTTTGGGTGGTCGGCCAGCGCTTGCCCACCGAACCCGAGTTGTCAGCCGAACTGGGCATCAGCCGTAACACCGTGCGTGAAGCCATGCGCGTTCTGGCGTTTTCCGGGTTGATCGAGATCCGCCAGGGCGACGGCAGTTATCTGCGGGGGCTGGTCGATCCGCTGGACACCCTGAAGGTGTTGTCGCAGTGCTCGCTGGAGCATGCGCGGGAGACCCGGCACATCCTCGAGGTCGAGGCGATTGGCCTGGCGGCGTTGCGCCGGACCGAGGAAGACCTGGTGGCCTTGCGTGAAGCGCTGGGTGTCAGCGGCAGTCACTACCACGGCGATCTCGACACCTACATCGCCTGCGATCTGGTGTTCCACCGGCGTCTTGTCGACGCCGCGCACAACCCCACCCTCAGCGAGCTGTATCGCTACTTCTCCAGCGTCGTCGGCGAGCAATTGCGTCACTGCCTGAATGTCACCCCGCGGCGTCAGGCAGTGTTCGACCTGCATATCGAACTGCTCGATGCCGTCGAGCAACGCGACCCGGAACGGGCCAAAGCCTTGTCGAGGCAGTTGATCAATGAACCTTGAAACCGAGAACGCCATGTCCAGCAGCAACAGCCAGATCACCGAAGCCAAACGCAAGACGGAGCTCGAAGAGCTGCTGATCGATGCCGAGGCCGACGACGAGCAGGTCCAGCAGAGCCATCCGGTACTGCGGCGGCCATGGCTGTTGTTGCTGGGATTGATTCTGGTGGCGCTGAACCTGCGACCGGCGCTGTCGAGCATGGCGCCGATGCTCAGCGAAGTGTCCAAAGCCCTCGGTTTGTCGGCATCCCAGGCCGGTTTGCTGACGACCCTGCCGGTGCTCTGCCTTGGTCTGTTCGCGCCACTGGCGCCGGTGCTGGCGCGACGTTTCGGTGCCGAGCGCGTGGTGCTGGGCATTCTCCTGACGTTGGCCTGCGGCATCATCCTGCGCAGTTCTTTCGGTTCGATCGGCCTGTTCGCCGGTAGCGTTCTGGCCGGTGCCAGCATCGGTGTGATTGGCGTATTGCTGCCGGGCATCGTCAAGCGCGACTTCCCGAAACAGGCCGGGACCATGACCGGTGTCTACACCATGGCCCTGTGCCTGGGCGCGGCGATGGCGGCGGGGGCGACCGTGCCGCTGAGTGAGCATTTCGACAAAAGCTGGGCGCTGGGCCTGGGGTTCTGGGTAATCCCGGCGCTGGTCGCGGCGCTGTTCTGGCTGCCGCAGGTCGGCCAGAAACACGGCACGCACAACGTGGCCTACAAGGTTCGCGGTCTGCTGCGTGATCCATTGGCCTGGCAAGTGACCCTGTACATGGGCCTGCAATCGTCCCTGGCGTACATCGTGTTTGGCTGGTTGCCGTCGATCCTGATCGGTCGCGGCCTGACCCCGACCCAGGCCGGGCTGGTGCTGTCGGGTTCGGTCATCGTGCAGTTGCTCAGCTCTCTGGCCGCCCCGTGGCTGGCGACCCGGGGCAAGGATCAGCGCCCGGCGATCGTGATCGTCATGGTGATGACCCTCGGCGGCCTGTTCGGTTGCCTGTACGCACCGATCGAAGGTCTGTGGGGCTGGGCGATCCTGCTTGGCCTGGGGCAGGGCGGCACATTCAGCCTGGCGTTGACCCTGATCGTGCTGCGTTCGCGCGATTCCCATGTGGCGGCCAACCTGTCGAGCATGGCCCAGGGCTTCGGCTACACCCTGGCGTCCATGGGGCCGTTCGCGGTCGGCATCGTGCACGACTGGACCGGTGGCTGGAACGCCGTGGGCTGGATCTTCGGTGTGCTCGGCGTCGGGGCAATCGTTGCAGGACTCGGTGCCGGACGCTCGCTGTATGTGCAGGTGGTCAGCGAAAAGGTTTGATCACAAGTACACCACGTCCAGCGTCGCCGAGCCGTCGAGCAGCACATCGACGCTCAGGTCCAGTTCGGCAGTCGGCGCTATGACCGTCTCGACCGTCACCCGGCTCGTCAGCTGCTGGAGGGCAATCGGGCCCGCGCTGCTGCCGGCTACGTCGGTAAAGCCCAGGTAGCTGCGGGCGCCAATGGGAATGGATCGGCTATTGGATGAGCTCCAGGCCAGGCCGCCAGTGGTGGAGTCGGTTCGAAACACCTGCGACCAGCCATCCACCACCGTGGCGAGCGGATCGAAATTCAGCGAATACAGGCCGATCTTGTTGCTGCCGTTGTCGTAATTCAGGCCGTAGTAAATCTCGCTGTTGACGATGGCCGAGCCTTCGCGATTGTCGCGCATCGTCAGGGCGAAACGCGCAGGCGCGCTGCATTGGATGCTGAAGTCGAGCATCTGGTCGCGCAGTTGTGTGCGCTTGTCGACACTCAGGTCCTGCCGGGAGATCTTGCCGTAGTCGACAAGGCCATGGTTGGACAGGCTTGGGGTGCAGGCGGCGGGGGTGATGAGGCCATTGACCGTCAGGTCCACGGCGGACGCCGCGTGAACCATGGGCGTGATGCCCATGAGGAAGGTTGTCGCAAGCCATGGGGATCGACTGTGCATCGTGAGATCCTTTTCTTGAGTTTGTATGGTCGGGTGCCGAGATCGGTCTTTGCCCGGCATCCGATTCCGGGCAAAGACGGCGTTACAGGTACTTCATTTCAAGGGTGGCAGAGCCGTCGAGGTATACCTGCTGACTAAGGTCCAACTCACGGGCTGGCTTGATCCACGTCAGAAGTCTCAGAACAAAGGTCAGGTCTTGAACACTGATCGGCTGATTCCCGGTATCCCCTTGGGCTGCCACCGACACGTACTCTCCCGGCTCCCAGATCATGTGGTAGTGCCAGCCGGTTTCACCGTCAGGGGACTTGACCGTCCGTACCACTGCACCGTCGGCAAGCGCCGTGTGCATATTCAAACTGTACATTCCGATGTTCTGGGTGCCATTGATTTTTCCCAGGCCGAAAGTGGCATTTGAATCGTTCGAGTCGGCACGATTGTCGACACTCAACAGTGCGACCCGGGTAGCCCCTTCGCACTGGACTGACAGAGTCAACTCACGTTGTTGCAGTGCGGTATAGCCGTTCTGATTCAGATCTCTGGCCAAAATTTTTCCGTAGTCGGCGATACCACCATCCGACAGGTTCGGTGTGCATGCACTGGGCGTAATGCTGCCGGTGACAGACAGGTCGGTGCTCGATGCTGCCTGTGTAATAGGTGCCGCACTGATCATTGCGGCATAGGTAAATGCTGCGAAGTAATATTTCATTTGTTCATGCTCAATTTTTGAGAAACATTTTTCAGCCGGCGCCTGAGCCACTCATAGGGGTGATAGAGGAGCAGCGGGTTAAAGGTACTTGACCTCGAAAGTGGTCGAGCCATCGAGGCTGACTTCGTTGCTGAGGTCAAGACCGTCGGCGCGAGCGATGGCGGCGGTCAGATTCAGCTGAATTTTCATGTTCTGCACCGCAACCGGCTTGCTCCAGTCATCGCTGGCGGCCACCGCCAGGTAGTGGTCACTGCGCAGAATGATATTGGTGCTCCAGCTTGCCCCTTGGTCCAGTGAGACAATGGCCTGCCCTGGCATGCCGTCAGCTTCCGCGCGTTCTGTGAACATCGTGTAATGCCCCAGCTTCTGCGTGCCGTTGATCAGACCGAGGCCGAAAGCCCAGGGTGCGATCAAAGACGCCGTGCCTTTGCGGTTGTCGAACAATTGAGCCGCGAGCAGCGCCGTGGCAGGGCAATTCACTTCGAGGTTCAGTGTCTTCGGCTCCAGAATGGTGTCTGAGGTGAGATTCAGATCCCTGGCCGCAATCTTTCCAAAGTCAACCACGCCACCGTTGGGCAGGGTGGGCATGCAGGCGACGGGCGTAATGGTGCCGGTGACCGTCAGGTCGGTGCTCGAAGCCGCGAGTACATGGGGGGCCAGGCCGATCAGTACGACGGCGGTAAAAGCTGCGAAATGGTTTTTCATTTTGATACTCGATTTTCAAGAAGTTTTTTTAATCGCAGCAGAGCTGCCCGCGCGCGGCGAGCAGCTCAGCGGCGAGGGCGTTAGAGGTACTTCATTTCAAAGGTCGCGGAGCCGT
>NZ_JABFMP010000017.1:0-87499 GCF_013359595.1 Pseudomonas sp. C1C7 | reverse complement strand
CCTGGGAAAAACTGGGTACGCAAGCTGCTGGTGTAATAGTGCCAGTGACCGTCAGATCGGTGCTTGAAGCGGCCAATGCATAAGGGGCCGTGCCAATCAGTGTGGTGACGGAGATTGCTGCAAGGTACTTCTTCATTTTTTGCTCTCTTTCATGGTTTTTCCTGCAAGCCCCGGACGGTTTGGTTGCCAATCGGGTTTGACAGGGTCGGTTGGTTGTTACAGGTAAATGATCTCGATTGTCCCGGCGCCATCGAGGTGGATGGCGGTACTTAAATCAAGGCTGTTGGTGGGCGCGATCACGGCGTCGACGGTGACGGTGGTGGTGAAGTTCTGGATCATCACCGGCCCCGCACTACTACCGGCGCTGTCGGTAAAGCCCAGGTAGCTGTTCTTGCCGATGGGAATCGGACTGGCGCTGGACGTGCTCCAGGCCGTACCACCCGTGGTGGAGTCGGTGCGATACAGGCGCCCGAAGTTGTCGGCGCTGACACTGACCGGGTCGATGTTCAGCGAGTACAGGCCAATCTTGTTGTTGCGGCTGTCCATGCCCAGTCCGTAGTAGATCTCGCTGTCGACCGTGGCCGAGCCTGGGCGGTTGTCGTGCATGATCATCGCGAAGGCAGTCGGCGCATCGCAGCCGACCCGCAGCGTCAGGCTGCGAGGTGGCAGGCGCGTGCTTTTGTCGACTTTCAGATCGTTTTGGGAAATGTTGCCGAAGTCGACCACACCACCATTGGACAGCACCGGCTCGCAGGCCGCCGGGGCGAAGCGAGCGCGCAGGATCGCTTCACGAGTACGCCCGGCGCCGATGGCATCGAATGTTCCGCTGGTTTCCCAAGTCACCGCATCGCGGACCTGCATGCCCTGTTCCTGAACCCACGCCGTCACCTCGACCTGTGCCGAAAAATTGCGACCCTGCACAGGTGCTCCGGCTTTTACCGGAACCACGCCGTGGCCCGGCTGCCAGATCAGGTTCGACGCCATTTGCGAAGGTGCCTGGCCAGCGCCTGCGATCAAGCCGATATCCACTGACTGACCATCGAGCACAGCGTCGCGAATACGCAGTTGATAACTGCCGCGTTCGGCGAAATGGAAGCGCTTGCCGGTCGCCGCCATGGCTCGATAAAACAGGCTCATGTCGCCGGGGGTTGAGCAATTCAGGCTCAGGCTCAACTGACGCTCGCCCAGGTTGCGCTCGGGCGCCGAATCGGGACGGATCGCCCGGTTCATCAGTCCGTAATCGAGTACGGGCTGACTCAGGTTGAACTGGCACTCGTCTGCATTGGCCTCTGGGACAAATCCGCCGAAAGCCAGGGACGCGAGGGTCAGCAGCAAAAAACGGGGCAGGTTCATGGCATCTTCCTCATAGGGCTCGGCACTTGGCGGGGGCGGTTTCGTAGTACGCGTCGGGGTCGGCGACCTCGGGCAGTTCGTAGCGCAGCTCGCAGCGCTCCAGCCCCGGACCGCTGATATGCAGAGGGCGGGTATCGAGAACGTTGGGCAGGAACACTTGGCCGCCTTGCTGCACCAGAGTGACGAACTCGCCGTCTTCGGTATTCACCACGGCGCCGCGTGGCAGGGGAGCACCGTTGGCGGTGGTCACCTGAAGCAAGGCCCGACGGGTCATGGAGACACCGAACTCGACCTTGTCGACGGCACCGCGTCCGGCGCTGATGACCGCCAAACCGTTGTGGATGTCGGCATTGCGCGGCAGGGTTTTGGTGTCGACTTCCACCGGACTGCGGCCGTAAGCGGCCACTTGCGGGACAACCGCCTGGCCTTGCCAGTCGGTCCAGACTGGGCCGCTGGGGGTCGAAACCTTGATGGCGCCCATATCGCCCACCGACAGCAGGGCGAAGGTGTCGTTCACCGGGTAAGGCGACAGGGTCAGGCCACCGCTGTGCAGTACCGCGCCGCCTCGGGCGCTGGCCTGATAGCTGGAACGATCGGCGTCGCCGCGGGTGTAGTTCAAGTCCAGTTGGGTGTAGCGCGGCAGCAGGGAAACGCCGGCTGTGGTCTGTACCTCTTTGTCACGGGTGTCGTGTTCGACGCCGATTCGGTAAGCCAGTTGATCGTTGATCTGCTCGCTCAAGCCCATGCCGCTGCGGTAATCGCCATCACTGTTGCGCACCCAGGTGCGCGCCCGGCGGTTTTCGCCCAGGGGAATGCTGAGATTGACGTAAACGCTATCGTCATTACGGTCCGCACCACTGACCTGCCATTCGCTGGTCACGGAGACCGACACGCCTTTGATATTGGTGCCCCAGGACACGAGGGCGCGACTGCTGCTCTGGCCATCGAATGAACTGGATCGGCTCAGGCCGCTGCTGAACGCGCCGAGCCACGGGTGCGACCATGACAGGCTGGCGCTTTGTTGATCGCGATAGCGCGATTTGCTGTCGTCATCGGTGTTGTCGAACACCGCGTCTTCCAGTTCGCGGTAACCGAGGGTTCGGTATGAACTGCCAGCACTGAGGGCCCATTGATCGCTCAAACGGTGGGACAGGCTCAGATCGGCCTGAAGACCCTGACTGGATTGCTTGCTGGCGTCGGCGGCGGTCAGGGTGGCTTGAACCTGGGTAACCGGCGATGGCACAAAACTGACTCCTGCGCCTGCCGCCTGGTAATCCTCGGCACCGGTCACGCCTGCGCTGAACAGTACTTGTGGATGGATCGCGCCGCTCCAGCCACCGCTGATCACCCACGGATCGTCACCCTGTGCATCGCCAATGTTGCGCACCCGACCCGCCGCCAGCGAGAAGCCGGGCGCTGGCAAACCGATGCCGAGCATCGCCGCCGGCACGGTGAATTTGCGTTCGCTGCCATCGGTTTCCTTGACGGTCACTTCGACGTCGGAGCGAGTGTTGAGGCGCCGCACGTTGGTGAGCGCAAACGGGCCGGCGGGCACCACTGTGGAGTGAATCAGCGAACCGTTCTGCCGGACTTCAACCTGCGCCTGACTATTGGCGATGCCCTCGATCACCGCGCCCTGGTTTTCGACTTGCAATGCCTGTTCGTTGAGCACTTGCACGCCGGTGATTTGCGCGCCGGCCAGCACCGGGTTGTAGAGGTTGATCTGGCCAGCCTGCAGCACGGCTTCGTGACTGGCGAAGGTGCGTTGGGCGTAAGCGGCGATATGCGTCGTACGCGAGATATCGTCCTGCCAGGTCTGTACCTGGCGGCTGCGCACGATCCAGTCGCCGGCGTTGAACCCGAGTTCTGTGTTGGCCGATGCAAAACGACTGGTGTCGTTGCCGAATTTGCTGTGCAAGCCGGTGACGTCGTAATTGAGCATGCCGGCGATACCACCGGTTTGATAGCCGGTGAAATCGCGCGTGGCCGGGCGTATCGATTCGGTGGGTACGATCAGTGAAAGCGCCAGATTGGCCGGATCCGGATCAATGATGGTCTGCGGTGCGGCGGCCAGGAAGTCGTGACACTTGCCGTCCTCCAGCATCTGGTTGGGTACGTTCAGGTTGGCCTTGTCGAGCAGAGGCCGGTCAAAACACAGCGCGCCCTGGCGATCGAACGTGGCGTCCACGCGACCGTGGCGCTGACCATTGACGGTGAGCGTCACCGGATGTTTGCCCGCGGTGAATCGCGGTGCCTGCATCAGGGACGTCGCCAGCGCCGGGTCAATGCCACGCTGCAACAGCGTGTTGGTGTCGAACGCCGCCAGTAGCAATGCATCGCCTCGGGCATCGAGGGCGATTGATGCACCGGTCAGCAGCAACGCCACGGTGGTCCGTCGTTGTATCAGTCGAGGGCGAGTTCGCCGAATGACAGGCATGGCTTCGCCATCACGGTAAATCGATACTGTGTTCATGGGGTTCACTTGGTCAGGGCGACGTGCTGGCGGATTCGTTGTGGCTCAGTCACGTCCGGGGCAACGGCTCAAAGGCCGTTGCCTGAAAACTTGGGCGCTCTGCGTTCCTTCATGGCGCTGTCGTGGGTGGGTTCAGGATTTGATCGGTGCCTCGTAAGGCGGTACCGCGAAGCCGTAGACCGTGGCCGGTTGAATCCGTACCTGGGTGGCGGCCGCCCCGCCGGCGGGCACGGTCAGGGTTTCCCCCGGCAGTACGTAGGTGCGTGGCAACAGGGCCGCGCCATTACCCGGCAGCAGTGAAAGTTCCTGAGCCAGGCGCACGACATACGGCGAAGGGTTGTGCACGCTCAACTGGTCGTTTTTCAAGCTCCAGTCCAGCCCCGTCCAGGGCGTGCGATTGGGCGGCAGGCCCTTGGGATGCAGGATCACCGGCAGGTTCTGGCGTACCGTCACCCCCACTCGCGCATGGCCTGCCTGCGCCGCTACGCGGTCCTGGGGCATGCCTTCGAAAATCACGCGCTTCAAGCGCTGCGTGGTCAAGGGCGTGGACGTTTGCAGGATGAAGCGTACCAGTTGGCTTTTGCCGGTCTCGACACGGGCCAGGGGCGGTGTGACAAACAGCAGCGGTTCGGTGTCTTCGGGAATGTCTTCGAGGGTGACGTGCAACAAGGCCAGACTCGCGTCGGTGTTGGTCACCGACACCGAGGCCTCGCCGTCCGCTTCGTTGACGATGACCACCGAGGTGTCCGGCACCATGCCGTCGGCAAGCGCGTGGCCGCATACAAGCAGGAGCAGCGTGCCCAGACAGCATTTGAGGCGTCGAGCGCCGTTGGAAAAGTTCATGATTAAAGCCCGTATAAAAGAAGAAACCGTGATCGTCGACATGGCTACAGATACCTCAGGTCGAGCACGATCTCGCCGTCCAGCGGCACTTCCTGATTCAGGGTCAGGAAGGCAGCGGCATTGATCGAGGTGTTGATGTGCAGCCAGGCGGTCACCAGGCGATGGGGTTCAGGTACCAGTGTTCCGGGCTTGGCGAAGCCCATATAGGTGTCCGGGTAGGCGTTGTTTTCCGGAAACCAGGTCAGGCCTTGATTGCTCGAAGCCAAAACCAGTGCCGGTTCGCCATCGGCCACCGCGTTGCGTATGGCCAGGCTCACGTTGCCCAGACGCTCGGTAGGGGCATTAACGTTCCAGCCAAGCCCGTAGTAAAACCCTGGCCCCAGCGAAGAGTCCGGCCGACTGTCCACCCCCATCAACACAAACAGCAGCGCTTCGTCGCAGTTCACGCTCAGGTCCAGTTGTCGTCCAGGCAGCGGGGTCAACTCGTGTTGATTGAGGCTGCGGGCTGGCACCTTGCCGTGGTCCACCAGTCCGCCATCCGACAAAAGCACGTCACAGGCATGGGGCGTTATGCGGCCCTGGACATTCAGCTCGACGTTGGAGGCGGCCAGGGTCGTTTGGCTCACGCCGAGCAGGCAGAGCAGGGCGAGGGAGTGTGGAATCGCTTTCGTCATATCGGTCTGAAGTCCTTGTCAGCGCGTGTCCAGCAGGGGGCGGCGCAGGGTTCCCGTCGTTGCGGGGCGCCTTGCCGCATGTGTTGTAATCGGTGGGTTCGGCACGTTCTGGAGCGCGGCGAAGTTACGGTGTGCGCAAGCTGCGCCGCGCTTTAGTTCATCGATGAATTACAGGTAACGCACGGTCAGGGTGAGCGAGCCGTCCATATTGGCTTCATTGGTCAGGGTCAGTTGGTTGGCGGGGGCGATGACTGGGTCGATACGAAGGTCGGAAGTCAATGTCTGGAAAGGGATTGGGGTCACGTTGCTGGAGTCGGCCACCGAAATAATGTTGTCGGTCGCCAGACTGCTTCCTGGCTGCCAGGTCGAACCGTTGTCTGTGGAAACGATGTTTCTGAGCGATGCGCCATCGGCGACCGGATTGGCCAGTGTCAGGTTCATGTGGCCCAGTTTTTCGTTACCGTTGATCAACCCGAGACCGAAATTCGCCGGGTCGGTCTGGGCAGCCGAACCTGCTCGGTTGTCCTTGCTCTCAACTGCGGCCAGGGTCGCGGCGTCACAGGTGATCGTGAGCTGCACCGTTTGCTGAGCCAGCGCTGTTGGCTGGTCAACATTAAGATCCCTGGCGGAAATCTTGCCGTAATCCACCAACCCACCCTGAGACAGGGTCGGCTCACAGGCACTCGGCGTGATCGTCCCGGTCACGGTCAGGTCGACACTGGAGGCGGCGAAAGCGCTGGCACCGCCAGTCAGCAACAGGGCAGCGAAGAGGGCATTGAGTTTTTTGTTCATCGTGTAACTCCTGAATAAATCCGTTTAAAAAATGGCGTCACAAATACTTGAGCTGCATCGTGGCGTGGCCATCGATGGGCAGTTCATCGAGCAGGGTCAGATCGCTGGCCGGTGCAATGATGGTGAAGGCACGCATCCGGGCGTTCAGGTCCTTGATGGCGATGGGGGTGTGTGGATCGCCGGGAGCGGCGAACGACGTCAACCCGGCATGCCCCAGATAGGAAGACGGCGCCCAACTGACGCCGCCGTCGCGGGACATGATGGTCAGCACCGAATTGCCGTCAGCCTGCGGTTCGAATACCCCGAAGGCCACACTGCCCAGGTTCTGGTCATCGTTGACCACCCCCAGACCGTGGTACTCCGGTTTGATGGCCGAGGTTCCGGCGCGGTTATCCAACGTGGTCAGGGTGAAAAAAGTGGCAGCCTCACAATGAACCTCCAATTGCATCTCACCGGCGGGCAGTCGGGTTGGCAGCTGATGATCGAGATCCTTGGCCGTCAATTTGCCGTGATCGACGATGCCACCGTTCGACAACGTTGGGGCGCAGGCGCTGGGGGTGATGATTCCGGTGACGCTCAAGTCGGTGCTGCTGGCGGCGAATGACATTGGCGCGCAGGCGATCAGCGAAGAAGCTAATAAAACGGCGGAACATCTTTCCATGATGGGGCGTCCTTTGATTCAGTGAGTGATGCGTGTCCGGTGTATGGCTACACAGGACTACAGGTACTTGACCTCGAGGGTCGCGGAACCGTCCATACGCACTTGATTCGTTAATGTGAGGCCGTTAGCGGGAGCGATATTCGTGCCTATGTGCATATTGACGGTCAGGTTCTGGATCGGTGCCGGCAACCAGGCTCCTGAAGACCGGTCGCCGAAGGCCGCCCACTCGCCCGTGGGAAATCCAGTGTCTTCGTAGTTACTCCATGTTTTTCCCCCGTCATACGAGCCAAGCACTGATTTGGGACCGATTTCGGTGTTGGCGTCCGTATACCCCAAGTCGAAGTACCCGAGCTTCTGGTTGGTATTGATCAAGCCCAAACCGTACCAGCCCAAGGAAGAGGCTGTGTTCGGTCGGTTATCCGCAAGGTTGAGCGCAAACGTAGTGGCGGCATCGCAGTCAACTTTAAGTTGCAAAGCTACGCGGCCAAGGAAGGTTGGCTTTGTGGGGTTGAGATCTTTGGCGGAAACCTTCCCGTAATCGATGACACCGCCATTGGAGAGACTTGGTGTGCAGGCCGCTGGCGTAATCGTGCCGGTCACGGTCAGGTCAGTACTGGATGCGGCCATCGCCGACGATGTTCCGGCCATGAGCAAAATGGCGCTCATGAGGGGTAAACGGCTGTTCATGATAGATCCTGCTTCTTCGATTAATGATTGTCGGGATGAATCCCGAGTGAGGAAGGGCGCAATCTATCCATCGAGGTAGCGGGATGAAATGCAACTAATACGAAAACGGAAGGTGTCGTGTATGAAAGAGCGCTTCGAATGCGAATCGACCGCTTTCTTCATCATGTCTGTAGTACTTCTGCGTGGCTTGTGTAGTTCTTATGTGTAGGGCGCTTCTGTTTGTTCTATAGGAGAAATGCCAACTCCCCGAAAGCACGGTGCAGAGCGGTTTTGCACTTTAGAATTGGGCATTGTGATGGCAAGAGGATGGCGTTATTTTCCGCGCATTCCACTCACCAAACAGGATTAATCCGACAATGCGCGTAATCATCGCTGACGACCATCCTGTCGTTCTTATCGGCTTGAGAATGCTCATCAATCTGGGCGGTAACTGCGTGATCGTTGGGGAGGCCGAGGGCCCCGACAGCCTGTTGAAGCTGCTCTCCACCACACCGTGCGACTTGTTGATCACCGACTTTTCCATGCCGGGCAACCTGCAATCCGACGGCTTGAAGATGCTCGGCAAAGTGCGGCGCGGTTATCCGCACTTACCCGTCATTCTGGTGACGATGCACGCCCACGTCACAACGCTGCGGGCGGCGTTGGCTCAAGGGGTCATGGCGATCATTGCCAAAGGTGCATCGGCCAGGGATTTGCCCATGGCGATCAGGTCGGTGGCCGAAGGACGGCCTTTTATCAGCGAATCTTTGCGTGCAGCGCTGGATCAGGCACGTGTCGATGCCCGGACGACTTCCCCGGCGCTGTCGGCCAAGGAGCTGGAAGTGGTGAGAATGCTTGCCAGCGGCATGACCGTCAGTGAAATCGCCGGCTATTTCAAACGCAGCGTGTCGACGATCAGTAAACAGAAAACCATGGCCATGCAAAGACTGGGTATCTCCACCGATGTGGCTCTGTTCGCTTATGCCCGAGATAACGGGATGGTTCATTAGGGTTCAGCGAATATCAGGGTATTTGCACCCCAAGGGCCGGTAGTTTCCCGTGCATTTGTGGACTATCGTGCAGGCCATCGTATGAAGCCATTTTGCTACCACAGGAAGCTTGTCCATGAGTGATGCCCACAACCAATTGATCACCCGGTTCTACCAGGCCTTCCAGCGGCTGGATGCCGAAGCCATGAGCGCCTGCTACACCGAAGATGTGGTGTTCAGTGATCCGGCGTTCGGCGAACTGCGCGGGCGTGATGCTGGCGACATGTGGCGCATGCTCACTACCCGGGCCAGGGATTTTTCCCTTACGTTCGACAACGTGCGCTGCGATGAACGCAGTGGTAGTGCGCATTGGGTCGCGACTTACCTGTTCAGCCAGACCGGTAACACGGTGGTCAACGACATTCAGGCGCGCTTTGTGTTTCGCGATGGCAGGATTTGCGAACACCACGACAGCTTCGATCTGTGGAAATGGTCGCGCCAGGCCTTGGGATTCAAGGGTTTGCTGCTGGGCTGGACACCTGTGGTGCAAAACGCCGTTCGGGCGCAGGCCTTGAAGGGGCTGAAGGCATTTCAGGCCGGTCGCTGATAAGATCGCCGCTTGTTTCCTTGCAAGCTTTGATCGTTACGTGAGCACCGACAACGAAAATCCCGCCGACGCCAAACCCGCAGTGAGCAAACCCTGGTTCGTCTACCTCGTGCGCGCGGCCAATGGCTCACTCTACTGCGGGATCAGCGACGATCCCGTGCGTCGATTCGCCAAACACCAAAGTGGCAAAGGCGCGCGTTTCTTTCTCTCAAGCCCGGCCATGGCGCTGGTCTATACCGAAGCCTGCCGCGACAAAAGCGAAGCGCTGCGTCAGGAGCGGTTGATCAAAAAGCTCAAGAAGAGCGCCAAGGAATGCCTGGTGGCCAGTGCGACGGCCGACTTATCAACCTGAGTGATTGGCTACCATCAGGCGGATCTGTATTTTGTAGACCGATTGCGCGCTAAGCTGCGGGTTTCTTTCTGTGCGGCGGAGCCGAACATGTCCGAGTTGATCCTGCATCACTACCCGACGTCCCCCTTTGCCGAAAAGGCCCGATTATTGTTGGGCTTCAAAGGACTGTCCTGGCGCTCGGTGAAAATCTCGCCAGTGATGCCAAAACCCGATCTCACTGCGCTGACCGGTGGCTACCGCAAGACGCCGGTACTGCAGATCGGCGCGGATATCTATTGCGATACGGCGTTGATCGCCCGTCGTCTGGATCGGGAAAAAACCTTGCCCGCGTTCTTCCCGGAAGGTCAGGAAATGATCGCCGCGAGCTTTGCCGCCTGGGCCGATTCCGTGGTGTTTCAGCACGCTGTCAGTCTGGTGTTCCAGCCGGAGTCGGTCGCCGTGCGTTTCGGCCACTTGCCGCAGGAGGCGATCAACGCGTTTCTGGCCGATCGCGCCAAGTTGTTCAGCGGTGGCAGCGCTACCCGGTTGACCGCCGAGCAAGCGCGGCATCAGTGGCCAACGATCATGGCGCGCCTGGAGCAGCAGTTGCAGCGCGAAGAGGGTGATTACCTGTTTGGCGAGCCCTCGATTGCCGACTTCGCCATGGCGCACCCGCTGTGGTTCCTCAAGGCCACGCCGGTCACGGCGCCGCTTGTGGATAACTATCCGGCGGTGTCGGCCTGGTTGGCGCGGGTCTTGGGTTTCGGCCATGGTGCGTCGAGTGAGATGAGCTCGCAAGAGGCGCTGACGATTGCACGGCAATCCACGCCTGCTGCTTTGCCCGATGAACTGTTCATCGATCCGAACGGGTTCGAGGTGGGTCAGCAGGTGGTGATCGCCGCGACTGACTATGGCGTTGATCCGGTGGCGGGGGAGTTGTTGTTTGCCGGCAGTGAGGAATTGATCGTGCGTCGTGAGGATGAGCGGGGCGGGGTGGTGCATGTGCACGTTCCGCGATTCGGTTTCCGTATCGAGGCTTGCTCAAACCCCTGCTGAAACATGTGGCGAGGGAGCAAGCTCCCTCGCCACAAAGGCTCCTTGCCACAAGATTTGTGTATTTCTGATCAGTTATTTCAGCGCCGCCAGAATCGCATCCGGGTCATACCCGCGAATCAGCGTTCCGTTCACATCAAGGAACGGAATCCCGCCACCACCCAACGCTTCATAAGCCTTGCGCGCCACAGCGTCTTTCTCGATATCGAATTCCTTGTAGGGAATGCCCTTCTGATCGAGAAAGCGCCGGGTCAATTTGCAGTAGCCACACCACTCGGTGGTGTAGAACACCACATTGGCCGTGGCCTGCGTCTGCTCGGACACCACTTGCGAGGGATTGAACACGCGCTCGATCTTGCCCCAGTTCTGGTAGGCCACGACCACCAGCAGAATCAGCAGGAATTTCTTCAGCACATTGCCGAGCATCAGTTGCGGCGCTTGAGCTGGTCGGTGAGCGAGGTCGGCAGGCCCTTGATGATCAGGGTGCCGGCTTCTTCGTCGTACTCGATCTTCGAGCCCAACAGGTGTGCTTCGAAGCTGATGGACAAACCTTCGGCGCGACCGGTGAAGCGGCGGAACTGGTTCAGGGTGCGCTTATCCGCCGGGATTTCCGGCGACAGGCCGTAGTCCTTGTTGCGGATGTGATCGTAGAAGGCTTTCGGGCGTTCTTCGTCGATCAGTTCCGACAGCTCTTCCAGGCCCATGGGTTCGCCGAGCTTGGCCTGGCTGCTGGCGTAATCCACCAGAGTCTTGGTTTTTTCCCGTGCCGAATCTTCCGGCAGGTCTTCACTTTCGACGAAGTCGCTGAAGGCCTTGAGCAGGGTGCGGGTTTCACCCGGACCATCGACGCCTTCCTGGCAACCGATGAAGTCGCGGAAATACTCCGAGACCTTCTTGCCGTTCTTGCCTTTGATGAACGAAATGTACTGCTTGGATTGCTTGTTGTTCTGCCACTCGGAGACGTTGATCCGCGCGGCCAGATGCAGCTGACCCAGGTCCAGGTGACGGGACGGGGTCACGTCCAGCTCGTCGGTCACCGCCACGCCTTCGCTGTGGTGCAACAGGGCGATGGCCAGGTAGTCGGTCATGCCTTGCTGGTAGTGGGCGAACAACACGTGGCCACCCACCGAGAGGTTGGATTCTTCCATCAGCTTTTGCAGATGCTCCACCGCCACGCGACTGAACGCGGTGAAGTCCTGGCCGCCGTCGAGGTATTCCTTCAGCCAGCCGCTGAATGGAAAGGCGCCGGACTCCGGATGAAACAGACCCCAGGCTTTGCCCTGTTTGGCGTTATAGCTTTCATTGAGGTCGGCCAGCATGTTCTCGATGGCGGCGGACTCGGCCAGTTCCGAGTCGCGGGCATGGAGAACCGCGGGGGTGCCATCGGGTTTTTTGTCGATCAGGTGGACGATGCAATGACGGATCGGCATGGGCTTCTCGGCTGGTGGAAGCGGCTGGTGTGAGCGGCTTGTTGGAGAGAGCGGTCAGCTCCCCGAAAAAGCGCCCAGTGTACCGCAACCACTGCTTTTGGCGCCGCACGAAGGGCAATTGCGCGGCGACCGACGGTGCATATGCTGTTTTTTCCCGATTTAGAGCAATAAAGCTGACCAAAAGGGCAGCCGGAAGCGGATATTTCCCCGTCGCTGTGCTAGTTTTGCCCGGTCTTACGCGTAGTCACTGCGTTAAGCGTGCAGTCAGCAAATGTCAGGTCGAACCAAACCCTGATTTCGGTATCTATAACCCGACTCGTCGCGGTTATCGCCGAGGGTGCCAGATCCAGAAGATCGGGCTCGATGGCTGACACTGCACTCTGCAATCCATATGAAATTTGATAGGGAAGGAACACTAAATGGCTCTTACTAAAGACCAACTGATCGCCGACATCGCTGAAGCCATCGACGCGCCAAAAACCACGGCGCGTAACGCTCTGGACCAACTGGGCCAAATCGTTGCCGATCAGCTGGAAAACGGCGGCGAAATCACCCTGCCAGGCATCGGCAAACTGAAAGTGACTGAGCGTCCTGCCCGTACCGGCCGTAACCCTTCGACCGGCGCAGCCATCGAAATCCCTGCCAAGAAAGTGATCAAGCTGGTTGTGGCCAAAGCCCTGACCGACTCTGTGAACAAGTAAGACGCAGCGAAAAAAACCGTGCAACGGAGCGATCCGGGCACGGTTTTTTTGTGCCCTGAATTCTTGAAAGCACAGTTAATCCCTGTGGGAGCGGGCTTGCCCGCGATGGCAGTGTGTCAGTCGCCTTCGTTCTCGCCTGATACACCGCTTTCGCGGGCAAGCCCGCTCCCACAGGGGATCTGTGTCGGTTATTCAGTCTTGCGCGGCCAACGCTCGCGCCATGCCTGTTGCTGCTCCGGCGTCTGAAACGTCCACGCCACGAACCGGCTCTGCTTCTGCCCCTGCGACATTTCCACCACGCGGCTCTCCAGCGCGCCGGCCTTTTTCAACGCAGTCTGCATCGCCGGCAGGTTCGAGGCCTTGGACACCAGGGTGCTGAACCACAACACCTGCTGCCCCACCTGCGCGCTCTCGCTGATCAGCTGCGTGACGAAACGTACCTCGCCGCCCTCGCACCACAACTCAGCTGCCTGACCGCCGAAATTCAGCACCGGCAGTTTGCGCTTCGGATCGGCTTTGCCCAGTGCTCGCCATTTACGGCTGCTGCCACGGGTGGCTTCTTCCAGGGATGCGTGGAAGGGCGGGTTGCACATCGTCAGGTCGAAGCGCTCGTCACTCTCCAGCAGGCCCAGGAGGATCTGCTTGCGGTTGGCCTGCTGGCGAATCTGGATCGCCTTGTTCAGGCCGTTGGCGGCAATGATGGTCTTGGCGGCGGCAATGGCAGTGGCATCGATGTCGGAGCCGAGGAAGTGCCAGCGGTAGTCGCTATGGCCGATCAGCGGGTAGACGCAGTTGGCACCCGTGCCCACGTCCAGCACCTTCACCGCGGCGCCACGGGGGATCACGCCTTCATTGCCTTCGGCCAGCAGGTCGGCGAGAAAGTGCACGTAATCGGCGCGACCCGGCACCGGCGGGCAAAGGTAGTCGGCCGGGATGTCCCAGTGGGCGATGCCGTAGAACGATTTGAGCAGTGCCCGATTGAACACCCGTACGGCGTCCGGGCTGGCGAAGTCGATGCTCTCCTTGCCATACGGATTGATGATCACGAACTTCCCCAATTCCGGCGTGCTTTTGATCAGCGCCGGGAAGTCGTAGCGACCCTGGTGGCGATTGCGCGGGTGCAGGCTGGCCTTTTCCCGTGGCTCCACGGCTTTGGCCGGGGGCGCGGTGTCAGATTTTTTACGCGCGGGTTTGGGGGTACGAGGGGTGTTCATGGGCGTGGTCGATTCAGGTATGACAAAAAGTGGCGGGCATTGTCCCACATCCAGTCCCTGTGAACCCAATTGCAAAAAACACCTCAATCCCTGTGGGAGCTGGCTTGCCAGCGATGAGGGCATCGCATTTAACACTAAAGTGCCTGAAAGATCGCCATCGCTGGCAAGCCAGCTCCCACAGGGATTTGCATTGAATTTGAGGGACATGGCAGGCACAAAAAAGGGAGGCCATTACTGACCTCCCTCTTTCATTGCGCAGTGCCGTTACAGGCTGGCGATCCGCGCATGTTGCTCGGCCAGTTTGCCCAGGGCTTGTTCAGCCTCGGCCAGTTTGGCGCGTTCCTTCTCGATGACTTCAGCGGGTGCCTTGTCGACGAAACCGGCGTTCGACAGCTTGCCGCCGACGCGTTGCACTTCGCCTTGCAGGCGCTGGATTTCCTTGTCCAGACGCGCCAGTTCCGCACCCTTGTCGATCAGGCCGGCCATTGGCACCAGCACTTCCATCTCGCCAACCAGTGCGGTCGCCGACAGTGGTGCTTCTTCGCCCGCAGCCAGCACGGTGATCGATTCGAGGCGCGCCAGTTTCTTCAGCAGCGCTTCGTTTTCGCTCAGGCGACGCTGATCCTCGGCACTGACGTTCTTCAGGAACAGCGGCAGCGGTTTACCCGGACCGATGTTCATTTCGCCACGGATGTTACGGGTGCCGAGCATCAGGCCCTTGAGCCATTCGATGTCGTCTTCGGCCGCCTGATCGATGCGCGTTTCATTGGCCACCGGCCAAGGTTGCAGCATGATCGTCTTGCCTTCGATACCGGCCAGCGGCGCGATGCGCTGCCAGATTTCTTCGGTGATGAACGGCATGAACGGGTGCGCCAGGCGCAGGGCCACTTCCAGCACGCGAACCAGGGTGCGACGGGTGCCGCGCTGGCGCTCGACCGGTGCGTTCTCGTCCCACAGCACAGGCTTGGAAAGCTCCAGGTACCAGTCGCAGTACTGGTTCCAGATGAACTCGTAAAGGGCTTGGGCGGCCAGGTCGAAACGGAACTGGTCCAGCTGGCGAGTCACTTCGGCTTCGGTGCGTTGCAGCTGCGAAATGATCCAGCGGTCTGCCAGCGACAGCTCGTAGGCTTCGCCGTTCTGGCCGCAGTCTTCGCCCTTGTCCAGCACGTAGCGCGCGGCGTTCCAGATCTTGTTGCAGAAGTTGCGATAGCCTTCGACGCGGCCCATGTCGAACTTGATGTCGCGACCGGTGGACGCCAGCGAGCAGAAGGTGAAACGCAGGGCGTCGGTACCGTAGCTGGCGATACCCTCGGCGAACTCGTCGCGGGTCGCTTTCTCGATCTTCTTCGCCAGCTTCGGCTGCATCAGGCCCGAGGTGCGCTTCTGCACCAGGGTTTCCAGCTCGATGCCGTCGATGATGTCCAGCGGGTCCAGGACGTTGCCCTTGGACTTGGACATCTTCTGGCCCTGGCCATCACGCACCAGACCGTGCACGTAAACGGTCTTGAACGGAACCTGCGGGGTGCCGTCCTCGTTCTTGATCAGGTGCATGGTCAGCATGATCATCCGGGCGACCCAGAAGAAAATGATGTCGAAGCCGGTGACCAGTACGTCGGTGGAGTGGAATTTCTTCAGGAACTCGGTCTTTTCCGGCCAGCCCAGGGTGGAGAAGGTCCACAGACCGGAACTGAACCAGGTGTCGAGAACGTCGTTGTCCTGCTGCAGCGCGATGTCGGCACCGAGGTTGTGCCTGGCGCGCACTTCGGCTTCGTCGCGACCGACGTAGACCTTGCCCGACTCGTCGTACCAGGCCGGGATCCGGTGGCCCCACCACAGCTGACGGCTGATGCACCAGTCCTGGATGTCGCGCATCCACGAGAAGTACATGTTTTCGTATTGCTTGGGCACGAACTGGATGCGGCCGTCTTCAACGGCGGCAATCGCAGGCTCGGCCAACGGTTTGGTGGACACGTACCACTGGTCGGTCAGCCAAGGCTCGATGATGGTGCCGGAGCGGTCGCCTTTCGGCACTTTCAGGGCGTGATCGTTGACGCTGACCAGCAGGCCGGCGGCATCGAAGGCGGCGACAATCTGCTTGCGTGCTTCGAAGCGCTCGAGGCCGGCGTATTCGGCCGGGATCTTGCCGTCGATGCTCTCGTTCAGCGTGCCGTCCAGGTTGAATGCCTGGGCTGCTGGCAGGACATTGGCGTTCTTGTCGAAGATGTTCAGCAGCGGCAGGTTGTGGCGCTTGCCGACTTCGTAGTCGTTGAAGTCGTGGGCCGGGGTGATTTTCACGCAGCCGGTGCCGAATTCAGGGTCGCAGTAATCGTCGGCGATGATCGGGATGCGGCGGCCGACCAGTGGCAGCTCGACGAATTTGCCGATCAGGGCCTTGTAGCGTTCGTCGTTCGGGTTCACCGCGACGGCGGAGTCGCCGAGCATGGTTTCCGGACGGGTGGTCGCGACGATCAGGTAGTCGTTGCCTTCAGCGGTCTTGGCGCCGTCGGCCAGCGGGTATTTGAGGTTCCACAGGAAACCTTTCTCGTCGTGGTTTTCCACTTCGAGGTCGGAAATCGCTGTGTGCAGCTTGGTGTCCCAGTTGACCAGGCGCTTGCCGCGGTAGATCAAACCGTCTTCGTGCAGGCGCACGAAGGCTTCTTTCACGGCTTCGGAAAGGCCGTCGTCCATGGTGAAGCGCTCGCGGCTCCAGTCCACGGACGAACCGAGGCGGCGGATCTGACGGCTGATGTTGCCGCCGGACTGATCCTTCCACTCCCAGACTTTCTCAAGGAATTTGTCGCGGCCCAGATCGTGGCGATTCTGGCCCTGGGCTTCGAGTTGACGCTCCACCAGCATCTGCGTAGCGATACCGGCGTGGTCGGTGCCCGGCTGCCACAGGGTGTTGCGACCCTGCATGCGGCGGAAACGGATCAGGGCGTCCATGATCGCGTTGTTGAAGCCATGACCCATGTGCAGGCTGCCGGTGACGTTCGGCGGCGGGATCATGATGGTGTAGGACTCGCCCGCGCCTTGCGGGGCGAAGTAATTCTCGGACTCCCAGGTGTTGTACCAGGAAGTTTCAATGGCGTGCGGCTGGTAGGTCTTATCCATGCGCGGCGGGACCCTAATAGGCAAATATTTCGGAAAAGCCGATGAGTATAGCGGGGATATACCGTTAGGCGTAGAGCGAGGGGGGATATGTTGTCAGGGAGGACGCCTTCGCGGGCAAGCCTTGCTCCTACAGGTTCAGTGTGATGCCCTGTAGGAGCGAGGCTTGCCCGCGAAGGCCATCTGTCAGTCGATGCGATTCAGATCGTTATGGCGCGTCTCTTTCAGGCACAGCACGGCAATCAGGCTCAGCACCGCCGCCCCCGACACATACCCGCCGACATAACTCAAACCACCCATCGCCACCAGCTTCTGGGCAAAGAACGGTGCCGCCGAAGCGCCGACGATGCCGCCCAGGTTGTAGGCCGCCGAGGCGCCGGTGTAGCGCACGTGAGTCGGAAACAGTTCCGGCAGCAGCGCGCCCATCGGGGCGAAGGTCACGCCCATCAGGAACAGCTCGATGCACAGGAACAGCGCCACGCCCCAGGTCGAGCCCTGGGTCAGCAACGGTTCCATCAGGAAACCGGACAGAATCGCCAGCACACCTCCAACGATCAGCACCGGCTTGCGGCCCAGCTTGTCGCTGGCCCAGGCCGACAACGGCGTGGCCGCCGCCATGAACAGCACGGCAAAGCACAGCAGGCCGAGGAAGGTTTCGCGGCTGTAACCCAAGGTCGCCACGCCGTAGCTGAGGGAGAACACGGTGGAGATATAGAACAGCGCGTAACACACCACCATCGCCCCGGCACCCAGCAGCACCGGCAGCCAGTACTGGCTGAACAGCTCGACGAGCGGGATCTTCACCCGTTCTTCACGGGCCATGGCATTGGCGAACACCGGCGTCTCGTGCAGCTTCAGGCGCACGTACAGGCCGACCATCACCAGTGCGGCGCTGAGCAGGAACGGAATACGCCAGCCCCAGGAGCGGAACTGTTCGTCGTTCAGCACCATGGCCAGGGTCAGGAACAGGCCGTTGGCTGCCAGGAAACCGATGGAAGGGCCGAGCTGCGGGAACATGCCGAACCACGCGCGTTTGTCCTTGGGAGCGTTTTCGGTGGCCAGCAACGCCGCGCCACCCCATTCACCGCCAAGCCCAAGGCCCTGACCGAAACGCAGCACACAGAGCAGGATCGGCGCCCAGGCGCCAATGCTGTCGTAACCCGGCAGCACGCCGATCAGCGTGGTACACACGCCCATCAGCAGAAGGGAAGCCACCAGCGTGGATTTGCGCCCGATGCGATCACCAAAGTGACCGAACAGCGCCGAGCCCAGAGGGCGGGCGAGGAAGGCGATACCGAACGTCAGGAAGGCCGAGAGCATCTGCGCCGTGCCGGAGGTCTGCGGAAAGAACACTGGCCCGATCACCAGCGCGGCGGCGGTGGCATAAACGTAGAAATCGTAGAACTCGATGGCGGTGCCGATGAAGCTCGCCGTGGCGACACGGCCGGCGGAGTTCGTCGGTTGCGCAGGTGAGGAGTCGCTGTAAGTCGTGCTGGTTGTCATGCGGTAATCCCTGACAGTCATGTGCTCCGGTGGAGCGAATTATTATGGTCGAACACCCAGGGATGTGGGTTTGCAGCGGAGTGCGGGTAGCACGGTACAGAAGGGGCTTGGGTAAGCGGATCGATTATAGGAAGGAGGCTAACGATTCAACAAGGACAAAAACCACGGTGGGGGGGCACCACCCATTCTGTGTAGGAGCTGTCGAGTGAAACGAGGCTGCGATCTTTTGACTTTCTATCGGGCAGGAACCATCGCAGGCGCCGCCGTGGTCTGCCAGATCAGCACCCGCGTCACGCGATTGTCTTCGGTCTGCAGGATTTCCAGGCGATAACGGCCGATCTTCAGGCACACCGCGCTCTCGGGAATGGTTTCCAGCGCTTCGGTCACCAGGCCGTTCAGGGTTTTCGGGCCATCGCTGGGCAGGTGCCAGCCCAGGCTCTTGTTCAGCTCGCGAATGGTTGCGGCGCCATCGATCACCAGACGGCCGTCGGCCTGTGGGTGGATGTGCGGGTTATCCATGTTCTGCTGGCTTTCGAACTCGCCGACGATCTCTTCGAGAATGTCTTCCAGGGTCACGATGCCCAGCACTTCGCCGTATTCGTCGACCACCATGCCCAGGCGGCGTTGCTGCTTGTGGAAGTTCAGCAGCTGCAACTGCAGCGGAGTGCTTTCCGGTACGAAGTAGGGTTCGCGACTGGCGGCCAGCAGGTCCTCGACCGTCAGGCGGCCGTCAGCCAATAGGTGACCGATCTGCCGGGTATTGAGCACGGCTTCGACCTGATTGATGTCGCTGTGGAACACCGGCAGGCGCGTGCGGTTGTTGTCGCGCAACTGCTCGATGATTTCATCGATCGGATCATCGAGGTTGATGCCGTCGACTTCACTGCGCGGAACCAGGATGTCGTTGACCGTGATGTTGTCCAGTGCATGAATGCCGGGCAGCGAATGCGGGCGGCAGACGGCGGTTTCCTCGTCGTCATGTCGCTCTGCCGGTGGTTCGTCTTCACTTTGCTGCACCACCTTGGGCTTGCGCACGAAGGGACGCAGCAGCAACTGGCCGATAGCGTTGAGCAGCCAGGCGGCCGGATAGAGGATCTTCAGCGGAATCGGCAGCAGTTGATTGCCCAGGGCCAGGATCGCATCCGGATGGCGGGCGGCGAGGGTGCGCGGCAGATAGTCGGTAAACACCAGCAAGGCGGCGCCTGCACCGAGACATGCGGCCCATGGACCGTTTTGCGCCCAGGTGAAGATCGCCAGCAGGGTGCAGATCACCACCACCAGCGTGCGGCACAGGGTATTGCAGAAGATCAGGCTGTTGAGCGGGAAGCTCAGTCTGGCCAGCGGCTTGTCGCTCGAACGCGACGCGGTGCGCTTGGCCAGCAGATGCTGGTGAGCGGATTCGATGGCGCAAAACAGCGCCGACCAGAGAATCAGCAGGGCTACTACTGCGAGCATCGGCCCTAAGGGCAAGTCGTCCATTAATGCCGCCCGTCAGATGTGCAGGATGTATTCGCGGACCAGCTTGCTGCCGAAATAGGCCAGCATCAGCAGGCAGAAACCGGCGAGGGTCCAGCGAATGGCCTTGTGTCCGCGCCAGCCCAGACGGTTGCGGCCCCACAGCAGCACGCTGAAGACCACCCAGGCCAGGCACGCCAGCAGGGTCTTGTGAACCAGATGCTGGGCGAACAGGTTTTCGACGAACAGCCAGCCGGAAATCAGCGACATCGACAACAGCGACCAGCCGGCCCAGAGGAAGCCGAACAGCAGGCTTTCCATGGTTTGCAGCGGCGGGAAGTTCTTGATCAGCCCGGAGGGGTGCTTGTGCTTGAGCTGATGGTCCTGGATCAGCAGCAGCAAGGCCTGGAACACCGCGATGGTGAACATGCCGTAGGCCAGGATCGACAGCAGGATGTGGGCAAGGATGCCTGGCTCCTCGTCGATCACCTGCACGGTGCCGGCGGGTGCGAACTGCGCCAGCAGCACCGTCAGGGCCCCGAGCGGGAACAGCAATACCAGCAGGTTTTCCACCGGAATCCGCGAGCAGGCGATCAGGGTCAGGGCGATGACGGCCGCGGCGATCAGGCTGGCGGCGCTGAAGAAGTCCAGACCCAGGCCGATCGGTGTCAGCAGGTGGGCGACGAGGCTGACGCTGTGGGCCAGCACGGCGAGCACGCCGAGGGTGACCAGCAGGCGTTTGTTCGCCTTGGCGCACGTGGCCAGGCGGGAGCCTTGATAGAGAGTCGCAGCGGCGTATAAACAGGCGGCGGCGAGGGTGCTGAGCAAACTGGGTGACAAGGGGAGCATAAGTCCTGTTAGGCAAGCCCGAAAGTCGCTGAGTTTGGCATAGAACCCCCACGGCACGAAAGACCAGTCAAGCTGACGGCGGGTGTGCGCCAGACGCAGTCTTCGCTATAATCCGCGACCTGCCCACGCCGCAGGCTCGCCGAGAACCCGTTTGGTCCGGTCCGGGCCGCCATTATCCCGGTCTACACAGGGCCTGAAAGGATCGCGCAATGTTTGAAAACCTAACCGACCGCCTCTCGCAGACGCTGCGCCATGTCACCGGCAAGGCGAAGCTGACCGAAGACAACATCAAAGACACCTTGCGTGAAGTGCGCATGGCGTTGCTCGAGGCCGACGTCGCCCTGCCGGTGGTCAAGGACTTCGTCAACTCGGTGAAGGAACGTGCGGTCGGCACCGAAGTGTCCCGCAGCCTGACCCCGGGCCAGGCCTTCGTGAAGATCGTCCAGGCCGAACTCGAAAGCCTGATGGGCGCGGCCAACGAAGACCTGAACCTGAGCGCCGTCCCGCCTGCCGTGATCCTGATGGCCGGTTTGCAGGGCGCGGGTAAAACCACCACCGCCGGCAAGCTCGCGCGCTTCCTTAAAGAGCGCAAGAAGAAGTCGGTCATGGTCGTGTCCGCCGACGTATACCGTCCGGCGGCAATCAAGCAGCTCGAAACCCTGGCCACCGACATCGGCGTGACGTTCTTCCCGTCCGATTTGAGCCAGAAGCCGGTCGACATCGCCCAGGCTGCTATTAAGGAAGCGAAACTCAAATTCATCGACGTGGTCATCGTCGACACCGCCGGTCGCCTGCACATCGATGAAGAGATGATGGGTGAGATCAAGGCCCTGCACGCCGCGATCAACCCGGTCGAAACCCTGTTCGTGGTCGACGCCATGACCGGTCAGGACGCCGCCAACACGGCCAAGGCCTTCGGCGACGCACTGCCGCTGACCGGCGTGATCCTGACCAAGGTCGACGGTGACGCCCGTGGCGGTGCCGCACTGTCGGTCCGCGCCATCACCGGCAAGCCGATCAAGTTCATCGGTATGGGCGAGAAGAGCGAAGCGCTCGATCCGTTCCACCCCGAGCGTATCGCCTCGCGCATCCTCGGCATGGGCGACGTGCTCAGCCTGATCGAACAGGCCGAAGCGACCCTCGACAAGGAAAAGGCCGACAAACTGGCCAAGAAGCTGAAGAAGGGCAAGGGCTTCGACCTCGAAGACTTCCGCGACCAGCTGCAACAGATGAAGAACATGGGCGGCCTCGGCGGCCTCATGGACAAACTGCCCAACATGGGTGGCGTGAACCTGGCGCAGATGGGCAATGCCCAGAATGCGGCGGAAAAGCAGTTCAAGCAGATGGAAGCCATCATCAACTCCATGACCCCGGCCGAGCGCCGCGACCCCGAGCTGATCAGCGGTTCGCGCAAGCGCCGTATCGCCATGGGTTCCGGCACCCAGGTGCAGGACATCGGTCGCTTGATCAAGCAGCACAAGCAGATGCAGAAGATGATGAAGAAATTCTCCGCCAAGGGCGGTATGGCCAAGATGATGCGCGGCATGGGCGGCATGTTGCCCGGCGGCGGCATGCCGAAAATGTAAAGAATTCGCGCCGGCATCCCTGCCGGCGCTGATCCACAGAAATGTGGGACAAACGGTAAACCCGCACTTGGCGGGAGCCGACAGGCCGTTTTCAACGACGGCTCTATAGCAAATCTGCATGGCGACCGATAGGCCGCCGGAAAAAGTCATTTGCAAAAGTCCGGATATTCCTTAGAATATGCGGCCTTTCGGGCACCCATGCCCGCTGTGCCTTTAGATTTGCAGCACCGACTACAGGAACGATGTTCACATGCTAACAATCCGTCTTGCCCTTGGCGGCTCCAAAAAGCGCCCGTTTTACCACCTGACCGTAACCGACAGCCGCAACCCGCGCGACGGTTCCCACAAAGAACAGGTTGGCTACTTCAACCCTGTTGCCCGTGGTCAGGAAGTCCGTCTGTCCGTGAACCAAGAGCGCGTAGCCTACTGGCTGAGCGTTGGTGCACAGCCTTCTGAGCGCGTTGCTCAGTTGTTGAAGGACGCTGCTAAGGCTGCGGCCTGAGCAATATGAACGCGACGCCAACTGTTGCTGATGATCTGATCGTTATCGGCAAGATTTACTCTGTTCACGGCGTTCGCGGCGAAGTGAAGGTGTATTCCTTTACTGATCCGATCAAAAACCTGCTGGACTACAAAACCTGGACGCTCAAGCGCGACGGCAATGTAAAGCAGGTAGAGCTGGTCAGCGGACGCGGGAACGACAAGTTCCTGGTCGCAAAGCTCAAGGGTCTCGATGATCGTGAAGAAGCTCGTCTTCTGGCCGGTTATGAGATCTGCGTGCCGAGCAACCTGTTCCCTGAACTGACCGACGGCGAGTACTACTGGTACCAGCTGGAGGGTCTCAAGGTCATCGACACCCTCGGACAACTGTTCGGGAAGATCGATCACCTGCTGGAGACCGGCTCGAACGATGTAATGGTGGTCAAGCCTTGCGCTGGCAGCCTGGATGATCGCGAACGCCTGTTGCCCTATACCGAGCAATGCGTGTTGGCCGTCGACCTGGTCGCAGGCGAGATGAAGGTGGACTGGGACGCGGATTTCTAAGCGTGGCTAATTTGCGCGTAGAAGTGATCAGTCTGTTTCCCGAGATGTTCTCCGCCATCAGCGAGTACGGTATCACCAGTCGGGCGGTGAAACAGGGGCTGTTGCAGCTCACCTGTTGGAACCCGCGAGACTACACGACGGATCGACATCACACTGTGGATGATCGCCCATTTGGCGGTGGTCCGGGCATGGTGATGAAGATCAAGCCCCTGGAAGACGCGTTGGTTCAGGCCAAGGCAGCCGCCGGGGAGGGAGCGAAGGTGATTTACCTGTCCCCCCAAGGCCGTCAGCTGAATCAGTCGGCGGTACGCGATCTGGCGAATCTGGATGCATTGATCCTGATTGCCGGTCGTTACGAAGGCATTGACGAGCGCTTTATTGAGGCTCATGTCGATGAAGAGTGGTCGATTGGCGACTATGTACTGTCTGGCGGCGAGCTGCCGGCGATGGTCCTGATCGATGCGGTTACACGACTGCTGCCTGGAGCTTTAGGGCATGCGGACTCCGCCGAGGAAGATTCCTTTACGGATGGTCTGCTGGATTGCCCGCACTACACCCGACCTGAGGTGTATGCGGATCAGCGTGTTCCCGACGTGTTGCTAAGTGGCAATCACGCGCACATCCGGCGTTGGCGTTTACAGCAGTCCCTTGGTCGGACCTATGAACGACGCGTCGATCTTCTGGAAAGCCGCTCGCTTTCTGGAGAAGAGAAGAAGCTGCTCGAGGAATATCTCCGCGAGCGGGACGATAGTTAACAACGTATCGATGGTAGATCAGACGATTTACCTTAGGAGCACAGCATGACCAACAAAATCATCCTTGCACTCGAAGCAGAGCAGATGACCAAAGAGATCCCAGCCTTTGCCCCGGGCGACACCATTGTCGTTCAGGTGAAAGTGAAGGAAGGCGATCGTTCCCGTCTGCAAGCGTTCGAAGGCGTTGTAATCGCCAAGCGTAACCGCGGCGTGAACAGTGCATTCACCGTTCGTAAAATCTCCAACGGTGTTGGCGTAGAGCGTACTTTCCAGACCTACAGCCCGCAGATCGACAGCATGGCTGTCAAGCGTCGCGGTGACGTACGTAAAGCCAAGCTGTACTACCTGCGCGACCTGTCGGGTAAAGCAGCTCGCATCAAGGAAAAACTGGCTTAAGTCCAGCTTCCGATGCAGAAAAAAGCAGCCTACGGGCTGCTTTTTTGTTGCCTGCGATTTAAGCGGCGCTGGCGGTCTCAGGCTGAATCAGGGCCAGCAACGTCCACCCCGCCGACGGCATCAAATCGCTATCCGGCGTCACCACGTGCACCCATCCGCTATCGTCGCGCATGAACAGCAATGTCGCGCGATCGCCGTGCAACGCACGATAGTCATCCCAACCGAAACCTTCCTTCAATGTCGTGGTGTACAGCTCGGCACCCTGGCTCAACTGGCTGGCAAATTTGCTGTAGGTCAACGCCTCACTGCCCAGTTGGTTGGCGCGATGTTCCAGGCTGGTTCGATGCTTGTCAGAGCGGCGACTTTCCTGGCCGCTGGTCAGGCCGAACATCCGCTGATGACCAAAATCATGACGAAAACGCATCAACGCCAGGGTGTTCATTTCGCCCGACGGAGACAGGGCCAGCAAATGCCCAAGCCCCACCAGATCCAGATGCGCGTCGGCATGTTGTGAGGCGGGGTTGCCGAAATACGTCGGCAAGCCGTCCATCCGTGCTGCGCGGATATTTTCCCAGCTCGAGTCGGTCAGCAGCACGCGGGTGCCCAGTTGTTGCAGTGTTATGCCCAGCGTGCGGGCAGGGCCATTGGCACCGATGATCAGAAAGCCAGTCGGTGCTGGCTCGGCAACCTGCAGCATGCGCGCCAGCGGGCGTGCCGTCGCGCTTTGTAGCACTACGGTGCCGATGATCACCGCAAACGTCAGCGGTACCAGCAACAGCGCACCTTCGTGACCGATTTCGTCCAGTCGGATGGCGAAGACCGCCGACACAGCTGCCGCGACGATACCTCGGGGTGCAATCCATGCCAGCAGGGCCCGTTCACGCCAGCTCAGGCTCGAACCTGCCGTGCACAGCAATACGTTCAATGGGCGGGCGATGAATTGAATGATCAACAGCAGAATCAGCACCAGCGGCCCGAGTGCAATCAGGGCATCGAGGTCCAGGCGCGCCGCGAGCAAAATGAACAGCCCGGAAATCAGCAGGACACTCAGGTTTTCCTTGAAGTGCAGGATGTGCCGCACATCGACGCCCTTCATGTTGGCCAGCCACATGCCCATCAAGGTCACCGCCAACAGGCCGGATTCATTCATCACTTCGCTGGAGGCGATGAAAATGCCCAGTACCGCCGCCAGGGACGCCAGATTGTGCAGGTACTCCGGTAGCCAGTGCCGACGAATGATCGTTCCCAGAATCCAGCCGCCCGCGATGCCGAACAGGCTGCCGCACAGAATCACCCCGGCAAATGTGAGCAGGCTTTGCGACAGCCCGCTGTCCTTGGCGCTGGCGATGATGAAGCTGTAGACCACAACCGCCAGGAGTGCGCCGATGGGGTCGATGACGATGCCTTCCCAGCGCAGGATGTTGGCGATCGACGCTTTCGGCCGGACGACCCGCAACATGGGCACGATGACCGTCGGGCCGGTGACCAGGGTCAGGCTGCCGAACAGCGTCGCGAGCATCCAGTCGAACCCCAACAGCCAGTGAGTAGCCACGGCAATGACCACCCAGGTGGCGAGCGCACCCAGGGTGACCAGGCGACGCACGACACTGCCGACTTCGCGCCACTCCGACAGATGCAAGGTCAGACTGCCTTCAAACAGGATCAGTGCTACGGCCAGGGACACCAGCGGCATCAGCAGGGGGCCGAACATTTCCTGTGGGTCGAGCAGATGCAAGACAGGGCCAACCAATATGCCGGTCAGCAGCAAAAACAGAATCGCCGGCAGCTTCAAGCGCCATGCCAGCCACTGACAGCCCAGCGCTGCGGCGCCAATTCCCCCAAACGCCAACAGTATCTGCTGTTCGCTCATTGCAGCTCCCGGTTCCTTGAAATAGCGCGCTATGAAAGACTAGCGGTCGTTTAAACAGTCCTCCCGATTTTTTGCGCGCAATTAAAAGCTGCGTGTCTAGAGAGCCCATGCCTGCCATCGATCATCCCCTGATAGACCAATTCCTCGACGCCCTCTGGCTGGAGAAAGGCCTTTCCGATAACACCCGTGATGCCTATCGAAGTGACCTGGCCCTGTTCAACGGCTGGCTACAGGACAAAGGCCTGGAACTGGCCAATGCCGGGCGCGAATTGATCCTCGATCACCTGGCCTGGCGCGTGGAGCAGAACTACAAGCCCCGTTCCACCGCGCGATTCCTTTCCGGTGTTCGCGGGTTCTACCGCTATCTGCTGCGGGAAAAGCTGATCGCCGTCGACCCGACGCTGCGGGTCGATATGCCGCAGCTTGGCAGGCCATTGCCCAAATCCCTGTCGGAAGCCGACGTCGAAGCGTTGCTCAAGGCGCCGGACCTGAGCGAAGCGATCGGTCAGCGCGATAGGGCCATGCTTGAAGTGCTGTACGCCTGCGGCCTGCGGGTAACCGAGCTGATCAGCCTGACCCTGGAGCAGGTCAACCTTCGCCAGGGCGTGCTGCGGGTGATGGGCAAGGGCAGCAAGGAGCGGCTGGTGCCAATGGGCGAGGAGGCGATTGTCTGGGTCGAGCGCTACATGCGCGATGGTCGGGCCGAATTGCTCGGCGGGCGCCCCAGTGACGTACTGTTCCCCAGCCAGCGCGGCGAACAGATGACGCGGCAGACCTTCTGGCACCGGATCAAGCACCAGGCCAAGGTCGCGGGCATCGGCAAGTCGCTATCGCCGCATACCCTGCGCCACGCCTTCGCCACCCACCTGCTCAACCACGGCGCCGACCTGCGGGTGGTGCAGATGCTGCTGGGCCACAGCGACCTGTCGACAACCCAGATCTACACCCACGTCGCCCGGGCGCGTTTGCAGGATCTGCACGCCAGGCACCATCCTCGCGGCTGAGCACGTACCCCTGTGGGAGCGAGCAAGCCCGCTCCCACAACAAAAAGCCCTGCACGAGCAAATGTCTTGCGACAGGCGCATTCGGCCCCGCCAACCTTATGTGATAGGCTTCTCCGGTTTGCACGATGGGCGGTTATGACCCGGTATTTTGCTACCGGCTTCTGAGCCTCCCATTTGTCCGCCTTCAGGAGTTCACATGCGTCTGACCCAGATTTTCGCCGCGGCCGCCATTGCGCTGGTCAGCACCTTTGCCGTCGCCGATGACGCGGCCGACAAAGCCATCCGTAAAAGCCTGGAAAACCTCCAGCTCGAAGTGCCGGTAGAAACCATCACCGCAAGTCCCTTGCCGGGCCTGTACGAAGTCAAGCTCAAGGGCAGCCGCGTGCTTTACGCCAGCGCCGACGGCCAGTACGTCGTCCAGGGCTACATGTTCCAGCTCAAGGACGGCAAGCCGGTCAACCTGACCGAGAAAACCGAGCGCCTGGGCATCTCCAAGTTGATCAACGAAATCCCGGTTGCCGAAACCGTAGTCTATCCGGCCGTGGGCGAAACCAAGTCGCACATCACCGTGTTCACCGACACCACCTGCCCGTACTGCCACAAACTGCACGCCGAAGTGCCGGAGCTGAACAAGCGCGGCATCGAAGTGCGTTATGTTGCCTTCCCGCGCCAGGGCCTGGGTTCGCCGGGTGACGAGCAACTGCAAGCCGTGTGGTGCTCCAAGGACAAGAAAGCGGCCATGGATCAGATGGTCGACGGCAAGGAAATCAAGGCCGCCAAGTGCGATAACCCGGTCTCCAGGCAGTTCGCCCTCGGCCAGTCGATTGGCGTGAACGGTACGCCGGCCATCGTTTTGGCTGACGGTCAGGTCATTCCGGGCTATCAGCCTGCGCCACAAGTCGCCAAACTGGCGCTGAGCGCGAAGTAAATTCGCATCGTCACGGCCAGCCATTGACGATCGTGGTCCGGCAGCGACATCGCCGGACCATCAATAGAGAACCGCGATCCTGCGGTTGTTTTCACGGCCGGCCTCGAGTCGGCCGTTTTATGGGGAGTTCACAGTGAAACCGGTCAAAGTAGGCATCTGTGGGTTAGGGACCGTCGGTGGCGGAACCTTCAACGTACTTCAGCGCAACGCCGAGGAAATTGCTCGTCGTGCCGGGCGTGGGATCGAAGTGGCGCAAATTGCCATTCGCACGCCAAAGCCTCAGTTCCAAACGACCGGTATTGCGATTACCACCGATGTCTTCGAAGTGGCCACGAACCCTGAGATCGACATCGTCATAGAGCTGATGGGCGGCTATACCGTTGCCCGAGAGCTGGTACTCAAGGCCATCGACAATGGCAAGCATGTGGTCACCGCGAACAAGGCACTGATTGCTGTTCACGGTAATGAGATTTTCGCCAAGGCGCGTGAGAAGGGCGTGATCGTTGCGTTCGAAGCGGCCGTGGCCGGTGGCATTCCGGTGATCAAGGCGATCCGTGAAGGTCTGTCCGCCAACCGTATCAACTGGGTCGCCGGCATCATCAACGGCACCGGCAACTTTATCCTCACCGAAATGCGCGAGAAGGGTCGCACCTTCGAAGACGTGTTGGCCGAGGCCCAGGCACTGGGTTACGCCGAAGCCGATCCGACCTTCGACGTCGAAGGCATCGACGCGGCGCACAAGCTGACGATCCTGGCGTCCATCGCATTCGGTATCCCGCTGCAATTCGACAAGGCCTACACCGAAGGCATCACCAAACTGACCACCGCCGACGTGAACTACGCCGAAGCGCTGGGCTACCGCATCAAGCACCTGGGCGTGGCACGCAGCACCGCTTCGGGTATCGAGTTGCGCGTACACCCGACGCTGATCCCGGCCGATCGCCTGATCGCCAACGTCAACGGCGTGATGAACGCGGTGATGGTCAACGGCGACGCCGCCGGTTCGACCCTGTTCTACGGCGCTGGCGCCGGCATGGAGCCGACCGCTTCGTCGGTGATCGCGGACCTGGTGGACGTGGTTCGCGCCATGACTTCCGATCCGGAAAACCGCGTACCGCACCTGGCCTTCCAGCCGGACTCGCTGTCGGCCCATCCGATCCTGCCGATCGAATCCTGCGAAAGCGCCTACTACCTGCGCATCCAGGCCAAGGACCATCCGGGCGTGCTGGCACAGGTGGCGAGCATCCTGTCGGAGCGCGGCATCAATATCGAATCGATCATGCAGAAGGAAGTCGAAGAACACGACGGCCTGGTGCCAATGATCCTGCTGACCCACCGCGTGGTGGAACAGCGCATCAACGATGCGATCCAGGCACTGGAAGCTCTTCAGGGCGTGGTTGGACCGGTGGTTCGGATTCGTGTCGAACATTTGAATTAATGCAGCTGCAAGCTGCAAGCTGCAAGCGACAAGTCAAAGGCAGTCCGGCTTTTACTTGTGGCTTGTAGCTTGTAGCTTGTAGCTCAAACCGAAGGTTTGCTCTCATGCGCTACATCAGTACCCGCGGCCAGGCACCGGCCCTGAATTTCGAAGACGTCCTGCTGGCTGGCCTTGCCACCGACGGCGGTCTGTACGTCCCGGAAAACCTGCCACGTTTCACCCAGGAAGAAATCGCTTCCTGGGCCGGCCTGCCGTATCACGAGCTGGCTTTCCGCGTCATGCGCCCGTTCGTGACCGGCAGCATTCCGGATGCCGATTTCAAGAAGATTCTCGAAGAAACCTACGGCGTATTCGCCCACAACGCCGTCGCGCCGCTGCGTCAGCTGAACGGCAACGAGTGGGTGCTGGAGCTGTTCCACGGCCCGACCCTGGCGTTCAAGGACTTCGCCCTGCAGTTGCTCGGTCGTTTGCTCGACTACGTGCTGGAAAAGCGCGGCGAGCGCGTGGTGATCGTCGGCGCCACCTCCGGTGATACCGGTTCGGCCGCCATCGAAGGCTGCAAGCGTTGCGAAAACGTCGACATCTTCATCCTGCACCCGCACAACCGCGTGTCCGAAGTGCAGCGTCGGCAGATGACCACCATTTTCGGTGAGAACATCCACAACATCGCCATTGAAGGCAACTTCGATGACTGCCAGGAAATGGTCAAGGCGAGCTTCGCCGACCAGGGCTTTCTCAAGGGCACCCGCCTGGTCGCGGTGAACTCGATCAACTGGGCGCGGATCATGGCCCAGATCGTCTACTACTTCCACGCGGCCCTGCAGTTGGGCGGCCCTGCGCGTTCGGTATCGTTCTCGGTGCCGACCGGCAACTTCGGCGACATCTTCGCCGGTTACCTGGCGCGCAACATGGGTCTGCCGATCAACCAGTTGATCGTCGCCACCAACCGCAACGACATCCTGCACCGCTTCATGAGCGGCAACCAGTACGTCAAGGAAACCCTGCACGCCACCCTGTCGCCGTCCATGGACATCATGGTCTCGTCGAACTTCGAGCGTCTGCTGTTCGACCTGCACGGTCGCAACGGCGCGGCGATCGCCGGGCTGATGGACAGCTTCAAGCAGGGCGGCGGCTTCAGCGTCGAGCAAGAGCGCTGGACCGAAGCTCGCAAGCTGTTCGACTCGCTGGCCGTGGATGACGCACAAACCTGCGAAACCATCGCCGAAGTCTTCCAGCAGACCGGCGAAGTGCTGGACCCGCACACCGCCATCGGCGTCAAGGCAGCACGCGAATGCCGCCGCAGCCTGGACATCCCGATGGTGATCCTGGGCACCGCCCACCCGGTCAAATTCCCGGATGCCGTGGAAAAGGCCGGCGTCGGCAAGGCACTGGAACTGCCGGCTCATCTGTCCGACCTGTTCGAGCGCGACGAGCGTTGCACCGTACTGCCGAACGACCTGAAGGCCGTGCAGAGCTTCGTCAGCCAGCATGGCAATCGCGGCAAGCCTTTGTGACTTTGCAACACCTGCCTGTGTAGGCGCTGTCGAGTGAAACGAGGCTGCGATCTTTTGATTGTCAAAAGCATGATCAAAAGATCGCAGCCTTCGGCAGCTCCTACAGGGTCATCAGAATGATTGAAGGGTGAGTTCACCCGACAAACGTAATCCCCGCTGTTTTTTCCCTGTCATCTTCGCCATGCATGCTCCATAGACAGAGACGCACGCAGGCCCGCGCTCTGCATCCCGAACTTTCTTCTCGTGCCAGCGGTCATTTATTACAGACACGCCCCAGGCACTTCGTTTTCGGACTATTGAGTGGTGATCGAGATGGAAAGTATCAGTCTCTTGCTCGGTGAGGCTCTGAGCCCGTACCAGGTGACATTGACCCCGTCAGGCCTTCAGGGCGAATGCCGGGTCACATTGATGAATGCCAGCGGCATCAAAGTGGTCGAGCGCCAGTTCAGTCAGTACCAGTTGACCGACAAGCGTTCGCTGACCGACGTGGTCGATGGTCTGCATCGCGACGTTCTGATCGCCGAAGGGCGCCTGGAACCCTGTGTGATTGCGGCGATGCGCAATGCCGCGCAGGACAAGTTGGTGGCCAGCCGAAATTGAATTGTCATTTTCACGAAACTTCCTGCAATCAGGTCAGTCAGACCCTATAACAGCAGGATCAAGCATTGTGCTCCGGTGCTTGTAGCTTGCTGCTACGGGTCTTGATTACGGACCTTGTTTAACCCCGAGTCGTCTCCCCACTTCTCGGGGTTTCTTTTTGCCCGGCGTGTCCTCTATTGCGCCGCTTGCTCGGCGAAAAACGCACGGGCCGCCTCCAGGTATTCGCTGCGACTGTCCGGGTCGAGCCAGGCGGCGTAGGCCTCGCTCAGCTGATCCCGGGGCAGGGCGTGCAGCAGTTGATTGATCTCAGAGATGACCTGCCGACCTTGTGGAGTGTCGGTGCAGCCGATATAGCCGGACAGGTATTTGCCGGTGCCGCGAATCGGATAGAACTGCAAGTCATCCTCGGCAATGCCTCGCTGCTGGGCCTGATAGCGGATTTCCGGACGATAGCCCAGCAGCAGTTGCAGGCGTCCCAGGCGCTGCATCTGTAGCAGGCTGCCCAAGGCCTCGTTGCCGTAGTGGAGTGTCAGGGTCTGGGGTGGCGCCTGCTTGAGCAGGGTATCCAGGTATTCGCCGTAGTTTCGCTCGGCGACGATGCCCAGAGTCAGGCTGCCGGTGGCGAGCAGGGCCGCCAGATCCACCTCGCCGTCCTTGATAAAAGGCAGCAACAGATCACGATCGACGCGCCGTACCGCCAGACCGTTGCTCATGGCGCGAAATACCGGGATGGAAAAGACAATCCAGGTTTCCCGTTCCTTGCTCCAGTTCAGTGCCGCATCGCAGGTCAGAGATGGCTCGTGGAGCATTTGCAGGCCGCGCGCGCGGTTGACCCGCAGGACGCTGTGCCGGTACTGCGGCAGGTCGGCGATCAGCTGGGTCAACAACTGATCGATGATGCCCTGGCCCTTTTTCGGACCCTCGAAAATAAACAGCGGCGGCAGATCACGCTTGAGCCAGATCAGGGTCGGCTTGGGTTGCGCCATTGCCGAAGACATGAGCACAGAGATCAGCAACGCACCCAGCAACGCACAGATGGCCCGTGCGCTCGGCGACAGGCCGCGCTGAATGCCGCGCGCAATCAAACGCCCGAGCTCAGATGGCCCCGTCCTTGCGCAGTTGTGTGATCTGCGACGCGTCATAGCCAAGTTCCTGGAGTACCTGTGTGTTGTGCTCACCCAACTGCGGTCCGACCCATTCACAATCTCCGGGAGTCTCTGAGAGTTTCGGCACGATTCCCGGCATCTTGAAGCCTTTGCCATCTGGCAGCTTGGCTTGCAGGAACATTTCCCGTGCCAGGTATTGCGGATCGTTGAACATGTCTTCGGCGCTGAAGATCCGGCTGGCGGGCACGTCGGCCTGGTTCAGGTGCTCGAGCACCGTATCCAGCGGCAGCGAGTTGACCCAGCGATCGATGATCCCGTAGAGCTCGTCGCGACGGCTGTCACGGCCGTCGTTGCTGGCCAGGGTCGGATCATTGGCCAGGTCTTCGCGGCCGATGATCAGCATGAAGCGCTTGAAGATTGCATCGCCATTGGCGCCGATCTGCACGTGCTTGCCGTCGGCGCTGGTGTGAATGGAAGAGGGCGTGATGCCGGGCATGATGTTGCCGGTGCGCTCGCGGATGAAACCGAATACGTCGAACTCCGGGACCATGCTTTCCATCATGGCGAAGATCGCTTCATACAGCGCCACGTCCACCACCTGGCCCTGGCCGCCGTTGACCTCGCGGTGACGCAGCGCCATCAGCGCGCCGATCACGCCCCAGAGCGCAGCGATCGAGTCGCCGATGGAAATGCCGGTGCGCACCGGTGGACGGTCCTCGAAGCCGGTGATGTAGCGCAGGCCGCCCATGGATTCGCCGACGGCGCCGAAGCCTGGCTGATCTTTCATCGGGCCGGTCTGGCCGAAACCCGAAAGCCGCACCATCACCAGTTTCGGGTTCAGGGCATGCAGGGTTTCCCAGCCAAGGCCAAGCTTTTCCAGCACGCCGGGACGGAAGTTCTCGATCAGAATGTCCGCTTCGCTCAGCAGCTTTTTCAGAATCGCCAGTCCGTCCGGGTGTTTAAGGTTCAGGGTCAGGGACTTCTTGTTGCGCGCCTGCACGAACCACCACAGCGAAGTGCCTTCATACAGCTTGCGCCATTTGCGCAGGGGGTCGCCGCCGTCCGGAGACTCGATCTTGACCACATCGGCGCCGAATTCCGCGCAGATGCGCGAGGCGAACGGGCCGGCGATCAGCGTGCCCAGTTCGATGACTTTGAGGCCGGAAAGCGGTTTGGCGGTGAACGACATACAAGATCCTGTAGGACAAAAGGCTGAGCGAGTAGAGACTTTTAACATAGCCGACTGTCAGGCGCTCACGGTAGATCGCCATCAACTCGATGATTGCCCGTCGCATCGGTTAGACTTGCCGCCTTTCCCCGTCTCAAGAAGCCCGTTCATGGCCCAGCCGTCCACGACCTACAAGTTTGAACTGAACCTCACCGACCTCGACCGCAATGTCTACGAGAACGTGAAGCAGACCATCGCCCGTCACCCTTCGGAAACCGAAGAGCGCATGACCGTGCGTCTGCTGGCCTACGCCCTCTGGTACAACGAGCAGCTGTCGTTTGGCCGTGGTCTGTCGGAAGTGGATGAACCGGCCCTGTGGGAAAAAAGCCTGGATGACCGCGTTCTGCACTGGATCGAAGTCGGCCAGCCCGATGCCGAGCGCCTGACCTGGTGCTCGCGTCGCACCGAGCGCACCAGCCTGCTGGCCTACGGCAGCCTGCGCGTCTGGGAAGGCAAGGTGGTGCCGGCGGCGAAAAGCCTGAAGAACGTCCACATCGCCGCGGTGCCGCAGGACGTGCTGGAAACCCTGGCCAAGGACATGCCGCGCGTCATCAAGTGGGACGTGATGATCAGCGAAGGGACGATCTTCGTCACCGACGACCGTGGTCAGCACGAAGTCCAGTTGCAGTGGCTGGCCGGCGAGCGCGGTTGATCGCTCGCTTTCCCCATGCATCATCCTGTTTGATCCCCAGTACTTGAGAGAAGCACCTGTCACCCCATGCGTATCGAACCCCGCCAGCTGCCCGACACCCTGCCGTTCCTCGGTGATATCCCGCCTCTGCTGACCCGCCTGTATGCGGCGCGAGGCGTGCAGTCCGAAGCCGAACTGGACAAGAGCCTGGCGCGGTTGATTCCGTTCCAGCAACTCAAGGGCATCGAGGCGGCGGTGGATTTGCTGGTGGTGGCGCTGGAGCAGCGCCAGCGCATCCTGATCGTCGGCGACTTCGACGCCGACGGCGCGACCGCCAGTACGGTCGGCACCCTGGGCCTGCGCCTGCTCGGTGCGGCCCATGTCGATTACCTGGTGCCGAACCGCTTCGATTATGGCTACGGCCTGACCCCGGAAATCGTTGCGGTGGCGCTGGAGCGTCAGCCACAGTTGCTGATCACCGTGGACAACGGCATCTCCAGCGTCGAAGGCGTGGCGGCGGCGAAGAAGGCCGGGCTCAACGTGCTGGTCACCGACCACCACTTGCCCGGCGACGAGCTGCCGCTGGCCGATGCCATCGTCAATCCGAACCAGCCGGGCTGCGAGTTCCCGAGCAAGGCGCTGGCGGGTGTCGGGGTGATTTTCTACGTGCTGATGGCCTTGCGCGCGCGGTTGCGCAGCCTGGGCTGGTACGAGAACCGGCCGCAGCCGAACATCGGTGAATTGCTCGATCTGGTGGCCCTGGGCAGCGTCGCCGACGTGGTGCCGCTGGATGCCAACAACCGGATCCTGGTGCATCAGGGCCTGGAGCGGATTCGTGCCGGACGCGCACGACCGGGGATAAAGGCGATCCTCGAAGTGGCCAAGCGTGACCATTCACGCATTACCTCCACCGATCTGGGGTTCATCGTCGGCCCGCGCCTGAACGCGGCGGGGCGTCTGGATGACATGAGCCTGGGCATCGAATGCCTGCTCACCGAAAACTCCGGTCTGGCCCGGGAAATGGCCGCCCAGCTGGACGGCATGAACCAGGACCGCAAATCCATCGAGCAGGGCATGCAGCGCGAAGCCATGGCGCAGCTCAAGGATCTGCCGGTGGAATCGATGCCGTTCGGCCTTTGCCTGTTCGATCCCGAATGGCACCAGGGGGTGATCGGTATTCTCGCCTCGCGCATGAAAGAGCGTTATTTCCGCCCGACCATCGCGTTTGCCGATGCCGGCGACGGCCTGCTCAAGGGCTCGGGGCGTTCGGTGCAGGGCTTTCATATCCGCGATGCCCTGAGTGTGGTGGCCGCGCAGCATCCGAACCTGATCACCAAGTACGGTGGCCACGCCATGGCCGCCGGCCTGACCTTGCCCGAAGCCAATTTCCCGCTGTTCGCCGAGGCCTTCGATGCCGAAGTGCGCCGGCAATTGCGCGAAGAAGACCTGACCGGCCGCCTGCTGTCGGATGGCACCCTGGCGGTCGAGGAATTTCACCTGGAGCTGGCCCGGGCGCTGCGCCATGCAGGGCCCTGGGGCCAGCACTTCCCCGAACCGCTGTTTCACGGGGTGTTCCAGTTGGTGGAGCAGCGGGTGGTCGGCGAGCGGCACCTCAAGGTGGTGCTGCGCAGCGAATGCGGCTCGGTGAAGCTCGACGGCATCGCTTTTGGCATCGACCGCGAGGTCTGGCCGAACCCGACCATCAAGTGGGTGGAGCTGGCCTACAAGCTGGACGTCAACGAGTTTCGCGGCAACGAGACCGTTCAGCTGATGATTGCCCACATCGAGCCGCGCTGACCGTTTTTGCTTTTGTGGTGAGGGGGCAAGTCCCCTCGCCACAGCTTCTGAATGACTTTTGAATCGATCGCTCCAATCTGAACCCTCCCTCATCCCCCGATGTCGACTAGGCTCTAAGCACTGCTTGATTATCCTTGTGACGTCTTGTCCAATTTTTTGCCCGCGGGGGCGGGTGCTTCGCCTTTTTCCTGTCACTCGTCGACTTTTCAAACAGAACCCTGGAGCCTGACCACTGATTTGAGAGGTGCCCCATGAGTCTGCTGCTTGAACCCTTCACCCTTCGCCAACTGACCCTGCTCAACCGCATCGCGGTATCGCCGATGTGCCAGTATTCCAGTGTCGATGGCCTGGCCAATGACTGGCATCTGGTTCACCTCGGCAGTCGCGCCATTGGCGGCGCGGGACTGGTCTTTACCGAAGCCACGGCGGTCACCGCCGACGGGCGCATCACCGCGCAGGATCTTGGTCTGTGGAACGATGAGCAGATCGAACCCTTGCAACGCATTACCCGCTTCATCGCCGCTCAAGGCGGTGTCGCCGGCATCCAGCTGGCCCATGCGGGGCGCAAGGCCAGCACCTACCGACCCTGGCTCGGCACCCATGGCAGCGTGAAACCCGCTGATGGCGGCTGGCTGCCGGTCGGCCCGTCACCGATCGCTTTCGACCCGGAACACACCAAACCCAAGCAGCTGGAAGAAAGCGAGATCGCCGACCTCATCCAGGCCTTCGTCGACGCGGCCAAACGTGCGCTGATCGCCGGTTTCAAGGTGGTGGAAGTGCACGCGGCCCATGGTTATCTGCTGCACCAGTTCCTGTCGCCTCTGAGTAATCAGCGGCGCGACCAGTACGGCGGTTCATTCGAAAACCGCATCCGTCTGGTCTTGCAGGTCACCGAAGCGGTCCGTGCGGTGTGGCCGCAGGAGTTGCCGCTGTTCGTGCGGGTATCGGCCACCGATTGGGTGGAGGACGGCTGGAACCCCGATGAAACGGTCGAACTGGCGCGCCGTCTGAAGGCGCTGGGCGTGGACCTGATCGATGTGTCCTCGGGCGGGACTGCGGTCAACGCGGAAATCCCCACCGGGCCGGGCTACCAGACCCGTTTCGCCGAACGGGTGCGCAAGGAGTCAGGGATCGCCACCGGCACCGTGGGCATGATCACCGAACCGGCGCAGGCCGAGCACATCCTGCGCACCTGCCAGGCGGACATCATCTTCCTCGCCCGCGAACTGCTGCGCGATCCGTACTGGCCGCTGCATGCGGATGATGATCTGGGCGGACGCAAGGCGGTGTGGCCGGCGCAGTACCAACGGGCGACCCACCGAGACCAGCCGATCCATGAGTCGGATCTGCGGGACTGATCGAGCGCAAAGAGCGCTTGATTAACAGATCGAACAGGCAACACGGTCACTGTGGCGAGGGGGCTTGTCGAAACGTCGCACCGCCCCGTTGGGCTGCGAAGCAGCCCCAAAAGATAGGACTGCTGCGCAGTCCAACGGGGGTAAACCCCCTCGCCACAGGTACGCGTTGACTGGCTTTCTGTAAGAACAATCAGGCCGCTTCGATCTTGCTGCGGTTCTGTTCGACCTTATTCAGGTAATCCTCGAGCTTGTCCTGCTCCGCCGCGGTGGTGAACAGGCCGAGTTTGCTGCGCCGCCAGAGGATGTCATGGGCAGTGGTGGCCCACTCTTCGCTGCACAGGTAATCGACTTCGCGGGTATAGAGACCGCCGCCGATGTGCTCACCCATATCGCCCAGGTCCTGCACGCCTTCGAGCATGCGCCAGGTGCGGCTGCCGTAGGTGGTGGCCCAGCGCCGCGAAATCTCGGTCGGGAGCCAGTCGTACTTGTCACGCAGCTGCGAGCTCAGCGCCTGCGGGGTGGTCATGCCTTCGCCGCCCGGCAGAGGCGCGCTGGCGGTCCAGCTTGGCTTGATGTGTTCGAAGTAGGGTGCCAGTTGCGCCAGCGCCGATTCGGCCAGCTTGCGATAGGTGGTCAGCTTGCCGCCGAACACCGACAGCAGCGGCGCTTCCTCTGCGCTGCCCGACAACGCCAGGGTGTAGTCGCGGGTGACGGCCGACGGGTTGTCGGACTCGTCGTTGCACAGCGGGCGTACACCGGAGTAGCTGTGCAGGATGTCGTCGCGGCCGATCTGCTTCTTGAAGTGGGCATTGACCACATTGAGCAGGTAATCGGTCTCGCCTTCGGTGATCGCCACGGCCGCCGGATCGCCGGTGTATTCGCGGTCGGTGGTGCCGATCAGGGTGAAGTGATTCAGGTACGGAATGGTGAAGACGATGCGCTGATCTTCGTTCTGCAGAATGTGCGCGTGCTCGCCTTCGTACAGTTTCGGCACGATCAGGTGGCTGCCCTGGATCAGGCGGATGCCGTAGGGCGATTCCATCTTCAGATCGTCGCGAATGAATTTCGCCACCCAGGGGCCGGCGGCGTTCACCAGCGCCTTGGCGCGGATCGAAAACAGGCTGCCGTCGGCGCGTTCCAGGTGCAGGTGCCACAGGCCCTTGGTGCGACGGGCGCTGACACAACGGGTCTGGGTGTGGATATGCGCGCCTTTTTCCCGGGCGGCCATGGCGTTGAGCACCACCAGGCGGGCATCGTCGACCCAGCAGTCGGAGTATTCGAAGCCCTTGGTGATTTCGCTTTTCAGCGCACTGTCCGGACCGAACTTGAGGCTTTTCGAACCCTGCAGCTGTTCGCGCTTGCCCAGGTTGTCATACAGAAACAGGCCGGCGCGGATCATCCAGGCCGGACGCAGGTGCGGGCGATGGGGCAGCACGAAGCGCATCTGCTTGACGATGTGCGGCGCCTTGGCCAACAGCACTTCGCGCTCGGCCAGGGCTTCGCGCACCAGGCGGAATTCGTAATGTTCGAGATAGCGCAGACCGCCATGGATCAGCTTGCTGCTGGCCGACGAGGTGTGGCTGGCCAGGTCGTCCTTTTCGCAAAGGAACACCGAAAGACCGCGACCGGCGGCATCGGCTGCGATCCCCACGCCATTGATCCCGCCACCGATGACGGCGATATCGTAGATCTCGGCAAGAGGGGGCACGGGCAAGGTAGAGGTGGGCATCGGCTAAGCCTCGGAATTCTTTGATGTTCGGTATTTGAAACCGAACAATAAATGTTCATTTGCGAAAATGTTAGCCGATAAATATGCACGCAGCCAGTCGCGTTCGATTGAAAAAACTCATCGAAAGGCGGTTAAAGGAAAATTATCGAAAAGAAATGCGCGCCACGCCCCTGTAGGAGCCGAGCTTGCTCGCGATGGACGTCAACGATAACGCGGGCTGTCAGAATGCCTGCGGTGTCTGGACGGGCATCGCGAGCAAGCTCGGCTCCTACAGGGGGGCGGGGGTTAGACGACTTCGAGGCGCACCTTGTGCTGGTTCAGCAGCTGGGTCAGTGCAGGGGAGGGTGGCTGGTCGGTGACCAGGCAATCGACCAGGCTGATCGGCCCAAGACGGATCATGGCGTTGCGCCCGAACTTGCTGGAGTCGGCGGCGAGGATCACCTGGCGAGCGTTGGCGATGATCGCCTGGGAAACCCGCACTTCCTGGTAGTCGAAATCCAGCAGGCTGCCGTCTTCGTCGATGCCGCTGATGCCGACCAGGGCGAAGTCGACCTTGAACTGATTGATGAAATCGACACTGGCCTGACCGACCACGCCACCGTCGCGGCGCACGTTGCCGCCGGTCAACAGCACGTCGAAATCGTCCTTGGCGCTGAGCATCGAGGCCACGTGCAGGTTGTTGGTGATGATCTTCAGGTGGCTGTGATTGAGCAGGGCGCGGGCGATGGATTCGGTGGTGGTGCCGATGTTGATGAACAGCGAGGCGTGATCGGGAATCTGTGCGGCGATGGCTTCGGCGATACGCTGCTTTTCATCGCGCATCTGATCGGCGCGCATGGCGTAGGCGGTGTTTTCGACGCTGGAGTCGTAAGCCGCGCCGCCGTGGTAGCGACGCAACAGATTGGCTTCCGCCAGTTGATTGATATCGCGGCGGATGGTCTGCGGAGTGACAACGAACAGCGTGGCCATTTCCTCGATGCTGACATAGCCGCGCTCGCGGACCAGTTCGAGGATTTGCTGCTGGCGGGGAGGCAGATTCATGGGGCGTCCTTTGGGCTGCCGTGCAAAATTTGCCCATGATGCCGCACGAATGGACTCCCTGCCAGTTACATCAGGGCCCGAATCGCTTATTCGGCGCCTTCCTGCGGCTCCCAGTCGCGGGTGCGGCTGACGGCTTTTTTCCAGCCGGCGTAGAGTTTTTCCTTCTCGGCTTCGTCCAGGGTCGGCTCGAATCGGCGCTCGATCACCGCCTTGCCGCGCAGTTCTTCCAGGCTGCCCCAGAAACCGCAGGCCAGGCCGGCCAGATAGGCCGCGCCCAGGGCCGTGGTTTCGCGCATCTTCGGCCGTTCGACCTGGGTGCCGAGGATGTCGGCCTGGAACTGCATGAGGAAGTTGTTCGCCACCGCACCGCCGTCCACCCGCAGGGCCTTGAGGCGTTCGCCGGCGTCCTGCTGCATGGCGTCGAGCACGTCGCGGGTCTGGTAGGCGATGGATTCCAGGGTCGCGCGGATGATGTGGTCCACGCGCACGCCACGGGTCAGGCCGAACAGGGCGCCCCGGGCATACGGGTCCCAGTAGGGCGCGCCAAGGCCGGTGAAGGCCGGGACCAGGTACACGCCGTTGCTGTCCTTGACCTTGCTGGCGAAGTACTCGGTGTCGTGGGCGTCATTGATGATTTTCAGCTCGTCGCGCAGCCACTGCACGGTGGAGCCGCCGTTGAACACCGCGCCTTCCAGCGCATAGGCCACTTCGCCACGGGGGCCGCAGGCGATGGTGGTGAGCATGCCGTGGCTGGATTTGACTGCCTTGGCGCCGGTGTTCATCAGCAGGAAGCAGCCGGTGCCGTAGGTATTTTTCGCCTGACCGGCCTCGACGCACATCTGGCCGAACAGTGCCGCCTGCTGGTCGCCGGCGATACCGCCGATGGCGATGCCGCTCTTGGTGCGCCCGTAGATTTGCGAGGAGGCTTTCACCTCCGGCAGCAGTTCCTTGGGAATGTCCAACAGCTCCAGCATCTTCGCGTCCCACTTAAGGGTGTGGATGTTGAAGAGCATGGTGCGTGAGGCATTGGTGTAGTCGGTGACGTGGACCTTGCCGCCGGTGAATTTCCAGATCAGCCAGCTGTCGACGGTGCCGAACAGCAGCTCGCCGTTGCGCGCGCGCTCACGGCTGCCTTCGACGTGGTCGAGGATCCACTTGAGTTTGGTCCCGGAGAAATACGGGTCGGTGACCAGGCCGGTGGTTTCGCTGATGTATTGCTCGTGACCGTCGCGCTTGAGCTGCTGGCAGATCTCGGTGCTGCGACGGCATTGCCAGACGACGGCGTTGTAGATCGGCCGACCGGTGTTCTTGTCCCAGACCACGGTGGTTTCGCGCTGGTTGGTGATGCCGATCGCCGCGACCTGATCGTGATGCAGACCGGCTTGCGCCAGGGCCTCGACCATCACCGCGCTCTGGGTGGCGAAGATCTCCATCGGGTCATGCTCGACCCAGCCCGCTTGCGGGTAATGCTGGGCGAATTCGCGCTGGGCAGTGCAGACCACATTCGCATCGCGATCGAAAATGATCGCCCGGGAACTGGTCGTCCCCTGGTCGAGGGCAATGATGTAGTTCTTGTTCTGTGTGTCGGTCATGTCGATTGCCTTGGACGGAAAAGGAAAAGCCAGGGTTCATAAACGAAAAAATATAGACAGGAAACGGGGCTGTCAAAGGTCGAAAGTGAACGCCCGGTCACTTTGAAAATTCACCTGCCTCCTGTAGGAGCTGCCGAAGGCTGCGATCTTTTGACTTTAAAGAGCAAGATCAAAAGATCGCAGCCTTCGGCAGCTCCTACAAGGGTGCATTGGTTAACCGGTGGAGCGTTTTATGGATCAATGTCCTAGAATCCGCCGCAGTGTTTTTCTACTGCCCACCCGTCTGGAGCTGTCATGACACCCGCGTTGGATTTGCTGAAAAAGGCTCGCGCCGAACACCGTGTGCACAGTTACGAGCATGACCCCAAGGCCGCGTCCTATGGGCTGGAAGCCGCGGAAAAGCTTGGCCTGGACCCGGCGCAGGTGTTCAAGACCCTGCTGGCGGCCAGTGAAAAGAACGAACTGCTGGTGGCCGTGGTGCCGGTGGGCGGCACGCTGGACCTCAAGGCCCTGGCCCATGCCGCTGGCGTAAAGAAAGTCGAGATGGCCGACCCCGCCGCCGCGCAGCGCTCGACCGGCTACCTGCTGGGCGGGATCAGTCCACTGGGGCAGAAAAAGCGCCTGCGGACCTTCATCGACAACTCCGCCCAACCCTTCGCGAGCATTTTCGTCAGCGCCGGTCGACGCGGCCTGGAGGTCGAACTGGCCCCGGCGGTGCTGGCCGAGCATACCCAGGCGAAGTTCGCCGACATCGGTCGCGCCTGAGCGCTCTGTATGGTGTAAAAAAGCCAGCTCTGTCACTGGTGGGTTTCAAACAACGACTTCATGCTCGGTGGCCTGACAAAGGGAGAATGTTATGCAGCTTGAGTTTCATCAGGTCGACGCGTTCAGCGATCGCGCCTTCAGCGGTAACCCGGCGATGGTCTATCGGCTGGACGCCTGGCTCGCCGACGAGTTGATGCAGAAAATTGCCGCCGAGCACAACCTGGCGGAAACCGCTTTCGTGGTGCGTGAAGGACTGGGCTGGCACATCCGCTGGTTCACCCCGACCACCGAAGTGCCGTTGTGTGGTCACGCGACCCTGGCCAGCGCCTACGTGCTGTTTGAAATCTACAAGGAACCGGTGGAGCGCCTGGACTTCACCTGCAAATCCGGTCCCTTGAGCGTGACCCGCGACGGTGGCCGGCTATGGCTGGACTTTCCGGCGATCGTGCCGTCGGAGCTGGGCGTGACTCAGGAGGTCGAGCGGGCGATTGGCACGGAGATCGTCGACGTGCTGGGTTCCAATGAATTGTTCGTGGTGCTGGAGTCGGAGCAGGCCGTGCTCGACTGCACGCCGGACATGGTCGCCCTGGCGAAGCTGCCTTGGCTGGGGGCGATCGTGACCGCCCGGGGCAGCAAGCACGATTTCGTCTCGCGCTATTTCGCGCCGGCCATCGGCATCAACGAAGACCCGGTGACCGGTTCGACCCATTGCAGCCTGATTCCTTATTGGTCCAAGCGCCTGGGCAAGTCGAGCCTGACGGCCTACCAGTGTTCGAAGCGGGGCGGTGAGCTGTTCTGCCGGCTGGAAGGGGATCGGGTGAAGATTGGCGGGAATGCGACGTTGGTGGCCAGTGGCAAACTGATGATCGCCTGAAACCTGCAGGAGCGAGCGGTGCGACGCCTTCGCGGGCAAGTCGAATCGTCGCACCGCTCGCTCCTGCGGGGTGTGGTGTCAGCTGGCGGTGCTGTAACGCCGCACACCGGACTCCACGCTCGGAATCTGCGCCGCCATGCTGCTGCTCGCCTGGAACAGCACCAGGTGTTCCGCCGCCACGCGTATCCCCACCTCGGCCCCGACCTGATGATCGACATGGCTGGGGAAGATCGACTCCAGCTGCGCGCCCGTGTGCATCTGCAGGCGGTAAAGCGTCGACGCACCCTGGAACGACTTGCCGACGATACGAGCCTTCAACGCGCTGTCCGGTGCATAAACGATATCGTCCGGACGCAGCAGCACATCCACCGCACTACCGACCGGCCAGGTGTAGGCCCGGTTGCCGCGCAATTCGCCGAGTTCGGTCTGCACCGACTCCGGGCTGCTCAACTGACCGCGAATGAAATAACCCTGACCGATGAAGCTGGCCACGTAAGGCGTCAGCGGCTCGTGATAGAGGTTGTAGGGCGTGTCCCACTGTTCCAGCCGGCCTTCCTTGAACACGCCGACGTGGTCACTGACCGCGAAGGCTTCTTCCTGATCGTGGGTCACCAGGATGGCGCTGGTGCCGCGGGCCTTGAGGATGTCGCGCACCTCGTGGCTGAGCTTGCGGCGCAGTTCGCCATCGAGGTTGGAGAAGGGTTCGTCGAGCAGCAGCAGTTGCGGCTCCGGCGCCAGGGCGCGGGCCAGGGCGACGCGTTGCTGCTGGCCACCGGAAAGCTCATGGGGATAGCGCTTGCCGAGGTTCTTCAGGTTGACCAGTTCCAGCAGCTCTTCGACCACGCGATCCTTTTGCGGATGCTTGCGAATGCCGAAGGCGATGTTGTCGGCCACGGTCAGATGCGGGAACAGCGCGTAGTCCTGGAACACCATGCCGATCCGGCGTTTCTCCGGCGCCAGGGTGAAGCCGGCGCTGGAGATGGTCTCGCCGGCCAGCTGGATATCCCCATCGTGCACCGGTTCGAAACCGGCAATGGCACGCAGGGTGGTGGTCTTGCCGCAACCGGAGGAGCCCAGCAGGCATCCGATGTCACCGGCGTTCAGGTGCAGATTGAGGTTCTGCACCACGCGTTGGTCCTGGTAACCGCAAGCGAGGTTGCGCAGGTTAAGCAGTAATGGCTGGCTCATGCGTGGTGGTACGCCGGCTCGACGAGGAACTCAAGCAGGGCCTTCTGCGCATGCAGGCGGTTCTCGGCCTGATCCCAGGCCACCGAACGCGGATCGTCCAGCAGGTCGACGCTGATCTCTTCGCCACGGTGAGCCGGCAGGCAGTGCATGAACAGCACGTCGCTGGCGGCCAGGTCGAGCAGGGCGCGGTTGACCTGGTACGGGGCGAACAGCTGCAGGCGCTTGGCGGTTTCCTCTTCCTGGCCCATGGAGGTCCAGACGTCGGTGCTCACCAGGTGGGCGCCGCGCACGGCATCCTTCGGATCGCGGACGATGGTCACGCGATCGCCGGCCTGGGCGAGGAATTTCGGATTCGGCTCGTAGCCTTCCGGGCAGGCGACACGCAACTGGAAGTCGAACTGGATCGCCGCTTCTATATAGCTGTTGCACATGTTGTTGCCGTCGCCGATCCAGGCCACGGTCTTGCCCTGGATGGAGCCGCGGTGTTCGAGGAAGGTCTGCATGTCGGCCAGCAACTGGCACGGGTGCAGATCGTCGGACAGGCCGTTGATCAGCGGCACGCGGGAATTGGCGGCGAATTCGGTCAGGGTGCTGTGGGCAAAGGTACGGATCATCACCACATCGAGCATGCTCGACATGACGATGGCCGCGTCGCTGATCGGCTCGCCGCGACCCAGCTGGGTGTCGCGCGGGGACAGGAAGATCGCCTGGCCGCCGAGCTGGATCATGCCGGCTTCGAACGAAATGCGGGTACGGGTCGAGGACTTCTCGAAAATCATCCCGAGCACGCGGTTTTTCAGAGGCTCGAACAGTACGCCGCGGTTACGCAGGTCCTTGAGCTCAACGCCTCGACGGATCACGCTGACCAGCTCTTCGGGCGTGCAATCCATCAGGGAGAGAAAGTGCCTTGCGCTCATCATTGACTACCTTTTTGCTACAAACCGCAGATGCTCAAAGCCTTGTTTTTCGGAACAACGGGCGAGACCTGCGGCGTAAGCCGCACGGGGCGACGAAATAGGGGAAGGCGCGATCTTATAATTAAATGTCGCGTCTTACCAATAGGGCTACGGTTATTAGGGGGATTTCAGAGGGGCTACGGGATATCCGCAGTAGCGCTTTTGAAGCCTGTTTCCTGACAGCAGCCAGGCATTTGTACACCGCGTTCGCGCCGCTTGGCAATCGAGCAGGCGGTGGCGGAGCACTGGCGGTCGGTTTCTGAATGGTGGTTCACCGGAGCGCGTATGTGCGTTCCATCTGAAACATTTGCTAATGCAAAGTGCTTAGTTATAAATAAATCACCCGCGACGCAGGAAGCCTCCGCAAATGGAATCGAAAGAACAACAGCTAATGGAATTGCTCGGCCTCACGGCCCGCTCCCTGACCCACCTCACCGCCTCCATGACGTCCATGTCGTTCGAACTGCTGCGCAGTCCCGATCCCGTGACCCGGGATGCCGGCCGGCGCATGATCGACCGCATGGCCACCGTCAGCAGCGGGCTCGACGAGCACTGGCGACTGATCGGCGAACTGACCGGCGTGCATGTCGGCCACGAACAGATCGAAACCATCGAGGAAATCCAGATGCAGTCACCGCCCAGGCTGCCATCGAGCTGATCCTGCGTGGCCATCGGCTGGCCTGATGGTCCTCGATTCACACAATGAACGTCGCTGGCGCGGTAGCGGGGCACGCGCCATAGTTTTGTTCCCGCGGCCGACATTGCCCGCCCAGAACAAGACAGAGACTGGCCATGACCAAGACTCTCCATCACCGTGCCTGCCACCTGTGTGAAGCCATCTGCGGCCTGACCATCGAAACCACCGAGGTCGAAGCCGGGCAGGTCCAGATCACTTCGATCAAGGGTGATCCGCTGGACACCTTCAGTCGCGGCCACATCTGCCCCAAGGCCGTGGCCCTGCAAGACATTCAGAACGACCCGGATCGCCTGCATCAGCCGATGCAGCGCGTGGGCCACGAATGGCAACCCATCGAATGGGAGGACGCGTTCAACCTGGTGGCCGAGCGGCTGGCGGCGATCCAGGAGCGGCACGGACAGAATGCGGTGGCGGTCTATCAGGGCAACCCCAGCGTGCACAACTATGGGCTGATGACCCACAGCAACTATTTCCTCGGCCTGTTGAAAACCCGTAACCGCTATTCCGCAACCTCGGTCGATCAACTGCCCCATCACCTGACCAGTTACCTGATGTACGGCCACGGCTTCCTGTTGCCGATCCCGGACATCGATCACACCGACTTCATGCTCATCCTCGGCGGCAACCCGCTGGCGTCCAACGGCAGCATCATGACCGTGCCGGATGTGGAAAAACGCCTGAAAGCGATCCAGGCCCGGGGCGGCAAGGTCGTGGTGGTCGACCCGCGCCGCAGCGAAACCGCGGCCATCGCCGACCAGCACCTGTTCGTGCGCCCCGGTGGCGATGCCGCGTTGCTGTTTGGTCTGCTCAACACCTTGTTTGCCGAGGGCCTGACCCGGGACAGCCATCTGCCGGTGGATGGTCTGGATCAGGTGCGCGAGTCCATTGCCGGTTTCACCGCCGAAGCGATGAGCCCGTTGTGCGCGGTGCCCGCTGAAGACATTCGCCAGCTGGCCCGTGATTTTGCCGCTGCGCCGAGCGCCGTCTGCTACGGGCGCATGGGCGTCTCGACCCAGGCGTTCGGTACCCTGTGTCATTGGCTGGTGCAGTTGATCAATCTGGTCACCGGCAACCTGGACAGTGTCGGCGGCGCCCTGTGCACCGAGCCGGCGGTGGACCTGGTGGCTTCGACCTCCGGAGGGCATTTCAATCTGTGGCAGAGCCGAGTCTCCGGACGCCCCGAGTACGGCGGCGAGCTGCCGGTGTCGGCGCTGGCCGAAGAAATGCTGACCGAAGGGGAAGGGCAGGTCCGCGCGCTGATCACCGTGGCGGGCAATCCGGTGCTTTCGACACCCAACGGTCGTCAGCTGGAGCAGGCGCTGGACGGCCTGGAATTCATGGTCAGCGTCGACCTGTACATCAACGAGACCACCCGTTACGCCGATCTGATCCTGCCTTCTACTTCGGCCCTGGAAAATGATCACTACGACACCACCTTCAATATGTTCGCCGTGCGCAACGTCAGCCGTTTCAACCGGGCGATCCTGGCCAAGCCTGAAGGCGCGCTGCATGACTGGGAGATTTTCGTCGGGCTGGCCAAGGCCTTTGCGGCGAAGACCGGCAAGGAGCTCAAGCCGACCATCGCGCCGGCGCAGATGATCGATCGCGGCTTGCGCATGGGCGCCTATGGCGATGCTTCCGAGCACAAACTGTCGTTGTCGACCCTGTTCGATCATCCCCATGGTGTCGATCTGGGCGCGCTCGAACCCAACCTCGCTTCACGCCTGAAAACCGCCAATCAACGGGTCCAGGCCGCCCCCGATGTGATCCTCGCCGACCTCGCACGCTTCGCCGCGTTGCAGGCGCCGGCCGCCGATGAGTTGCTGATGATCGGCCGCCGACATGTGCGCAGTAACAATTCCTGGATGCACAACTACCATCGATTGGTGAAGGGCAAGCCGCGTCATCAGTTGCTGATGCATCCGGAGGATCTGGTCAGTCGCGGGTTGAGCGATGGCCAGCGAGTGAAGGTCAGCTCCCGCGTGGGCGTGATCGAAGTGGAAGTGCTGGGCAGTCTGGATATGATGAAAGGCGTGGTCAGTCTTCCGCACGGTTGGGGTCATGCGAGACCGGGCGTACAGATGACCATCGCCAGTGGCCAGCCGGGCTCCAGTGCCAATGACCTGACGGACGAGTGCCAGCTCGATGAACTGTCGGGGAATGCAGCGTTGAATGGCGTTCCGGTGACCGTGGCGGCGGCTTGATCGATCTGATGGAGAGACCGAGCAGTGCGCTCGGCTTTCCGTTACAATGCGCCACCGTGCCGACCCATGAGTCGGAAAGTTCAGCCGAGGTGCTCCATGGATATCATCGAAACGATTAAAGAGCAGATTGCCAACAACACCATTCTGCTTTACATGAAAGGCTCGCCGAATGCCCCACAGTGTGGCTTCTCCGCGAAAGCCGCGCAGGCCGTGATGGCTTGTGGTGAAAAGTTTGCGTACGTGGACATCCTGCAGAACCCGGAAATCCGCGCCAACCTGCCTAAATACGCCAACTGGCCAACCTTCCCGCAACTGTGGGTCGCTGGCGAGCTGGTGGGTGGTAGCGACATCATGACCGAGATGTCGGCTGATGGTTCGCTGCAAAGCACCATCAAGGCTGCTGTTGCCGCTGCCGCTGCCAAGAACGAAGCCTGATTCGCCGCTGTAAACCTGCAGGAGCGAGCACGCTCGCGATGGTCGTCAACGATAACGCGGGAGACCAGATGCCCCGCGGTGTCCTCTGGTTCATCGCGAGCATGCTCGCTCCTGCAGTTACAGCGCAGGCATAAAAAAGCCCCGCCTCTTCAGAGAGAGCGGGGCTTTTTAATGCGCCGGGAAACTTACTCGTCGTCACCCATCTGCGATTGCAGATAGTTCTCGATACCGATCTTGTCGATCAGGCCAAGTTGGGTTTCCAGCCAGTCGATATGTTCTTCTTCGGACTCGAGAATATCTTCGAGCAATTCACGGCTGCCGAAGTCGCCGACTTTTTCGCAATGAGCGATAGCGACCTTCAGGTCAGCGTGGCCGGTTTTCTCGATCTTCAGGTCGCACTCGAGCATTTCCTTGGTGTTCTCGCCGATCAGCAGCTTGCCAAGGTCCTGGACGTTGGGGATACCTTCGAGGAACAGGATGCGCTTGATCAGCTTGTCCGCGTGCTTCATCTCGTCGATGGATTCGTGGTACTCGTGCTTGCCGAGCTTGTTCAGGCCCCAATCTTCGTACATGCGAGCGTGCAGGAAGTATTGATTGATCGCGATCAGCTCGTTGGCAAGAATCTTGTTGAGATGCTGAATGACTGTAACGTCGCCTTTCATGATGGGGTCCTGCCCTTTGTTAGCCGTCTATAAGGCAGAGTTTGAGCCGACCAACTAAGGGTGTCAAACTTAAGTTATTGAATAATAAATGAAAATTAATCGGAATAAGAATGTTTTTATTCCGCGTCTAGACTCTAAGCAATTGATTTTCAGGCATAAAAAAACCGGACATCAGTCCGGTTCTTTGAATTAACGGCATTTTATGCGGCAGTAAATTCTGCAGGATAAGGAATCGCGGCCTGGGCCGTCTGCAGAGATGTCAGGGTCTCGCGGACCACTTCCTTGGCAAGGCAGGCACATTTACCGCATTGACTGGCAACGCCGGTGGCCTGGCGTACTTCCTTGTAGCTGCAGCATCCTTCATAGATCGCATCGCGGATTTGGCCGTCGGTGACGCCAGTGCAGAGGCAAACATACATAAGTGAAAACCGTCGCTTGTTTATGTCTCGAATGCGATGGATCTTAATGTTAACGAGAATGATTGTCAAAGTACTTCCCCGGGGCTTTTTTCCAAGGCTGACGAACGGTACGCATCCTGTGAAAGAGGGCGGTTCGCCATCGCGAATTTCACCGCTCAGGGAAAAACCCAAGGACAGGCCAAACTCGCAGTGTATGATGGCCGGTCTTTGCGAATGGGCTTGTGTCACAGGGCTGTCGCCTCAGGGTGGCAGGCTGGCGCAAACCCGGTTTTTCACGTTTCTACACCAGGAGATATCCAATGAGCGTACTCGTAGGCAAACAAGCCCCTGACTTCACCGTACCGGCCGTGCTCGGCAATGGCGAGATCGTTGACAGCTTCACCCTGTCCTCGGCTATCAAAGGCAAATACGGCCTGGTGTTCTTCTACCCGCTGGACTTCACCTTCGTTTGCCCGTCCGAGCTGATCGCCCTGGACAACCGCATGTCTGAATTCAAGGCTCGCAACGTTGAAGTGATCGCTGTTTCGATCGACTCGCACTTCACCCACAACGCCTGGCGCAACACCCCGGTCAACAATGGCGGTATCGGCGAAGTCCGTTACACCATGGCTGCCGACATCAAGCAGGAAATCATGAAGGCCTACGACGTTCAGTCCGCTGACGGCGTTGCGTTCCGTGGCGCTTTCCTGATCGACGACAAAGGCGTTGTCCGTTCGCAGATCATCAACGACCTGCCGCTGGGCCGTAACATGGAAGAGCTGCTGCGTCTGGTCGACGCTCTGCAATTCCACGAAGAGCACGGCGAAGTCTGCCCTGCCAACTGGAAAAAAGGCGACAAGGGCATGAACGCTTCGCCAGAAGGCGTTGCTGCTTACCTGACCGAGCACGCTGCTGCTCTGTAAGGCATGTTCCTGCTGTAAAAAGCAGACGTAAAAAAACCGGCCATCATGGCCGGTTTTTTTATTCCTGAAATTTGGCTCCTGTGGGAGCGAGAGGATCAATCGTCGAAATCTTCCCATCCGCCCATCTGCTTCCAGCGATTGACGATGCCGCAGAACAGCTCGGCCGTCTTCTCGGTGTCGTAGCGAGCCGAGTGGGCCTCGCGGCCATCGAAGTCGATGTCGGCAGCCTGACAGGCCTTGGCCAGCACCGTCTGACCGTAGGCCAGGCCGGCGAGGGTGGCGGTGTCGAAGCTGGAGAACGGGTGAAACGGGTTACGCTTCATGTCCAGGCGCGCAACCGCGGCATTGAGGAAACCCAGGTCGAAGCTGCTGTTGTGGCCGACCAGAATCGCCCGCTTGCAGCCGTTGGCCTTCAGCGCCTTGCGCACGCCGCGGAAGATATCGTTCAGCGCCGTCTCTTCACTCACGGCCATGCGCAGCGGGTGATCGAGCTTGATCCCGGTGAACTCCAGCGCCGCCGCTTCGATGTTCGCGCCTTCGAAAGGCTCGACGCGGAAGAAGTAGGTGTGATCAGGATAAACAAAACCCTTTTCATCCATGGCGATGGTGGTCGCGGCAATCTCCAGCAAGGCGTCGGTGGCCGAGTTGAAGCCACCGGTTTCTACGTCGACGACTACCGGCAGGTAACCGCGGAACCGCGCAGCCATTGGATGACGGGAACCGCCTCCGCCACCTTGACCGTCCAGTTCGTCGTCGAAATGGTCTTCACTCACGCGTGTTCCTCCAGCAGGCGCCAGCGCAGTTTTTCACCGGCGCGCAGCGGGATGACGGTCAGCTCGCCAAACGGCAGGCTGCTTGGGGCGGTCCATTCTTCGCGAACCAGGGTGATGCGATCGGTGTTCACCGGCAGGCCGTAGAAACGCGGGCCGTTGAGGCTGGCGAAAGCTTCGAGCTTGTCCAGCGCGTTGCGCTGTTCGAAGGCTTCGGCGTACATCTCGATGGCCGCGAATGCGGTGTAGCAGCCGGCGCAACCGCAAGCGGCTTCCTTGGCGTGCTGGGCGTGGGGCGCCGAGTCGGTGCCGAGGAAGAACTTGGCGCTGCCGCTGGTGGCGGCGTCGAGCAGGGCTTCCTGGTGCGTGTTGCGCTTGAGGATCGGCAGGCAGTAGAAGTGCGGCCTGATCCCGCCAACCAGCATGTGGTTGCGGTTGTACAGCAGGTGATGCGCGGTGATGGTGGCGCCTACGTTGGCCGAGGCCGAGTTGACGAACTGCACGGCGTCCGCGGTGGTGATGTGTTCGAACACCACCTTGAGGGTCGGGAAACGCTCGACCACACGACGCATGTGCTCATCGATGAAGATTTTTTCGCGGTCGAACACGTCGACATCGCCACGGGTGACTTCGCCGTGGATCAGCAGCGGCATGCCCACTTCGGCCATGGCTTCCAGGGCCGGGAAGATCTTGTCGATGCTGGTGACGCCAGAGTCCGAGTTGGTGGTCGCGCCGGCCGGATATAGCTTGGCGGCGTGAACGAAACCGGTGGCCTTGGCCTCGCGAATTTCCTCGGGCTGGGTACGGTCGGTGAGGTACAGAACCATCAGCGGTTCGAACCGGCTGCCGGCCGGGCGGGCAGCGAGAATACGCTGGCGATAGCCGTCGGCCTCGGCCGCATTGCGGACCGGAGGTACCAGGTTGGGCATGATGATGGCGCGACCAAAGGTGCGCGCGACATCCGCGACGGTATTGGTCAACACGGCACCATCGCGAAGATGAATGTGCCAGTCGTCGGGACGCAGCAGGGTCAGGCGGTCGGACATGAGGGGGATTCCAGGCGGGTCAAACTGAGGGGAATGCTACCGGAAAAGACTCTTGCAGGCACTCGCTATCAAGTTTTGCCGAAACCTTCCGATATCCAACAGGTATGCCGTAAACATCTGTGTGTCGGTCTTTGTGTTGTAGAAGCCAGTGGAGCCTTCCGTGCGCCAGCGTTATTTAGCCTTGCTCAGTGTGTTTGCCAGCCTTCCCGCGATGGCGCTCACTTTCCAGACCCGTCTGGAGAGCATCGAGTGGACGGTCGAAGGCGACAAGTTCGAGTGCCGCCTGACACAGCCGATCACCGATTTCGGCTCGGGGCAGTTCGTGCGCCGCGCCGGTGAGCAGGCGACGTTCCGGCTCAACGCCTCCAACGCAATGATGGGCGGAGGATCGGCCACCTTGCTGGCCGCCGCGGCGCCCTGGCAGCCGGGACGCGGCGATATCAACCTGGGCACCGTGCGAATCGGCAGCGGCAATGTGCTGTTCAGCAGCTCCCAGGCTCAGGCCGGACGCCTGATCAGTGGCCTGATCGATGGGCGCAGTCCGGTGGTCCGACGCTCCTCGGGAGATGGCGGAGTCTCGGAAGTGCGCCTGTTGCCGGTCAGGTTCAACAAGGCGTTTGCCGATTATCAGGGCTGTGTCGCCAAGCTGTTGCCGCAGAATTTCGATCAGGTGAAGCAGTCCCAGATCGGGTTCCCCGGTGGCGGAATCGAACTGGACGCCGCCGCAAAAGCCAAGCTGCAGGTGATGCTCGAATACATGAAGGCCGATCCGACGGTTAATCGCATTGAGCTGGACGGTCACTCCGACAATGGCGGCAACCGCCTGACTAATCGCGACCTGTCACGCCGCCGGGCGCTTGCCGTCATGGAGTACTTCAAGGCCAATGGCATCCAGGAATCGCAGATCACTGTGCGTTTCCACGGTGAGAGTTATCCGTTGGCGCCCAACACCAACAGCGCCAACCGCGCGAAGAACCGCCGGGTGGCGGTCCGCCTGGAGCGGGGCGCGCCGCCGGAGCAGGTGGCGCCTCAAGCTACGAAACAGGCCACTTCGGCAACTTCCTGACCGATTGGTCATCGTCGCGCCCTCGACAGATTCTGTCGCTTCGTCGTCATAAGCTGTCGCGCCACTGTAATTTATTCTGTATGAGCGGTAGACTTCCCGGCTTTCCGTAGAACCCCGTGGAGTGATGGCATGGCGGACGTAAACAAGGTCGTTCTGGCGTATTCCGGCGGCCTGGACACTTCGGTGATCCTCAAGTGGCTGCAGGATACTTATAACTGTGAAGTGGTGACCTTCACCGCTGACCTGGGTCAGGGCGAAGAGGTCGAGCCTGCACGTGCCAAGGCTCAGGCCATGGGCGTGAAAGAGATCTACATCGACGACTTGCGCGAAGAGTTCGTGCGCGATTTCGTGTTTCCGATGTTCCGCGCCAACACCGTTTACGAAGGTGAGTACCTGCTGGGTACTTCCATCGCTCGTCCGTTGATCGCCAAGCGCCTGATCGAAATCGCCAACGAAACCGGCGCTGACGCCATTTCCCATGGCGCCACCGGCAAGGGCAACGACCAGGTTCGTTTCGAACTGGGCGCCTACGCCTTGAAGCCAGGCGTGAAAGTGATTGCTCCGTGGCGCGAGTGGGACCTGCTGTCCCGTGAAAAGCTGATGGATTACGCTGAAAAGCACGCCATCCCGATCGAGCGTCACGGCAAGAAGAAATCCCCGTACTCGATGGACGCCAACCTGTTGCACATCTCCTATGAAGGCGGCGTGCTGGAAGACACCTGGACCGAGCACGAAGAAGACATGTGGCGCTGGACCGTCTCCCCGGAGAACGCTCCCGACAAGCCGCAGTACCTGGAACTGACCTACCGCAACGGCGACATCGTGGCACTGGACGGCGTCGAGATGACTCCGGCTACCGTGCTGGCGACCCTGAACCGTATCGGTGGCGAACACGGCATCGGTCGTCTGGACATCGTCGAGAACCGTTACGTGGGCATGAAGTCCCGTGGCTGCTACGAAACCCCGGGCGGCACCATCATGCTGCGCGCTCACCGTGCGATCGAATCGATCACCCTGGACCGCGAAGTGGCTCACCTCAAAGACGAGCTGATGCCTAAATACGCAAGCCTCATCTACACCGGCTACTGGTGGAGCCCTGAGCGTCTGATGCTGCAACAGATGATCGACGCCACCCAGGCCAACGTGAACGGCGTCGTGCGCCTGAAACTGTACAAGGGCAACGTGATCGTGACCGGCCGCAAGTCCGACGACTCGCTGTTCGACGCCAACATCGCGACCTTCGAGGAAGATGGCGGCGCCTACAACCAGGCCGATGCGGCGGGCTTCATCAAGCTCAACGCCTTGCGCATGCGTATTGCTGCCAACAAGGGCCGGAAACTGTTCTGAGTGCCTTGAGCGGTAAATGAAAGGGTGGCCTCGTCGTTGACGGGGCCACCCTTTTTTTGCCTTGGAATCGCGATACGACAATTGCACGGCAATCTGCCTGATACCTCCTGGTTTGCTTCTCACTGATAAGACTTGCCTCGTGCTCAAGTGATTGTCAGGGGGCGCTGGTCCATGACCATCACCCTTTTCGAATTCAAGTCGTACGCGACGCAGCAATTGGCGTTACCGCGTTTGCTGTTGCGCCTGGAAAACTCGAACAGACTGTCCCCCAGTGATTTTTCCAATGCGTTGTCGGTAAGAAACAGGATCATCTGGGATTTTCCTTCCTGCGGTTTCTTTATTCGCGCAAGTAATGCGTTGAACTCCATTCTGTTTTTCATCCATCGGGTATCGATGATGTGCATGCCCTTGAGTTGCTTGGGCAGGCGAACGTGCTGCAATTCGATTGGCCCGGGTGGCGCCTGGGCGCTGCAAGGAAGTTCGCCGGCGCGCGGGCCTTTTGCTGAAGGGCTGGTTAAGGGTTCGGCCTCGTCCATGGCCTTGAGAAAGTGCTCGTCCTTTTCAAAGTCCGAAGGTGAATACAGCGATCGGTAATTGAAGTTGAGGGTCACGAAGAAAAGAAACAGCAGATAAAAAGGAAAACTGATCAGGAACCAGACGTAGATCTCTCTTTCATCGTTATCGAGGAAAGGCAGGGAAATGGCGGCCGAGGTTTCAGACAGTGTTGCGAATGTCGCGATGATGGTCATGGGGTTGGTCATTCTTTTCTTGAGCTTGTTCATGTTCATTACTCATGGTTGTCGATGCCCGTTTGAATGGTTTTATTTAAGGTCATTTTTATTGGGTTTAAGGATGGGGTGTCGTTAATGATTATCCATGGGTGAATTTTTGCTGTAAGAGCTAACGGATACTCGGTGTGTGATATTTCTGCTGTTAATGTTTTTCGCCGTCGGTGTCAGTAACATTCCGGCCGACTTGTTTTTCAAGAATGTGATCGTTCATTTCGGATCCAGGCCGATAGCGCACTAACCAAGGCCATGGATACAGTTTCCAAGGCGTTGGGTTCGCAGGGTTTTTGTAGGATTAATCCGCGAATCTTGTAGGGAATGTCTCTCGGTGCAGGTCGCCGGGGGGCGCGGCATGCAACGCGCCAAACGACTAGGCTATTGTGCGGGCTCTAAAAATTCGAACAGCGAAAATTGGACCTGCCCATGAATAAAGTGCTGATCGTGGATGATCATCCCGTCATTCGTCTTGCGGTACGTATGCTGATGGAGCGCCATGGCTACGAAGTTGTCGCAGAAACCGATAACGGCGTGGATGGATTGCAACTGGCACGGGAATTTATGCCGGATATTGTCATTCTGGATATCGGGATACCCAAGCTGGACGGTCTGGAAGTTATCGCGCGACTGACAACGGCAGGCATGCCGATCAAAGTGCTGATATTGACCTCCCAGTCCCCCGGGCACTTTTCCATGCGCTGCATGCAATCGGGAGCTGCCGGATACGTCTGCAAGCAGCAGGACCTGACCGAACTACTCAGTGCAATAAAGGCGGTATTGTCCGGTTACAGCTATTTCCCCAATCAGGCCTTGCATACCGTGCGGGCAAGCCTGGGTAACGCCAGTGAAGCGGAAATGGTGGATCGCCTGTCGGGGCGGGAAATGATGGTGTTGCAACAGTTGGCCAGGGGCAAGACCAACAAGGAAATTGCCGATGGCATGTTTCTGAGCAACAAGACCGTCAGCACTTACAAGACGCGCCTGTTATTGAAACTCAATGCGCGCTCACTGGTCGACTTGATCGAACTGGCTCAACGCAATGGAATAGTGTGACTTTATCCCGGGAGAGACGGTTGAAATGAGCGCGCAATTATCACAGTACGGCGCAATGAAAAAAGCCTCCGTTTCGGAGGCTTTCAGGTGTCATAAGTCAAAATCGTAATCGGCCAATTGCTTTTGCAGTCGGCGCTCCTCCAGTAGATTGTCGATGGTACGGCGTTTGCTCAGGTTGGTTTTCGCTACTTCGACAACCGGTTCGGCTTCATCTGCTTCAACGGCAGTGAACTCGTCATCTACGTCCAATTGCTCTTTGCCAGTGCTCATTTAGTTACCTCAGGCTAAGAAGGCCTTTGGCGCTCCTTATATCGATAATCGCCCGGCGGGTAAAAAAGATTTTTTCAATCGATATATCAATAATTTTAATAGCGGCTCAATCGTCGGAGGTCTTGTGCTTGTATTCGCACAAGTCTTCGATTCGGCAACTGCCGCAGCGAGGCTTGCGGGCCAGGCATACATAACGTCCGTGAAGGATCAGCCAGTGATGGGAGTCGAGCAGGTACTCCTTGGGCACGAACTTCATCAGTCTCTTCTCGACCTCCACCACATTCTTGCCTGGCGCAATGCCGGTGCGGTTGCTGACCCGGAATATATGGGTATCGACAGCCATCGTCAGCTGACGGAATGCGGTATTGAGCACCACGTTGGCTGTCTTGCGGCCAACACCGGGCAGGGCCTCCAGCTCTTCGCGGGTTTGCGGCACTTCGCCGGCGTGACGTTCAACCAGCAGGCGGCAGGTCTCGATCACGTTTTTCGCCTTGCTGTTGAACAGGCCGATGGTCTTGATGTATTCCGACAACCCTTCAACCCCCAGGGCGTGCATCGCAGCGGGCGTGTTGGCGACCGGGAACAGTTTTGCCGTGGCCTTGTTGACGCCGACGTCGGTCGATTGCGCCGACAGGATCACCGCGATCAGCAACTCGAAAGGCGATGAGTAAGCCAGTTCGGTCTTCGGTTCCGGATTGTCTTCGTGAAGCCTGCGGAATATTTCCAGACGTTTTGCGGCATTCATGGGCAGTGCGTTTCCTCGAAAGCGATCATTGTTCAGGTGTCGGGCGGCGCCAGGCCTGCCACGCGGCGATGAGCAATCCCAGCAGAATGAATCCGCCGGGCGCCAGTGTGGCCAGGCGCAGGCCACCCAGTGTGTCGTTGCCGAGCAGTACGCGCAGTAATCCCAGACCCAGCATCAAGGCGCCGAACGCCGCGCACAGGTTCAAGCGACTGCGCCGGGGGCTCTGGAAGAATCCCGTGTACTCCAGCACCACACATTGCAAGGCGATCAACGCCGAATAAATCCCCATCTGCTGATACCACTGCAACGACCAGAGTTGCACGGCAAGTTGCGCGCAACTGGTCAGGGTTGCGGCAAGAATCACGCTGGCCAGCCATTGCATCGACGTCAGCAGACGCGGTCGCAAGGCGTTCATTACCAGGCCGAACACCGCGATCACCACGATGAACATCAGCCACAGGCCCAGAGCGGTCGTGACTGAGCCGGTGGCACCGATCAGGGGTGCGAGCATCAACGAGTTCTGCAGCAGCGGCGATTTACTCATGGTCGGAACTCCCGAGCAGTGGTTGCCGGTGTTCATCAAAGTAGCGCAGGGCATCGTGGGTGGCGTTGATCACCGCTCTCGACGTGATGGTCGCCCCGGCGATCTGGTCGAACTGTCCCTGATCTTTCTTCAGGGCCCAGCCGTTGTCGCCTGGGTCGTTGAGGGATTTTCCGGAAAACAGCCCGAGCCAGGTGTTGGGCCATTCGGCGATACGAGCCCCCAGGCCCGGCGTTTCCGCCTGCTTTAGGGTTTTCACACCGATCAGCCGGCCATTGAGGTCAATGGCTATCAGCAACTCGATGCTGCCTTCGTATCCCAAGGTCTGGCTTCGCAGCAGAACCGCATAGGGTTGTCCGGCTCTGGTTGCCCGGTAACCCGCCAGCAGTGTGCTGTTGGCCAGCGTGGGTTTTTCCAGGGCGAGCGGTTGTTCCAGTGGCTGATTGTCGTAGCTGTCCGGCGGCAGTACATCCAGCAGGTTGCGGCTGTCGATCAGGCGCTGCTCGGCTTCGATGCGCGGCAGGCTGCTGTGCTGCACGAACCAGGTCAGGCCAATCCCGACGGCGGCCAGCAAACCGACAATGACAATGCTCGATGCGCGGCTCATGGTGCGGTTCGCTCCTGTCGGGCGGCAGCGAAACGCTCCAGCATTGGCACACACAGGTTCATCAGCAGCACGGCGAAGGCCACGCCATCAGGGTAACCGCCCCAAGTGCGAATCACATAGGTCAGCAGCCCGACGCCGATCCCGAACAGTAATTTCGCACCCGGGCTTCTGGCGCCGGACACCGGTTCCGTGATGATAAAAAACGCGCCCAGCATGCTGGCGCCGGTGAGCAGATGAAACAGCGGCGAGCCATTGGAATCCGAACCGGAGCCGTTCCAGCACAACAGGCTGATGATGAACAGGCTGGCGAGCATGCCGACGGGCGCGTGCCAGCTGAACACCCGACGTTGCAGCAGGAAGGCGCCACCGGCGAGAAACGCCAGATTGACCCATTCCACGCCGCGACCGCCGAAGTGACCGAACGCCAAATTGCTCGCGAACAGTTCATCCATGGTCAGGCTTTTGTTGATGCGCAGGCTGTCCAGCGCCGTGGCCCGGACCCAGGCGTCCGGCTGATTGCCGAAACCGAAGACCTGCTGCAACCCGCCCCACAGATCCATGCCATGGGCTGCCGGCCATTGGGTCATCGGTTGTGGAAAGCACACCATGACCAGGGCGAAACCGAGCATCGCCGGGTTGAAGGGATTACTGCCGACACCGCCGTACAGGTGCTTGCCGAACAGCATGGCAAGGGCGGCGGCGCTGACGGTCAGCCACCAGGGGCAGTAGGGCGGCAAAGCCAGAGCCAAGAGGGTTGCGCTGACCAAGGCGCTTCCATCGCTCAAGGTCGGTTTGAGCGCGCGCTTGCGCAGGTACAGCACCGCGGCTTCAGCAGCCAACGCGCCGCTGGCGGCCAGCAGCAGATTGATCAGCACACCCCAGCCAAACACCCAGAACATCGCCAGCATCCCCGGCAGCGTCGCCAGGAGCACCAGTTTCATGGCCTGTTGCAGGCGGGTGTCGACCGACTCAAGGGGTGGCATAGTTGTCCACCTGACGCTCGGCTTCGCCGAGTGCGCGCTCCAGGGCTTGGATCTGCTCGGCGGGTGCCTGGGCGGCCTGGGCTTTTTTCAGCTCGGCGCGGCGCATGGCCAGCTGGATCTTCGCCCGATTCAAATCGGCATTCTTCGCAGGGGCGGTTGCAGGCGCCGGAGTCGGGGCCGGTGGCGCGACGCTTTCCAGTTGCGCCAGGGCCTGCTCGGCCGCCTCGAATTGCTGTTGCAGGACGATCAACTGCGACTGCTGTTCGAACGTCGGCGGATGACCGAAGGCCTTGAGGGATTTGGTCAGTTGCGCCCGGCTCATCGCTACATCGATCCTGGCTTTCTTCAGCGCCGCATCGGCATTGGCGGCCTTCTGCGCGCGTACGCGTTCAAGGGCGGCCTGCACCGGATCGAGGCTGGTCACGGCAGGCTGGGCCGCCTGTTGCGCCCGGGCCTGACGTTCGGCGGCTTTCTGTTGTTCTTCGCGTTGCAGGCGGGCATTGCGCTGTTCGAAACGGCGTCGTGCGTGATTGCGCTTGGCTGCGCGGGCACGCTGCTCTTCGAGACTGAACGCCAGGCCGCCGACCACCGGCACCACCGTGGCCGTCGGCAACGGGCGCATTTCGATGCAATCCACGGGGCAGGGCGCCACGCACAGGTCGCAGCCGGTGCATTCATCGATGATCACCGTGTGCATCAGCTTGGCCGCGCCGACGATGGCATCCACCGGGCAGGCCTGGATGCATTTGGTGCAGCCGATGCATTCCGCCTCGCGGATATAGGCAAGCTGCGCCGGAGCCGAACCCCGGCTGACATCCAGCTCCAGCACCGGCACGTTCAGCAGTTCGGCAAGGGCTGCGATGGTTTCGTTGCCGCCCGGCGGGCATTTGTTGATCGGCTCGCCGCTGGCGATGCCTTCTGCGTAGGGCTTGCATCCGGGATGACCGCACTTGCCGCATTGGGTCTGCGGCAACAGTGCGTCGATGCGTTGAATCAGACTCATGTTTTGATCAGTCCGCTGAATCCGAGAAAAGCCACTGCAATCAGTCCGGCACCGATCAGGTCAATCGGCAGGCCGCGAAAGGGCAGGGGAACATCATTATCGAGGGTGCGCTGGCGCATGTCGTTGAACAGGCTCAACGCCAGCCAGAAACCCAGTCCGGCACCCAGGCTCAGGGCCGTGGCGCTCAGTAGTCCCTGGTCGTTGCGCACATTGAACAGCGCCACGCCAAGCACACCGGCGTTGCCCAGCAACAGCGGCCAGAGACCTTCGAACGACAGCGCTGGAAACACCCGTGACAGCCCGGTCAGCACAGGGTTGATCAGCAGCACACTCAGGGGTAGCAGGACAAACAGGCTCAGCGCCGTGACTTGCAGCGGCATCAGCAGCCAATGCCAGAGCGCGTAACCCAGCACGCCGACGATCAACATCAGGCAGGTCGTCGCAACACCCAGCGCCTGCACTGGCCGGCGCTGGCTGGCCAGCAGCGGATCGACGCCCAGTGGCCAGTGCAACACGAGGTTGTTGATCAGGGCGGTGCTGATAAGCGTGAGCAGTGCTTCGGTCATGTTCGTGCCGACGGGAAGGGGGCTTTTTAAAGCGGCGCTCTGAAAAGCTTAGGCATTTTCCGACCAGGGCGGAGGGTGCCCGGACATGAAAATCCCACAGTCGCGCCGGGCACGACTGTGGGATCGGTTTGCCGCCGGATCTTACTTGATCCGCTGACCAGGCTTGGCGCCGCTGTCAGGGCTCAGCAGGTAGATCTCTTCACCGCCGGGGCCGGCAGCCATCACCATGCCTTCGGAAATACCGAACTTCATTTTCCGTGGCTTGAGGTTGGCGATCATCATGGTCAGGCGACCGTCGAGCTTGGACGGATCCGGGTAAGCGCTCTTGATGCCGGAGAACACGTTGCGTTGTTCGTCGCCGATATCCAGAGTCAGACGCAGCAGCTTGTCGGCGCCCTCCACGGCTTCGGCCTTGACGATCAGGGCGACGCGCAGGTCGACCGCGGCAAAGGTGTCGAAGTCGATTTCCGGCGACAGCGGATCCTTGGCCAGTTCGCCGTTGCCGGCAGGCTGGGCGGCGCCGGTGTCGGTCTGGCTGGCGGCCAGGTCTTCTTTCGAAGCGTCGGTCATGGCTTGAACCTTGGCCGGGTCGATCCGGGTCATCAGCGCCTTGAACTCGTTCAGCTGGTGGTTGGCCAACAGGGTGGTGTGATCGTTCCAGGTCAGCGGCGCGACGTTCAGGAACGCCTCGGCATCGGCGGCCAGCAGCGGCAGCACCGGCTTGAGGAAGATCACCAGCTGGCGGAACAGGTTGACGCCGGTGGCGCAGATGGCCTGGACTTCAGCCTGCTTGCCTTCCTGCTTGTTCAACGACCACGGCGCCTTGTCGGCGATCCAGGCGTTGGCGCGGTCGGCCAGGGCCATGATTTCGCGCATGGCACGGGCGAAGTCGCGGGCTTCATAGGCGTCGGCGATGCCGGGCGCTGCGGCCAGGAAGGCATCGGTCAGTTCCGGCGCGGCGTTGGTGTCGACCATCACGCCGGCATTGCCTTTGTGGATGAAACCGGCGCAACGGCTGGCGATGTTGACGACCTTGCCGACCAGGTCGGAGTTGACCTTCTGCACGAAGTCTTCGAGGTTCAGATCCAGGTCGTCGACGCCACGGCTCAGCTTGGAGGCGTAGTAGTAGCGCAGGTACTCCGGCGACAGGTGGTCCAGGTAAGTGCGGGCCTTGATGAAGGTGCCGCGGGACTTGGACATTTTCTGACCGTTGACGGTCAGGTAGCCGTGTACGTTGATGCCGGTCGGCTTGCGGTAGCCCGCGCCTTCGAGCATGGCTGGCCAGAACAGGGCGTGGAAGTTGACGATGTCCTTGCCGATGAAGTGGTACAGCTCGGCGGTGGAGTCCTTGCCCCAGAACGCGTCGAAGTCCAGCTCCGGCGTACGGTTGCACAGGTTCTTGAAGCTGGCCATGTAGCCGATCGGCGCGTCCAGCCAGACGTAGAAGTACTTGCCCGGCTCATCGGGAATTTCGAAGCCGAAGTACGGCGCATCGCGGGAGATGTCCCACTGTTGCAGGCCGGCGTCGAGCCATTCGGCGATCTTGTTGGCGACGGCGTCCTGCAGGGTGCCGCTGCGGGTCCAGGTCTGCAGCATTTCCTGGAAGTCCGGCAGCTTGAAGAAGAAGTGCTGGGAATCCTTGAGCACCGGAGTCGCGCCGGAAATCGCCGATTTCGGATCTTTCAGGTCGGTCGGCGCGTAGGTGGCACCGCATTTCTCGCAGTTGTCGCCGTACTGGTCCTCGGTGCCGCATTTCGGGCAGGTGCCCTTGATGAAGCGGTCGGCCAGGAACATTTTCTTTTCCGGGTCGAAATACTGGGTGATCGAGCGGGTGGCAATGTGCCCGGCGTCGCGCAGTTTCAGGTAGATCTGGCTCGACAGCTCACGGTTTTCTTCGGCGTGAGTGGAGTGGAAGTTGTCGAAGTCCACCAGGAAGTCGGCGAAGTCGCCGCTGTGCTCGGCCTGAACGTTGGCGATCAGTTGTTCCGGGGTGATGCCTTCCTTTTCCGCGCGCAGCATGATCGCCGAACCGTGGGCGTCGTCGGCGCAGACATAAATGCATTGGTTGCCGCGGTGCTTCTGGAAGCGCACCCACATATCGGTCTGGATGTACTCCAGCATATGGCCAAGGTGAATCGAACCATTGGCATAGGGCAGGGCGCTGGTGACGAGGATCTTGCGTGGCTCGGACATGGGGCTCGGCTACTTGATGAAACGGAGGTCGGCCACTATAAAGCGCCGGCGTTTATTTTTCACCCCCAAGCCCCGGCACCCCGAACCCTTGTAGCCGCTGGCGAAGCCTGCGTCCGGCGGCGAAGCCGTCGCCAAACCAGTGTCCCGCAATAGTCTGAAAGACCGAGTTCTGCGGATTTACGACTGCTGCGCAGCCGAACGCAGGCTTCGCCAGCGGCTACAGGGATCGCGTTTTGCCTTAAGCAGGCATAAGACCCCTCCTTGCCATACGACCGCATTGGCAACAAATGATCGTCAGGCATGCCGACTTTGATGCGGAACGGTTACGATACCCCCCTCGATTTTCCAGCCTTGTTATCGGAGTTGCCCATGAGCGCCGTCAATCGCGCAGCGGTGGAAGCCGTTCTTCGCCAGTACACCGACCCTTACCTGAACCAGGACCCGGTCAGCGCCGGATGCGTGCGCAGCATCGATGTCCAGGGCGACCGCGTCAGCGTCCAGCTCGAACTGGGCTACGCCGCCGGTCTGTTCAAGAGCGGTTGGGCGCAAATGCTGCAAATGGCCATCGAAGGTCTGGATGGCGTAGCGACAGCTCGTGTCGATATCACCAGCGTCATCGCCGCGCACAAGGCTCAGGCCCAGGTGCCGGGGCTGGCCAACGTCAAGAACGTGGTGGCCGTGGCTTCCGGCAAGGGCGGCGTGGGCAAGTCCACCACCGCCGCCAACCTGGCATTGGCCCTGGCCCGTGAAGGCGCCAAGGTCGGCATCCTCGACGCCGACATCTATGGCCCGAGCCAGGGCATCATGTTCGGCATCCCCGAAGGCACCCGCCCGCAGGTCAAGGATCAGAAGTGGTTCGTGCCGGTCCAGGCCCATGGCGTGGAAGTGATGTCCATGGCGTTCCTCACCGACGACAACACGCCGATGGTCTGGCGCGGGCCGATGGTCTCCGGCGCCTTGCTGCAACTGGTGACCCAGACCGCGTGGGGTGACCTGGATTACCTGGTCATCGACATGCCGCCGGGCACCGGCGACATCCAGCTGACCCTGGCGCAGAAAGTCCCGGTGGCCGGCTCGGTCATCGTCACCACACCGCAGGACCTGGCCCTGCTGGACGCGCGCAAGGGCGTGGAGATGTTCCGCAAGGTCAACATCCCGGTGCTGGGCGTGGTGGAAAACATGGCCGTGCACATCTGCTCCAACTGCGGACATGCCGAGCATCTGTTCGGTGAGGGTGGTGGGGTGAAGCTGGCCAGCCAGTACGGTGTCGAACTGCTGGCCTCGCTGCCGCTGTCGATGGACATCCGCGAGCAGGCTGATGGTGGCAAGCCGACGGTTATCGCCGAGCCGGAAAGCCCGATCGCCATGGTTTACCAGGAACTGGCCCGCCATGTCGGCGCGCGGATCGTGTTGCAGGAAGCCTTGACGCCGGCGATGCCGAATATCAGCGTCAGCGACGATTGATGCGTTAAAGCACGCGGTCCAAATGTGGGAGCGGGCTTGTTCGCTCCCACATTGGTTTTTGGTGTTCTTAGATACGCAACCCGCCATCCATCTCCAGAATCCGGCCGGTGTAGTAGTCGTTCTCGAAAATGTAAGCCGCCGAATGGGCGATCTCTTCCGGCTTGCCCATGCGCTTGAGCGGAATTCCCGACGTCATCTTCTCCAGCGCCTCAGGCTTCATGCCCAAGGTCATCTCGGTCTCGATGAAACCCGGTGCAATGCCGGCCACGCGGATACCGTAGCGCGCCAGTTCCTTCGCCCAGGTCACGGTCGCCGCGGCGACACCGGCCTTGGCGGCGGAGTAGTTGGTCTGGCCGACGTTGCCAGCGCGGGAGATCGACGAGATATTGATGATCGCGCCGCTGTTGTTCAGCTCGACCATTTTCGCCGCCACTTCGCGGGTGCACAGGAACACGCCGGTCAGATTGACGTCGATGACCGCCTGCCACTGGGCCAGGCTCATTTTGGTCATCTCGCCGTCCTTGACCTTGAGCAGCAGCCCGTCGCGCAGAATCCCGGCGTTGTTGATCAGGCCATGGATCGCCCCGAAGTCCTCGGCGACCTGCGCGACCATGTGGCTCACTTGCTCTTCATTGGCCACGTTGCACAGGTAGGCGCGGGCTTCGACGCCTTTGGCCCGGCAGGCGGCGACGGCGTCATCGAGCTTTTCCTGATTGAGGTCGACCAGGGCCAGCTTCGCGCCCCTGGCGGCGAAATACTCGGCCATGGAGCGGCCCAAACCCTGGCAACCGCCAGTGATAATGATTACTTTGTCAGTGAGTTGCATTCGCATGCCCCCGGTGGCAGGTCTGAGTGGTTTGCTGGCAGGGCTCCCTCGATCTGCGTCTGGCATGGCCTGGCTGCACATGAGAATCGCCCCGTTGGCGTGCTGGAACGTTATCCAGTCGTCTGTCCGTTTTTCTGACGGATTCTTAATAAGGAGTCATAAATTGAGCGTTGAAGTTGCCAAGCATGCACGAGAATTGCTGCTCAAGGAATACCGTGGCGTCCTGTCGACGCTCTCCAAGGCCATGCCCGGTTTTCCGTTCGGTTCCGTGGTTCCTTATTGCCTCGACGACCAGGGCCGGCCGCTTATCCTGATCAGCCGCATCGCCCAGCACACCCACAACCTGCAGAAGGATCCCAAATGTTCGATGCTGGTGGGCGAACGTGAAGCCGAAGACGTGCAGGCCGTCGGACGCCTGACCTACCTGGCCGAGGCGCAGCGGATCGAGGACGAGGCCGCCATCGAAGCGGCTGCCGAGCGCTACTATCGCTACTTCCCCGACTCGCAGAACTACCACAAGGCCCATGATTTCGATTTCTGGGTGTTGCAGCCGGTGCGTCACCGCTACATCGGCGGTTTCGGCGCCATCCACTGGGTCAACGACCTGACCCTGGCCAACCCGTTCGCCGGCAAGGCCGAGGTGAGCATGGTCGAGCATATGAACGCCGATCACGCCAAGGCCATCGCCCATTACGTCGAGCTGGCGGGGCTGCCGAAGAATTCGCCGGCACAAATGGTCGGCATCGATAGTGAAGGGATGCACCTGCGCATCGGTCAGGGGATCTACTGGTTGCCGTTTCAAGCGCCATGTAATACGCCGACACAAGTTCGCGAAGCCTTGGTTTTCCTGGCTCACGCCGAACATTGGCCGAAAAATGAAGTGGCGGACGCTTGAATTCACGAAACGGCGACGTCATCTAAGTTGAACTGCAAGGCATTCTTGCGTTGAGGATCTATTTGATGCGCCCTTTTTTGTTGCTCTTTCTGCTGTTTCCGGTGCTGGAGCTGTTCGTATTCGTCAAGGTGGCAGGGTCGATCGGGTTTTTCCCGGCCCTGGCGCTGATCATTCTCGGCTCGATGTTCGGTGTGTTCGTCCTGCGGGTTGCCGGTCTGGCCACCGCATTGCGCGCCCGTGAAAGCCTGAACCGCGGCGAGTTGCCTGCGCAGACCATGCTCGAAGGGCTGATGCTGGCGCTGGCCGGCGGTCTGTTGATTCTTCCCGGCTTCATCAGCGACGTGATCGGCCTGATCATGCTGCTGCCGATGAGCCGTCGTCTGCTGGCCGGTAAAATGCGCCAGCGTGCCGAGGAACAGGCGATGCGCCAACGTGCGTTCGCCGATGACCTGCAGCCCCGTGGCGGCCCGTCGCCGCGCGAGCCGCTGGGTCGCGAGCCCAACGTGATCGAAGGCGAGTTCGAACACCGCGACAGCAAGTAACCGCTCTATCGACACGGCACCTTCGGGTGCCGTGATCGTTTGCGCGGGATCGGCCTGAAAAAAATTCGATACCCGCCCTTGTAATAAGCTTATGCGCCCTTATGTAGCTGTCACCGCAAGGTTTATGGCACTTACGCCAGACTGACTTCCGCGGTTCGCTTGGCGAGCCGCAACCGGCACCGCCGGACTTTGTTAAACCCGCCGGGACCACACCGGCCGATGAAAACCACAATTAGGAGAGATCGACAATGAAGCTTCGTCCTCTGCATGACCGCGTCGTAATCCGTCGCAGCGAAGAAGAAAAGAAAACCGCTGGCGGTATCGTCCTGCCAGGTTCGGCTGCTGAAAAAGCCAACAGCGGCGAAATCCTCGCTGTAGGCGCCGGCCGCGTACTGGATAACGGTGAAGTGCGTGCACTGTCCGTAAAAGTGGGCGACAAGGTTGTGTTCGGTCCTTACTCCGGCAGCAACACTGTGAAAGTCGACGGCGAAGACCTGCTGGTAATGGCTGAGAACGAGATTCTCGCTGTTATCGAAGGCTGATTTCCCGCTCATTTTCCCGCTACTACAAAGTATTTAAGGAATATCGATCATGGCTGCTAAAGAAGTTAAATTCGGCGACTCCGCCCGCAAGAAAATGCTCGTTGGCGTCAACGTCCTGGCCGACGCGGTAAAAGCGACCCTGGGCCCGAAAGGCCGTAACGTGATCCTCGAGAAGAGCTTCGGCGCTCCGACCATCACCAAGGACGGCGTTTCCGTAGCCAAGGAAATCGAGCTGGAAGACCGTTTCGAAAACATGGGCGCACAGCTGGTCAAGGACGTAGCGTCCAAGGCCAACGATGACGCCGGTGACGGCACCACCACCGCTACCGTTCTGGCTCAAGCCATCGTCAACGAAGGCCTGAAAGCCGTCGCTGCCGGCATGAACCCGATGGACCTCAAGCGCGGCATCGACAAGGCGACCATCGCTGTCGTCAAAGAGCTGAAAGCTCTGTCCAAGCCATGCGCCGACACCAAGGCTATCGCTCAGGTAGGCACCATCTCCGCCAACTCCGACAACTCCATCGGCGACATCATTGCCGAAGCCATGGAAAAAGTCGGTAAAGAAGGCGTGATCACCGTTGAAGAAGGCTCGGGCCTGGAAAACGAACTGTCGGTCGTGGAAGGCATGCAGTTCGACCGTGGCTACCTGTCCCCGTACTTCGTCAACAAGCCGGACACCATGGTGGCCGAGCTCGACGGCCCGCTGATCCTGCTGGTCGACAAGAAAATCTCGAACATCCGCGAAATGCTGCCAGTACTGGAAGCCGTTGCCAAAGCCGGCCGTCCACTGCTGATCATCGCTGAAGACGTTGAAGGCGAAGCCCTGGCGACTCTGGTTGTGAACAACATGCGTGGCATTGTCAAAGTCGCAGCCGTCAAGGCGCCAGGCTTCGGCGACCGTCGCAAGGCCATGCTGCAGGACATCGCCGTTCTGACCGGCGGTACCGTTATCTCCGAAGAGATCGGCCTGAGCCTGGAAAGCACCACCCTGGAGCACCTGGGTAACGCCAAGCGCGTAACCCTGACCAAGGAAAACACCATCATCGTTGACGGTGCTGGCGTTCAGGGCGACATCGAAGCCCGTATCTCCCAGATCCGTGCCCAGGTTGCCGAAACTTCCTCGGACTACGACCGTGAAAAACTGCAGGAGCGTCTGGCCAAACTGTCCGGCGGCGTTGCAGTGATCAAGGTTGGCGCTGGTTCCGAAGTCGAAATGAAAGAGAAGAAAGCCCGCGTTGAAGACGCCCTGCACGCTACCCGTGCAGCCGTTGAAGAAGGCGTGGTACCTGGCGGTGGCGTAGCGCTGATCCGCGCTCTGCAAACCCTGTCGGACCTCAAAGGCGACAACGCTGACCAGAACGTGGGTATCGCTGTTCTGCGTCGCGCTATCGAAGCCCCTCTGCGCCAGATCGTTGCCAACTCCGGCGACGAGCCAAGCGTAGTGGTCGACAAGGTCAAGAACGGTCAGGGCAGCTTCGGCTACAACGCTGCTACCGGCGAATACGGCGACATGATCGAAATGGGTATCCTGGACCCAACCAAGGTCACCCGTTCCGCTCTGCAAGCTGCAAGCTCGATCGGCGGTCTGATCCTGACCACCGAAGCGGCGGTAGCTGACGCACCGAAGAAAGACGCTCCAGCTGGCGGCGGCATGCCAGACATGGGCGGTATGGGCGGCATGGGCGGCATGATGTAAGCCAGCCTTACCCCTGTAACGAAGAACCCCGTCTGCGAAAGCAGGCGGGGTTTTTTATTGTCTGTTGTCAAGTTGTGTTGTTTTCGAGGGGCTCTTCGCGGGCAAGCCTCGCTCCTACGGTTCGGTAATTTCTGTAGGAGCGAGGCTTGCCCGCGAAGACGTCAGATCAGGCGCCGACAGGTTCAGCCTTGCTCACCCGCTCCGTCGTAGACGCCGGCCGATACAGCAGCCAGTAATAAGACCCCAGGCAAATCAGCCAGCAGAACACCGCCGTCCACACGTTGTGCGAGAAAAAGTGCGCGCCCTGCATCATCCGCCCGATGGAAAACACCGACCCCAGAGCGAAAGCGAAGACAAGCGCCGCGCGGGCCAGCCGGGGGCGACGATCGCGCAACACGAAGAACAGCGCAAACAGCGTGAACCCGGTGGCAGCGTGACCGCCGGGCCAGCACCGCCCCGGTTTTTCGGTCTGCGGACGAGGACTCAGTAATTCGCTGTACTTCTCATGACCGCCGAACTGCTCAAGACTCCACGGGCACTGCACCGCCGTCACCGCCTTCATCGGCGTGACAAAGGAAGTCGCCAGCCCCAGGGACAGCACCAGGCAGCCCAGCTCGCGCTTGAACGGTTTGAGCCGTTCGACAAAAAATGAACCCATGTAGCCGAAGATGGCCAATACCGAGAAGGCGATGACCACCTGTTTGGCGCGGTCATGCAGGATGTCTTCGAGGAAGTAACTGTGTCGGCCGATGAAGTCGCCGGCAACCGGATCGTAGAACAGATTGGCCAGGCTCATGTCCAGTGAGGTCAGCTCGAGCAACACCAGGATGATCGCGGTAACGGCGGGAATCCCCAGGCATATCCAGAAATTGAGCGGGCGTGAGGCGGGGCGAGTAGCGGTCGAAACCATGGCAATTCCTGGGTCGGTGAAGTGATCTGAGAAGCGCAACCGCGCGGATTATGAACCTGATCCCGTGGTCTGCCTGTGAATCGATAGTGAAAAAAACGTTAAGGTTCGCGGTTTATTCGCACAAGATCGGCAACTGCACGCAACTCTGGCAGTGAGCCAGACTTGGCCGTAAGCTGCGCGGGCCAAGACGGCCGTTACTGTGTACGGAGAGATACCCATGCGAATTCTTTTGGTTGAAGACAACCGCGATATCCTGGCCAATCTGGCTGATTACCTGGGGCTCAAAGGCTATACCGTGGATTGCGCTCAGGACGGTCTGTCGGGCCTGCATCTGGCGGCCACCGAGCATTACGATCTGATCGTGCTCGACATCATGCTGCCCGGCATCGACGGCTACACCCTGTGCAAACGCCTGCGTGAAGATGCCCGTCGGGACACCCCGGTGATCATGCTGACCGCTCGCGATCAACTGGACGACCGTCTTCAGGGCTTCAAGTCCGGTGCCGACGATTATCTGATCAAGCCTTTCGCCTTGTCGGAGCTGGCGGCACGGGTCGAAGCGGTCATGCGTCGCTCCCAGGGCGGCGGTCGCCGCACCCTGCAGGTTGCCGACCTGAGCTATGACCTGGACACCCTGGAAGTCACCCGCGAAGGCCGCTTGCTCAAACTCAACCCCGTTGGCCTGAAGCTGCTGGCGGTGTTGATGCAGAAAAGCCCGCACGTGCTGCGCCGGGAAATTCTCGAGGAAGCCCTCTGGGGCGATGACTGCCCGGACAGCGACAGCCTGCGCAGCCATGTCCACCAATTGCGTCAGGTGATCGACAAGCCGTTCGCCAAACCCCTGCTGCAAACCGTGCATGGTGTGGGTTATCGCCTGGCCGAGGGGCGCGATGGAGTTTAAACAGAGCCTTGCTCAGCGGATCATCATCGCCTTTGCGCTGATGAGCGCACTGGTGGCGGGCGCCTTTGCCATGGGCATTGTGGCGACGGTGCACCTGGTGGAAGAAAAGCTGATCTCGGCGGGGCTGGGCGGCGATCTGCAGCGTCTGTTGCTGATGGATAACGTCTCCGACTGGAGCCATCGCCCCGAGCCGGACCAGCTGTTCTATTTCAGTGGCGGGCCGGGGGATTTCGAGCTGCCCAAGGATTTGCGGCACCTGGATTCGGGGTTCCACGAGGTGTTTCGCGAGCAGTTGTCTTATCACGCGATGGTCGAAATCGTCGATGGGCGACACTACGTGCTGTTGCAGGATCAGAGCGACTTCGAGGAGCGTGAGCGGGTGCTGTTCGCTGTGGTGCTGGTGGGATTCGTGCTGAGCCTGGCGCTGGCGGTTTTCCTCGGCTGGGTCCTGGCACGCAAGGTCATGGCACCGGTCGTGCGACTGGCCCGCCAGGTGCGTCACCGCGACCAGTTGCTGGGGCTGGCGCCGCCCTTGGCCCCGGATTATGCGGCGGACGAAGTCGGTGAACTGGCGGTGGCGTTCGATGCGACCCTTGGACGTCTGCGTCAGGCATTGACCCGTGAGCGCCTTTTTACCAGTGACGTCAGCCACGAACTGCGTACGCCATTGATGGTGCTTGCCAGTTCCTGCGAACTGCTGCTGGAAAACCCCCGAATCGATCAGCGCGGCCGGTCTCAGGTCGAGCGCATCGCTCGTGCCAGTGAAGAAATGCGTGAACTGGTGCAAACCTTTCTGATGCTGGCCCGTGCCCAGCGCGAAGATGCCAGCATGTCGCCGCAACAATCCCTGGGGCAGGTGGCCGATGGGTTGCTGAATCTGTGGCGCGAGCCGATCGAGGCCAAAGGCTTGCGATTGATTTTTGAGCCGGGAGGTGCACACGACGGTCGTTATAACGCGACGTTACTGCACGCGGTGATGGGCAATCTGTTGCGTAATGCCTTGCATTACACCGAGCAAGGCTTCATTCGCCTGACACTGACCGACAACGGTTTCACCGTGGAAGACAGCGGCGTAGGCATCCCCGAGGAAAAACGCGAAGCCATGTTCGAGCCGTTCGTGCGGGGCACGGAAAAACGCGGCGACGGGTTGGGGTTGGGGCTTTCGCTGGTACAGCGAATCTGTGAAAACCAGGGCTGGACGGTCAGCCTGACCACCATGGAACCCAATGGTTGTCGCTTTCAGGTGGATTTGCACACGCCGGACCAGAAAGGCTGAAAAAACAATCATCCTGACAGGCGGCATACCTTGTAAAACCTCGAAATACTTCGAGGTTTTACATGACAAATTTTTCACAATTGCATGACCTGACGTCGACATTGGGCTACCTAAGGTAGTTGCCATTCGAAAATACAGGAGACCTTTGTGATGGCCGGCCCGATCAAACTTGATTTTTCCGAGAAATATGACGACGAACATGCCAAGCGCTATCTGCGCAAGCACAAGGACGGTCTGGGCCGCCGGCTGTCGCACTGGCGTGATGTTCAGATGGCCCGAAAGGCCCTGACAGCGGTCGGCGAGCCAGGCCTGGTACTCGATCTGCCCTGCGGCGCGGGACGTTTCTGGCCGATGCTGGCGGAAAAACCCAACCGCGTGATCATCGGCGCCGACAACTCCGAATCGATGATCAAGATCGCCACTCAGTCGCAACCGGCCGAAGTGGTAAAACGGGTACAACCCTTGCACACGTCTGCATTCGACATCGCGTTACCTGATAACGCCGTCGACAGCATATTCTGTATGCGTTTGCTTCATCACATCGGTGAGGCCGAGCATCGGCTGGCTATTTTGCGCGAATTCGAGCGCGTCAGCCGTGACAGCGTGATCCTTTCGCTGTGGGTGGATGGCAATTTCAAAGCCTGGAAACGCAAGCGCGCAGAGAAAACCCGTGGGCAGGAAGGTTACCAAAATCGATTTGTGTTACCTGCTGCTACGGTAGAGAAGGAATTTGAGCAGGCTGGGTTCCGAATTCAGGAACGTCTGGACTTTATACCGCTCTATGCCATGTGGCGAGTTTACGTATTACGCAAGAGGTAACAGGATGGCAGTGCAGTATGCAGAGGGATCGGGTATGGGGTCCGAGGACCGTTTCGACTATTTCTGGAATCAGCGTGGTGACTGGGTGGAAGAACCCAATGTCCGCCGTGGTGGAGAAAGTGGTGTTCAACGGGTCATGGGCAGTGATGGTCAGCTGCTTTATGTGAAGCGCCAGACCGGGCATATCCATCGCACGCTGCTGCACCCGTTCGGCCGGCCTACGGTTCTGCGCGAGCGTGACGCCCTTACCGGCGTCAGCAAGCTGGGAGTGCGCGTCCCGCAAATCGTCTACTGCGGCGCACAGCGCGACCCGGTGCACAAATGGCGCGCATTGCTGGTCACCAAATCCCTGGACGGCTTCGACGAAATCGAAAACTGGTACGCGGCGGGCGGCCGGGAGCGTTATGGCGAGGCGGTGCACGATCGCGTGCTGAAGGATCTTGCCGAGAACCTGGCGCGCATGCACAAGGGGCGTTGGCAGCACAGTTGCCTGTACATCAAGCACGTGTTTTTGCGTGTGACGGGCGAAGGTGAGGCGGCCAAGGTCGAGGTGGCGCTGATCGATCTGGAGAAGTGCCGGCAGCGGATGACCGCGGGGCAAGCGGCGGCTCATGACATGAAGCAACTGCGTCGCCACTCGTCGTTCAATCCGGCGGATTGGGGAAAGCTCGTCTATTTTTATAAGACGGCGTTTGGCAGCGCTATCAAAGGTTTATAGCGATGAAACTCGAAGTTGCGCGAGGTTTGTTTCTAGTAGGAGCCTTGGCAGTCGCTTCACTGGCGGTGGCTGCCTGGGAGCAGCCACGCACGCAAGTTCTCAGTTCGGGTAACGGTGAGAGTTGTCCGTTGCCGCGGGTGGTCAAAGCGGTATCGGCGAGTCAGCCGGATCATGATTTGTTGTTGTTTGTGTTTGGGATGTCGCAGGGGTTGAGGCCATAGCGTTTGAGATGGTTGAAGCCAAGATGAAAGGCCTCGCTGAAATGCGGGGCCTTTTTTGTTGTGCGTGTTTCTGTGGGAGCGAGCCTGCTCGCGAATGCGGTGGGGCAGGCGCCATCTATGTATCTGATCCACCGCCTTCGCGGGCAAGCCTCGCGCCTACGGGGGGGCGGGTTTGTCGGGTTTGGCCAGCAGGGTGTAGACGCAGGGCAGTACGAACAGCGTAAACAATGTACCGATCGACATCCCCGTCGCGATCACCGTACCGATGTCGAACCGGCTGACCGCGCCCGCGCCGGTGGCGATGATCAGTGGGACCATGCCGAAGACCATGGCGGCGGTGGTCATCAAGACTGGGCGCAGGCGGATGGAGGCGGCTTCTTCTACGGCTTCGCGGGCGGTCAGGCCTTTTTCCTTGCGCAGCTGGTTGGCGAATTCGACGATCAGGATCCCGTGTTTGCTGATCAGGCCGATCAAGGTCACCAGACCGACCTGGGTGTAGATGTTCATGCTCGACCAGCCGAGGAACAGCGGCAGCAAGGCGCCGCAGATCGACAGCGGCACGGTCACCAGGATCACCAGCGGGTCGCGGAAGCTTTCGAACTGGGCGGCCAGGACCAGGAAGATGATGGCCAGTGCCAGGGCGAAGGTGACCCACAGCGCGCTGCCTTCCTGCACGTATTGCCGCGAGGCGCCGGCGTAGTCGATGGCGAAGCCCACGGGGGCTTCTTCCTGGGCGATCTGGCGCACGGTGTCGATGGCTTCGCCCATGCTGACCAGGGGAACGCCGGAGAGGATCGCCGAGTTGAGTTGCTGGAACTGGTTCAGCTGTCTCGGTCGGGCCCGGTCCTTCACCGTGATCAAGGTCGAAAGGGCCAGCAGTTCATTATTGTTGTTCCTCACGTAGTAGTTGTTCAGCCAGTCCGGGTTGTCCCGGAACGGTCGCTCGACCTGGGCGATGACCTTGTAACTGCGGCCCTCGATGGTGAAACGGTTGATTTCCGCCTCGCCCAGCAAAGTCGCCAGCGTTCCCCCCAGCTCCTGCATCGACACGCCCATCTGTGCAGCCTTGGCGCGGTCGATGTCCACCACCACTTCCGGCTTGTCGAAGGCCAGGTCGACGTCGACGAAGGCGAACTTGCCGGATTCGGCTGCACGCTTCTTCACCCGGTCAACCACTTGCAGCAGCAACTCGTAATCGTTGGCGGTGTTGATGACGAACTGGAACGGCAAGCCCTCGCCGGTGCCCGGCAAGGAGGGCAGGTTGAAGCCGAAAATCTGCAGGCCGGCGATGCCTTCGAGCTTGGCCTGGACGTCGGGCAGGATCTGCATCTGGGTCCGGTCCCGGTCGTTCCACGGCTTGAGCAGGAAGCCGCCGATGCCCGATTGCACGCCGTTGAAGCCGTTGATCTGGAATGAGGAGTAGTACTCGGGGAAAGCCTTGAAGATCGAGACGAACTCATCGGTATAGGCGTTGAGGTAATCGAGGTTGGTCGGCTGCGGGGCGCTGGCCATCATGAAAATGATGCCCTGGTCCTCATCCGGCGCCAGTTCCGACTTGGTGAACTTGAGCAGCACCGGAATCAGGCACAGCACGATCACGGCAAACACCAGCACCACCGGCCGGGTGTTGAGCGTGCCATGCAGCAAGCTCTGATAACGACGTTTGAGGCTTTCGAAAATCAGGTCGAGGCGGTGCGCCAGGCCGGTGGGGTTTTCGTCGTGGCGCAGCAGGTAGGCGCACATCATCGGCGACAGGGTCAGGGCGACGATGCCGGAGATCACCACCGCTCCGGCCAGGGTCAGGGCGAACTCCTTGAACAGTGCCCCGGTCAGCCCCGTCAGGAAACCGATCGGCGCGTACACCGCCGCCAGGGTGATGGTCATCGAGACCACCGGCATGGCGATTTCCCGCGCGCCTTCGAGGGCGGCGTCAAACGGCGTCTTGCCTTCCTCGATGTGCCGGTGGATGTTCTCCACCACCACGATGGCGTCGTCCACCACCAGACCGATGGCCAACACCATCGCCAGCAGGGTCAGCAGGTTGATCGAGTAACCCATCATCTGCATGAAGAACATCACGCCGATCATCGACAGCGGGATGGTCACCACCGGGATCACCACCGAACGCAGCGCGCCGAGGAACAGGAACACCACCACGATCACGATCAGCACCGCTTCGAACAGGGTTTTCACCACTTCGTCGATCGACGCCTGGATGAACAGCGTGGCGTCGTAGGCGATTTCGGCCTTGAGGTTGGGCGGAAGCTGGGCCTCGAGGTCCGGCATGATCTTGCGCACTTCCTTGATCACGTCCAGCGGGTTGGCGCCGGGCGTGGCCTTGATACCGATGTATACCGAGGGCGTGCCGCCGAAGGAGCTGATGGTGTCGTAGTTTTCCGCGCCCATCTCGACCCGCGCGACGTCGCGCAACAGCACCCGGCTGTCGCCATCGACTTTGAGCGGGATTGCGGCGAAGGCTTCGGCGGATTTGAGTTCCGTACTGGCGTTGATACTGGTGACCACGTACTCGCCTTTGACCTCGCCGGCGGCGGAGAGGAAGTTGTACTGGCGCACCGCATTGGTCACATCGCTTGCCGTCAGGCCGAAACCGGCGAGTTTCACCGGGTCCAGCCACAGGCGCATGGCGAACACCTGGTTGCCGAGAATCTCGGCTTCGGCCATGCCGGGCAGGGTCGCCAGCTTTGGCTGGATGACCCGCGACAGGTAGTCGGTGATCTGCGGGTTGCTCAACTCCTTGCTGAAGAAACTGATGTACATCAGCGCCGAGGCGTCCGCGGCTTCCTTGCTCAGGACCGGGTCTTCTGCGTCTTGGGGCAACTGGTTCTTGACCTCGTTGGCCTTGGCCAGAAGTTCCGTGAACAGCCGGTCGCTGTTGGCGCCGATGCGGGCGTAGATGGAAATCACCGAGAAGTTCTGGCGACTGACCGAGGTCATGTAGTCGATGCCCTCGGCACTGGCCAGGCTCTGTTGCATCGGCTGGGTGATGTAGCCCTGGATGGTTTCGGCGTTGGCCCCGGGGTAGGCGGTGGTGACCGTGATCAGGGCGTTTTCCATTTGCGGATACTGGCGCAGCGGCAGCTTGCTCCAGGCCTGGAAGCCCAGCAGCACAATCAGCAGGCTCACCACGGTCGCGAGGACCGGGCGGCGGATGAACGGATCGGTAAAAGCCATTGGGAGTTCCTTGATCAGTCAGCGCGTGGCTGGCTGTTCTTCTCGGCCAGGGTCTTGTCATCGCTGATGGCGATGTGTGCACCGTTATCCAGTTTGATCTGGCCGGCGGTGACGACGGTTTCGCCGTTCTGCACGCCTTTGGTGATCATCACCATGCCGTCGCGACGTTCGCCGGTTTCGACGAAACGTCGTTCGGCGACCAGGATCGGCTGGCCCTTGTCGTCTTTCTCGACGCTGCCGTCTTCGGCTTTCTTCTGCGCGGCGACATACAGCGAGTTGCCATAGAGGGTGTAGGTGATCGCGCTTTCCGGCACGACGATGCGCTGCTGCGGGTTGGGCAACATCACCTCCAGGCTGGCGAACATCCCCGGCAGCAGCTTGCCGTCGGGGTTGGCCAGGGTCGCGCGCACCTGCATGTTGCGCGTGCTGTTTTCCAGTTTCGGGTTGATCGCGCTGATGGTGCCGGGGAAGGACTGAGTGGGGTAGGCCGCGACGATGATTTCAACCGGTTGGCCGAGGGCGATTTTCGGCACCGACTGCTCGGGCACGAAGAAGTCCACATAGAGGCTGCTGAGGTCTTGCAGGGTGGCGATCTTGGTGCCGCTGGCGAGGTAGTCGCCGACGTCCACCTGACGAATACCGATGGTGCCGCTGAAGGGGGCGACGATGCTCTTTTTGCCCAGGGCGGCCTTGAGCTGATTGACCGTGGCCTTGCTCTTTTTCAGCACGGCGGAGAGACGGTCGAATTCACCTTTGGAAATCGCCTGGCTGCCGACCAGTTGGCTGCCGCGACCAAAGTCCAGCTGGGCCAGCCCCAGATCGGCCTGGGCGGTTTCCAGCAAGGCGGTTTCCACGGCGCTGTCGAGTCGCAGCAAGGGTTGACCGGCCTTGACCTTCTGTCCTGACTCGAACTGCAGATCGACGACCGTGCCATCGGTTTCCAGGCTCAGGTCCACGCCCTGCAATGCCTTGAGCGTGCCGACCGTCGGCAGCCGGGCCTGCCATGGCTTTTCGGCGGCCGTGGCGACGGCGACGCTGATGGGCGGCTTGGGCGCGGAGAAACCCTGAATCATCGTATAGATGGAGAAGGCTTTGTACCCGGCCAGTACCAGCACGATCAGCAGCACAACACCCAACATGATCAGCATGCGGCGACGCAGCATATTTCCTGTTCCTTGGAGAAAATCAGGTGAGACAAGAAGGCACATTACCGCGAGTGGGAAGGGGATTCCAACTGCGGGTCGTCAAGGCTTGAGCGCGTGGCAGGTTGCGGATGGGAAAGATCGCAGCCTTCGGCAGCTCCTACAGGGTGGACATCATGCCCGAGCGGGAGTTGGCGAAGGTTGCGATCTTTTTCGCAGGATTTACGCCATCAAATGCAGATGGTTGTCCCAGAGCCCCGCAGGCAGCTCCAGTGGTTTTGCAACAAGGTTTGTCTGGCGGCAATCGTAGTAACGGCAGCGGCCCTGGCCGGAGGTCACGACGAAGCCGTCGGCCACGGCGCCCACACCTGCGCAATCGGGAAGCGGCGCGTCCAGGCGCACTTCGCCGCTGTCCAGGTCCCAGATGAAAAAGCGGTTGCCCCGTGGCGCGGTCAACGCCACCAGGCGCAGGTCACTGTGCACCGCGACGCTGGCGGTGTAGTGCCCCATGGCCTGCAGCTGGTGTTCGGGCACCGGGAAGGCCACGAACGGTTTGCCCGGACGCTTGATCGCCAGCAGCTCCGACCGCTCGTGGGAGGCGCCCATGAATTGCTGGCCGGCGACGATGGTGCCGTCGCTGGCGATTCCCAGGTGCCGCACGCTGTTCATCTGCTGGGCCAGGGTTTCCTTGCTCAGCAGGGTGCCGTCGCGCTGCATCAGCACCAGGCTCGGCTCCATGGCGTCGAGGTTCATGTCGACACGGCTTTCCGCCTCGGTGCGAATGCCGCCGTTGGCCACCACCAGGGTTTCGCCATCCGGCATCCATGACACCTGATGCGGGCCCAGGCCGTGGGTGGAAATCTCGCCGCTGTGCACCAGGCGCTCGCCTTCGAACTTGTACACCCCGAGCAGGCCGCGACCCGGATCGGTGGTGTCGTTCTCGGTGGCGTACAGCCAGTCGCCGCTCTGGTGAATTACCGCATGGCCGTAGAAATGCCGATTCGGTTGCGAGGTGATGGTTTGCAGCAGCGTGCCGTCACGCAAGTCGATCAGGTAGCTCTCGGTGCCCGGGCGCCGGGCGACGAACAGGGCGATGGGCTGCGTCGGGTGGTTGATGATGTCGTGGCAGCGCTGGCCGACCTGGGTGGCAAACACTCGGGTGCCGTCCAGCCGATAGCCGACGGCATAGTGTTTGCCGTCGGTATCGTCCCGTGCCGACAGCAGCAGCGGGCTCTGATCCTTGCGCTTGAACAGCGTCCAGCCGCCCAGTGTCACTGCTCCCAGCAGCAAACTACCTAAAGTCAGAGCCTGACGTCGCAGCATGGCACTCGTCCTCATCAGTCACCGTCGTTGGCGTTGAAGCCCAGTTGGATGCCCAGCGCCTTGGCCAGTTCGCCTTCGTGCAGGCGGTGGACGACGTTGAGGCTGTCGTAGATATCGTTGAGTTGCTGGCGACCGGCGTCGTCGTTGAGCATTTCAGTCAGCGAACGCTGGTTGCTGGCGAACAGCTTGAGCGAGGCGGCATAGGCGGCGTCGATCTTGTCGGCCAGGGCTTTCTGCTCGCTCGGCAACAGGCCGCGCAGGCCTTTGTTGTCGACACCTTCCCAGACGGTCTTGGCGGCGGCGAGGCTGGCTTCCATGCTGGTCAGGGACGACTGGCTGCGCCAGGCATCGGCCTGGAACGGCTGCGGCACGCCCTTGGTCTGGCGGCCCATCGGCGTGCCGAGTTTCTTTTTCAGGCTGTCGAGGGCGGTGACCTGGACGCGCAGCAGATCGGCGATCGCTTCGTGGGAGTCGGCATAACGCTGGTTCGGGAACTTGCTCATCTGCGCGAGCATGCCGTCGGTATTGTTCCATGTTTTCAGGATCTCTTCGGCCAGCTGCTTCTGACGCTCGCCGATGGCGACCAGCAGTGGGCAGTACTTGGCTTTCTGTTCGGCATTGGCCACATCGGGCTTGCTGTCGAACAGAATGTATTCGTAGGCCGACAGACCCTGGACCACCACGCTGGACTTGGCCAGTTCAGCGGCATTGATCTGCGGCTGGGCGGTGACCAGTTGCTCGACCTGACGGCCGACGAGGTTTTTCTTGTCCGGCCAGAACTGCACCTGCCACGAACGGTTGCCCTCGGCCAGCGGGCCGATCAGCAGCGGTTGCAGCTCGGCCCAGGCTTTTTGCGCGTGAAGGAAGTCGGCACGGGCGGTTTCCAGGGTTTCCTTGCCTTCGCAGTAGGCCAGGGCGCTGACGGCCAGCTGGCGATCGGCTTCGACCCAGCGGGTGTAGGTCGGCAGGATCACCGATTTGGCGATGGCCGCCGAGGTGACGGCTTGCGGGTCCTGGGGCGAGCAGGCGCCCAGGGCAAGCGCGGCAAGGCTGGTGAACAACAGTTTGGGACGGAACATGTCGGGCTCCCGCGGGAATGGGTATTAAAGGGAATTCAGGAACGCCAGCAGCGCAGCGCGCTGCTCGGCATCGAAAGTCAAAACCTGTTGCTGCGCCTTTTTCGCTTCGCCGCCATGCCAGAGCACGGCTTCGAGCAGATTGCGGGCGCGGCCGTCATGCAGGAACTGGGTGTGGCCGCCGACCGCTTCGGTCAGACCGATGCCCCACAACGGCGGTGTGCGCCAGTCGCGGCCACCGGCCTTGAATTCAGTGCGGTTGTCGGCCAGGCCGTCGCCCATGTCGTGCAGTAGCAGATCGCTGTAGGGGCGAATCACTTGATTGGCCAGTTCAGGTTCGGCGGCGTTGGCGGCGGTGGTGTACTTGGGGGTGTGACAGGACTGGCAGCCAGCCTGATAAAACAGGTTCTTGCCGGCCAGCACTTCAGGCGCGCCGACATCGCGGCGCGCCGGTACGGCGAGGTTGCGGCTGTAGAACAGCACCAGGCGCAGGATGTTGTCGCTGACTTCAGGCTCGCCGTCCGGACCATTGCCGTTCGGGGCCTGCTTGCAGGTGGTTTGTGCGTCCGTGCAGTCATCAAAGGGTCTCAGGCTTGTCGTGAGGCCCATATCACCAGAAAACGCGTGAATATTTTGTTGATTGAGGTTCGGTTGCCCGGCTTTCCAGCCAAACCGGCCGAGAACGGTTTTCTGCTGGGCGTCATCCCAGACTTGGTTCGGGCGGCCTGCGATGCCCTTGTTCTCCTTCGCCTGAGCCTCGGCATTGGCCAGGATGGCCTCGTCGGGAATGGCTTCGAGCAGGCCCAGGCCGATCATCGGCGGGGCGACCCGGGCGGAGAAACGGGTGTCGGGGTGCATGGGACCGTAGCCCAGCTGGGTGATGTTCAGGGTCGGCTTGCGCAGCTCCACTTCGGTACCGTCCTTGAAACGCACCGACACAGGCGTGTAATCGACCCGCACCTTGCCCTCGGGAACGACGCCGGGAATGGCCATGTCCTGGAACTGTCCGCCGTAGACCGGCTCGGGCACGACGCCCTGTTGCTCGATGATTTTTGCGTAGGCCGGGTCATCGGGAATCGACAGGCGCACCAGCATCGACACGGCGCTGGTCGCATCCGGCCCCGGCGGATGACCGCGGCCGTCCTTGACGTGGCAGTTCTGGCAGGCGTTGGTATTGAACAGCGGGCCGAGGCCGTCGCGGGCGGTGGTGGTCGACGGCGCGATCACCCAGGGGTTGCGAAAGAAACTGTTGCCGACGCTGAAGTCCACGCGCCGTGAGGGCGGCAGGTTGGCGGAGGGCAGCGAAAAGGCGTTCTGATCGGTCTTGCGCACGGTCGCACTGCCCCCGGAGCGGGCTTCACCGGGTTCTGCCTTGGTAAAACGCGGGGCGTCATCGCAGGCACTCAGGCCCAGGGCCAGAACCAGTGCGGACAAGCGAAGCAGCAGCGGGGGCATCAGAGATCCTGCAAGACGAGCAAAACAAAGGCGCGAAGTTTAACAGGGCGGGGGAGTTTGAATAAGAGGAATTATCGTTTGCTTGATGTAGGACAGGGTTAACCTGCAAGCCTTGCTCCTACAGAGTATCGTGTTCAGGCCAATGAAAAAGGCGACCCGAAGGCCGCCTTTTCTTGTTCACTCAGCCAGCGTTGATCAGAACTCGTGATCAGCGTTGTCCGGGTTCAGGTCGGCGATGCCCAGTTTGCCAGCGGCGGCTTCGATTGAACCGGTCTGCTTGACCAGGGACGCGATGGCGTCGCGAACGATCTGGTTGCCAGCGGTGTTGCCCGCGGCGATCAGTTGGTCGTAGTGCTCACCCTTGTTGGCGTGATCGACGATGACCTGCATCTTGGCTTCGGTGTTGGCCAGGTCGGCCTTCAGCGCGGTGTCGGTGGCCGGGTCGATTTTCGCGACCAGGGACGACAGGCTGGCGCCGGTCATCTTGGTGCCGTCGACGCGGGTGTACTCGCCCAGGTAGACGTTACGAATGCCCTTGGCATCGTAGAACTGCGAGTTGTGGGTGTTGTCGCTGAAGCAGTCGTGTTCGTCTTCAGGGGAGTTGGCTTCCAGGGAAACCTTCATGCGCTCGCCCGCCAGTTCGCCCAGGGACAGGCTGCCCATGCCGAACAGCATTTTGCGCAGGCCGCTTTCGGCAGGCTCGGCTTCCAGGGTGGCGCGGTAGTTGTCGGCCACGTTCGGCTTCCAGTTACCGACCATTTCTTCCAGGTCGCTGACCAGCAGTTGGGTCACGGCTTTCAGGTAAGCGCGACGACGGTCGTTGTGACCGCCGGTGGCGCCGGCGCCTTCCAGGTAGTCCGAAGCAGGACGGTTGCCGGCGCCAGGGCCGGTGCCGTTCAGGTCCTGGCCCCAGAGCAGGAATTCGATGGCGTGGTAGCCGGTGGCGACGTTGGCCTCGGAACCGCCCAGCTCGTTGAGGCTGGCGAGTTTTTCCGGGGTGATTTCCTTCACGTCGATCTTGTCTTCGCCGACCTGAATTTCGGTGTTGGCAATGATGTTGGCGGTGGCGCCCGGGTTACCCAGTGCATGCTCGTAGGATTTGTCGACGTAGTCGATCAGGCCTTCGTCCAATGGCCAGGCGTTCACCTGACCTTCCCAGTCGTCGATGATGGTGTTGCCGAAGCGGAACACTTCGCTCTGCAGGTAAGGAACGCGGGAGGCGATCCAGGCTTCGCGGGCCGCTTTCAGGGTGTCGGCGTTCGGCTTGGCCAGGAAAGCGTCGACGGCGGTTTGCAGGGTCTTCGCGGTGGATTCGGCATCGCTGTAGACGGCGAAAACCATGTCGGCGTAGTGGGCGACAACGGCTTTGGCGGCGGCTTCATCGACTTTGCCGGCAGCGGCAGGCGCGGCGGCTGGGGCAGCCGGGGCAGCAGCGGTGCTGGCAGCAGGTGCAGGTGCGGCAGCTTTTTCTTTGTCTTTGCCTTCACCGCAACCGGCGAGGGAAATAGCGATGGCCAACAGACTGGCGGTAGCCAGAGGCATACGAATCATGGCGAACATCCTGCTTCGAGAGGGGGTGGTGTGGCGCGTTCGGCGCGCAAAACTGCGACATAATGCAAATCTTTCGCATTATGTGTAAAGAGTTGTTCTTGGAAATATTTCCTATTCAGACATCCCTGTAGGAGCGAGCTCGCTCCTGCAGGGGGGCGGGGCGGATTTACCAGATCGCGGCATTACTGCGCTGCGCCTGCTTGAGGTAGAGGCTCAGCTCCCGCGAGGACAGCGGTTTGCTGTAGTGGTAGCCCTGACCTTCGTGGCAGCCCTCGGAGATGATGTAGGCCTCCTGCTCGGCGGTTTCCACGCCTTCGGCGATCACCTGCATGCCCAGGCTCTTGCCCAGCTGGATGATGGCGCGAACGATGGTCGCGTCATCGTCGTCATCGAGCAGGTCCTGCACGAAGCTCTTGTCGATCTTGATCTTGTCCAGCGGCAGGCTTTTCAGATAACTCAGTGACGAGTAGCCCGTCCCGAAGTCGTCGATCGCGATCAGCGCGCCGGAGCGGCGCAGGCTGAGCAGGTGCTGGGCGGCGGTGCTGATGTCTTCCATCAGGCCGGTCTCGGTGACCTCCAGCTCCAGGCTGCGCGGCGGCAGGCGATACATCTGCAGCAGGTTGTTGACTACCCGGGGCAGCTCGGCGTGGTGCAGTTGCACGGTGGACAGGTTCACCGCCATGCGCAGGTCGCTGAAACCCTGGTCATGCCAGTCGCGCAATTGCTTGCAGGCCTGATCCAGCACCCACTCGCCAATGGCGATGATGGTACCGTTCTGCTCGGCGAGCGGGATGAACAGGTCCGGCGGCACCAGCCCGTGTTCGGGATGCTGCCAGCGAATCAGCGCCTCGACGCCCACGACGCGGTTGTCGCGGTAGCTGATCTGCGGCTGGTAGACGAGGTAGAACTGCTCGCGGGTCAGGGCGTCGCGCAGGTCTTTTTCCAGCTCGCGACGACGGCGCATCTCAGTGTCGACGCTGGCGATATAGAACTGATAACGGTTGCGCGAGCGGGTCTTGGCCAGGGTCATGGTTTGCTCGGCCTTTTGCAGCAGCTTCTCGGTGCTGTCGCCGTCTTCGGGGAACAGGGTGATGCCGATGGTGGCGCGCAGGCGGATTTCCTGATGATCGAGGGCGAACGCCGCTTCCAGGTCATCGAGAATGCTTTGTGCCAGTTCCGCCGCTTCGTAAGGCTGTTCGATATCGGCCTGGACCAGGGCGAACTGGTCGCCACCCAGACGGGCGAGGGCGCCGAGGCGTCCGCTGTGCGCCCGCAGGCGATCGGCCAGGGCCAGCAGCAACTGGTCGCCGGTCTGGTAGCTGAACTGTTCGTTGATGCCCTTGAAGTCATCCAGGCCTACGCACAGTACCGCGACCCGGCGTTGCAGCTTGCCGGCGTCGACGAGGATCTTGTCCAGCTGCGTCTGCAATTGCTGGCGATTCGGCAGGCCGGTCAGGAAATCGTACTGGGCCATGCGCAGCAGGCTGTTTTCCGCTTCGTGGCGCAGGTGGGTGTTGCGTTCGATGGATTCGAGCAACTGGTTGGCGGTGTTGATCCAGATGCCCAGCTCGTTCTTTTCGTGGCCCTTGAGCTGCGGAATCTTGTGTTCGCTGGGGCGATCGGGGTTGATTTCGGTCAGGTGCTCGATGATCCGCGACAGCGGCTTGGTCAGCAGCCAGTGATAGACCAGATACAGCACCAGGCCCATCGCCATGGCGCGCAGGACGCCGGAAATGAAGATGATCACCGAACTGACGATGAAACCCTGGCCGTAGGTGGCGGTGTCGAGGGTGATGCTCAAGTCGCCGTAATACTCGCTGTAGGGCCCGCGGCCCACCAGTTGGGTGGTGAAGGTGCGTTCCTGGCCGAGGATCAGGTCGGTCAGCCAGCGGCTGTTGGAGTGCTGCAGGTCGCGGGATTTCTGCGCGAGCATGGCTTCGTTGGGATGGCCGATGGAGGCCTGGCGCACGGCGTCGTCCTGGAACAGGCCTTCGATCACCTGCATGCCCATTTCCCGGTCCAGGCTATAGACGGCCTGAGTCGACGGGTCGCGAAACATGTCGAGGATCCGTTCGGCATCGTTGGCGACGGCCTGGCGTGTTTTATAGGCATCGAAGACGATCTGCGCGCAGCTCAAGACCACGCCGACGATCAATGCCGACAGGAGCACGACCCGGAGCAACTTCACCGACAAGCTGTTTTTGAGTTCCAGCTTCAAAGGGTAATTCCTTGTTCCGTGCGGGTAGCATCAAGTTGCCATGAGTATTGGCAATCCCGAGATGGCAGTCAAAGGGTCAATCATCCTTGCGGGATTTTGCCTGCAGCTTGGCCGATATGCTGGATTATGGGTTCGATTGGTACTGTGTCGGTTGTCGAGTCCTTCAACTTGAGGGGGCGGGGAGATAATTTCCTTCAGGTTGATGGTAGACGGTCTGGGGCTCGGGTGTGTTTTGTTGTGTTCTTTGGATGGGGGGCATATCCGTTGCTGCGGTAACGGCGGCTTTCTTTGTTTCGGCCTGGCGGCCGACTCCCTTTGGCAAACGCCGGAGTGCCG